>CP018627.1:9602443-10204886 GCA_002021875.1 Streptomyces hygroscopicus
CGCCACTGACCGGGCACATCAACCCGCTCGTCGCGGTGGCGGCCGAGCTGACCGCTCGCGGCCACGAGGTCGAGTGGTGCGGCTACGCCGACCGCATCCGTGACGCGGCCGGACCCGCCGCCGTCGTCCACGAGTGCGCTCTCCCCGAAGCCGGCGAACTGGTCCGCCCGCCGACCCTGACCGGACCGGCCGCCTTCCGCTTCCTCTGGGAGGTCTTCTTCATCCCGCTCGCCGAGGCGATGGCGCCCGCCGTGGCGAGCGCGGTGCACGCCTTCCGCCCGGACGCGGTCGTCACCGACCAGCACGCGGTGGCCGGCGCCCTGGTGTGCGAACGCCTCGGCGTCCCGTACTTCACCTCGGCCAGTACCTCGGCCGAACTCATCGACCCGCTGGCCGATCTGCCCAAGGTGGCCGCCTGGCTGACCGGCCGGCTGGACGCACTGCGGGAGGCGATCGGCGACCCGGCCGCCACGCACGACCCACGCTTCTCCCCGTACGGCGTCCTCGCCTTCACCAGCCGGGAACTCGTCGGCGAGTCCACCCTGCCCTGGGAGCGGGTCCACCTGGTCGGCCCGGCCATCGCCGACCGGCCCGGGGACCCGGACTTCCCCTGGGAGGCCCTCGACCCCTCCCGTGACCTGGTCTTCGTCTCGCTCGGTACCGCCAACACCGACGCCGGCGCACGCTTCCTCCACGAGGCCGCCGGGGCGCTGGACCTGCTCGCCGACCGGGTGCAGGGCGTCGTCGCGGACCCCGGCGGCCAACTCACCGACCCGCCGCCCGGCATCCTGGTGCGCCCCTACGTCCCCCAGCTCGAACTGCTCGGCCGGGCCAGGGCGGTCGTCAGCCACGGCGGCCACAACACCGTCTGCGAGGCCCTCTGGCACGGGCTGCCGCTGGTGATCGCCCCGATCCGGGACGACCAGCCGATCGTGGCACGCCAGGTGGCCGAGGCGGGCGCCGGTATCCGGGTGCGCTTCGGACGGGTGGACGCGCCGAAGCTCGCCGAGGCGCTGCGCACGGTCCTGGACGACACCGGCGGGCACCGCGCCGCGGCGGCGGCCATCGGCAGGTCGATGCGCGTCGCGGGCGGCCGGCACGCCGCGGCCGACCACCTCGAACAGCTCGTCACGGCGCACCCGGTGGCATCCGCAGGCCGCTGAACGCATCCCCCATCCCGGAGCACCCCATGACCACAGCCCACCCGATGCCTCCGCCGCAGGCGCCGAGCCTCGCGTCCGACGAGCCGCCGGCCCCCGGCATCCGCCCGCTGCGGGCCCTGCTCCAGCAGGCCCGCCCGTACCGGTTCGTCCTCCTCGGCTCGCTTCTGCTCGCCCTGGCCGCCAGTGCCTGCGGGCTCGTCCAGCCGCTGGTGGCGCGGTCGGTCCTGGACGCCCTGGCCGACGACACGGCGGTCACCGGGTCGCTCATTCTGCTCAGCGTCCTGGTGGTGGCGGGCGCCGTCCTGACCGGACTCCAGTCCTGGTGGCAGCAGCGCACCTCGGAGCAGGTCGTCCGCTCCATCCGCCGCGACCTGGTCTTCCGCCTCATCCGCCTGAAGATCCCCGAGCTGGACCGCCGCCCACCCGGCGATCTGGTCGCCCGTGTCACCTCCGACAGCGCCCTGGTGCAGAACGCCGCCACCCAGGGCCTGGTCATGATCACCAATGGGTTGCTCACCGTCGTCGGCGCCATCGTCCTGATGGGCACGGTCCACCTCGGCCTGCTCGGCGTCACCCTCGCGGTCCTGCTCGGCACCGGCGCGCTCCTCGGACTGATCCTGCCCCGCATCCGTGAGGCCGTCGCCCGCGCCCAGAGCTCCGTCGGCGCCATCGGTGCCGCCCTGGACCGCTCACTCGGCGCCGCCCGCACCGTCAAGGCCAACGGCGCCGAATCCCGGGAGACCGCCCGGGCCGAGGCCGCCGTCCAGGAGGCGTACAAGGCGGGTCTGACCGGCGCCAAGTATGTCGCCCTGGTCCAGGTCCTCTCCGGCGTCGCCATCCAGGCGGCCTTCCTGGCGGTGCTCGGCGTCGGCGGCGCCCTGGTGGCCTCCGGGGACCTCGACGCCTCCCAGCTCATCGCCTTCCTGCTCTACGTCTTCTACCTGGCCAGCCCGATCGCCTCGCTCCTCGGCGGCCTCGGCATGCTCCAGCAGGGCCTCGGCGCCATCGTCCGCATCGAGCAGGTCAGGCACCTGCCGGCCGAGGACGACGTGGACCTCCCCGAACGGGTGGCCCCGCACACCGCGCGGTCGACACCGGCGCCACCGGTCGAGTTCGACGCCGTCCACTTCGGCTACCCGGGGCGCGGCCCGGCCCTGCGCGGCATCAGCTTCACCGTGCCCGGCGCCACCCGTACCGCCCTGGTCGGCCTCTCCGGCGCCGGCAAGACCACGATGTTCGCGCTGCTCCAGCGCTTCTACGAACCGCAGGCGGGCGCCATCCGGATCGGTGGCCAGGACATCGCCCTCATGTCCCGCGCCGAGGTCCGCCGGCGCATCGCCTACGTCGAGCAGGAGTCCCCGGTCATGGCGGGCACCCTCGGCGACAACCTCCGCTACGCCGCGACCGGCGCCGGCGACGAGGACATCGCCGAGGTACTGCGACTGACCCGGCTCGACTCCCTGATCGCCAGGCTGCCCGACGGTCTGGACACCGAGGTCGGCAACCGCGGCGTCACCCTCTCCGGCGGGGAGCGCCAGCGCCTCGCCATCGCGCGTGCCCTGCTGCGCAGGCCCGAGGTACTGCTGCTCGACGAGGCCACCGCCCAGCTCGACGCCAGCAACGAACAGGCCCTGCGGGAAGCGGTGGACCAGGCCGCGCGCCGCTGCACCGTCATCCTGATCGCCCACCGCCTGTCCACGGTCACCGACGCTGAGCAGATCATCGTCCTGGAGGACGGCGGGATTCGCGCCGCGGGCTCCCACGACGACCTGGTCGGCGCCGACACCCTCTACCGCGAACTCGCCGCCTCCCAGATGCTCGTGCCCGCCGTGGACGACCGGCCTCCGGGCCCCGACGCGCGACTGACGTTGTGAACGAGCGCCCCGGGCCCCGGAAGTGACGAGGCGGCCCGGGGCCGTATACGAACGGTGGCCGGATCCGTCGGATCCAGCCACCGTCTACCGGTCCGTCCGTGTCCTGCCGGACCCGCCGGTTCCCGCGGTCAGCCCGTGATGGCGTTCAGGGCGGGCAGGTAGCCGTCGCGGTGCCCGGCCTGGTTCGGGTGGTACGACTCGTTCAGCTTGTCCCACTCCAGGCTCGTCACCCAGGTGGTGTTCCCCGAGCAGATGGTGTGCGGGTCGAAGGCCGGCCGCGGGTCGAGGAAGGTGAAGCCCGCGTTCGCGGCCTGCTGCGCGAGGACGGTGTTGAGGACGTCGGCCGCCGAGTTCAGCGCGCTGCGCTCGGCGTCGCTCAACCCGAGGATGCCGCAGCTACCGCCGATCTTGTACAGCCGGGGATACCCCACCACGACCACCCTGGCGCCCGGCGCGGCCCCCTTGACGGCCGCGTAGGTGTCGGCCAGCGTGCCCGGCAGAACACCGGTCGCCGCCGCCTTCGCGGCATCCACCCCGGCGACACAGTCCTTGTCGTCCAGGGTGAGGATGCAGTTCTGCAGAACGCTGACGAAGCCCACGTCGTTCCCGCCGGCCTGCACCGTCACCAGCGTCGCGTCCGCGCTGAGCTGAGGCACCTGCTGGCTCTTGACCTCCGCGGCGGTCGCCCCGGAGCAGGACGCCTCCACGAAGGAGTAGGAGGTGTGCTGCGCCGCCCACAGCCGGGGGTAGGACAGCGGTCCGCGCCGGCAGGCGTCGTTCGGGTCGTCATAGGTTCGGGTGCCGGGCCCGACGGCGTACGAGTCGCCGAGCGCGATGTACTTTCCGGCCGCCTCCGCCCCGGTCGGAGCAGCCTGCGCGGCGGGGGCCGCGGTGACGGCGAGGCAGACCGCCGCCATCGCGGTGAGAAGAGAGGTCAGTGGTCTGCGTGCGCGGATTGGGCGCATGCGAACTCCCGTGAGAGTAGGGGAAGTTTGACTCCACTGAAGTAGCATTTCAATGATTCGGAATTGATAACTCCAAGGAAAGCCAAGGGTGTTCCGCAGACAGCGGAAGACATCTTCAGCCAGGTCGGACGCCGACCCATGCGAGGGGAGACCGGTCAACGATGTTCAGTCTGGTACGGAGCAGAGTACGGACGGCCGCGTTCGCGCTCACGGCGGTCGCGGCCCTCGCCTTCGGCGGAACCGCCACGACCGGCGCGGCAGCGGCCCCCGCTCCCGCTCCCGCTCCCGCGAAACAGGGGCCGACCTCGGTGGCGTACGTCGAGGTGAACAACAACAGCATGCAGAACGTCGGCAAGTACACCCTCGCCAACGGCGGCGGCAACGTCTTCGACGTCGCCGTGGTCTTCGCGGCGAACATCAACTACGACACGGGGACGAAGGCGGCGTATCTGCACTTCAACGAGAACGTGCAGCGCGTCCTCGACAACGCCGCCACGGAGATACGGCCGTTGCAGCAGAAGGGCATCAAGGTCGTTCTCTCGGTGCTCGGCAACCATCAGGGCGCGGGCTTCGCCAACTTCCCGTCCCAGCGAGCGGCTTCGGCGTTCGCCAAAACACTGTCGGACACCGTGGCCAAGTACGGCCTCGACGGTATCGACTTCGACGACGAGTACGCCGACTACGGCAACAACGGCACAGGCCAGCCCAACGACAGCTCGTTCGTGCACCTGGTGACGGCGCTGCGCGCGAACATGCCGGACAAGATCATCAGCCTTTACAACATCGGCCCGGCCGCGTCGCGCCTGTCCTACGGCGGCGTCGACATCTCGTCCAAGTTCGACTACGCCTGGAACCCGTACTACGGCTCCTGGCAGGTTCCCGGCGTGGCACTGCCCAAGTCGAAGCTGTCGCCGGCCGCTGTCGAGATCGGCCGGACCTCGCAGAGCACGGCCGCCAACCTCGCCCGCCGCACCGTCAGCGAGGGCTACGGTGTCTATCTGACGTACAACCTCGACGGCGCCAACCGCAGCGCCGATGTCTCCGCGTTCACCAGGGAGCTGTACGGCAGGGACGCCGTCTACACGCCGTAAGGCGACCGCACGGCCCGGCTCCCCGCCGCGGTGGGGAGCCGGGGCGCGATTCCCTGACATCCCAGGCGGAGGCCACCGTCGTCTGAGGTACGGGCGTGCCTGACGCGGTGCGGGCCGCCGCGATCTGAAGCCTGGAGCTCTTCTCGTGAACGAGGCCCACGCCCGGCAAGTCCCTATGTGCAGGAGCGCTGGTACGCCAGGTGCGGGAACAGCTCCTTCCACTTCGCCTTTCCGATGTTCGCGGGGCGCGTCCGGCACAGTCGCTCGTACACCGCGTCGGGATCGAGGTCCAGCAGGAACGTGCGTGGCGCGCCACCGGATCCGCTCGCATCGCCGGGTGTGATCAGCAGACGGGGACGCTCGCCCGGCAGGAATCCGACGTCCTTCGCGAAGGGCAGCTCGATATATGCCGGGGTCTGCCACCGGCCGGTGTCACGGGCCTTCCAGAGCCGGTACGGCTCTTCGGTCACCACCCACTGGCCGTCCGGGCTGACGGTGACCGACTTGATCTCCCTCTCCAGCCGCAGACTGTCCACGCGACGGACCTCACTCGGATCCGTCACATCCCACACGAGCACCTGTCCGCTGGCGAGCACGGTGGCCAGTTCGCGCCGCTTGAGCTGGAAGTAGTTGGTGGGGGCGGCGGGAAGCCGGTCGCCCTTGACCGGGTGCTTCATATCGGACATGTCCCACAGCCGCAGCTGGCCTCCTGACTCCTCGGTCATCAGGATCTGTGCGGAGCGGATGTAGGCCGCTCCGGAATGGAGATAGGCGTCCTTGATCAGGGCGGCCTTCGCGGGCCGTGCCGGGTCGCCGACGTCCCACAGCCGCAGGTCGTCGTTCTCCCCCACCGCCAGCGTCCGACTGTCCAGCCACCACAGGATCCCCTCCATCGCGCGGAGGGGTACCGTCATCTCGCCGCGCTTTCGTGGCCGGTGGATGTCGCGGATGTCCCAGAGCTCGACGGTGCCGCGGGTGCCGCCGAGGGCGAGCAGCGTGCCGTCGGGGCTGAGGGAGGGGAGCACATCCGAGTCGTGGAATCGGAATTCCCTCCCCGGGACCGGTTCGGAACCCGGCGCGGTGCCGAACTCCCACATGCGGAAGGCGTTGTAGTCCATGCCTTCCGTCCAGAGGTGGCTCAGCAGGACGGGTTTCTTCCGTCCCGGCAGGAACTGTTCGCCCTCCCACAACCGCGGCAACTCGAAGCGCACGCGCGGCGTATTCGGGCCGGTCACGTCCCAGACCTTCGCACGCTGCCTCGCCTGCTCGGCGGGCTCGGTGAGAAGGAGCTTCCCGTCGCGGCTGTACGGGCGGCCCTGGGCGGTCAGCCCGGGTGGCGTCCCCGGCACGGAAGGAGCGTCGGACCGGTCCCTCCACAGCCTGATCTCACCGCGGAAATCCCCGGCGGCGAGCGTCTTGCCGTCGGGGCTCCAGGCCACGGACTGCACCGGTTCGGAGGACGGATACGACGGCAGGGATGCCAGCGTGCTCGTCAGCTCGGACACGGCGCCCACCTCCCGCATCAGCGCGGATGAGCCGTTGTTGTCAGCCGCGGCCAGCACTTTTCCGTCCGGCCGGAAGGCCAGGGAAGGACTGTCCCCGCCCCATAGGGGCTCGTACTCACCCTTGCTGATCGCTGTGAGTTTCCCGTCCGGCCGGACCGACCACCACCGCAGGCCATCGGCGCCCACAGCGGACACCAGATCCCGTTTGGGGTGATAGGCGACCGCAGTTACCGAGGGCGCCTCGGCGGTGTCACGCAGCACCGGCCGCGCCGGATCACGGACATCCCACAGGCGCACATTGGCCGGGCGGGAGGCCCCCTCCTTCCCCGGCTCGTCCGATCTCCCGTTTCCCGTGGTCAGATACCGGCCGTCGCGGCTGAAGGCTATGGAGATCACGTCCGTGTCCGCCGCTTTCATCTCCCGGCGGGACACCGGCCTGGCCGGGTCGGTCAGGTCCCAGAGCCGCACCAGTCCGTCCTTCCTCCCGGCGGCCAGGGTGCGTCCATCGGGACTGAACGCCAATGAGAAGGTGGTGTGCGACGACATGGGCCGCTCCGCCAGCTTCCTGGGCTCTTTGAGGTCCGAGACGTCCCACACGGTGAGCCGCTTGGCGTTCTGGACCGCCACGATGGGCTTTCGGGGATGGTGGGCGAGTGTCGCGTTGCCATCGGCGTATTCGCCGAGCGGCACAACGGCCGCCGGTCGAGGGCCGACCGTGGAGCGCAGGTCCCACAGCGCCAGTTGCCCGGGCTCCCCGCTCTTCTTCTCTCCTCGCCGCAACGTGGCCGCCAGCCCCCGTCCGTCGGGGCTGAACGCCAGGTTGAGCACCACGCGGGAGGGTCCCGCCAGCACCGTGGGCCTGCGGGCCACGTAGGAGGCGTAGAGGCCGGTCCGCGTCTCCGGAACCTGCGCCATCCGGTAGGCGGCCAGGCTGAGCTGAAACGCCGTCAGGGGGTCGCGCCGGCGCAGTTCATCGGCGCGAGCCACCAGTTCCCGGGCGGTCTCCACGGCCTTCCTGTGCTCCGCGTCGTCCGAAGCGCGGTTGGCCCGTACGACCGCGACGCCGAGCACCAGCGCCAAGGCGACGAGCAGGGACACTCCGGTGCGGAGGCGGACCGCGTCGCGTCGGCGCGCCGAGACGCTCGCGGCGAGGAAGTCCCGCTCCACCCCGCGCAGTTCCAGGATCCGCCCGTCGTCCTCGATCCTGTTCCGCACGGCCGTCAGATGTTTGCCGGTGTAGAGACCGCTCGGCGGTCTGCCCGCCTCGTCCCAGGCGTCGGCCGCCTCCGCCAGGCTCCGATGGGCGAGCAGCGCCTCCAGGTTCTCGTTGATCCAGGACCGCAGCGCGGGCCAGCCGTAGAGCAGCGAGTCATGACACAGCTGGGCCCGGTCGTCGTCGACCACGACAAGGCGCGCGTCTATGAGTCTGCCGAGCAGGACCGTATTGCGCTGCCGGTCGCGTTCGTCCGGGGCGGCGACCAGGTCATCGGTACGGACCCGGCGGCGCACCGCCTTGCCCTCGGCCCCGACCAGGTGCACCAGGCGCAGGAGCAGTGCGCGCAGGGCGGGCCGGTCGGCGGGCTCCAGGGAGGCGTGGACACGCTCGGCGGTCTGGGCCACCGAGCCGCGGATACCACCGGTGGCGTGGTAGCCGGAGACCGTCATGCGACCGTGTCGGCGCCGTGTCCAGGTTTCCTGCAGGGCGTGGGCGAGGAAGGGGAGCGCGATGGTGTCGCCACCGGTGCTGGTGTCCTGTTCCCGCAGGTCCCGCAGGAGCAGTTCGGCGAGCCCGTCCTCCAGTTGGAGACCGGCGTGGTCGGCGGGGCCGCGTATGACGGACAGCAGTTCGTCGTCGGTCATCGGCGCCACGGTGAACTGCCCGTCCCGCATGATCCGGGAGAGCCGGGGGTCGCGCAGAAAGTGCCCGTAGTAGTCGGCGCGCAGGCCCAGGACGATGCGGGGGCCGTCGTCGCGCCGCGCGGATATGGACCGGATGAACAGGTCCCGCTCTTCCGGATCCTGGCACTGCGTGAAGATTTCTTCCAGCTGGTCGACGATCAGCACACCGGGTGCTCGACGGGTGTCCTCCGTCGGGGCGGGGAACCGTCCGGCTCCCAACTCCGCGGCGGTCTCCCCGAAGGGCCGGCCGACCGCGTCCGCCCACTGGGCGACGAGTTCCCGGAAGGGCGCCGCTCCCGGCGCCGGGAGCAGCAGTACGGGACGGTAAACGTCCGGCGACGCTCCCAGGCCGGCCCTCAGCAGAGAGGACTTTCCCACCCCCGAGGGGCCCACCAGCACGACGGGGCCAGGCGGCGTGGTGGGCGCGGCTCGGTCGAGCAGCGCGCGGGTCAGCTCGGCGCGGCCGAAGAAGAGGTGACGTTCCTCGGGCAGGAAGGGCCGCATACCCGGGTACGGGCAGACTCCGCCGCTCTCGTGGGGTAAGGGCTCTGGTCCGGGCGCGGGTGCGTACCGCGGGTTGGGGGCGATGACGAGGTCGCCCACCCGTCCCACTCCGTCGGCGTGCGGCCGCGCCGGACCGCCATGGAATCTCTGGTCGAGATGGCGGTAGACATCGCCGAGAGTGAACCGTTTCGGACCTGCGGTGTCCCCTTCCGTGAGCAGCCGCAGCAGCTCACCGCTGAACAGCGTGTACTGCGCGCCTTCAGGAGCGAAGGACGCGGCGTAGTAGGTGGCGGATGTCAGCAGGAAACTGCCGATCGGGCGGGCGGCGAGGTAAGGATCGCGCCGAGCGCCCTGGGAGGCCGCCTCGGCGAGCCCGGAGAAGCAGCAGTCCAGAATGACCACAGGGCTCGCGGGGGAGGCGCTCAGTAACTTTCTGACCTCGTTGTACGGGACGGCGTACGCCGTGCTGTCCGCTGATGCGCTTGCCGCGGTCGCCAGGTACAGCCCGTCCTCGGGGCCGAGGAGACCGTGGCCGGCGAAGAAGAAGACGACGATGCCGTCCTCCGGCACCCGGGTCGTGGCCCGTTCGACGGCGGCCAGCACGTCTGTCGGATTGGCCGGGTCGGTGAGCAACTGGATGTGGTCGGGATTCATCCCGCAGACGGAGCCCAGGACTTCGGCCATGGCCGCGGCGGACCGTGGGGCACCGGGGAGGTCCGGCAGTCCGGAGCCTTGGGGGTGCCGTCCGGTCCCGACAACGACGCCGTACGCGTGCGGCCCGGCCAGGCCGGTCACGGTCGACTGCTCCCGCGGGCTCATTCCCGGTTCCGGTACTGGTCCCGGGCCGGAGTCGGCTCCGGCCGATGGTCCGGTTCTGTCGCCGGCCCCGTTGCCTGCGGGCCCTGCTCAAGCGCGTCCGCGACCCGCTGGGCGAGGTCACCCGCGCCCTCCGCGGTCAGCCCTCGCACCCGTTCGGAGGTGACCGTTACCTGCGTACCGTCGGGCCGGGTGATGGTGACGGTCTGGTTGCCGCGGCGGTTCTGGAGCCAGGCCACGACCGCTGCCGCGAGCGCGGCGGTCAGCCCGCCGGGGGCGAGCAGTACGGGCAGCAGTTCGGCCGTCGCGCCCATCGTCCCCGCCGCGGGTTCGGCCGCGGCCTCCCGCCCCAGGCGGCCGCGCAGTTGGGGGTCGCGGGTGAGCCAGCGCCGCAGATCGCCGGACGCACCGCTGCCACCGCTGACCGATAAGACGACTCTCATGCCCCACCCCCGCCGAGTGACTACGCCGTCACTCGGTGAGGGTATCGCCCGTCTGCCGGCGGGTCACTGGGAAGCGATACGGGGTACCCCGGCGTGGTGACCGCCGGCCGGTCGACGCCTACCCGAACAGGGCGCTGTAGCCGTTCAGTGCCGGCTGCCCGCCGAGGTGGGCGTAGAGCACCTTGGCGTCCTTGGCGATCTCGCCTCGGGTGACGAGGTCGATGAGGCCCGCCATGGACTTGCCCTCGTACACCGGGTCGGTGACCATGCCCTCGGTCCGCGCGGCCAGCCGCATCGCGTCCATGGTGGACTCGTCCGGGATGCCGTAGGTGCCCGCGTGGTAGCGCTCGTCGAGCAGGATCTCGTCGTGGGCGAGCTCCCGGTCCAGGCCGATGAGCGACGCGGTCGCGCGCGCGATCCGCGCCACCTGGTCCCAGGTCTCCTCCGGCTTGGCCGAGGCGTCGATGCCGAGGATCCGCCGCGGCCGTCCGCCCAGCGCGGCGAATCCGGCGATCATGCCGGCCTGGGTGCTGCCGGTGACCGAGCACACCACGATGGTGTCGAAGAAGACCCCGAGCCGCTGTTCCTGCTCCGCCACCTCGTACGCCCAGTTCGCGAAGCCCAGCCCGCCGAGCCGGTGGTCCGAGGCGCCGGCGGGGATCGCGTAGGGCTTGCCGCCCGCCGCCTCGATCTCCGCGATCGCCTGCTCCCAGCTCTCCTTGAACCCGATGTCGAACCCGGCCCTCACCAGCCGTACGTCCGCTCCGGCGAGCCGGGACAGCAGGATGTTGCCGACCTTGTCGTACACCGCGTCCGGCCAGTCGACCCAGCTTTCCTGGATCAGCACGCACTTGAGCCCCGCCCGGGCCGCGACCGCCGCGACCTGGCGCGTGTGGTTGGACTGCACGCCGCCGATCGACACGAGCGTGTCGCAGCCCCGCGCCAGGGCATCGGCCACGAGGTACTCCAGCTTGCGGGTCTTGTTGCCGCCGTAGGCGATGCCGGAGTTGCAGTCCTCGCGTTTGGCCCAGATCTCCGCGCCGCCAAGGTGCTTGGTCAGGCGCTCCAGGCGGTGCACCGGCGACGGGCCGAACAGCAGCGGGTAGCGGTCGAAGTCGTTGAGAGACAAGGGATTCCTCCGATCAGTGAACGCCGAGCCTGCGCCGCGCGAACACCACGCTGCACAGGCTGAGCACGGCCAGGAACATCAGGTAGAAGGTCGGCGCGAGCTTGCTGCCGGTCATGTCGACGAGCCAGACGATCATCAGCGGCGTTGTGCCACCGAAGAGCATCACGGCGATGTTGTAGCTCACCGCCAGGCCGGTGGCCCGGTTGGTGACGGGGAACAGCTCCGCCATCATCGCGGGCAGCGGCGCGAAGTAGCCGGCCTTCAAGACGCCGATCAGGAACATCACGCCGAGTATCACCGTGAAGCCCGGGGCGGCGACCAGGAACGCGAAGCTCGGGTACACCAGCGCGAGGATCAGCGCCGCGAAGATCAGCATGATCCGGGTGCGGCCGAACCGGTCCGACAGATGACCCACCACGGGAGTCAGGCCGGTCAGCACGATGCCGGTGACCAAGGTGGACGCGAATCCGGTCGACGCCGGCAGGTCCAGCTCCTTCACCGCGAACGTGGGCATGTAGGTGATGAGGTAGCTGATCGCGGTGGACACGGCGAGCGCGCCCATGGCCACGAGTATGCGGTCCTTCTGGGTGCGGAACGTCTCCTTCACCGGCGCGCGCTCCAGGTCCGCGCTCTTGACGAACTCACCGGCCTCGTCGACGTAACGCCGGATGTAGTAGCCGACCGGGCCGATCAGCAGACCGAAGAGGAACGGGATACGCCAACCCCACGACTCCAGGCTCGCGTCGGACAGCGTGGCCGTGAGCACCGTGCCGAACGCCGACGCGAGCAGCGTCGCGAGCCCTTGGCTCGCGAACTGCCAGCTGGCCATGAAACCGGGCTTCTCGGGCATGTGCTCGACCAGGAACGCGGTGGCGCTGCCGAACTCCCCGCCCGCGGAGAAGCCCTGGACGAGCCGGGCGAGCAGGATCGCGATCGGCGCGATAAGCCCGATCTTCGCGTACGGCGGCATGATCGCGATGACCAGCGTCGCGGCCATCATGAGCCGGATCGACAGCATGAGCGCACGCTTGCGCCCGGCACGGTCGGCATACGCGCCGAGCACGAGTGCCCCAACCGGACGGACCACATAGGCCACCGCGAACGTGCCGAGCGTCAGCAGCAGCGACACGGTCTCGTCGGCGGTGGGGAAGAACTGTTTGGAGATCGTCGCCGCGAAGAAGCCGTAGACGAGGATGTCGAACCATTCCAGTGCGTTCCCGATGGACGCGGCGATGATGACGCGGTGCACCTTCACCGGCGCTTCGGCGGAGACCGTCCGTGTGGTCATGGGCGACTCCTCACGGGAGAGTCCTCACCGAGGTCCCAGAACAGGCCGGCCATGATGCGCAGGCCCTCCCGCGCCACGGGGGCCAGCAGGTGCTCGTCCGGGGCGTGCTGGGCGCAGGCGGGGTAGGAGTGCGGGATCCACAGCGTGCACAACCCGAGCTCGTTGGCGAAAGCGTCGTTGGGAAGGCTGCCGCCGAGGTTCGGCAGCAGCGCGGGTTTCGTGCCGGTGGTGCGGCTGATCGAGCGGAGCGCCCAGCGCACCCAGGGGTCGTCCGGATCTGTCCGGGTCGGCGGCATGGTCGGGCCGGTCTCGACCTCGACCATGGGGAAGCCGTGCTCGTCCAGGTGCTTACGGAGGATGACGCCGAGCTTGTCGACTTCGGTGCCGACCACGGACCGGAGCTGGCAGTGCGCGTGTGCGCTGCCGGGAATGGCGTTGACCGGGTTGCCAGGGTTGCCGGCGGCGAGCGAGAGCACCTCGAGGCTGTTCCAGCCGACGAGGCGCTCGGCCGGGGTGAGACCGGGTTCGCCCCAGCCGTCGTCGACGGCCGGATCGTCGGGTCCGCCGCCGACCGCGATGTCGCGCAAGGCTTCCCGGACGTTCTCGGGGATCTCCCGCGGCCGCAGACCGGAGACGAGGATGCGGCCCCGGGCGTCGACGATGGTGGCGAGCGCGCCTGCCAGCACGGTCGCCGGGTTCCGCAGCAGACCGCCCCAGTTGCCGGAGTGGTAGGAGACCTCGCGCAGGTCGACCCGCAGCGTGAACGGGGTGGAGCCGCGTGAACCGAGGAACAGCGTCGGCCGCTCCGCGGCCACGCGTGGCCCGTCGGACGCGATCAGCACGTCGGCGGCGAGCTCGTCCCGCAACTGGGCGCAGACCGTGCGCAGGCCCGGCGAACCGGACTCCTCCCCGGTCTCGACCAGCACCTTGAGGTTGAAGCCGAGCCGGCCGCGCACCCGGAGCACTTGCTCGAGTGCCGCGAAGTTGATGGTGTGCTGGCCCTTGTTGTCGGCGGTGCCGCGGCCGTACCAGCGGTCGCCCTCGACCACGACCTGCCACGGATCGAGGCCGGGCCGCCATCGCTCCGGCTCGCCGAGGACGACGTCGCCGTGGCCGTAGACCAGCACCGTGGGCAGCGCACCGTCCTCGTGCCGGGTCGCCACGAGCAGCGGGTAGTCGCCGACGGGGTTGTCGAGGACGCGCGCCTCGCAGCCCAGTCGGCCGGTGAGCGCCGGGGCCAGCTCGTCGGTGAGGTAGGAACGCAGCGCCCGCGCCCCGGCCCGGTCCTGGCTTTCGGTCGCGAACGCGACCCGGCGGCCGAGGTCGGCGAGGAATTCCCCGGAATCGTAGTATTCGGTGGCACGATCGATCACGGCAGCACGGGTCATCGTTACCCTTAACTTTGGAAACGTGCAATTTACAATGCGTCCGGCCGGTGCGCCGAGTTTACGGAGCGGCGATAGAGGGGACAATTGCACGTTTTCGAAAGGTGTATTGCCCTGGCGGCAACGGCTACGGTCGGCCGCTTCCCCGCCACTCTCGGTGGGCGCGCATCGCGTTGCAGTACATTCTCGGAATGCATCTCCTGCCCACGTCGCTGCGCTATTTCCTCGAGGTCGCGCGCACCGGTTCGATCAGCGAGGCCTCGGAGCACCTGCACGTGGCCACGTCGGCGATCAGCCGGCAGATCGCGAAGCTGGAGCAGGACGTCGGGGCGCCGCTGTTCGAGCGCCAGCCGCGGGGGATGGTGCTGTCGGAGGCGGGCGAGATCCTCACCGCCTACGCCCGGCGCAGCGCGCTCGAGGCCGAGCAGGTGCTCGCCGACGTGCACGGCGTCGAGGCCCTGCACCGCAGTACCGTCAAACTCGCCAGCTCCGAGGGTTTCGCGCGCGATTTCCTGCCGGCGGCTGTCACCGCATTTCGGGAAAAGCATCCGGGGGTTCGGTTCCGGCTGAATGTCACCGGGCCGGCGGCGGCGACGCGGCAGGTGATAGACGGCACGGTGGACCTGGCCGTCACTTATAGCCTCGGACCGGAAGGGGGAATCAAGGTCGAGTATTCGCGGCAGCAGCCAATCTACGCGCTGATGCCCGACGATCATCCGCTGGCGTACCGGGAGTACGTCGAGCTCGCGGACCTGGTGGAGTACCCGCTCGCGCTGATGGACGAGGGGACCACGATCCGGCAGCTCTTCGATGTCTGCGTCGCCCTGGAAGGGCTGAGTTTCGAGCCCGCGCTCGTCAGCAACTACTCGGGTGCGCTGCAGAGTTTCGCGCAGCTACGCGGTGGGGTCACCCTGGTCGGTCCGCTGACGGTGCGGCGGCGGCTCGGTGCCGACCGCCTGGCGGTCGTTCCCATCCGCAACCCGGAGCTGAGCCGCCGGAGCATGCAGATCCAGTCGATGGCGCGGCGCGCGTTGCCCGCGGCGGTGCGGGCCTTCCTCGCGCACCTGATCGAGCAGATCGGTGATGACCCTCTCACGTAGCCAGATCCCTGGTGGCAACGCAGGCCGACGAGCGGTTCGCCTCGGAGATCCCGCATACGACGCTCATACGTATCCCGGACGCGGACCACATCCCCACGGAGCACGCGCCCGGCCGGATCGCCCGCGCGCCTGTCGACTTCTGCACGGCGTAGAGGTCTGGGTGGGTGGCATATGAGCGTCGTCGAACATGCCCCACCGGGCCTTCGCCGGTGTGGACGTCGCCCACGACCGCCCAACCCAGATTCCCGTCGGCTGCCGTGGGTCCGCCTACGGGTGTGGGATGTCGACGAGCACGCGGCCGTGGAGTCCGGCATCGACGCGGTCGTGGGCGTTGGCGATGTCGCTCAGCGGGTAGCGGGCGCCGGTCACGACGGTGAGGGATCCGGCGGCGGCCGCGGCGGTGAGGTCGCGGGCGGCCTGCCGCTTGGCCTCGGCGGGGAAGTCGTCGCCGCCGAACATGCGCAGGGTGACGTTGTTGAACAGCAGGGGCCAGAAGGGGATTTCGGTGCGGTCGACGCGGGTGGCGTACGCGGCGATGACCGCGTTGTTCCGTACCACGGCGCAGTTCACGTCGGCGTTGTCGGACAGGGAGACCTCGATGACCCGGTCGACGCCATCGGGTGCGTACGCGCGGATCTCGGCGGCCGGGTCGGCGGCATCGAGGGCGACGACGTGTGCGACCGCCGTCGGGTCGGCAAGCTCCAGGTCGGTGCTGCGCCGTACGGTGCCGATGACGGTGGCCCCGGCCCAGTGTGCGAGCTGTGCGGCCAGCGAACCGACCGCGCCGAGAACACCCTGCACCAGTACCACCCTGCCGTCGACGGGGCCGTCGGCGAAGACGGTGCGGTGCGCGGTGATGCCAGGGATGCCCAGGCTCGCGCCGAGGTCGTCGGAGAGCTGGTCGGGCAGGGGAACGGCCTGGGAGGCGGGGACGACGGTGTACTGCGCGGCGGTGCCGAAGGGGCGGTAGGACTGGGCTCCGTACACCCATACCCGTCGGCCGACGAGGCGTGCGCCGACGCCTTCGCCGACGGCGTCGACCACTCCGGCCGCGTCGCTGTGCGGGATCACCCGCGGATACGGCATCGCCGAGCCGAGCCAGCCGCGCCGCTTCTTGGTCTCGCCGGGGTTGACGCCCGAGACCGAGACGCGCACCCGGACCTCGCCGGGGCCGGGAGTGGGGTCAGGCAGTTCGCCGACCTGCAGCACCTCGGCGGCGGGGCCTTGCTCGTCGTACCAGGACGCGATCATCTCAGTCCTCCGGATCACAGGTCTGGGGCCGCACATTCGCCCTCTCGGCGCCGTCATCACCCAGCGCCTCCGGGCACGCTCGGGTGCGCATCGACGCTCAGGGGGCGGAGACGGCGCGTACGGCCGTCATCATGGCAGTCCGGAAGGTCTGCTGCCGGTCGGAGGCCGGTGTCCGCGGGGCGAGCGACTTCAGGGCTGGGGACGCGTTGGCCCACGCGGTGACCAGCCCCAGCAGAGCGGCCATGAGGTCTACGGGCTCGATGTGTGTGCCGACCTTCCCGCGGGCCTGCGCGGCGGAGATCGCCTGCGGCTTGGTGCGGTACGCGTCGACCTCGACCGGGATCGGCTCGGGGCGCTCCAGGAGGGCCCATGCGGTGAGCCTCAGCACGCCGGGGCGCTGTTGGCGGAGGTCGAACAGTGCGCCGGCGTAGCCGGGGAGGTCGTCCGGTGTGAAGGGCACGGTGTCGGCGAGGCTGACCAGCGCCTTGCCGACGGCGGGCGGATCATCCAGATCGCCAGCGTCGGTGGGCAGGTCGCCTTTCCCGCCATGAGCTATTACCACGCCACCAAGTGGGCGATCGAAGGCTTCTGGGAGTCCGCCGCCGCGGAACTCACCCCCTTCGGAATCGATGTCACCCTCGTGGAACCGGGCGTCGCCCGCACCCAGTTCGGTGGCGCGAGCGCCGTCCTGGGCCCGCCGCTGGACGTCTACGCCGACGGCCCGTCCGGTCAGCTGCGTGCCATGCTCACCGGCCGGGCCCCGGCCATACCGGCGCCCGGCGACCCCACGAAGATGGCCGAGGCGATCATCGCCTCGGCCGACCGGCCGGAAGCCGTCAAGCGCCTCACCCTCGGCTCCGACGCATACCACCTGGCCACCGCCGCGCTGCGCCAGCGCCTCGAGTCGCTGGAAGCCGCCAAGGAGTTGGCCTACTCGACGGACGCCGACGATTACGCGGCCACGGCCACCCGCGCTTGAACCCGAGGACATTCCCGTGAAGCGCTTCACCAGCGAGACCGTCTTGATCACCGGAGCCACCGGAAGTCTCGGTACCGCCATGGCCCATGCCTTCGGGTATGAGGGCGCCAACGTCGTCGTCGCCGCCCTTCGGGCGGATGAGGGCGCCCAGCTCGCCGCCGCCCTGCCCGGTACGGCGATGTCCGTCAACCTCGACGTCACCAGCGAAGACCTCTGGACCCGGGCCGTCCAGGCCACCGAGGAACGGCTCGGCCCGGTCGATGCCGGCGCCGTCGAGGTGGAGCCGCTGGAGTTCAACGGCGAGCCGCGGCCGGAGGGCGTCGACCGCGCCGAGGTGACGTTCACCCGGGAGGGCCGCTTCTCCGGGCTCGCGCTCGGCGTGCGTCTGTGGGTGGCCGAGGGCGACGAGCCGATCGACTCGCTGTTCCAGTGAGCTCGGCGCATCGTCCGGACGGTTCCCGCGAGACGGTCTTCCATCGCTGGATGTTCCCCGAAGACTGACACCACCCCACCCCGTCCTGCGGGCCCCGCCCCTTCGGCCGTTTCCTGTTCGACGGTGTCCTGCGGGGGTACGCAGCGAGCCGGCTGTCCAAGCGCCCAAGATCTCTCTACGGTGGGTCCGACTGCCCTGTGGGGCCGGAAAGCGAAGGGGGCTGTGTGGAAGCGGAGTTGGCGGCGCTCGCCGCGTCAGGGGCGACAACGCTGGTCGGGCTGATGGTCTCGGAGTCGTGGGAACGGGCGAAGGGCGGGCTGGCCCGCTTCTTCGGACGACGCGCTGCGGGGCAGGCGGCCGAGGATGAACTGCGGGCGTCCAGCGCGGAGTTGGACGGAGCGCGGGCAGCGGGAGACGCGGGCGCCCAAGCCGACATCCAGGCCCGGTGGCGACAGCGACTGGAAGACATTTTCCAGGAGGACCCCGCTGCCGCGGAAGAACTGGCACAGCTGCTGTCCGAGCTCGCTCCGGACGCGTCGCGCACTTTCGTCAGTCTGGTCAGCGGAGGGGTGAACTACGGTCCGGCCTTTCAGGGGTCGCACATTCACGGTGGCATCACCTTCAATGTCCGGCCGGCGCCATTGGCCGAGCGGAACAGGCCCGATCAAGTACCGGTCGTGACCGTGCCATTCAGCAATCGGACGGCCGAACTCGCGCGCCTGGACGAAGCCCTCGGGACGAGAGCCGGTGACCACGGATCCGTTGGTGTCGGAGTGCTGGACGGACTCCCTGGAGTGGGCAAGACGACCATGGCGTGGCGGTGGGCGGACAGAACCCGGGGACGCTTCCCGGACGGGCAGCTGTACGTGGATTTCGCCGCCCTGCGTGATCAGTCCGGGGCGGCGAGCGCGGCTGGTGCGGACGTCTCGGAGGCTCTTGCCATGTGTCTGCGGTCGCTGCCGGGGAGCGGCGACGGCATTCCGAGTTCACTGGCGGAGCGGACCAACCTGTTCCGGTCGCGCTCGGCCAATCTGCGTATCCTGCTCGTCCTTGACGACGTGAATCAGCCCGCACAGGTCCGTGCCCTGATCCCCAAGGGGGCGGGCAGCGCGGTTCTGGTGACGAGCCGAGGCAGGCTCGGTGAGCTGGCCATGAACGGGGCGCGGTTGATCTCCGTCAAACCCCTGGACGCGCATGGCGGGCTGGAACTGCTGAAGGACCGGTGCGGCGCGGGGGCGGTCGAGGCCGAAGCGGAGGCCGCGAAACGTCTGGTGGTGCTGTGCGACGGGCTGCCGGTGGCCCTGCAGATCGTAGCGGCCCGTCTGCTGGCCGATGACACCCTCACCATGACCGAACTGGCGGCCGAACTCGACGATGAGGCCGTAAGGCTTGCGGGGATGGCACTGGAGGGAGAGGAGTTCTCGGTGTCCGCTGTTCTGGGGCCTTCCTACCGGCTGCTGGCGCCCGCCGCGGCCCGGCTGTACCGGCTGCTCGGGTGGCTTCCGACCGGTAGCTTCGACGCCGGTGTGGCGGCGGTCGCCGCGGATATCGACACGCGGAGCGCGAAGCGGCTGCTGGGTGTCCTGGCGAAGGCCAGCCTCGTCGACCTCATGGGTGACGGCCGTTACCGCATGCACGATCTGGTCCGTCTGCACGCACGAGAGCGGGCGGCGGAGGAGGAGCCGGAGAGCGAGCACGCGGCGCTCACCGAGCGGGTGGGCACGCACTATCTCGTCCTCACCGCCTTCGCCGACCGGGCGATGCGCGAGGACCGGCTGCGGGTCGCCAGACTGTCCGCGCTGCTCCGGGACGCCGACAACCCGTTCGCCGTCGCCGACGGGCCTTCCCCGCTGGAGTGGATGGACACCGAGCGGCCCGCCATCCTGGCGGTACTGCGCACGGCTGTCGGGCACCGGCTGCACACCTTGGCCTGGCCGCTGGCCGAGGCGTTCACGGCGCTGTTCCTGCACCGCCGCTACCTCGGGGCCTGGAAGGAGTCGCTGGAGCTGGGCGTGGAGGCGGCCGCGGCGGCAGCGGTAGCGGCGCGTACGGCGGAGGAGATCGAGCTGGCCACGGCGGCCGAGGCGCGATTGCGCAGCCTGCTGTCGCGCCCGTTGCTCGACCTCGGTGAGAACGATCGCGCGGGAGCCGAACTGGAGCGGGCCGCCGCCCTCGCCGAGGCGGCCGGCGACCTCGTCGTACGCGCCTCCGCGCTGGAGTTCCTCGGGCGGTACCGGGATCTCCACGAGCCGTCCCGATCCGTCGAGACGTACCAGCTCTCCCTCGAACTCAACGAGCGTGCCGGAGAAGCCCGAGGCGCGGCGATCGCCGCCTTCTTCCTCGGGCGCGCGCAGGACGCGCGGGGCGATCACGCGGAGGCCATGGCCACGCTGCTCCGGGCGCGGACGGACTTCACGGCCCGGGAGGAGCCCGACCGGCGGATGGCGGCGCGGGCGAGCGCGGCCATCGGCGTCGTACACGGCCACCTCGGTGAGACCGAGGAGGCGATCCGTGAACTGCGCGAAGCCATCAGGGTGCTGGGCGAGGATGTGGGAGCGACACACTACGCGGCGGAGGCCCGGGAACACCTCGCCGACGTGGCGGAACGCGCGGGCGGGCGCGAGGACCTGGTGCGCGGGAATCTGCGGTGTGCCATCGAGATCTACGAGGCGACCGGCAACCCTCGGGCGGAGACGCTGCGCAGGCGGTTGGAGGCCCTCGACCACTGACACGCGCATGGGAACGCGCGGAGCGGTCTGTTGCGGAGCGGCCACCTCGGAGCGGCCACTTCACAGGGGCCAGTTCACAGCGGCCACCGCAGAGCCGCTACCCGGTCGGCCGGGCGGGACGCAGGCGCAGGATGACGTCCTCGTCCCGCAGGTCACCGATCCGCAGCGTCACCAGTGTGTCGTTCAACCGGAGCCCGGCACGCAGACACGCGTAGACGACCGCGGCGGGCAGGCCCGGATCCATCGCCGGTCCCGTGGCCGTCACCTCCACGGTCCGGCCGTCCCTGAGCCCGACCAGACAGCAGTTCCCGCGCACGGCCGATGCCGCGAGCAGGCTTCCGGGCAGCCGGGCGAGGGTGTCCTCGATCCAGCGCAGGGCCCCGACCGCGGTGGACGCGGGGTGGCGCCGGATGAGTACGGAGGCGCTTTCGGCCAGCCGGTGGTCGCGCTCGTCGTCGGTGCACGCCAGATGGGTGAAGGAGACGGGGGAACGGGGGAGGGCCGCGTCGTACGCCGAGACGGCTGCCGGAAAGCGGCACACGGTGACGGTCGGCTCTTCGCCGTCCCCGGTGACGCCGGTGGACACCTGCCATGAAGTGACCGGCGAGGCGGGCGGTTCCGGAACGGGAAGCGCGAGCGGGGACGGTGGCGGTGAAGGCGGCTCCGGGAGCTTCAGCAGGTGATAGACAGCGGTGCGGAGCCGGGCGAGGGCGTGGCCGGATTCGGCGAAGGCATGCTCGGCGACCGCCGCGTAACGCTGCGGCGTGTGCTCGCGAGCGACGTCCTCCACCTGCCGGCGCAGATCCTTGTGGGCGTCCAGCCGGGGCGCGACGGCTGCCAAGCGGTGGACAGCCGTTCCGGGCACCGCGTCACGGCCGAACGCGGCCAGCAGCAGCGGCGTTCCGGCTGACGCTCCGTACAGTGTGACCGAGCCGTGGTCTCCGATGAGGACGTCCGCCGCGACGAGCGCGGGCCGCCACGCGTGGACGGTCGGCATCAGCAGCAGTCCCGCGTCCAAGGCGGCGGCCTGCAGCGTACGCATCTGCCACGCCCCATGTGCCGACCAGACATTGGGGTGGACGATCGCGCCGACCCGGTATTCGTCGCAGGGGAGCTGCGCGAGGAGGCGCGGCAGAACCTCCGGGTGACTCGCCAGAAGCGAGGTGGGGCCCCAGGTGGAGCTGACCATGACGAGACGCTGGTGTTCCGCGACACCCATCGCCTCTCGGTATGTCTCCCTGTGCGGCCGGCTGCCGACCAGCTCGTCGAAGCATGGGTCGCCGACCAGCAGCGTGCGCCCGGCCGCCTTCGGGTGGGCGGCGAGCAACTGCTCCTCCTGCGCCGGATGTGACACCGCCAGCCAGGCACGACCCGTCTCCAACAGGGAGTCCTTCACGACCCCTGAGAGCCTGTCGTGCGGACTCCGTGAGTCCGGCACGAGCTTCTGGAATCCGACGCCGTGCGGCAGCACGAGCACCGGGCAGTCGCCTTCCGGTACGTCGATGTTCTCGCTGGCGGAGAGGATGAGGTCAGGGGCGGTGTGCCCGAGCTGCTCCCAGGGCATGACCCGACACCCGGTGTCACGGAGGAGGTCGAGGACGCCGGCGTTGAAGGCGGACGTGGGGTCGTAGGCGAAGACGACGGTCACACGGCTGTCATCGCGCAGAAGCGATGGGAGCGTTTCGAGGGCGCGTACGGTCGAGGTGACCGTACGGGCGGCGACGACCAGGGTGCGCTGGCCGCGGAAGGTGCTCCAACGGTGGGCGTCATGCCCCACGGGCACGCGAAGCGGCTGGCTACCGAACAAGGCGGCCGCCTCTAACAAACCGGCGCCTCCAACCGGCTCGCGGCTCGCGGCTCGCGGCTCGCGGCTCGCGGCTCGCGGCTCGCGGCTCGCGGCTCGCGGCTCGCGGCTCGCGGCTCGCGGCTCGCGGCTCGCGGCTATGGTGCTTTTATCGCCTTTCAATCCGATTGGCAACCTTTCGGGCGGTCCGTGGCATTCCAGCGGTCAGTGGCAGCGGTGTGAATGCGTACACGGTAACGAATTACGCGACCGGCACCGCAAGGATCAGCGGCTGGGGCGTGATGACGGTCGGACGGGAGGAGAGGACGGCCACTGGTTTGGCCTGGCCGCGCCGTTTCCTACACTCGCGGCATGAACAACTACACGTGCACCCATTGCGGCAACGTCGGTCTGGCGGAAGGTTTCATCGAGGACGCCGGTGAGCACTCGCGCGGATACGCGCGCTGGATCGAGGGCGCGATGGAGCGGGGATTTTTCGGGGGCGCCAAGCGGACGGGCCGTCCCCGGCGGCAGATAGTGGCGTTCCGCTGTCCTGAGTGCGGGCACCTCGAGCTGTTCGCCGCCGAGGAGGTGTAGTCGGCCCTCGTCGTCCCGGACGCCCGTGCGCGCGGTCTGCCCTTCATGCCCGCGGTGCCCGCGGGGGCATGCCCCTCACCTTCGACCGTCCTTGGGGCGGTGGAGGTGGCCGCGGGCGACGAGTTCGACGGTGCAGGCAACGGCCACCGCCTGGATCGCCATCAGGGCGACGAGGACGAACAGTTGGACCGCTCCCGCAGCGGTGGGGCTGGCGCCGCCCAGCAGCATGCCGACAAAGGCGCCCGGGAGTGTCACCAGTCCAACGGTGCGCGTCTGGTCGAGACCGGGCAGCAGGGCGTCCGACGCGGCCGGGCGGGCGATCTCCATCCGTGCGTCCCGGTCCGACAGCCCCAGGGCCAGGCCCGCCTCGTACTCACCGTGCCGCAGGCCGAGTTCGTCCAGCGCCCGCCGTCCCGACAGCACGGTCGCGGTCAGCGCTCCACCGATGAAGATCCCGGTCACCGGAATCAGCACGATGCCCTTCAGGGGCACCAGGCCGGTCAGCAGCAGCAGGCTCACGACCGGCAGCACGCTCAGCGCGATGGGCCACAGTGCCAGCCACCACGACCGGTCCGGTGTCAGGCGCCGCCCGGCGGTCCACACCGCCACGCCCAGCATCAAGATCAAGAAAGCCACCGTCGCGAGGCCCGAGCCCACCACCTTCGTGATGACCGCGGAGACGGCGGCCAACTGGAGCGCGGCACGCACACCGGCCAGCAGAACCTGCCGGGCCCGGTGCGTGTGTACGTCCGGCGACAGATGGAAGAGGGCAACAGCCGCGATCGCGGCCAGGAGGAGGACGACGAGCAGTACGGCCAGTGTGGTGTTGACCGGCAGAAGGGAGGAGGCTGCGTTCAGATGCATGGTGCGGGCTACCTTCCGTGACTTCCGCTCTCGTCCGCGCCACGTTGCGGGTGACCGTGGTCGACAATACGGTGCGGTTCCGTGCCGCGTGGGAGTAGCTTCTACCGGTCGGTGAGCGAGCGGCGCTTTCGGCTCTGCGTACGTCGGCGGCTGCTCGCCGAGCCGCCGGTGGCCGGCCTGCGACCGGTGAGGAGAACCGTGAGGGCCGCGACCGCCATCACCGCGGACATCGTGGTGAAGCCGGTGGAGAAGGTGGCCGCTTGGGCTGCCAGGCCCAGCATGAGGGATCCGAGTCCGGTGCCCGCGTCGTAGCCGATGTTCCACGCGACTGAAGTCGTATGCCGGTTCTCCGCGCCCGCGTAGCTGAACGCCTGCACCAGCGTGAGGCTCTGCAGCCCTCCGTACGCCGCTCCCAGCACGACCAGTCCGGCCGGCAGGACGAGGACGGGGACGCTCTCCGATCCCACGGCCAGGGCGATCAGCGCCAGGCCCGCACACGCGGCCGAGACGAGGACGCCGCTGATCGGCCGCAGAGCGATCCGGTCGGCCAGCACTCCGCAGCCCCAACGGGACACCGCGGCGGTGGCGGTGAGGGCGAGAAGGGCCGTGGCGGCCAGTGTCGGGGTGGTGGTGAACTGCGGGGCGAAGGTCAGGACCGCACCCCCCGCGGCCGTGACCAGGAGCAGCACGGTGAGCGGGAGCAGGATGCGCCGGAGCACCGTGGCCGTGGGGGCGGGGTGCCGCGGGTGGCTGTCCTGTGGCGCGGGGCTGCCGATGCGGGCCTCGACGACGCGGCCGAGGGCTCGTGTCCAGGGCAGTGCCAGGACGGGGAGAGCGCCGCACGCGATGATCGCGGGGAGGACGAACGTGTCCACCAGCCAGGGCGCCGCCGGGGTGAGGGCGACTTGGGGGAGCGCGACCGCGAAGCCGTAGAGGCCGATGGCCGCTCCCTGGCGTCCGCGTGGGGCCAGTGCGGTCGCGGCGGTGGATCCACAGACGGTGACGATGCCGAAGCCCGCTCCGCGGAGGGCTGTGGTCAGCAGGATGGGCAACAGGTGGTCGCTGAGGGCTTGCAGCAGGGCGGGCAGGCCGAGCAGGAGGGCACCGAGGACGAGGGTGCGGGTCCATCCGAGTACGCGAAGCGCCGTTTTGACGCACAACTGGGCCAGGACGGTGGCGGCCATCAGAACGGCGGTGACGAGTCCGGCACCGAACTCATCCGCGCCTCCACTGACGGCCCATGCCGGGGAGACGGGCAGCAGCAGGGCGAATCCGGAGAAGCAGCAGAGCACCACCATCAGCAGGTGCGGTATACCCGGGGCCCGTATGACGGATTCTTTCGCGCGCTCGGACATGAACCTCCTGTGGCAGGTCCCGCCGCCGTCACCCTGGCCGCGGCCGGGGAAATGTACCGCAGGCCCGGCTCGACGAAGCCCACGGCCGGAGTGCTGGACTCGCTGGCGAATCCGCTGTCCCTGCTGGCTGCCCGCAGCGGCGACCTGGCCGCCGTCGCCGTCAGCCTCCTAGCCCTCACCTGACCGTCTCGCCAGGTGGCTGGTCTTGGCCATGAACCCGACACGCGGTACGGTCGGTGCGATATCGACGACGGTAAGACGGAAGCCGGTGGGAATCCGGCACGGTCGCGCCACTGTGAGCGAGAGGTCCCGGACGGGGTCTCTCGTGAGTCAGACCCGTAGCCGTCGTCCTGTGCTCCACCGAGATGGGACGCGAACTCCCTTAAGGAGGCCCTGGCCATGGCGCAGCATGTCGCGCAGCCCACAGCCACCACCCCCGAACTGCCTGCCACGCTGCCGCTGAAGGCGATAGCTCCGTGGGCGGTTTTCTTCGGCATTCTGATGCTGGTCCTGCTGTATTTCGTCGGCGCCGAGCAGGGCGCCACCGCGGTCGTCTCCGGTGAGAACGTCCATGAGTGGGTGCATGACGCCCGTCATCTGCTCGGTTTCCCCTGCCACTGACGCGAGGGACGCCGCACACTCATGAACTCCGCAATGGTAAGAAATCTGCTCGTCCGGGGCATGCTCGCCGGTCTGGGGGCCGGCGTGCTCGCCCTGGTCGCCGCCTACTTCCTCGGTGAGCCGAGCGTCGACCGCGCGATCGGTTTCGAGGGGGCCCACGCTCCCGCGCATGAGCACGAGGTCGAGCTGGTCTCGCGTGGTGTGCAGTCCACGGCCGGGCTGGCCACCGGTGTCCTGGTCTACGGGATCGCCTTCGGCGGTATCGCCGCCCTCGCGTACTGTGTCGCCCTGGGCCGCGTCGGCCGCTTCACCCCGCGGGCCACCGCGCTGCTGCTGTCCGGCTGCGCGCTGCTCGCGGTCTATGTCGTACCGTTCCTGAAGTACCCGGCCAACCCGCCCGCGGTCGGCAACGGCGACACCATCGGCAAGCGCACGACGCTGTACTTCCTGATGATGCTGCTCAGTGTGCTCCTCGCGGTGGGCGCCACCATTGTGGGCAAGCGGCTCGCCCCGAGGCTGGGCACCTGGTACGCGACCGTGGCCGCGGTGGCCGCTTTCGCCGTGGTGGTCGGGCTGGCGTATGCCTTCCTTCCCGTGGTCAACGAGGTGCCGGGGGACTTCCCCGCCACCGTGTTGTGGCGGTTCCGGTTGTCCGCTCTGGCCATGCAGGTCGTCCTGTGGGGTGGTTTCGGTCTCCTCTTCGGTGAGCTTGCCGAGCGGTTGCTGAACCCCAAGCCCGCGACGGCCGATGAGGGCCGGACGGTGGCGACCGCCACGCACTGACCCTCGAGGAGTACGACCAACTGATCGCGAGCCGTCGCATGACCACGCAGCAACGCCGGATTCTCGTCATCGGTATCGGAGCCGGGGACCCCGACCATCTGACGCTCGGGGCGGTGAAGGCGATGGGCCGCGCTGACGTGTTCTTCATCGTCGGCAAGGGAGACGACAAGTCCGCACTCACGGACCTTCGCCACCGCATGCTGGACGAGCACGCGCGGGCGCCCTACCGGGTGGTGGAGGTGGACGACCCGAGCCGGGACCGGCGTCCGATGGGCCGGAGCGACTACACCTCCGCCGTCCAGGACTGGCGCACCCGTCGCGCGGACATCTTCGAGCGCCTGCTGCGTGAGGAGATGACGGCCGACGAGACCGGCGCGTTCCTCGTATGGGGCGACCCGTCGCTGTACGACAGCACTCTCGGGATCCTCGCCGACATCGAGGCACGCGGCTCCGTCTCCGCGAGCGTCGAGGTCATCCCCGGCATCAGCAGTGTGTCGTCGCTCGCCGCGCGGCACCGCATTCCCCTGAACCAGGTGGGGCGGCCGGTGCACATCACCCCGGCCCGCCGGCTCTCCGACGTGGGCCAGAACGACGACGGGGACATCGTGGTGATGCTCGACGCGCACGAGTCGTTCACCCAGGTCGAGGGGGACGACGTGTGGATCTACTGGGGCGCCTACCTCGGCACGCCCGACGAGCTGCTGGTCGCCGGGCCACTGCGAGAGGTGTCCGACCGTATCCGGCAGGTGCGGGCGCAGGCGCGTGACCGGCATGGATGGATCATGGACACCTATCTGCTGCGCATCGTCGAGTAGGTGGCCCGCGTGGGCGCCTGAGGTGGACGCGGGGAAACAGGCCGGGGGTGGGAAGCGCCGCACTGGCGTTTCCCGCCCCCGATCGGTCGTACGTGTGGAACCCCCGGCGCGGGGTCGTGAGTGTGTGATCGTGGCGTCGGCCAGAGGTGTGTCAGTGGTCGTCCCAGTGACCCTCGTGCTGGGCGTGGCGGTGACCGTCGTGGAGGTAGTCCACGTGGTTGCCGTGCGGTACGGCGACATGTCCGCAGTCGGCGCGGTGCTGGTGGTCGTGGCCTTCGTGGACGGTGTGGCCACTGGGCTCGCACTCGTCGACGTGGTCGTCGTGTGTCCGGTGCAGGTGGCCGTCGTGGACGTAGTCGGTGTGATCGTCGTGCGGGACCGCGACGTGGCCGCAGCCGCTTCCATGCTGGTGGGAGTGGCCGGTGTGGGGAGCGTGCGTGGTCATGGGGGCACCTTCTTTCTCCCCCCTGGCACATTCTGTACTCGGGCCAGGGCCCGTGCCACGCTCCGCGATCAGGACCTGGACCCGTGTCGCCCCGGGCCAGGGAACGCCCGCACAACCTCCGGTGCGCTCGACCGCGTACTCCTCGTCGGTGGCCCGGCCCGGCACGGGACAAGCCACGATGTGGCCGCGCCGGTTTCAGACGGGCGGGAAGTCCCTCGCTATGCGCGCCGCCACCCGCTCCAGCAGGGGCCCCGCGTGTGCGAGGCAGCGGGGGATGTCGGGCTCCAGTTCGGTCAGGGCGTAGGCGCGGTGGATGCCGACGGCGTGCAAGGAGGCCGGGTCCAGGGACAACCGTCCGCAGACGGCGATGACGGGCAGGCCGCGTGCGCGGGCCCGGGAGGCGACGCCGGCCGGTGCCTTGCCGTGCAGGGTCTGGGTGTCCAGGGAGCCTTCACCGGTGATCACCAGGTCCGCTTGGGCCAGGGCCTCGTCGAAACCGAGCAGGTCCAGCATCACCTCCACGCCAGGGCGAAACCGCGCCCGCAGTGCGGTGAGGGCGCCGAAGCCGAGGCCGCCGGCCGCCCCGGCCCCGGGTTCTGCGGCCGTGCCGAGTGCTCCGCACGTTCGCGCGTAGTGGCGCAGGGCGTCCTCGAGGATGTCCACCTCCTGTGGGGAGGCGCCCTTTTGGGGCCCGTAGACCGCGGCCGCGCCCTTGGGCCCGAGCAGCGGGTTGTCGACATCGCTCGCCAGCACCAGGTCCACCTCCGCGAGCCGGGCATCAAGCCCGGACAGGTCGGCCTTCGCGAGCCGGGCCAGCGCCGCCCCGCCGGGACCGGTCAAGGCGCCGGACGCCTCCAGGAACCGCGCGCCGAGCGCGGACAGCATCCCCGCGCCGCCGTCCGTCGTCGCACTGCCGCCGACGCCCAGGGCGATAGAACGGGCCCCGGCGTCCAGCGCGGCGAGCAGCACTTCGCCGGTGCCGTACGACGTGGCGGTGAGCGGCGCGAAGACGCCCGCCGGGAGGTGCCGCAGCCCGGACGCCTCGGCCATTTCGACGACCGCGGCGCCGTTCCGCAGGGCGTAGGCGGCGGTCACCGGCTTGCCCACGGGCCCGGTCACGCATATCTCGCGTCGGCCGAACCCGGCCGCGGCCGCCGCGTCCACCGTCCCGTCACCGCCGTCGGCGACCGGTACGGACGCGACCGACGCCCGGGGAGCCGCCCGCCGGAGCCCCGCGGTGAGCCGTTCGGCCACCTGAGCCGCGGTCAGCGACCCTTTGAACTTGTCCGCCGCGATCAGTACCCGCACCCGTTTTCCTCTCCTTCCGGGCCGGGCGCCGATCCGCCCGGCCTCGTCCGCCGCGCGGTCAGGGCGCTGTCGTCACCAGGCCGCGTACGCGGTCGGCCACGAACGGCTCGCACTCCTCCAGCGCTTTGGCCAGTCCGTCCGGATCGGTCAGCGGGCGCCTGTCGACGATGTCCCGCGCCCGTTCCGGTGCCGCACCGCACTCGGTGATCAGGACCTGAACCGCGTGAGCAGCGGGCAGCAGGTCGAACCAGCGCAGCCCGAGCGTGGCGAGGCCGGCGGGAGTGGGCTCGCCGAACAGCCGGAGCCGCGCCAGGCCACCGTCGGGGTAGATGTCGAGCTTGACGTGACTGACCGGGCGGGAGGCGTCGATACGGAAGCGGTGCCGGGTGTCCCGCTGCAGCCGGGTGCGCGGCAGCAGGTCGAACCAGGCCCCGGGATCGTCCGGGTCCGCCACCGCGGCGTCGATACCGCGCAGCCGTGCCGAACCCGGGGAGTTTCCGATGAAGTACGAGGTGTCGAGGGCCGCTTGGGTGAGGTGTCCGCGCACGGCGAGTTCGACGATCATCCAGTCATTGCCGCCACCGCGGCGCCGGCGGGTTTCCCATCCGTCGCCCATCACCCGGGGCAGCCCCGGGGACAGCACGTTGTTGGGCGGGGAGTAGAAACGGTCACTGGCGTCGATGACGCGGCCGCCGTTCTCCACCGCGCCCAGGTCCCAGGCGGAGCCGGTGACGAACCGCGGGTCCGGGACCACTTCGCCGTGGACACGCAGCCGGGCCACCCCGCCGTCGGGGTGGATGTTGAGGCGGACGTGTGTGAAACGCCGGTCGGCCTCGACCTCGAAGAGGTGTTGGGTGTCTCCGCTCAGGGGGCTCGGCGCAACGATCGGAACCCATGCGGCTTCTTCGAGTTCGGCCGGTGTGGGATAGCCCTCGGCGGCACACGCCTCCAGCGAACACGACTCCGGGTAGTTGCCGGTGAAGTGCGCCGTGTCGACGACGACACCGCGGATCACGCCCGGCGCGCCGAGCCGTACGACGGCCCAGTCGTGGTCGCCCGCCTCGTATTCGGGGCGGCGGCGCCGGGTTTCCCAGCCGTCCATGAGCTGTCCCTTGTGCCCGAAGGTGTGGGGCTGGAACACGGGTGCCGTGGGGCGCAGCAGGTTTTCCTTCTCGGCGAAGAACTCGTCGTTGGCCGCGACGACACCGCCGCCGAGGGCGCGTGCGGTGAGGTCGGGAAGCCGGGTGAAGTCGCTCATGTTCTCTCTCCTGTTCCCGAAGGTCAGCCGAGGGCCACGCGGAGTGCCGTCGGGGCGTGGTCGGGGCCGGTGGCCACTTCCTCGAACTCCGTGACGTTGTCGAGTTCGGTTCCCATGGACACGTTGGTGACGCGTTCGAGGATGACCTCGACGACCACCGGCACCCGGTGCTCGGCCATGAGCTTCTTGGCCTCTTCGAGGGCGGGCGCGATGCGGTCGGGCTCGAAGACCCGGACGGCCTTGCAGCCCAGCCCTTCGGCGACCTTGACGTGGTCGACGCCGTAGCCGCCCACCTCGGGGGCGTTGACATTGTCGAAGGAAAGCTGGACGCAGTAGTCCATGTCGAAGCCGCGCTGCGCTTGGCGGATCAGACCGAGGTAGGCGTTGTTGACGACGACGTGGAGGTAGGGGATCTGGAACTGGGCGCCGACGGCGAGTTCCTCGATCATGAACTGGAAGTCGTAGTCGCCGGAGAGGGCGACGACGGTGGCGTCCGGATCGGCGGTCGCGACACCCAGGGCGGCGGGCACGGTCCAGCCCAGCGGCCCGGCCTGGCCGGCGTTGATCCAGTGCCGGGGGCGGTAGACATGGAGCATCTGCGCGGCCTGGATCTGGGAGAGGCCGATCGTGGAGACGTAGCGCGTGTCGCGCCCGAACGCCTTGTTCATCTCCTCGTAGACCCGCTGCGGCTTGACCGGCACCTGGTCGAAGTGGGTCCTGCGGAGCAGGGTGGCCTTGCGCTGCCGGCAGCTTCCGGCCCAGTCGCCGCGGTCCCTGAGTGCTCCCGCGGCCTTCAGCTCCCTCGCCGCCTCGACGAAGAGCTCAAGCGCGGGCCCGGCGTCGGAGACGATGCCGTAGTCGGGCGGGAAGACCCGGCCGATCTGGGTGGGTTCGATGTCGACGTGGACGAAGGTACGGCCCCGGGTGTACGTGTCGAGGCCGCCGGTGTGGCGGTTCGCCCAGCGGTTGCCGATCCCGAGGACGAAGTCGGACTCCAGCAGGGTGGCATTGCCGTAGCGGTGGGAGGTCTGCAGACCGACCATGCCCGCCATGAGCGGGTGGTCGTCGGAGATGGCGCCCCAGCCCATCAGTGTGGGCACCACCGGCACCCCGGTGAGCTGGGCGAACTCCACCAGCAACGCGCTCGCGTCGGCGTTGATGACGCCGCCGCCGGCGACGATCAGCGGCCGTTCGGCGGCCTGGAGCAGTTCGACGGCCTTGTCGATCTGGGCCCGGGTGGCGGCCGGCCGGTGGACCGGAAGCGGCTGGTACGTCTCCAGGTCGAACTCGATCTCCGCCATCTGGACATCGATCGGCAGATCGATCAGCACCGGACCGGGCCGCCCGGAACGCATGAGGTGGAACGCCTGCTGGAGCGCGCCGGGCACCTGTGCGGGCTCCAGCACGGTCATCGCCATCTTGGTCAGCGGCGCCGCGATGGAGGCGATGTCGACGGCCTGGAAGTCCTCCTTGTGCAGCTTGGCCACCGGTGCCTGCCCGGTGATGCACAGGATCGGGATCGAGTCCGCCGCGGCCGAGTACAGACCGGTGATCATGTCGGTGCCCGCGGGGCCGCTGGTGCCCACGCAGACCCCGATGTTCCCGGCCTTCGCACGGGTGTAGCCCTCGGCCATGTGCGAGGCCCCCTCCACATGCCGGGCGAGGACATGAGTGAGGCCGCCATTGGTGCGCATCGCGGAGTAGAAGGGATTGATCGCCGCACCGGGCAGGCCGAAGACATGGGTGGTTCCCTCGCGCTTGAGGATCTCCACCGCCGCCTGGGCCGCGGTCATTCGAGCCATGAGGATGCTCCTGTCGATTGGTACATCGGGGGTGGGTTCAGTGAGTGGCGCGGCCGGCCAGTCGCTCGACGCCGCGCAGCAGGGCGGAGTGGTCGAGCCCGCCGTCGCCGTGGGCGCGGGCCGAGGCGACCAGTTGGGCGACGACGGCGCCGACCGGCAGGGGCGCCCCCACGGCCCGTGCCGCGTCGATGACGATGCCCATGTCCTTGTGATGCAGGTCGATACGGAAGCCGGGCTTGAAATCGCGGTCGAGCACCGCCTGCCGCTTGCGGGCCAGCACGGTGGAGCCGGCCAGGCCCCCGCCCAGGACCTCCAGTGCCGCCTCCAGGTCCACGTCGGCGTTCTCCAGGAAGACCACGGCCTCGGCCAGGGCCTGGAGGTGGATGGCGACCATGAGCTGGTTGGCGGCCTTGACCGTCTGCCCGGCCCCGTGCGGGCCGACATGCACGATGGTGGTGCCCAGTGCCTCGAACACCGGCCCGGCAGCGGCGAAGTCGTCCGGGTCGCCGCCGACCATGATGGACAGCACCCCCTCGATGGCGCCCGCCTCGCCGCCGGACACCGGGGCGTCGAGCGTACGCAGGCCCTTGTCCCGCGCGGCGGCGTCCACCTCCAGCGAGGTCTGCGGGGTGATGCTGCTCATGTCGATCAGCAAGGTGCCCGGCCCGGCGTGTTCCAGGACGCCGCCCTCGCCGAGCACGACCTCCTTCACCTGTGGGTCGGCCGGGACCATGGTGATCACGACCTCGGCTTCGCGCACCGCCTCGGCGATGCTGTCGGCGCCCCGGCCACCGGCCGCGGTCAAGGTGTCCACGGCCGCGCGGCCGCGGCTGTAGCCGGTGACGGTGTGTCCGGCCTTCACCAGGTTGGCGGCCATCGGGCCGCCCATGATGCCCAGGCCGATGAAGGCGATCTTCCGGGAAGTGGCGCTCATCGTGGGTTCCTTCGTGTCGTTCGGTGTCGTTCGGTGTCGTCCGGGTCGTCGTGGTGGTCCGCGACAGCGGGTCCCGGTCAGGCGTGGTGGCCGCTGCCGCGCCGCTCGAATGGGAGCCACGTGAAGCTGTCCGCGCTCGGGCCCTCGGGCTTGTACTCCAGGCCCACCCAGCCGGCGTAGCCCGCGTCCTGGAGGCGCAGCAGCAGGCCGTCGAGGTCCAGCCGTCCCGTGCCGGGCGCGCCCCGCCCGGGGGCGTCGGCGATCTGGACATGGCCGATGCGATCGGCGTGGGTGGCGATCACTCCGGCCACGTCGTCGCCGTTGACGGTCAGGTGGTAGAGGTCGGCCAGGAGACGGAGGTTGCGGCTGCCGGACTCGGCCGCCACCCGGTCGATGACGGCGAGTGCGTCCGCCGCGGTGAGCAGCGGGTACGCCGGGGCGCCGCTGACCGGCTCCAGCAGGATCGTGCCGCCGACGCGCTCGGCGGCCTTGGCCGCCAGCGCCAGGTTCTCCACCGCCAGGTCGTCCTGGTCCGCCGGGGCGGCGCCGTCGACCCGGTTGCCGTACAGCGCGTTGAACGAGCGGCATCCCAGTTGTTCGCCGATCGCCACGGTGACGTCGATGTTGTCGCGGAACTCCGCCGCCCGGCCCGGCCAGGACACCAGACCGCGGTCGCCGCCGGGCATGTCCCCGGCGAAGAAGTTCAGGCCGGTCAGGCGGACGCCGGCGGAACGCACCGCCCGCACGAAGGCATCGACCTCCGCGTCCGTCGGCACGGCCGACGGGTAGGGCCACCAGAACTCGATCGCGTCGAACCCCGCGGACTTCGCGGCGGCCGGACGCTCGAGCAGCGGCAGCTCGGTGAAGAGGATCGACAGGTTGACGGTGTGGGGAAGTCGGTTCTTCATCAGTTCTCCCGGCCGAGGCTCTTCAGGTACGGACGCCAGCCACCGAAGTCGCTGATCTCCTTGTGAACGCCCCTCTCCAGTTCGCCGCGGCGAAGGAGCATCGAGAAGGACGAGGAACCGTCCTGGAGCCGGATGATCCCGAACTCCAGCTCCGGCGGTTCGGTGGGCAACAGGTGGTCGCGCAGCACCTCGTCGGGGACGTCGTAGACCTCGCCTTCCACCGCGGTGCCGACACCGGGGTCGGGCAGCAGCCCGGGGCAGACGTCCTGGATCGAGAACAAGCGGTAGCCGGGGGCGGTGCGGGTCCGGGCCACGAGGGGGGCTCCGCGCAGGTGGTGATGGAAGGGGCCGCCCTCCATCGCCTGGCCGTTCAGGAACATGCGTGCCATGGGATCTCCTTTCTCGAGGGGTCACGGTGTTGCGTTTGGCCTTTGAGCGCCGGGCCTCCTCGGGGCCGTCGGCCGTCGGCCATGACCTGGGTGGTGAGCGTGCCTGGTGGGGAGATGCGCTGACCTCGCAGAGTCGGGAGGGGCCCGGCAGAGCGCCGGGGAACTTCTGCGATGTGGATAGTATTTTCTGCAATGCGGAATAACAACCCCCCGCCCGTCACTCGCCCCGGGCGCCGTCGCCGCACGTCCCGCACTTCGGTGGCAGACTCGTCGGCGCGATGGCGGCGTCCGGACGGACCAGTGGCGCGGGGGGCGTGGAAAGCCTTGACAGGCCCTCGTGGCGGACCTATACATCTGCCAATCGAAAAATAAATTCCGCATGGCGAAAAGCGCTTCGGTCCCGTCTCACCTGCCGCCGTGGCCCTGGCCGGCAGCTCTGGTCAGTGGCCCTGGTCAGCAGTAGGCGATCCGCCGAGGCGCCGCCTCTCCTACGCCATGCGCGGCGTCCCAACGGCCCCGTCCCCACCGCACCGCGTGGGACGTGCCACCCACCCCAGACGGCGTCGCCCCACCCGTGGAGTACGGCCCGTCCCAGGAGGTTCTCGACGTGAAACCCATCCATCTGCTCGGCGTGATCCCGTTCCTCGGGATCCTCGGGGGAATCTTCATCGCGAACCGGGTGACGCCCTACGTCCTCGGTATGCCGTTCAACCTCTTCTGGCTGGTCATGTGGGTCGTGCTGATCTCGGCGACCATGGCCGTCATCTACCGCCTGGACCCGGCGAACCGGGAGGAGCAGAGCTCATGATCGCTCTCGCCGTCATCTTCGCCTTCCTGCTCGCGGCCCTGGGCCTGGGGCTGCGCGCCCGCCGTGGCAGGTCCATGGATCTCGAACAGTGGTCGGTGGGCGGCCGCGGCTTCGGGACGGTCTTCGTCTTCCTGCTGCTGGCCGGCGAGATCTACACGACCTTCACCTTCCTGGGCGCCTCGGGATGGGCCTACGGCAAGGGCGCGCCCGCGTACTACATCCTCTGTTACGCCTCACTGGCCTACGTTCTGTCGTACTGGCTGCTCCCGGCCGTGTGGCGCTACGCCAAGCAGCACCGGCTGATCTCGCAGTCCGACTTCTTCGTCGCCAAATTCGACAGCCCGCTGCTCGGCGCGCTGGTGGCCCTCGTCGGAGTCGTCGCGATGGTGCCCTACCTCGTCCTGCAGCTCAAAGGGATGGGGATCATCGTGTCCGTCGCCTCCGACGGCCGTATCTCCTCCCACTGGGCCATCGTGATCGGCACAGTGGCGCTGACCCTCTATGTGACGATCTCGGGCATCCACGGCTCGGCCTGGACATCGGTGCTCAAAGACGTCGCCATCCTCGCGGTCGTCCTCATCCTGGGCATCTACCTGCCGGTGCACTACTTCGGCGGCGTCGGGGAGATGTTCCACGCGGTGGACAAGGCCCACCCCCAGCTCCTCACCCTGCCCTCCAGCGGCATGAGCGCCTCGTGGTTCGCCTCCACCGTGCTGCTCTCGGCGGTCGGCTTCTACATGTGGCCGCACACCTTCAGCGCCGCCTACAGCGCCCAGAACGAACGCGTCTTCCGCCGCAACGCCATCTTCATGCCGCTCTACCAGCTCATCCTGCTTTTCGTCTTCTTCGCCGGCTTCACCGCCATCCTGGTCGTGCCCGGCCTCAAAGGCGCCGACGCGGACCTGTCCCTGCTGCGCATCACCACCGCCACTTTTCCCTCCTGGTTCGTCGGCATCGTCGGTGGCGCCGGGCTGCTCACCGCGCTGGTCCCCGGATCCCTGCTGCTCATGACCTCCGCGACCTGCCTGTCGAAGAACGTCTACCGCCTCGCCCGGCCCCACACCAGCGAGCAGCACATCGGCCGCCTCGCACAGCTGCTCGTCCCCGCCCTCGCCCTGATCTCCCTCTACTTCACCTTCAACGGCGGCAGCTCGATCGTCTCGCTGCTGCTCATGGGCTACGCACTGGTCACCCAGCTCTTCCCCGCACTGCTGGCGAGCCTCGCGCCACGGCAGTTCGTCACCAAACAGGGAGCAGCCGCGGGCATCGTCGTCGGAGTCACCACGGTCGCCGTCGTCACCCTCTCCGACGTCACGGTGGGCAGCCTCCTGCCGGGGCTCCCGCAGGCGGTGAAGGACCTCAACGTCGGCATCATCGCCCTCGTCCTCAATATCGTGGTCATGGTGGCCGTCTCCGCCGTCACCCGCACCGAGAGCCCCGCCCCCGCCACCACCGCCGCCCTGCGCCCCGAACCCGAGGCCACGGCCGGCACCGGCTGACCCGCCCCCCCGGGCCGGAGCCTCACGCGGGGCCTCCGGCCCAGGGCCGCACTCGCTACTGGGCGGCGTCTTCCCGTAGTTGTTACACCGGGTCGATGCGGGAGACGCTGCCACCTATGGCGAGCACGTACAGCTCGCCACTGCCGCCCTGCACGAACGAGATGACCTCGCCGCCGTTGACTCCGAGGTCGTTCACGCCGGTCACCTTGCCGTTCTCCATCTGCAGAGAGCGGACGGTGCCGTCGCAGTAGTCGCTGAACACGTACTGACCCTTGAGGTCCGGGATCGCGTCGCCTCGGTAGACGTAGCCGCCGGTCACCGAGCAGCCCAGATTGGTGCGGTCGTACTCGTGGATCGGCGGCACGTGGTTCGCGGGTTCCGTGCCGCCACGGAAGGGATGGGTGCCCTCCATCTGGGACCAGCCGTAGTTCTCGCCGCCCTTGCTGTTCGCCGGGGCCCAGTCGATCTCCTCCCAGTCGTTCTGGCCGACGTCACCGATCAGCAGGTCGCCCGTGCCCGCGTCGAAGGAGAACCGCCACGGGTTGCGCAGCCCGTACGCCCAGATCTCGTCCTTCGCGTTCGGGTCGTCCACGAACGGGTTGTCCGGCGGGATCGCGTACGGCTCGCCGCCGCTCGGGTCGATCCGCAGGAGCTTGCCGAGCAGCGTGTCGAGGTTCTGCCCGTTGCCGTGCGGGTCGCCGCCCGCGCCTCCGTCGCCCAACGCGATGTAGAGGTAGCCGTCGGGGCCGAACTTGATGTCGCCGCCGTTGTGGTTCGAGTACGGCTGCGTCTGGGTGAGGACGGTGCGCCGGGTGTCCGGCTGGATCTTGCCGTCCCGCATGGCGAACTCGTCGACGGTGCTGGTGCCTTCGAGGTTGGTGAACGAGATGTAGAAGTGCGCGAATTCCTTGTCGAACGCAATGCCCAGCAGGCCGCGTTCACCGTCGGTGGTGGTCTCGTCGGAGATGTCGAGGACGGGTGCGCCCAGTCCCTGATCATCCAAAACCCTTACGGTGCCTGGGCGTTCGGCAATCCAGACCGTGCCTCCGGGACCGGCGGCGCCGGCGGTCGGATTCTGGGCCGTGGCCACATTCTTGAGCGCGACCTTCGCCGCTGCCTGCCGTGGGGCGGCGGGCTCGTCGGCGGACGCCGTGGTCAAGGCGAGGGAAGCGACGAGGCAGATGGTGCCGATGATCGCCGAACTTCTGGTGCCAACTTTCACCGTGATCCTCCTGGAGGCGGTGAATCGGGAGGTCACCCGGCTGCTTGGGCAGGTTCAGGGGGTGTCGCCCGCGCCGGCACGCAACCTGGGTGGGGGGATGGTGTGCTACTGGCCATGAATGAGAATACTGGGACCGGCGTGCTTGGTATAGACCAGGACTCCATCCGGCTACCTCCGTGTGACACGCTGGCGGCATGACGTGGAACGGCGACGAGTACCAGTCCCGGTTCGACCGCATCGCCGCCGAAGGAGGGGACATTCACGGTGAAGCCGCGCTGGTCCGCTCCTTCCGGCCGGCCACGGTCCTCGACGCGGGTTGCGGCACCGGCCGGGTGGCCATAGAGCTGGCCCGTCACGGGATCGACGTGGCGGGCGTGGACACCGACGAGTCGATGCTCGCCACCGCCCGGCGGCTGGCCCCGGAGATCCGCTGGCATCAGCAGGATCTGGTCGACCTCGACCTGGGGTTGTCCTTCGATGTCGTGGTGCTGGCGGGCAATGTCCCCCTGTTCACCCCACCGGGAACGGAACCGGCCCTGGTGGCCGGGGCGGCGGCCCATGTGCGTCCGGCCGGCCGTCTCGTCGCGGGTTTCGCCCTGGACCGCGGTTACCCGCTGGACGCCTACGACGCGCACTGCCGCGCGGCGGGACTCACCCTCGAAGCCAGGTACGCGACGTGGTCCCGCGACCCTTACACCGACGGGAAGTACGCCGTATCCGTACATGGCAAGCCCTGAATGCCCACCACCGGGCCGACGTTCAGGGCTGTGCGGGCCGGAGCGCCTTCCTAGGGCGTGGGCGTCATACCGTGTCGTAGAGCAGAGGCGATTCGCACGGCGGCTTCCCGTCCCTCGGCGATCGCGTGCGCGACACGTCGCGGAACCACGGCGTCGCCGACTGTCAGTACCAGGGGGTTGGTGCGGTCCGGGGCGGCGCGTGGGCGGCGTTCCCCCACGACGACGACCTGGTCCGCGGGCACGGTGGTCATCCCTCCGGAGGTGTGGTGAGCGACGGCGACGCCCTCGGGGCCGATGCCGGTTGCCGTGCACAGCGGCATGATGTCCAGTTCGCAGGTGCCCGACAACCGCTGCAGCAGTTGGACGCGGCTCTCGGGCGGAATGGCTCCGGCGAAGGCCGTTCCCGGGGTGACGAAGGTGATGCGGGGAACTCCCGCGGCCACGGCCAGTTCTACGACATCGCATCCCGGCCACCAGCCGAAGCCATCGTCGGCCACCAGCACATGGGCGGCACCGGCCAAGGACGGAACTCCCCGCGCCAGCGCGGCCGACGACACCACGGCCCCGGCCTCGATCAGCGGTGACGTCTCCACCGCGCCCGTGGCCAGCACCACGGCGTCGAATGCGTCGAGTTCACCGCCCGGCTCCACGGTCCGCCGCAGACGTACGTCGACCCCCTCGGCGGACAGCATCCGTTCGTAGAAGCCGAGCAGTGCGGCCCAACCGGCGCGGTGGGGCGCCAGAGCCGCCGTGGACAGCTGCCCGCCCAGCCGGTCGGCGGCCTCGAAGAGGACGACATCCGCCACCCCGGCGCGGGCGAGACTCAGCGCGCACTCCAGGCCCGCGGGCCCCGCCCCCACGACGGCCACGCGCCGTCCGGTGACGCGTGGCGGGTCCCAGGCGCGCACCAGCGGTGCGGCGGGCCGACGCGGTTCGCCGGGCGGTGCGAGGTCCGGGTTGACCACGCACAGCAGTACCGGGTCGAACGTCCGGCAGTCCTCGTTGCAGGCCACGCAGGGCCGGACCTCCGTCGCACGTCCCGTGAGCACCTTGCGCGGCAGGTCCGGGTCGGCGATGAGGGCGCGCGCCATCCCCACCAGGTCGGCTCCGGCCGTCAGGGCGTCATCTATCGCGGCCGCGGTGCGGAAGGCGTGGGACGCCACAAGCGGCCGGGTGATGAGCGACCGCAGCCGCGCCAGGTCGTCCAGCACCGGCGGGCGCTCGGTGGCCATGTCACGGACGTACGTGGTGCGTACGCCGACGGTGACGTTGACGTAGTCGACCAACGGATCCACGGCGGGCAGCAGTTCGGCCAGTTCGTCCGGCCTCAGCGCCACGTCCTCCGACGCGTCGACGCTGAAACGGATGCCCAGCAGTGTCGTGGTGGACAGCCCGCGAATCGCGGCGATCACCCGTTCCAGCACCTCGAACCCGTCACGGCGCGGGTTGGTGCGCGGCGAGAGGAACTGCTCCAGCAGGTAGCCGTGGGCGGCGTGGAGTTCGATCCCGTCGAATCCGGCCTCCAGAGCGTGGGCGGACGATACGCGGAACGCCTCCACCACCTCGTCGATCTCGCTGCCGAGCAGCGCGCGCGGCGCGGTCGGCTCACGGGGAGACCGTACGGCCGAGGGCGCGGCCGGTGCGTAGTACGACTGCGCGCCGAGCGTCTCCCGGCCGAGATGGACAAGCTGGCAGACGGCGACCGCGCCTTCGGCGTGCATGGCGTTGACCCGCGCTCGCAGCGGCTCGACCGCCTCCGGACGATGGAGCTGAAGGATGTTTCCCTGCCGGGGCGCGGACTGGGGCGCCACCGTCGTACCGCCGCAGATCAGCAGCGCCGCGCCACCGGCCGCCAGACGGCCCCAGTACTCGGCGTCGCCGCCGAGCGGTAGCCCGTCCCGTACGAAACCGCTGGCGTGGGCGGTGGCGACCAGCCGGTTCCGCAGGGTCAGCGAACCGACGGTCAGCGGTGCGGCGGCTGCCGGAGGGTGTGATGCGATCACGGCGCCTCACTTCTGCGGAAGGGCCATGCGAGCACACTCCGTGAAGGGCGCATGGTTGAACCTAAACGAGTTCAAAGTTAAATGTGACCCCGGAGTGCCGTCAATTACAAGTCCCGAGATCACAGGCCGATTGACGATGCGACGCACCGCCTCTAATCTTCAAACTGAAGTCGATTCATTCTCGCTCGCACTGCTTCTGTGCTTCTCTTCACACCCTCCCCGCTTCCGGTGATTTACTAGGACGTCCTACTATCTCTTCAGTCAGCGCCCTGACCTGTCTGGGAAGGCCCTCATGAGCGATCTGCACCGTCCTGCGCACCCCGTCCGCCTGGTCACCGCTTCGGCGCTGTTCGACGGGCACGACGCGTCGATCAACATCATGCGACGGATCTTCCAGTCCCAGGGCGCGGAGGTGATCCACCTCGGTCACAACCGGTCGGTGCGGGAGGTCGTGGACGCGGCGCTGGAGGAGGACGCACACGGTGTCGCGGTCTCGTCCTACCAGGGCGGTCACGTGGAGTACTTCGAGTACCTGGTGGAGTCGCTGCGCGCGCAGGGAGCGGAGCATGTCCGTGTGGTGGGCGGTGGTGGCGGCGTCATCGTGCCCGAGGAGATCGACCGGCTGCGCGGTAGCGGAGTGACCATCTTCTCCCCGGAGGACGGGCAGCGGATGGGCCTCGCCGGGATGGTCAACTCGGTGATAAAGGACTGCGACTTCGACCTCTGGGACGGCAGGCCGGCCGACACCGCCGCCGTACTCGCCGGCGACCGGTTCGCGATCGCCCGCGCCATCACCGGAGCCGAACTCGGCAAGCTGCCCCCGGACTTCCTGGAACAGCTCCGTGCCGCCGCGGCGGCACGGGTCACGCCGGTGCTCGGCATCACCGGAACCGGCGGCTCGGGTAAGTCCTCGCTCACCGACGAGTTGGTGCGCCGGTTCCGCCTCGACCAGCAGGACAAGCTGCGGATCGCGGTGATCGCGGTCGACCCGACCCGCCGTCGTGGTGGCGGTGCGCTGCTCGGAGACCGGATCCGGATGAACTCCCTGGACGGGAACCGGGTGTTCTTCCGGAGTCTGGCCACGCGCAACAGCCGTGAGCTGCCGGAGCACCTGGCGGACGTGATCGACGTGGTGAAGGCCGCCGGGTTCGACCTGGTGGTCGTGGAGACGCCGGGCATCGGCCAGGGCGACGCGGCGATCGTGCCGTTCGTCGACACCTCGATGTACGTGATGACGCCCGAGTTCGGCGCCGCCTCGCAGCTCGAGAAGATCGACATGCTCGACTTCGCCGACGTGGTGGCGATCAACAAGTTCGAGCGGCGCGGCGCCAAGGACGCGCTGCGCGACGTGGGCCGTCAACTGGTCCGCAACCGCGAGGCGTTCGGCATGCGGCCCGAGGACATGCCGGTGTACGGCTCCTCGGCGGCCACGTTCAACGACGACGGCGTCACCGCGCTGTACCAGCACCTGAAGGGCACCCTGGCCGAGAAGGGGCTGCCGCTGTCCGAGGGCAGGCTGGCGCCCGTCGACGTGCGCCACTCCTCCGGCATTCGGCAGGTGGTTCCCGCCGAGAGGGTGCGCTACCTCGCCGAGATCAGCGAGCTGGTCCGCGGGTACCACGCGGAGACCGACCGGCTGGCCGAGTCGGCCCGGCGGGTGCAGCGCCTGGAGGCGGTCGAGGGCGAACTCGTCCAGGTCGGCTCCGACGCCGGGAATGTGCGGTCGCTGCTCGAAGACGCCCGCCGGGAACTCCCGCACGACATCACGGAACACATCGGGAACTGGCCCGCCGTCGTGGCCTCCTACTCCGGCGACGAGCAGATCGTGAAGATACGGGACCGGGAGATCCGCACCACGCTCACCCGCGAGTCCCTGTCCGGCAACAAGATCCCCCGGGTCGCCCTGCCCCGCTTCACCGACCACGGGGAACTGGTGCGGTTCTGGCGCCGGGAGAACCTGCCCGGCCACTTCCCGTTCACCGCCGGGGTGTTCCCCTTCAAGCGCGACGGCGAGGACCCGGCGCGGATGTTCGCGGGCGAGGGCGACCCGTTCCGCACCAACCGGCGCTTCAAGCTGCTGTCCGAGGGCCAGCCCGCCACCCGGCTGTCCACCGCCTTCGACTCCGTCACCCTCTACGGCCGTGACCCGGACGAACGCCCCGACAACTACGGCAAGGTCGGCACCTCCGGAGTGTCGGTGGCGACCCTGGAGGACATGAAGGCGCTCTTCGACGGCTTCGACCTGGTGGCGCAGACGACCTCGGTATCCATGACGATCAACGGACCGGCGCCGGCCATCCTGGCGTTCTTCCTCAACACCACGATCGACCAGCAGATCGAGAGGTTCCGTACCGCCGAGGGCCGCGACCCGTCGCCCGAGGAGACGGCCGAACTGCGTGCGCACGCGCTGGGAAGCGTGCGCGGCACGGTGCAGGCCGACATCCTCAAGGAGGACCAGGGCCAGAACACCTGCCTGTTCTCCACCGAGTTCTCGCTACGGATGATGGCCGACATCCAGGAGTGGTTCATCGCCAACAAGGTCCGCAACTTCTACTCGGTGTCCATCTCCGGCTATCACATCGCCGAAGCCGGTGCGAATCCCATCAGCCAGCTCGCCTTCACCCTGGCCAACGGCTTCACCTACGTCGAGTCCTACCTCGCCCGGGGCATGCACATCGACGACTTCTCCCCGAACCTGTCGTTCTTCTTCTCCAACGGCATGGACCCCGAGTACTCCGTCCTCGGCCGGGTCGCCCGCCGCATCTGGGCCGTGGCGATGAAGGAGAAGTACGGCGCCAACGAGCGCAGCCAGAAGCTGAAGTACCACGTCCAGACCTCCGGCCGCTCGCTGCACGCCCAGGAGATGGACTTCAACGACATCCGCACCACCCTGCAGGCGCTCATCGCGATCTACGACAACTGCAACAGCCTGCACACCAACGCCTACGACGAGGCGGTCACCACCCCCACCGAGGACTCGGTCCGCCGGGCCCTCGCCATCCAGCTGATCATCAACCGGGAGTGGGGTCTGGCGATGAACGAGAACCCCCTGCAGGGGTCCTTCATCATCGACGAGCTCACCGACCTGGTGGAGGAGGCCGTCCTCGAGGAGTTCGAGCGGATCAGCGAGCGCGGCGGTGTGCTCGGGGCGATGGAGACCGGCTACCAGCGCGGCCGTATCCAGGACGAGTCGATGCTGTACGAGCAGCGCAAGCACGACGGCACCCTGCCGATCATCGGCGTCAACACCTTCCGCAACCCGCACGCGGACACCGCCGAGCCCGACGCCATCGAACTGGCCCGCGCCACCGAGGAGGAGAAGCAGTCCCAGCTGGCGCGGGTGCGGGAATTCCAGGCCGGCCACCACGAGACGGCCCACGCCGCACTGGACGCCCTCAAGGACGCGGCGGTGAGCGACCGCAACGTCTTCGCCGTCCTCATGGACGCCGCCCGGGTCTGCTCGCTGCAGCAGATCACCGACGCCTTCTTCGAGGTCGGCGGCCAGTACCGCCGCAACGTCTGACCAGCCCCGGCACACCCCCCAACTCACCGGAGAGAACCTCAGATGGATCCCGTCACCCGTCTCGGCGTCGTCGGCTGCGGCCTCATGGGCTCCGGCGTCGCCGAAGTCGCCGCCCGCCACGGCATCGACGTCCGTGTCGCCGAAGCCACCCCGGACGCCGTCGAGGCGGGCCGCCGTCGGCTGACCGCCTCCCTCGACAGGGGCGTACGGCGTGGCAAGCTCGGCGAGGAGCAGCGAGACCAGGCCCTCGCCCGGCTTTCCTTCACCCACGACCTCGGTGACCTGTCCGACCGCCAGTTCGTCATCGAGGCCGTCGCCGAGAACCGCGACATCAAGACCGACGTTCTGCGCGCCCTGGACAAGGTCGTGGAAGACCCGGCGGCGATCCTGGCCACCAACACCTCCTCGATTCCCATCGTCGACCTCGCCGTAGCCACGGAACGCCCCGCCCAGCTCATCGGCATGCACTTCTTCAACCCGGTGCCCGTGCAACAGCTGGTCGAGGTCATCCCCGCCCTCACCACCAGCCAGGAGACCGTGCGGCGCACCCTCGACATCGCCCAGCAGCTCGGCAAGCAGGCCATCCAGGCGCCCGACCGCTCCGGCTTCGTCGTCAACGCCCTCCTTGTGCCCTACCTGCTCAGCGCGGTGCGCATGGTGGAATCGGGCTCCGCACGCCCGGACGACATCGACCAGGGCATGGAACTCGGCTGCGCCCACCCCATGGGACCGCTCCGCCTGCTCGACCTCATCGGCCTCGAGACCATCCAGGCGGTGGCCGAGTCGATGTACGAGGAGTTCAAGGAGCCCCTGTACGCACCGCCCGCCCTGCTGCGCCGCATGGTCGCGGCAGGTCACCTCGGCCGTAAGAGCGGTCGTGGCTTCTACACCTACGATGCCTGAGACCCCTCCCCGGCCGCGCCGAGCTATCCGCAGCCGACCCCGTGGCGCTGAAAAGCCACGCCCCGCGATGCGATTGACTGGGATCGGCAATGACCGAACGACGCGGATTTCATGGGGGCCACGCGGTGAAAAGCAAGGACACTCCGCTCATACCGGACGCGGTGTGGCTGGAGCAGCGGCTGGGCGAAGGCTCGCTCTGGCGACCGGACGAGGCCGGTCTGCCGGTCGAGCTGACCCATGCCCAGTCGAGGGAGTTCCTGCTCACGGTGGGTTTTCCGGCCGTCCGTCTCGAGTCGTACGGATCGACACACGGCACGTGCGGGACGAGGGCGGGCTGGAACCGTTCGACGCCGACGAGATCTACGGGAACCGCTACCCCGACGACGACTCCCCGCCCAAGAACTTCTGCTTCACCGTGGCCACGCGGTACGACCAGCACCTGATGCTCGAAGCGGCGGACGGTGGCATCACCCACTACGACCCCAACGGGTGGGATCACGGAGACGGGTGGCAGGGACCGGCCGCCGATTCGCTGCCCCGGCTGGCCGTGCTCCTCGGGCTGATCGCCGAATCGGGCAACGCCCTGGAATCGGCCGACGACGCCGTACGGGCGGCCGCCGTCACCGATCTGCGTGAGCGTCTGATCGACCTGGACTCGGATGTGGACGAATCCGCGTTCTGGGGCGAGCTCTTCGAGGATCTGGGCTAGGAGCGGGTCGGTCAGGCGGTCGGTTCGGACCTGGCACAGGCAGTGCGTCCGGTGCCCTTGGGGTTGCCTCTGTGCCGCATGCTGTGGAGGCTGGGGCCGAGAAGGGGCCTCAGCCGGTCGAGGACGGTCTGGCCCGCTGCCTCGGCCCGGCCCGACACCAGGATGGAGTACTCCCTGTGACCCTCGCCGATCTCTACCCCGCCGACCGTCTGGAGCGCGCCCGGGAGGCCGCTGCCGGCGCGGGCCTGGACGCGCTGCTGATCAGTCCTGGCGCCGACCTGCGCTATCTGACGGGTTACCACGCACTGCCCCTGGAGCGGCTCACCTGCCTCGTGCTCCCTGCGGACCGCGAACCCTTCCTCCTGGTACCGGAGTTGGAGCGGCCCGCCGCCCTCGCGTCCCCGGCCGGGAACCTCGGCATCGAGATCACCGGATGGGCCGAGACCGAGGACCCGTATGCCCTCATCGCGGCCAGACTGCCCGCCGGTATGGCCCGGGTCGGCGTCGACAACCACATGTGGGCCGAGAAGACGATCGGCTTCCGCGCCGTGCTGCCCGACACCGACCAGGCACTCGCCGGAGAGGTGCTCGGCCGGCTGCGGATCCGCAAGACCCAGGCCGAGGTCGAGGCGCTGCGCCGGGCGGGGGCGGCCATCGACCGGGTGCACGCCCGCATGGGCGAGTGGCTGCGCGCCGGGCGCACCGAACGCGAGGTCGGCCGGGACATCGCGGAAGCCATCACGACCGAAGGCCATGTGCGGACCGACTTCGTCATCGTCGGCTCCGGACCCCACAGTGCCAGTCCCCACCATGAGCTGTCGGACCGGGTGATCCTGCCCGGTGACCCCGTGGTGGTCGACATCGGGGGGACCACCGAGGACGGCTACTGCTCCGACTCCACCCGCGACTACGTCGTCGGCGAGCCGCCGGCGGAGTACCGACGGCTGTACGAGGTGCTGTTGTCCGCCCAGCGCGCCCAGACCGATGCGGTGCGGCCCGGTATCACCGCCGAGCAACTGGACGCGATCGGCCGGGACGTCATCACGGACGCGGGCTTCGGGCCGCACTTCATCCACCGCACCGGCCACGGCATCGGACTGGAAACCCACGAGGAGCCCTACATCGTGGCGGGCTCCGCCCTGCCGCTGGAGCCTGGGATGGCCTTCTCCGTCGAGCCGGGCATCTATCTTCCCGACCGGTTCGGAGCCCGCATCGAGGACATCCTCATCTGCACCGACGACGGCGGTGAACGGCTCAACCGCACCAGCCGTGAGCTGGTCGTACTGCCATGACCGCCCGGTACGGTCTCCAGCCGCTGCCACGCCGTATGCGATGACGGCAACTTCGCCATGTCGTCCGCGTCGCTGACCCGGACGGTGAACAAGGCGGATACGACCACCGCGGTCAGCTCCGACACCCGGAGCGTCCGCTCACATGCCGAAGTAGGGGTGAGGAACGGTCCTGAGCTTGGCGCGCCGCGGCGGGCCGCTTGATGTCGTATCCACGGTGCCATCTTGGTGGCCATGGTCGTCGTGCAGCGGTGTATTTCTCAGCCCGGAGCCGGTTTCACCCGCGCCATTCCCGCTCCGAACTGGATCCGTGGGGAGGCGGACCTACTGGATCTTGTCGAAAATGGCCTCCAGGTGCCGCTCCCCGTCGCGGGTTTGTGCACCTGCGGCCAGTGCGGCCTTGGTGAGACGGGCCGCGGCGGGCTCGCCGAGGAGCTGGCCGAGAAGCTCATTCCCCCTTTCCAGGCCGTGAGCGATCGAGTCCGGCAGTCGCGCGCCTCCACGAGCGCCGCGCTGTTCCCGCTGGTCAGGTGAGGTGTTCGTGGAGGTCGGGTGTCGGCTGGTCCTGGGGGGCGGCCCAGGCGGACAGGAGGTGGAGAGCGTGAGCCGCCCGCCAGCGGGTCCGGGTCGGTGGCGGGCGGCTCCTACGACGGTGCGCAGCTATCCCGCTACCCCCGTGGCGCCGAGGCGGACGCGGACCGCGGTGGTGCCCAGGCGGGGGATGTCCACGAGGATGTCGTCGCCGTCGAGGGTGGCGGGGCCGTCGGGGTCGCCGAGGTAGGTGGCGCGGTCCGCGCTCGCGACGGGGAAGCCGCACCTGAGGCGGACCGTGCGCGGCTCCGTGGCGAACGACTGGAGCCTCACCAGCAGGTCGGCGCCGTTGTCACCCGGCACCGGGGCGGCGTCGCGGACCGCGATGCGCGCGTCGTCCACGGAGAGCAGCGCGCGTTCGGCCGGCCGGTCCGCGTCGGGGGCGCCGTGCGCCGGGACGCCGATCAGCGGGTGGTCGACCTCATAGGCGGTGCGCAGTGCCAGGGCTTCGGCGTCGATGGCCTCGCCGCCGCGGCGCACGCCCACCGCGTAGCGGAAGGTGGTGTGGAACGCCTGCTGGGACGGGAAGTTGGTGTCCCAGAGGTTGTTGTGGACCCAGGAGTAGACCGTGCCGGGCTGTCGCGGTGAGGTCGAGTCGGGGAAGGGCGCGTAGGGCAGGGCGATGGTCTCCGGCTCGACCAGCGGTGCGTCCCGGGTGATCCAGGCGACGGGGCCGCCGTCGTCCGCCAGGGAGACGAACGACCTGATGGCACGCATGTGCTGGGGTGCGCCGGGCACATGGGCCAGGCCGGTGCCGGTCAGAGCCCCGGTGATCTCGTAGTGCACCGTGGGCCGCGTCAGCGCGAAGGGGAACGCGAGGTAGGCGCTCTCCTTCGTCATGGTGGCGGGCTTGTCGAAGCGGTTGTCGATCACCAGGTGCGCGTCGTCACGGCCGAGGCTGAGCGTGGTGCGGGCCCGGAGGACGCCGTCTGCCGCGTACTCGTAGGTGAGGCGCTGGCCGAGGGCGTCGTCGACGCGTTCGAGGAGCACGGCGGGGCGGGCCAGGGTCCGGGAGCCGAGGAGTTCCAGATCCTCGCTCACGGTGGTCTTGTTGGCCTGGTGGTTGTAGCCGCCCGCGGTGGTGTAGGTGTCGTAGACGTAGCCGTTGAAGCCGACGACGGCGTCCTGGTCGACGAGTTCGCGACCGGTGGCCTTCTCGACGAGGCTCGCTACACAGGCCGTGGTCAGGTCGACGCGGACACGCAGATGGTCGTTCTCCAGGATCAGGTCGTCGGCGGTGGGCAGGGGGACGGCGCGGTCCTTGCGCTTCTCGCCCTCCTCGTCGCCGTCGAGGCGGAGCGCGGCGGGGGAGGCCACCACCTTGCCGCCGTCCGTGCCGGTGACCGTCACGTCCAGCCGTACGAGCCCGAACGGCGGTACGTCGGGTACCTGGATGTGCAGCCACCGCCCGGCGTCCCGGTGGACCGGGTTGGTCTGCGCCTCCTGGACCAGCGGCAGTTCCGTGCCGGTGCGGCCGTCGGCCACCGACACCGTGCTCGTGAGCGGGACACGGCTCTCGCGCAGGAACACCGTCACGACCGAGGTGCGGGCCGCCGCCGTGGTGTTGACGGCCCAGTACGTCACGTCGGCGTCGGCCGCGGTGGGCAGCAGGGCGCCGAGTGCGGCCGAGGCGTGGTCGAGGAAGGTGTCGGCGTCGTTGTCGCCGTGCAGCGCGTACCCGTACTTCCAGTGCCACTGCTGCTCGCCCGACTCGCCGCCCGCGTCACCGTGGGTCCACGGGTCGGAGGCGCCCCAGGTGTGCTCGTTGAACAGGGACACCGACCGGTACACCTGGTCGGCGCCGCCGCGGGCGGCCGCGGCCAGGTCGGTGGCGGGCGCCGCGGGGGAGGCCAGGGCGGCCATGCCGTACAAGGTGGCGGCGTCGGTGACGGTGGACTGGGCGCGGCGCACCATGGCCTGGGGCCGGGCGCCCGAGCCGACGCCCTCGACCCACCAGTCGCCCCAGTCGCCCTCGAAGGCGGGGATGGCGTCGCCCAGGCGGGCCTCGGCGTCGGTGAAGAAGTCGGTATTGGTGGACAGCCGCAGCCTGGGGCTGTCCCACGTCTCGTTCCAGCGGCGTACGGTCTCGGCGAGGATCAGCCGCGGCGGCGCGTTGTCCCCGAAGTGGCCCTGCACCCTCAGGTGCAGCACGTCCCACGGGTAGGGCTCGCGCTCCCCGGGCGCGGGGGACGGTGAGCCGAGGAGCTCGGGCGGGATCGGGTAGGGGTTGGTCGCGAGCGACGTCAGGTAGGCGGGCAGCAGGTCGTCCACCATGGCGTAGGAGGTGTCGAAGCCCAGCACGGGCCCTTCCATGTAGGCCAGGCCGTGGGGGCTGTCGGTCATCCACACCAGCACCTCCTTGCCCGACGGGGCGCGCCACCGGAAGAGGCGCGGCAGCCGTGCCCCGCCGTTGGTGGTGGGCACCGAGCGCCCGGCCCAGTTGTGCGCCACCGACAGGTAGCGCACGCCCAGCGGGGACAGGGCGTCCGGCAGCCCGGCGACGGAACCGGGCACATCGGTCTGCATGGCCGAGTGGAACTCGATCCCGTAGGTGTCCCGCACCCGGCGGGCCAGCCGCAGCAGTTCGTGCAGTTCGTCGGTGGAGCAGGTGTCGCTGTGGAGGTTGTACGGCATGGCCGTCAGCTCGATCTGGCCGGCGCGCACCCGCTCGACGAACTCCGCGACCCGCTCCGGCGGCCGGACGGCGGCCCACTGCTCGAACGACCACAGCGACTCCACGGCCCACCGGAACTTGGCGTCGTCGGGCCAGCCGTCGGTGGTACGGGTCAGGTCGAGGCAGGAGTCGAGGAAGGCGACGTGTTCGCCGAGGACGGTGCCCTGGGGATCGGTGTAGCCGATGTCCAGGTGCGAGTGGTGGACCAGGTGGATCGTCCAGTCCCGCGGTGGTTCCAGCGCGAAGGCGAGCACCGCCGACACGTCGCCGTTGCGGGCCTGGATCCGCACATCGCGGCGGTCGCTCTCCAGCGGGAGCATCAGCCGTGGCCCGCCGGGCGCGGGCAGCACCTCGACGGGTACCCGGCCACGGCCGCCGACCTCCACCTCGAAGGTCCACTCGCCGTGGTCGGGAGCGCCGTGGTCCGAAGCGCTGTGGTCCGGAGTGCCGTGGCCCGGCGCGTCACCGGAGATGAGGATGCGCACGCCGCGCCGGGCGCCCGCGTCGTCGCGGCGTACGAGGTGTTCCGGCAGGGCCCGCAGTTCCGTGCCGCCGGCCCGCGCGGTGGCGGCGACGGCGAGGCCGATCATGCTGGTCCGGGCCTTGTCGGTGGACCAGCGGCGGTCGCGTACGAGTGCGCGCGTCGTCATATGTCTTTCTCTCCCAGGGTGGTTCGGGTCAGGCCGTGAGCCGCAGGCTGTTGACGAAGAAGCGCTGGAACACGAAGAAGAGGACCACGGTCGGCAGCGACGCCACGAGCGCGCCGGCGAGCACGACGGGCGGCCCCACCGTGGAGTAGTTGCCGCCGAGGTCGGCCAGTGTGGCCGTCACCGGCCGCACGTTCGGGCTGAGCGACAAGGTGATGCCGAACAGCAGGTCGTTCCAGATCCAGGTGAACTGGAAGATGAACGCGGCCAGCAGCGCGTTCCTGGCCAGCGGCAGATGGATCCGCAGGAACATCGACAGCCAGTTCACGCCGTCGAGCTGGGCCGCCTCCGAGATCTCCCTCGGCACGGTGAGCATGAAGTTGCGGTTGACGAAGAACGCGAAGGGGATGGTCAGCGCCACGTAGATCAGCAGCATGCCGTACTGGGTGTCGTAGAGGTCGGTGGCGGCGTACCCGGTGAACAGGGGGGACAGGAAAGTCTGGAGGGGCAGCACGGTGCCGGTGAAGATGAACCAGAACCAGAATGCGGGCCGCCGTACCGGCATCACGGTGACGGCGAACGAGGCGAGTGCCGCGATCACCACCGCCACCGCCGCGCCGATCACCGCGTACATCAGGGTGTTGAACAGTCCCCGCCCGACGTCGGCGCTGTCGAACGCGGCGCGGATGTTCGCGAACAGCCCAGGGGAGGCGAACCACCACCGTGGCGATCCGGTGTACTGCTTGGCCGGGGTGAAGGCGTTGACGACGACCAGCCAGGTCGGCACCAGCCACAGCACGGAGACCAGGATGACCAGGGCACCGCGTACCGTCCTGCCCGTCATACGCCCTCCCCAGGCCGCTGCCCCACCTGTCGCCGCAGGTAGAGCCAGGAGGCGGCGATGACGACGACTGTCAGCACGACGGAGACGGCCGCGCCGTAGCCGTACCGGTTGAGGGTGAAGGTCTGCCGGTACATCGTCAGCGCGAGTGTCTCGGAGGCCGTTCCGGGGCCGCCCTGGGTGAGCAGCCACACGATGTCGAAGGTCTTGAGGCTGTTGACGATGGACATGCCCACCACCACGACGGTCATCGGCCGTAGCTGCGGCACGATCACGCGCAGGAAGAGCTGGAGGCCCTGCGCGCCATCGAGCCGGGCGGCCTCGATGGTGTCCGAGGGAATGGTCTGGAGCCCGATCAGGAACAGGATCAGCGAGGCCCCGGTCGCCTGCCACGTCGTCGCCACGATCATGACGAGGGTGTTCATCGGCCAGTGCAGCAGCCACTCCTGCTGCCAGCCGCCGAGCCCCACCGAGCTCAGCGTCTGGTTGACCGCCCCGTCGCTCTTCAGCAGGAACGTCCACAGCAGCGCCGTGGCCGAGCCGGAGAGCGCGTACGGGATGACCACGGCGGTGCGGGCCACCGCGCCCCAGCGCACCGAATGGGTCAGCACCGCCAGGAGCAGGCCCAGCAGCACCGGAAGGACCAGCGTGCCCACCACCCAGAGCACGGTGTTCAGCAGCGACCGGCCGAAGTCGGGGTCGGAGAAGAGCGCGGTGTAGTTGGACAGGCCGACGAAGTGTGCGGTGATGCCGTTGTCGTCGAAGAGGCTGCGCCATGCGGTGACCAGGAAGGGCACGACCAGGAGCAGCAGGACCAGCGCCACGGCGGGGGTGAGGAACGCGCCCACCCAGATGGCGGCGCGGTGGCGATCGGAGCGCGGGCCGGGCGCGGGGGCCTTGGGGCGGCGCGGCCCCGTTCGGACGGCCGCCTCGTCGGCAGTGGTCAGGACGTCCACATCTTCCACTCCTTGTCGGCTCGGTGCTGCATGTTCGTCAGGGTCTTCGTCGCCTGTGCCGACGTGGGGTCGATCATGAAGGCGCTCAAGTCCTGGACGTTGCCTTCGATCAGTACGGGGGGCGATGCCTCCCAGTAGCGGATGGCCTGTGCCGGCCGTTCCCGTCGCACCTGGGCGGCGACCTGGCGCACCGTGTCCACCTTCGGCACGACGCCCGGGTCGGCGGAGGTGTCCCGCAGGAATCCCGTCCACGCCGTCTGGACCGCCGGGTCGAGCCAGGCGCGTGCCACGGCGAGGGCGGCGTCGCGCTTGTGGGCGTTCGCCGACACCGCCAGCACACCGCTCTCCACGAGGACCGAGGGGGCGCCGCCGGGCGGCGGAGGCAGCAGGAACGCGCCGAGGTCGGCCTCCTTGACCCCGGTGTCGAGGAACGACCCGGTGTTCCAGGTGCCGTAGAGGCACATGGCGGTGCTGCCCCGCGTGAACTGGCCCGGTACGTCCGTGGACGAGGCGTCGGGCGAGGAGAACGCGCCCCGCCGGTACAGATCGCTCCACAGGGCCATCGCGCGCCGGCACACCTCGTCCGTGTACGAGGCCCGGCCCGCCGTGAGGTCGAGGTAGAAGCGGTGGTCGAGCCCGTTGACGAGCTGCTGGAACCATATCGAGGACTCCCAGGTGGTGGCGCCGCCTGAGGAGATCGGCGTGATGCCCTTGGCGTGGGCGGCGTCCACCACATCGAGGAACTGCTGCCATGTCCTGGGCACCTCCACACCGAGCCGCTTGAAGACGGACCGGCTGTAGAAGACGACGTAGTACGACTTGTAGAGCGGGACGCCGTACTGCCGTCCTTCGTGGCTGAAGGTCTCGCGCAACGCGGTGTCGTCGCTCCAGCCGCGCCGGGCCGCCTCGTCCCAGGCGTCGGTGACATCGGCGAGGATCCCGGCGCGGGCGATATCGCGCAGCCGGTACCCGTTCCACCACTTGATGAGATCGGCCGTGGAGTCGGTCTGCGCCGACATCCGCACGATCTGCTGGTAGTTGCTGACGTTGGGAACCGCCCGCGGCGCGAGCCGGAAGCCGGACAGCGGCCGCAACTGGCTGCCCGCCGCCCGGAAACCCGGCGCCCAGGTGGGGTTGTCGTTGAACACCGAGACCACGTCCGCCGGTGCGGGCCGGCTCATCGAACCTCGTGCGCAGGCGCTGAGCGCGAGACCGGAGACGGCTGCGAAGGAGGAGGCCAACACCCGGCGGCGGCTGGTCCCCTGTGGCATGTCGATCGACCCCATCTGACCCCCTCGTCACGGAATCCCCGACCTGGTAAGTTATCGGTAACGTACAGGCGTGCAGGTGGTTTGGAAAGACGCGCGTTAACGTATCTCTCACGGGATTGGTGACATGGGCGAGAGTCCGCAGGTCAAGACGAAGGCACCGCAGTACGATCCGACACCGTGCTATCCCGTCCTCGCCGACGCGGTCGCCGTCGGCTGGGCCGACGCGGCCGGGACGCTCCCGAAGGGGACCCGGGTCCTCGCCGTGGACGGCCCCGCCGTACTGGACTGGGCCGCCGTCGCCGCCGGGCTGCGCGCGGCGTTCGATGATCGGCGCACCCCGGTGGAGTTCGCGGACGTCCGCACGGCGGTGCGCGACTGGGAGACGGTACGGCGGCTCACGGACTCCGAAGAGCTGCGGGGCGACCCCGACTTCGCGAGGCTGGCCGGCGGCGACCTGTCCGACCTGATGGATGCGCGGGCCCTGGCGGCGCTCGCGGACCCGGGGGAGGGCGGCGCGGGCGAATCCGGCGCGGGCGAATCCGACCTGGGCGAGGGCGGCGTGCTGCGCGTTCTGCTCGGGCCCGGCGCCGCGCTCGCGGACGCCGACGTCCTGTGGTGGGCCGACCTGCCGAAGCGGTACGCGGAGGCGGCGGTCAAGCACGGCCGGGGCCGCAACCTCGCGGCGCCCGAGGACGAGCCGCCGACCCTGCGACGGCTGCTCTACATCGACTGGCCGCTGCTCGACCGCCATCGCGACCACATGGCGGGGCGGATCGACCGCTGGATCGACGTTACCGATACCGTCGACCCGACGTCGATCGGCGGGCAGGCGCTGCGCGAGACCTGCCGGTCGCTCGCCGCCCGCCCCTTCCGTACCCGGCCGACCTTCAACTCGACGCCATGGGGCGGACACTGGGGACAGGAGACGCTCGGTCACAACCCGGACGCGGAGAACACCGCCCTCGGCTACGAGCTGATCGCGCCGGAGAGCGGCGTCCTGCTCGGCGACGACGCCTCCAGGTGTGTGGAGGTGCCGTTCCAGCTCGTCGTCGCGCTCTCCCCGGTGGATGTGCTCGGCCCCGCAGTGCACGAGATGTTCGGCACGTCGTTCCCCGTGCGCTTCGACTACCTCGACACCGTCGGCGGCGGCAACCTCTCCGTCCACTGCCATCCCAGGCCCGACGACATGCGCGACGTCTTCGGCTGGCCCTACACCCAGCACGAGACCTACTACCTGATGCGTGCCGGGGACCACAGCAAGGTCTTCCTCGGACTGCGCGAGGGCGCCGACGTCGAGGCGTTCCACCACAGCGCCCACGCCGCCGACGCACACGGCACACCCTTCGACATCGAGCGGTATGTGCAGGTGTTTCCCGCCGAGGCCGGGCAGCTCTACCTGGTCCCGGCCGGCACCCCGCACGGCAGCGGCGAGGGCAACGTCGTCCTCGAAGTCAGCGCCACCCCGTACCTGTACTCCCTGCGGTTCTACGACTGGCTGCGGCGGGACGCGGCGGACCGGCAGCGTGCCGTCCACGTGGAGCACGCCTTCCGTAATCTCGACCCGGCGCGGTCGGGCGAAGCGGTCGCCCGCGAACTGGTCCAGTCGCCCCGGCCGCTGTCCGCCGGTGACGGCTGGAGGGAGGAATTGCTCGGCGCACTGCCGGCGATGTTCTTCCAGGTGCACCGGATCGCCGTCGAGCCGGGCCGCACCGCCGAGCAGGAGACCGACGGCCGCTTCCACGTGCTGACCGTGGTCGACGGGCAGGGCGCGGTCATCACCACCGCCGCCGGGCACCGGCACTCCGTACACTATGCCGAGACCATCGCAGTCCCGGCGTCCGTCGCCTCCTACCGCGTGCACAATCAGGGGCCGGAGCCGGTCCGTCTGGTGAAGGCACAGGTGGTATGAGCGCACACTCGGGTTCCGAACCGGCCCTCACCATGCGGGACGTGGCCGCGCGGCTCGGCGTCAGCCCGATGACCGTCTCCCGCGCGCTGCGCGGTCAGCGCGGCATCGGCGAGGCCACCCGCCAGCGGGTGCTCGCCGAGGTGGAGGCTCTCGGCTATCGCCCCAACAAGCGTGCCCGGGAGCTGCGTTCGGGCGGTCCGAACGAGCTCATCGGACTGGTCGTGACCAACCTGGCGAACCCGTTCTACTCCCAACTCGCCGTGGGCCTCGAGCAGATCTGCGTGGGCTACGGCGCACGGGTCATGCTCGGCAGCACCGGGGAGGACCCGGCCGCCGAACGCGAGGTGGTGGCCGACCTGGTGGACCGCGGCGTGGACGGCCTGGTCGTCGTCCCGGCCGGGCATGACCACAGCCACCTCGACGGGACACGGCTGCGCGACCTCCCGGTGGTGCTCGCCGCCAGCCCGCCGATGGGCATCGACGTGGACTGCGTCCTCGTCGACGACTTCGGCGGCACCCGGGACGCCTGCCGCCGGCTCACCGCCCGCGGCCACCGGCGCATCGGCTTCCTCGGTCTGCCGCCGTCGCTGTGGACGGGCTCCGAGCGCTTCCGGGGCTATGCGGTGGCGTTGGAGGAGGCGGGCATCGCGCTCGACGAGCGGTACGTCAGCCGGCACCGGAGCGACAGCGCGCTCGCGGAGAAGGCGGCGCGCGCCATGCTCGCCCTGCCGGACCCGCCGACCGCGCTGCTGACCGCCAACAACCGGAACACGGTCGGCGCGCTGCGCGCCCTGCGGGACCGCGCGCGGGACCAGGAGCCGGTCGCCCTCGCGGGCTTCGACGACATCGAACTCGCCGACATGCTGCACCTGCCGCTCACCGTCGTCTCCTACGACCCGGTCGAAGTCGGCCGGGCCGCGGCGACGCTGCTCTTCGAGCGCCAGGCGAGCACCGCCCCCCAGCCGTCGCGGCGCGTGACGATCGCGACCACACTTGTCGACCATCCGGCGCCGCGGTAGGCGCCGATGACGGTTTCCGGAGGTCCCGTGCCGCCCAGCGTCATGCCGTCCAGCGTCGTGCCGCCTCCCGTCGTGCCGCCACCCCTCGTGCCCGTCCTCGAAGTGGGCGGTTCCCATGTCACCGCGGCGGCCGTCGACCTCGACCGGGCCCGGATCGCCGACGGCACCAGGCACCGCCTGCCGCTGGCTCCCGGCGTCGGCCCCGAGGACTTCCTCGCCGCGCTCGCCGAGACCGCGGGCGGCGTGCTCTCGGCGACCGCCCTCGGCGCGCGTGCGGTCCGCGACACCTGGGGCATCGCGGTCCCGGGGCCGTTCGACTACGCGCGCGGCATCGCCCGCTACCACGGCGTCGGCAAGTTCGCCTCGCTGGACGGCCTTGCCGTCGGCGAACTCCTGACGCCCCGGCTGAACCCGCGCCCGGCCGGGCTGCGGTTCCTCAACGACGCCTCCGCCTTCGCGCTCGGCGCCCGGCACACGGTGCACACCGGGAGCGGGCGCCTCGTGGCGGTCACGCTCGGCACGGGGATCGGCTCCGCGTTCCTGGACCGGGGGACGATCGTCGAGGACGACCCGCGTGTGCCGCCCGAGGGCCGCGTCGACCTGCTCACCGTGGACGGCCGTCCGCTGGAGGACACGGTCTCCACCCGGGCGATGACCGCCCGTTACACGGACCGCACCGGCCGTCCCGTCGACGGGCTGCGCGAGCTGACGGCCCTCGCCGCCGACGATGTCACCGCCCGCGACGTCATCACCTCGGCCCTGCGCGCCCTCGGCGACGCCCTCGCCCCGTGGCTGACCGCCTTCGAGGCCGACACGGTGGTCTTCGGCGGCTCCATCACGGCCGCATGGCCACTGATAGGCCCTCCCCTCTACGCCGGCCTGACCCACCACGACCCGCGGCTCGCACAACTCGCCCTGTCGGTACGCGACGACGGCGAGGACCAGGCCCTGCTGGGCGCTGCGGTGTTCGCGGCGCGCGACGCGTAGCGCTCGCCCACCCGTCTGTCCGGTCGCCCTGCCGCGCTGGTCACACCGGCGCAGGCGCCACCGGCAGCGGCCCGAGGCGGCCACTGCCGGCGGTGTCTCGACGACCGGGCCCGCACGTGGATCGCGGACCGGTCCGGAGTATCAGGGGCGGGTCCGGCACAGTTCCTGGTCCACGAGTGTGCTCATGGCCTGCTGGGTGTCGTCGCCTCCGTCGCTGGTGACGTACACCACGGCGGTCCGGGTGCCGTCCCGGGTGACGCCACCCCAGGTGTGATAGCCGAGCAGTTCGCCCGGGTGGCCGAAGTAGCTGCCGCCACAGGACAACGGGATCTCGCCCAGACCGAGTCCGTACCGCACGCCCAGCTCGGGCGCGGGCTTGGTGGTCGTCATCTCGTCGAGCTGTGCCGGAGCCAGCAGACGGCCGCCGAGCAGTGCGGTGTGGAACCGGTTCAGGTCGTGCGTGGTGCTGATGATCGAGCCGGAGCCGGCGGCCATACTCGGATTGAGCGCCGTGACGTCGATGCTGGTGTGGGTGTTGAACGCGGCGTAGCTGTGGGCGTGCGGGCCCGGGATGGACGGGGAGGCGCCGGGCGTGCTGGTGTCCTTCAGGCCCAGCGGGCGGATGATCCGGTCGTTCACCTCCTGTGCCCAGCTCCGGCCGGTGACCTCGTGGATGATCATCGCGGCGAGAACGTAGTTGGTGTTGGAGTACGACCAGCCGTCGCCCGGCGGGAAGTTGGGCCGGTGCTTCATCGCCAGGCCGACCAACTCCTCGGGGGTGTAGCCGCGGAACCGCTCGGCCCGATAGCCCTCCGCGCTGTTCAACGCGGGTATCTCCGGCAGGACGTCATGGATGCCGCTGGTGTGCTGCAGCAGCTGCCGCACGGTGATCCGGCTGCCGTCGTTGTCGTTGCCCTGGACCACTCCCGGTAACCACTGCTCGACGGTGTCCTCCAGGGACATGCGCCCCTCGCCGACGAGTTGCAGCACGACGGTGGCGGTGAAGGTCTTGGTGGCGCTGCCGATCCGGAAACCGCCGTTGCGTGGCATCGGCCTCCCGGTGCCCACCTTGGCCGTCCCGGCGCGCGCGCTGTCACGTCTGTCCGGTGACGTCACCTCGGCGAGCACACCGACGGCCCCGGTGTCGTGGACCGTGTCCACCTGCTCTTGGAGCGGATCGGCCGGCCGCGGCTTCGCCGCCGCCGGCCCGGTCGAGGCGGCGAGGAGGACCGTGGCCAGACCGGTCAGGACGAGCCGGCCCCGCCGGCGCCTTCCCGGCACATGCATGGTGAGCCCCTTTCTGTTCGGGTTGCCCGCGCGTTCGGGGACCGCTCAGGCTGTGGCCCGCGGCTGTTTCGCCCCCGGAGCCGGTGGTCTGCGACCATCCCACCAGTGGAGAGGGGATCGGCACATCCGGCCGTCCCCCTGACATGCCGATGCGCTGCCCTCAGGGCAATGGCTGGGGTTACCCCCCGTAGACATGCTCAAGGCTTTCCCCGGAGGGCATCGAGGAAGGCCTTCGCCCGTCCGGATGACAAGCCCCGCCGCGCGCGGGCGCCGCGTGCCACGTCACCCGGGTGCGTCCGCGCCGCGTGCTTGAGGTGACGCCCGGAGGTGGAGCATGCGAGTGGGGTTGCACGCGCTCGGTGTCGGTGACGGTGCCCGTCCCGAGGTGGTCCGTGCGGTGGCCACAGCCGCCGAGACGCACGGCTTCGCGAGGCTCTGGTGCGGCGAGCACGTGGTGCTCGTGGACGCGCCCGCCTCTCGCTACCCCTACTCCGCGGACGGCCGGCTCGCCGTGCCCGCGGACGCGGACTGCCTGGACCCGCTGCTCGCCCTGACCTTCGCGGCGGCGGTCACCAGCCGGATCGAGCTCGCCACCGGCGTACTCCTGCTGCCCGAGCACAACCCGAAGCCGCCGACATCCGGCCAGCGGGCCCCGCATCCGGCCAGCAGGCCCCGATAGGTGACCGCCCAGCGCCGCGTCGCGCCGGATCCGCGTCAGGTCTGTGCCGGTCCTGGGACGCCCAGTCGGTCGGCCACGGCGGTGAGGGCCGTTCCCAGCGGGAGGGCGACCCGGGTGACGGCGTGCTGGTCGCCCCGGGTCGGGGCCAGGTTGACGATCAGCACCGGCTTCCCGGCCTTGGCCGCCTGGCGGACGAACCGGAGCCCGGACATCACCGTCAGTGAGGAGCCCAGGACCAGCAGTGAGGTGGCTTCACGGACCAGCTCGCGGCAGTGCTCGACCCGCCGCGGCGGAACGGCTTCGCCGAAGAACACCACGTCCGGTTTGAGGATGCCGCCGCAGACCGTACAGGGCACCACACGGAAGTCCCCGACCTGCTCGTCCGTGAGGTCGGCGTCACCGTCCGGGTTGATTCCGGCGGCCACCGGCGCGAAGCCCACATTGGCCTCCTCCAGCCGCCGGGCCAGTTCGCTGCGCGGGCTGGTGGCGCCGCAGTCAAGGCAGACGACCCGGTCCAGGCTTCCGTGGAGTTCCACGACGCCCTCGCTGCCGGCGGCCTGGTGCAGGCCGTCGACGTTCTGGGTGATCACACCCGAGAGCAGGCCGTGCCGCGCGAAAGCGGCCACGGCCCGGTGCCCGGGGTTGGGACGGGCGCGGCCGAAGGTGCGCCAGCCGAGGTGGCTGCGGGCCCAGTACCGGCGCCGGGCCCGGGCGCCGCCGGTGAAGTCCTGGTAGGTCATCGGGGTATGCCGGCTCAGGCTCCCGCCCTCGCCCCGGTAGTCGGGGATGCCCGACTCCGTGGAGATGCCCGCCCCACTGAGCACCAGCACCCCGCCGGTGCTCAGCGTGTCGGCGACCGGCGCCAGGTCCGTGGTGCCCGGCGGCAGGTCCTCGACGGGGGTCCAGCTCAAAGTGGGGCGCATGCGCATGCCGCCAGGGTACGGAACAGGCCGCCACCACCCACGTCCGCCGTCGATTCCCGAGCAACGCGGCGGAGCGCCCGGTGGCCCACGGTACGACCGCCGCGGTCCCCGGACATGGTGGGATGTCTCAGCCGCGTATGGTCACGCCGTGGCGCGTACGCAGTCGGCGCAGCTCCCACAGGGAGAGCCCGGTCACCGAGAGCGGACCGCCGAACAGGGAGCAGAACTGGACCCACAGCGGCCCGCTCGGCATACCGCTCCCGGTCACGTTGAAGACGGCGGTCACCCAGACGATCACCATGGTGATCACGGCCGGCAGCGCGGCGTGCACATAGGCGGTGTTGAAGGCGGAGCGCGCGACGTAGGCCGAGGCCAGGAAGAAGAACGGCAGCAGCCACACCACGAACCAGAGCGCCGGGACGGCGGCCACGAACAGCCATACCCCGTGCAGCCCGTGCAGCAGCGTGGTGCCCAAGATCAGGTATATCGAGCCGGCGAGGACGGCCACGGTCAGGACGTACCACCCGACGGTCTTGAACGGGACGCCGAGCCGGGAGCGCAGCATCCGCCGCCGCTCCGCGGGTGCGTAGCGGATGAAGAGGGCGATCACCACCGGTCCGGCGATGATCAGCAGGACCGGGGTCAGGATGATTTGGGCGACGCTCTCGTTGGCCTTGCCCTCCAGGCCGTCGTCCGACCCGTACACGTAGTAGAGCGCGATCGTCGCGAGGACGCCGATCGCCGTGCGGGTGATCTGGACGCGGTTGACCACGGGGTCGTGCACGCGCCCGCCGCCGTCCTGGTCGAACAGTCGCCGCGCGGCCCGGTGCACCGAGCGGGCCAAGGGGACGATCAAGAAGAGGAAGGGCACCCGCCGGTACCCGCGCCGACCCCTGGGCGCGGGCCGGTAGGGCCCGGGCGGCGGGGGCGGGGGCCCGTAGGGGTTCGGTGGCGGCGGCCCGTACGGATCCGGCGCCGGTGGCGGTCCGTACGGATCCGGTGTCGGCGGCGGCCCGTGCGGACCGGGTGCCGGCGGCGGCCCCCATTGATTGCCTCCCTGCCCGGGGCCGTTCGGCAGACCCCATCCCCCCGTTGCCATCGCGATTCCTCCTCGCCCCTGCGGCCCATGCGTTCGACCGCTCATTTTTCGCCAGTGGCCGGGGAATTGTAAGGCACGCGGTTGAAGTCCTGCCGGGTCGCGCGGGGCAGGGGGTTCATTCCCTTGCCAGCGCCGCCAGCACGGTGGCGGCCAGCGCCGCACGGGTGACCATGCCCGGCACCGAGGTGTTCTCCGAGCGGGCGTGTGCGCCCGAGCCCACCGCGCCGATACCGTCCAGGACCGGTGTGCCCTGGGCCACGACGAAGTTGCCGTCGCTGGCCCCGCCGACCGACGCCTCGGGCAGGTCGTGTCCGAGCAGTGCGGCGCACCGGCGTGCCAGCTCGGCGAGTGCGGCGACGCCTTCCGTGCGTTCGAACACCGGGCGGTTCCAGCCTCCGGTGACCTCCACGCGGGTCCGTGGGTCGACGGGACGCACCGCGGCGAGGGCGTCTCCGAGGCGCTTTTGTTCGGCGGCGGTGGCGACGCGGACGTCGATGCGGCCGACGGCGTGCCCCGCCGTGACGTTGCTGCGGGTGCCTCCCTCCACCACGCCCACGTTCAGCGAGGTGCCCGCGTCCGGGGCGCGCAGGTCCGTCAGACGCAGGATCTGGTGGGCGAGTTCGTCCACGGCGCTGGCTCCGGCGGTGGGGTCCAGACCGGCGTGGGCCTCGACGCCGGTGACCGTGACGGTGAAGAGCCCGACGCCCTTGCGGGCTGTCTTGATCGCACCGTCGGCGGCGGCCTCGAAGACCATGGCGAGCCGGCTCTCCCGTGCCTCGTCGACGATGGCGTCACGGGAGGCGAGACTGCCGGTCTCCTCGTCGCCGTTGAGCATCAAGGTGCAGGCCGGGCGGGGCAGATCGAGGGAGTCCAGGGCGAGCAGTGCCCACACGGCCTGGACGAGGCCGGCCTTCATGTCGAAGACGCCGGGGCCGCTGATGTGGTCGCCGTCCCGCCGGAAGGGCCAGGTGTCCAGGGTGCCGGTCGGCCAGACGGTGTCGTAGTGCCCGAGGAGAAGGACGGGGCGGTGGTCCTGGGCGGTGGTGTCCCGGGCGGCGTAGCGGCGGACGAGGATGTCTCCGGCCTCCTCGCGCGCGAAGGTCTCCTCGGCGTCCGGTGCGCCGAGGCGCCGGTCGAGCCAGTCGCGCAGCCAGCCGAGGCAGTCGTCCAGGGCGTCCAGGTCGTCGCTGGCGCTGCCCTGGGAGGTGTAGGCGGCGAGGTCGGCGACCATGTCCTCCCGGTGGGCGTCGAGCCACTGCCGCACCGCTTCGGCCTGTTCCGAGCCGAGCGGGAGCGAGGGTGCGGGGGCCTGAGCGAGGTGGTCCAGTTCGTCCAGCCGTGACTCCGACATGTCCTGCGCGGCACCTTCCAGTTGGCGCAGGCCGGTCACGACCGTGTGCAGCAGGGTGGTGGGCAGACCTTCGCGCGCCGCGTGGTGGAAGACCTCGGTGTAGTGCGTGGGGGCTTCCACGGGCCGGTGGCGCACCGCGAGGTCGCGCCAGATACCGCTGCGGTCCTTCGTCTGGGTGCGCAGCCATGCGGTGAGACGGTCGAAGGCGGCGTTTTGCGCGGCTGGGTCCGTCCCTTGCCGGAAGGGGTGCGGCTCGAAGGCGTCGAACGCTTCCAGAGTGATGCCGAGGCGGTCGGATACGGCGAAGATCTCGCCGGTGAGCGCGGCCATGGCGGGGCGGTGCCGGTCGATGAGGTCGGCCATGGGGGCGTCCGCGAGGGCGGTGGCGGCGAGCATGGCGCCGAACCCGGCCTTGGCCCACAGGTATCCCTCGACGTTGTCGCTGGCCACGGCCGGGCCCCAGTTCTGCAGGTGGGCCACCAGGTCCCGGACCCTCGGGCTGACCGGCGCGCCGTCGGGCTCGCCGATGACGAGGGCTCCGGCGCCGCCGTCCAGGACGACGCCCGGTTCGATGACGTCGGCGAAGATGTTCACGAAGGCCGCGACGGTGCGGGCGGCCCCCAGACGCTCGGCGATCAGGGACTCGTTGAAGCCGTTCTGCAGGGAGACGACGTAGCCGTCCGGGGCCAGGCGGGGCGCGATCCAGTCCAGCGCGGTGCCGGTGGCCTGCGCCTTCACGGCCAGCAGTACGCGAGTGAGGGTACCGGTGAACTCCTCCGGGGTCGTGGCGGTGACCGGCACGCTCTCGCGGGTGCCGCCGCGGGCGACGACGAGTCCGCGGGTGCGGATGGCGTCCACGTGGGCGCGGTCGGTGTCCACGACGGTGACCGGGTGGCCGGCCCGGGCGAGGGCGAAGGCGAGGGTGCCGCCGATCGCTCCCGCGCCGACGACGGTGTATCCGGGCCTGACCGGCTGGGCGTCGTTCATCGGGTTGTTTGTCCTTCTTCCGTGGTCGCGGTCGTGGTCATGGTCGCGGTGGTCGTGGTCGTGGTCGCGGCGGTCGCGGTCGTCGGCACCGGGGCGGGCGCAGTGGCGCGGGTGTCGTCGGGCTGCCAGATCCGGGGCAGGTGCAGGGCGCCCGTGCTGGATCCGCCGTCCACTCGCAACACCTCGCCGGTGATCCAGGAGGCGTCGGGGCCGGTGAGCCAGCGCACCGCCCGCGCGATGTCCTGTGGCGTCCCCGGGCGGCCCAGCGGGTTGGTGCCGATGGCCTCGGCGTACTGGGCGGAGACGGGGTTGCAGTCGCTGTCCACCGGGATGAAACCGGGGCTGACCGCGTTGACGCGGATGCCGTGCGTGCCCAGTTCCAGCGCGGCGGCGCGGGTGGCCATCTCCAGGGCGGCCTTCGAGCTCGCGTACGGGCCTCCGCCGGGGCGGGCGCGCAGCGCGGAGCCGGAGGAGATGTTGACGACCGCGCCCGGCCGCCCATGGCGGATGGCGAGCCGGGCGAAGGCGGCGGTGGCCAGGACCGGGGCGCGCAGGTTGACGGCGAACAGCCGGTCCCAGGCCGACGCGTCCACGTCGGCCATGTCGAGGGAGGGGTAGACGCCCGCCGCGTTGACGAGGATGTCGATGGGGCCGTGCTCCGCCCAGGCCGCCTCGACGACGGCGGTGGGCGCGCCGGGGTCGGTCAGGTCCGCGGCCCGTGGCGCGGTACGGGTTCCGCCCCGCGCCCCGGTCCGCCGGAGCGCGGCGAGGTCGCGGTCGCGGTCGACGAGGGTGAGGAACGCGCCCTGGGCGGCGAACTCCTCGGCGATCGCCCCGCCGATGCCGCCCGCGGCGCCGGTGACGAGGACGTGGGTCATCAGCTGAACTCCTTGTCCTTGGTCTCCGGCATCGTGAGGTAGACCACGAGGGAGATCAGTGAGGCCGCCGATACGTAGATCCACAGCAGGTCGCTGTGGCCGCTCTCGTGCATCCACGTCGTCAGATAGGGCGCGGTGCCGCCGAAGAGCGCGACGGCCAGGGCGTACGGCAGGGCGATACCGGTGGCGCGCACCTCCGGTGGGAACTGCTCGGCCATGATGACGGCGCAGTTGGCGGAGTAGCCGAGGATCAGCAGCATGCCGACGAGCTGGACCAGGAACAGGCTGAGGAAACTGTTGCTCAGCAGGTGCAGCAGGGGCCAGGCCAGGACGACGAAGCCGCCCGCGAACCCCGCCATGGTCGGCTTGCGCCCCAGCCGGTCCGAGACCACGCCCACGAACGGCAACGCGACGACGAAGACGACCAGACACAGCGTCTGGGACAGCAGCGCGGTCTTCAGAGGGATGCCGGTGGTCAGATTCGCGTACGTGGGAAGGTAGTTGACCCAGATGTAGTAGGTGAGGGTGCCCGCCACCGTGATACCGGCGACGCGCAGGGCGGCCCCGGGGTGCTCCACGAACATGGCCTTGACGGGATTGGTGCGGGTGCGGCCGGAGCCCTGCACCTGGGCGAAGGAGTCGGTGTCCGCCACCGAGACCCGCAGCCACAGGCCGACCAGTCCGAGCAGGCCACCGAGGATGAACGCCACACGCCAGCCCCAGGAGTGCAGGGCGTCCTCGCTCAGTGTCGAAGTGGCGAGTGTGCCCAGGAGGGAGGCGACGAGCACACCGCCGGCGACCGACACCTGCTGCCAGGACCCGGCGAACGCGCGCCTGCCACGGGCCGCCGACTCGACGAGGAACGCGGAGGACGAGCCGAACTCGCCACCGGCGGAGAAGCCCTGCACCAGCCGGGCGACCAGCAGGAGCAGCGGCGAGGCGATGCCGATGGTCTCGTAGGAAGGGGTGATCGCGATGACGAAGCCGGCGGCGGCCATCAGGCCGACCGTGAGGGTCATGCCCTTCTTGCGCCCGTGGCGGTCGGCGTAGGCGCCGAGGACGGCGGCACCGACCGGGCGCATCACGAACCCGACGGCGAAGACGGCGAGCGTGGACAGCAGGGCCACCGCGCCGTCGCTCTTCGGGAAGAACTCATCGGCGATGATCTTGGCGAAGATGGAGTACAGGGCCCAGTCGACCCATTCGACGGTGTTGCCGATGGTCCCGGCGACGATGGCCTTGCGCTGGGCGCCGCTGAGCCGGGACGTGGCGGGGACGGCGCCGTCCTGGCGCAGGGGGCCGGTGGGCGTGGCGGATCCGGTGTTCATGGTGTGTGCTCCGGAGTGTCGGCGGCGGAGCCGGCTGTGGTCCGGCCGTGCAGCACGTCGCGGGCCGTGTCGGCGAGCTCGGCGTGCGTGGCGTACCAGACGCCGGGGTGAGCGGCGATGTGGTCGAGAAGCTCCCGCAGCGCCACCAGACGCGAGCGGTGACCGATGACATGCGGGTGCAGGGTGAGCTGGAAGACCCCGCCGTCCCGGTAGGCGGCGTCGAACTCGTCCGTCCAGATCTCCCGTACGTCGCGCGGACGGCTGTGCGGGCGGGCGGAGCCGTAGCGGTCCATCGTGAAGTACGGGGCGTCGTCCCGGATCCAGTCGACGGGGATCTCCACCAGGCCGGTGGGCCGGCCGTCGGCGACGATCTCGTACGGCTCGTCGTCGGCCATGAGCGAGGAGTCGTAGGCGAAGCCCAGCTCGAGCATGATGTCGAGGGTCGAGTCCGAGAAGTCCCAGGACGGGGTGCGGATGCCGACCGGGCGCCGGCCGGTCAGCGTGGTGAGAGTGTCCAGGGCACGCGCCGTGAGGTCCCGCTCGTCGTCGCGGCCCAGCAGCATGTTGCGCTCGTGGATCCAGCCGTGGACGGCCAGTTCGTGCCCGTCACGGGTGTAGGCGCGGGCCTCCTCGGGGTGGACGAGGGCGGAGACGGCCGGCATGAAGAAGGTCGCGGGGACGCCGTAGCGGGCGAGGAGGTCCAGGATCCGCGGGGCGCCGGCGCGGGCTCCGTACTCGCCCTGGGCGAGCAGGCCGGGGCTGGTCCCGCCGTCGCGCAGCGGGATCGTCTCGTGGTCGGCGTCGAAGGAGAGGGCGACCGCGACGCGGGCACCGCCGGGCCAGCGGTCCGGGACCAGCCGCCGCCCGGCGCGGACCGCGTCGACGTGGCCGCGCCAGGTGTGCTCGGGCCAGCGCCAGCTCTCCGAGGGCAGGCCGAGGTCGTCTGTGGGCATGGTGATCTCCACAAGGGTCGGGGCGGAAGAGTGCGGATGAGGGCGGATGAGGGTATGGCCGGGCCGCGACCGGGCGGTGTGCCCGGCAGCCGGCCGGGGCTCAGACGGTGCGGACCATCCGGTGCCAGGAGTACTTCAGGGTGGCGAGGTGCAACGTCACGTCGGAGGCGATCAGCCCGGGCAGCGCCCCGATGACCTCACTGGTGTAGCGGAGCAGATCGGTGCGACGGGGCAGAACCATGTGTCCGACGAGGTTGAAACGCCCGGTCGCCGCGCCCAGGAACTTGGTTCCCGGATGGCGGGCGAGCTGCCGCCCCGCGGCTTCGAGCCGGTCGGGCTCGATCGACAGCCACACCATGAACTCCGCGTCGTACCCGAGCAGGGCCGGTTCGACCAGCGTCCGGAACTGCAGGATGCCGCGGGAGATGAGCCGGTCCATGGCCCGTGCGATACCGGCCTCGGTGTGGCCCAGGAGCCGGGACAGGGCGCTGACCTGGGCCCGGCCGTCCTCCTTGAGAGCCGCCACGACCTCCTGCTCCAGACCGGTCAGCGCTTTTGGCGCCCCGTCCCAGTCGTCGCGGTCGCAGGAGGACGCGAGAGAAGCGGGCCGCAGGTCCGCGGCCGCCTCGGCGGGCAGCAGCCCGGTGTCCCACATCGACGCGGAGGTGAACGCACGGATGACGGCGACCGCCTCGGTGCTGGTGATCAGGTCGGCCCCGGGCAGGTCGGTGAAGAGCATCCGCATCATCTCCTCGTTGTCACGGGCAACGAAATCGACGATGAGATCGGCGGCGCCGGTGACGACGGCCAGGAAGCGCACGTCCGGGCTGACGGCGAGCTGATCCGCGAGGTCCAGCCCGCGACCGGGCCTGGCCTGCACCCGGACGAGCATGGACGAGCCCTCCCGGGTGCGGTCCAGCTCCAGCGTGCCGACGACCCGCAGCACTCCCCGCTCGCGCAGGGCCTTGTAGCGCCGCTGGGCGGTCGTCTCGCTGGTACCCACCCAGCGGGCTACCGCGCACCACGGGGCACGACCGTTGAGCTGGAGCGCCGCGATCACGCAACGGTCCAGGTCATCGATGGTGTCCACGAGTGCTTGGTGGGTCATGGGGCGGACGCTAATGAGCGCTTTTCCACTCGTCAATGATGGAATCCTGCATCGCTCCTGGTCACAGCCGGGCGATCCGGCGCCATGCACATCACGAAGGCGTAACACCCGCAGATCTGGCGTGCATGAACGGACGAGGCGCGGCGTGACGGATTACGTCACGCGGATATCCAAAAAAGTTCACCCTCGCCCCGGCCGCGGCGGGCACCGGCGTGATTCCTTCTCCTTCCCGGGTGGGGAAGTCAGTGCATGGGCAGCAACCGCGTGGCGGCCGCGGTGATGGTCCGCGCGGCGTGGGTGAGGACGGGGATCTCGCCGGCTCCGCGGCGGGTGACGGCCATGATGCGGCGTGCCGGGGCCGGTTCGCCGTGCAGCGGGAGACGCGCCACCAGCGATTCCTCGCTCAGTTGCGCCAGGCGCGGTACGAGGATGACGCCGAAGCCGTGGGCCACCAAGGCGGTTCCGGTGCCCCACTCGTCCGCGTGGTGCGCGATGTGGGGTGTGAAGCCCGCGCTCATGCAGGCGGCGAGCACCAGCTGGTGGTAGGTCGTGCCCGGGTTGCCCACGATCCACGGTTCGCGCGCGGCGTCGGCCAGGGTGACCCGCCGCTGCCGGGTCAGGGGGTGGTCCCGGGGGACGACCAGGTCCAGCGGGTCGTCCAGCAGCGGCCGCTGGTCGAAGCGCCGGTCGGTCATGGGTGGTGAATCGGCGGTGACGACGAGCAGCGCGAGGTCGGCTTCTTCCGAGAGCAGCAGGTCGAAGCAGCGGTCGGGTTCGGCCTCGATGATCCGCACCGTGAGATGGGGATGGGCGTCGCGCAGGTCGGCCGCGGCGGGAGGCAGCAGACGGCTGGCGGCGGTGGAGAACCCGCACAGGGTGACCTGTCCCGTGGGCTCGGTACCGGTGGCGGCCAGCTCGGCTCGGGCGAGTTCCCACTGTTCCTGAAGGCGCTCCGCGTGGCGCAGCAGGATGCGGGCCGCGTTCGTCAGGCGGATGCCGCGGCCTTGCTGCACCACCAGGTCCGTTCCGACCTCGTCGGCGAGCCGGCGCAACTGGTAGGAGACGGCGGAGGGGGTGTAATGCAGCACCCGTGCCGCGGCGGTCACCGAACCGTGCTCGGCGACCATCTGGAGGATCCGGAGCCGGGAGTCAATCACGAAAATATTTTGCACGGTGACGCCGAGAATCGTCTGATTTTCCTCGCCTCCCTCCGGTCGCACACTGACTGACGTGACGGAGTGGCAGACGGTCTCGGAACGGACGGTACGAACCGCCGTACTCCTGGTGATGGTCCTGACGGCGGGCGCCTGTCTCCCCAGCCCGCTCTACCCCGATTACCAGCGCCCCTTCGGCCACGACGACCGTCGGCCACCGGCCGGTGCCGCGGCTGAGCGTGCTGCTCGCCGCGGTCGGCTCATGCTGCTTCCTGCTGGCCGACGATCCGGTCTGGCTCTCCACCGGCCGGGTCGGCCACGCGCCGGCCCTGGGCGCCGCGACCGGAGCCGCCCAGGCGCTCATCACCCGGCACCGCGGCCCCACCGCCCGCATCGCCGGACCGCTGCTCGCGAGCCTGGCCTTCGCGGCGGGCACCGCCGCGGGGCCGGTGGCCTCGGGCCTGGTCGCCCAGTACGCACCCGGCACGCTGACCACTCCCTATGGGCTGCATCTGGCCCTGCTGGCGTGGGTGTGGCACCGGCTGAGCCGGACCGTGCCCGCGCCGACGGCCACGCCCGGGGGAGGGGCACGGCGGCGGTGGCGCCCCACCCGCCCGCACATACCACCGGCCCTCCGCTCGCTCTTTCTGGTCGCGGGACTGCCGGTCCACCGAGCTACGGCAGTCGCACCTCCACCGCGAGGTCAAGGCGTTCACTGGGCTCACGCCCACGGCCGTGGCCGTCGCGCCGTGGCTCGCGATCGACGATGTGGCGTGGCCGACTTCCTCGCCGTCCCGGAGGTCGCCCGCGGTGGTCGCGGAGGCGCAACCGACCTCATGACACGGCACACCGGGGTTCGGAGAGCGGCGAGTTGAGTTCCGGTCCACCGGTCGCTGGTAGTAGGTCCCGCGCCTCATGCGCGCTGTGAGCCCGCTGGCTAGGGTCGGCTCCCATGCACCCCATGCACCCCATGCACCCCACGCATCCCACGGGAATCGTTCGTCGCCAGGCGGCGGAGCGAAGGCGCGACACTCTGGACCGGCTCGTCGCCGAGCGGGATGTATGGGTGTCGACGGGGCATCCTGAGCGCGGACCGCACCAGGTGCCGCTGTGGTTCTTGTGGGATGGGCAGGCCGTTTGGATGTGCACCGGCGCCACTTCGGTGACGGCGCGGAACGTCCGCGAGGAGCCGCGTGTGCGCCTGGCACTGCCGGACACCTTCGATGTGGTGCTGCTCCAAGGGGAGGCGGAGTGCTTCCCGGATCAGGAGGTCCCCGCAGACGCGGCCGAGGCATTCACCGCCAAGTTCGGGTGGGACCCTCGCGCGGAGGAGGGGCCCTTTCTCTACGTCCGCGTGGTGCCGAAGACGGTGCTCGCCTGGCGCGGCGAGCCGGAACTACGCGGGAGAGCCATCATGCGCGACGGGACGTGGCAGGAGTAGCCGCGCCGCCTCCGGGGAGGCGGCGCTCACGGCGATGGCGGCCGACTGAGGCACTCGGTGCCCAAGTACTGCCCCGTACCAGGCCGTTGACAAAGTCGATGGACAGTAGAAATCTGTCGTCAAGGCACTGCAAAAGATAGACGAAATTACTCAACTCTTGCACTGCGGCTGGCTCGGCTTCTTCACCGCGACATCGTCTGGGCCCGCTGAACACCGTCATCGTCCACCAGGCGCACCGCTCCCTCATGCCTGCGTGCTCCCTGCCCCGAGAAATCCTGCGCGTCTGTGGGCGGCGGGTGGCGGGGCCGGTTGCGAGCGCTCAGGGGAAGGGATCGAGAGGGCCTCATGAGAAGAAGACATCACGGTCGGCGGTTAGCCGCCGGGCTTGTGACGGCGGGTCTGCTCACGGTCGGGCTGCTGCCCGTGACAGCCCATGCCGCGGAGGGAGCCCATGCCGCGGAGGGAGCGAACCTGGCGCTGGGCAGGCCGGTGACGGCCGGCGGGGCACACGGCTCCTACCCGGCGAGCAATGTCACCGACGGCAGCCAGTCCACCTACTGGGAAGGCCCCGCGGGCTCGTTCCCGCAGTGGGTGCAGGTCGACCTCGGGAACAAGGCGGACATCGACGAGGTGGTGCTGAAGCTCCCCGCGTCGTGGGAGTCCCGCACCGAGGGCGTGAGAGTCCAGGGCAGCGCCGACGGCCAGAACTTCACCACCGTGGCCGCCGACGCGCGCAAGGACTTCTCGCCGTCGTCCGGCAACGCCGTGGCGCTCGACGTCACGGCCGAGGCGCGGTACGTGCGCGTACAGGTGACCGGCAACACGGGCTGGAACGCCGCCCAGCTCTCCGAGGTGGAGGTGCGCGGGGAGGCCGGCGGGGAGAACCCCGAGGACCCGCCCACGGGCACCAACCTGGCCCTGCGCAAGCCGATCGAGGCGTCGTCGACCACCCAGAACTACATCGCGAGCAACGCCAACGACGGCAGCACCGCCACCTACTGGGAGGCGAGCGGCCAGTCCTCGACGCTGACCGCGAAGCTCGGCGCCGACGCCGATCTGACCGGCGTCGTCGTCAGGCTCAACCCCGATCCGGTCTGGAACACCCGGTCGCAGAGTATCCAGGTGCTGGGACGGCCGGCCGGGGAGTCCGGTTTCACCTCGCTGAAGGACCGGGCCGACTACACCTTCAACCCGTCGCAGAACAAGAACACGGTGACCATCCCGGTCACGGGCCGGTACGCGGACGTACGCCTGCAGTTCTCCGGCAACACCGGCGCCGGCGGGGGACAGGTCGCCGAGTTCGAGGTCGTCGGCTCGGCCGCGCCCGCCCCCGACCTGACCGTCACCGATCTCTCCTGGTCGCCCGAGTCGCCCTCCGAGACGGACGCGGTCACCGTCGAGGCGACGGTCCGCAACGCCGGGACGGTCGCCGCGCCCGCGACCACGGTGAACGTCAGCCTCGAGGGCACGGTCGCCGGCAGTGGCGCGGTCGACGCGCTCGCGCCGGGCGCGTCGCTGAAGGTGCCGGTCAAGGTCGGCAAGCGGGCCATGGGCAGCTACACCGTCTCCGCCGTCGTCGATCCGACCGACACGGTCCCTGAGCTCGACAACACCAACAACAGCCGCAACGCCGCCTCGAAGCTGGTCGTCGGCCAGGCCCCCGGACCGGACCTGGAGGTCACCGGCATCACCACCAACCCCGCCAGCCCGGCCGTCGGCGCCAAGGTCACCTTCACCGTCGCGATGCACAACAGGGGTACGAGCGCGGTGCCCGCCGGATCGGTCACCCGGCTCACCGTCGGCGAGACCACGCTGAACGGCACGGCGGGCACCGTCCCGGCCGGTGGCACGGCCACCGTGGCCATCAGCGGCGACTGGACCGCCACCAACGGGGGAGCGACGCTCACCGCGACGGCCGACGCCACCGGCACCGTCGCCGAGACCAACGAGGACAACAACACCCTCGCCCGCTCCCTCGTGGTCGGACGCGGCGCCGCCGTGCCGTACACCGAGTACGAGGCGGAGGACGGCCGGTACGACGGGACCCTGCTGAAGACGGACGCCAAGCGCACCTTCGGGCACACCAACTTCGCCACCGAGTCCTCCGGGCGCGAATCGGTCCGGCTCGACACCACCGGTCAGTACGTGGAGTTCACCTCCACCACCCCGTCCAACTCGATCGTCGTCCGCAACTCCATCCCGGACGCGGCAGCCGGTGGCGGCAAGGAGGCGACCATCAGCCTCTACGCGGACGGGAAGTTCGTCCGCAAACTCACCCTGTCCTCCAAGCACAGCTGGCTCTACGGCACGACCGACGACCCGGAGGGCCTGACCAATCGGCCCGGCGGCGACGCCCGGCGACTGTTCGACGAGTCCCACGCCCTGCTCACCGACTCCTACCCGGTGGGTACCAAGTTCCGGCTCCAGCGGGATGCCGGTGACGACGCGGCCTTCTACATCATCGACCTGGTCGATCTGGAGCAGGTGGCGGCACCGGCCACCAAGCCCGCCGACTGCGTCTCCATCACCGACTACGGGGCCGTGCCCAACGACGGCATCGACGACGCGGACGCCATCCAGCGCGCCGTCACGGCGGACCAGGAGGGCCAGATCCCCTGCGTGTGGATTCCCGCGGGCCAGTGGCGCCAGGAGAAGAAGATCCTGACCGACGACCCGCAGGACCACGGCCAGTACAACCAGATGGGCATCCGGGATGTCACCATCCGCGGTGCCGGGATGTGGCACTCCCAGCTCTACTCGCTCATCCCGCCCCAGGAAGCGGGCGGGATCAACCACCCCCATGAGGGCAACTTCGGCTTCGACATCGACGACAACACCAAGATCTCCGACATCGCCATCTTCGGCTCCGGCACCATCCGCGGCGGCGACGGCGGCGCCGAGGGCGGTGTCGGGCTCAACGGCCGCTTCGGCAAGAACACCAAGATCACCAACGTGTGGCTCGAGCACGCCAACGTCGGCGCCTGGGTCGGCCGCGACTACTCCAACATCCCCGAGCTGTGGGGGCCCGGTGACGGCCTCGAGTTCAGCGGCGTACGGATCCGCAACACCTACGCCGACGGCGTCAACTTCACCAACGGCACCCGCAATTCGACCGTCTACAACTCCTCCTTCCGCAACACCGGCGACGACTCACTCGCCGTCTGGGCCAACAAGTACGTGAAGGACACCTCGACGGACATCGGCCACGACAACCACTTCCGCAACAACACGATCCAACTGCCCTGGCGGGCCAACGGCATCGCGGTCTACGGCGGCTACGGCAACACGATCGAGAACAACCTGATCTCCGACACCATGAACTACCCGGGGATCATGCTGGCCACGGACCACGACCCGCTGCCCTTCTCGGGCCAGACGCTCATCGCCAACAACGGTCTGTACCGCACGGGCGGCGCGTTCTGGGGCGAGGCGCAGGAGTTCGGCGCGATCACCCTGTTCGCCCAGGGGCAGGACATCCCGGGGGTCACGATCCGCGACACCGACATCCATGACTCCACCTACGACGGCATCCAGTTCAAGACGGGCGGCGGCACGATGCCCGGCGTCCGGATCGAGAACGTCACCATCGACAAGTCCAACAACGGATCCGGGATCCTCGCGATGAGCGGTGCGCGCGGCAGCGCCACGCTGACGAACGTGACGATCACCAACTCGGCCGAGGGCGATGTGATGAAGGAGCCCGGCTCGCAGTTCGTGATCAACGGCTCCGCGAACCGGTCCTCCGCATCCGCGTCGCGCGACTGAGCGCTGTTCCACCCGACGCACCGGTTCCGGCCCGTGACCAGCGGATCTTCCGATCCGCCGGTCACGGGCTTGACCTTGACACGGTGATAACGTGTGCCCTGGGTGCAGGAGGTGGCCCCGATCAACACCACAATCGGAACCCCGCAGAACACCCGAGTGGCCAACGCCCTGAGCGCCGAGGACTCGTCGGTCCGGCTTCAGGCGGCCCTGGCCGTCGGCTCGAACCCCGACCCCGGCTTCCTGGAGCCGCTCGTCGAGCGATGCGCGGTCGAGCCGGACTTCTTCGTACGGGACATGCTGTCCTGGGCGCTGACCCGCCTCTCGCCCGAGATCACCCTGCCCCGGATCCGCCGGGAACTCGACGCTGAGCGCGCTCAGGCCCGCAGCCAGGCGTTGCACACGCTCTCCAAGATCGGCGACCAGGGCGCATGGGCCTGGATCACCCGCGACCTGCTGCGCGACGCCGACGACGAGATCGCGCGGACCGCGTGGCGCGTCGCGGTCGTCCTCGTACCCGAGGACGAGAAGGAGGACCTGGCCGACGAACTGGTCACGCAGCTCGGCCGCGGCGACCGCGATATGCGGCTGAGCCTGAGCCGGGCCCTGGTCGACCTCGGCGATGTGACCGAGCGTGCCCTGGAGCGGGCCGCGGCGAACGAGGACCCGGCGGTGGCCACGCACGCCCGCGCCACCGAGCTGCTCCGGCAGAACCCGGAGACCGGCTTCGACGCGGCGATCGACGAGGCGAAGCGAGTCGCCACACTCGGCCCCGAAAGAGCCGCTGCCGCAGAGGTCGCGGCTGCGTCGGGAGTCGCCGAGACCGCGGAGGCTGCCGACACCGCGGCGTCCGCGAAGAGTGCGGAGATCGCGGATTGCTGATCGGCGAGGTGGCCCGTCACTCGGGGGTGAGCGCCCGGATGCTCCGGCACTACGACGCCCTCGGGCTGGTGCGCCCGACCGGTCGCACCGTCGGCGGCTACCGCGAGTACTCCGCCGAGGACGTCAGCAGGATCTTCCACGTGGAGAGCCTGCGGTCCCTCGGGCTCTCGCTCAAGCAGATCGGGCGCGCGCTGGACGACCCGGCCTTCACCCCGTCCGCCCTGGTCAGCGACCTCATCCAATGGACGGAAGACCGCTTGGCGCGGGAAGCGGAGCTGCTCGAGCGGCTCCGCGCGATCGATGCGTCGGCGCCCACCGGCTGGCAGGACGTCCTGCGCATCGTCGAACTCATGCAGGGGCTCAACTCGACCAGCGCCGCGCGCAGGCAGCAGGCCGTCCTGGCCCGGCCGGGGGACGTGTCGGTTCCCGCCGAACTGCTGGCCGGGGCGGTCCTGGCCGAATCCGACCCCAATGTCGCGGGCGCCCTGCGCTGGGCCCTCGCCCGATCGGGCGGCGATGGCGTGGCGACGCTGGCCGCCGGTGTGCACTCGGAGGACGTCGACATCCGGCGGCGCGCGGTGCTGGCGATCGCCGAGATGTCCGAGGCCCCGGGCGCGACCGCGGCGCTTGCGGACGCGCTCGGCGACCCGGACCCGACGGTGCGCAGACAGGCCGCTCTGGCGTCGGGCAGGCGTGGCGTGACCGCGGCCGTGCCGACCCTCGTCGGCATGGTGGTCGAGGGCTCCAACGACGTCGACGCGGCAGAAGTCCTGGGAACGCTGTCCCAGGACCCCGAGTGCGCGGACCGGATCATGACCGCACTGGCCGACGAACTCGCCGCCCCCACCGCGGACTCCGCGACACGGATACGCCTGGCCCAGGCGCTGGTCGAGCTGCCGGGGGCCGCCGTGCGGGAGATCCTGCGCCAACTGACCCACGACGACGACCGCGCTGTCGCCCTTGTCGCCTCCTCCTTCGTCGGACTTCTCGAACAACGGAGGCAGGGCCGTCACAAACAGGGAGGCCATCTTGTCCTTTCTATGGACAGACCCTGTTTGGAGGAACACATGAGTGCTGAGCACGCACACCTGCCACCGGGCGTTGAGGTGATCATGACCCTGCCGGAGGCGGCGGCCCGCATCCCGGCCGGCGCCGAGGCCAGGACCGTCCGGGTCACCCTGCCGCCCGGTGACCCTGGCGCGCCGCCGCACCGGCACCCCGGACCGCTGTACGGCATCGTGACCGAGGGCGAGATCCTCTTCGAGCTGGAGGGGGAGGCGCCCCGGGTGCTCAAGGCTGGTGACGCCCTGTTCGAGCCCGGGGGAGACGTGATCCACTACCAGGGCGCCAACAACCTTACGGACGCGCGGTCGCAGCTTGTGGTGACCATGTTCGCGCCGCCCGGTACCCCGGTTCTGACCGTGGTCGGCCCGGAGGAACTGGCCGAACGACGGCACCTACGGGTGGCCCACTGAAAAGCTCGGTCACATGTGTGCGGGGCAGCCGGATCACATAGCCGTGATCCGGCTACCTCAAACAGGTTGACCTGGGCCGGAGTCGCGGACACCGGTAGGACGCGCTACTTCGGCGGCTGGAAGCCGCCGATCTTCTGCTCGAGCAGTTCGGCCAGCCGCAGCGGGGTGCGGTCCTCGAACATCGGGCCGATGAGCTGCACTCCCACCGGCAGACCCTCGGGGGACCGGCCCGCTGGTATGGCGGTGGCGGGCAGGCCGGGCATGGTGGCCACACCGGCCCAGACGAGCTGGTCGAAGTACGGGTACTCGACGCCGTCGATGTCGAGCCGGCGTTCCCTCGGATCGGGGTTGTGGTCGTGCGGGAACGCGGGAGTGGGCGTGATGGGACACACCACGGCGTCGAACTCGGCGAAGAGCTGCCGCCAGCCGTGGCGGTGGAGCTCGCGACGGCTGTTCGCCCCGATCCAGTCGTGGTGGCTGAACACCATGGCGCGCAGCCGCGCCGCATCGAGACTCTGGTCGTCCGCGCTCAGCGCGGCGGCGCTGGTCCGCAACTGCTCGTACGCCTCGACGGGGAAACGCGCGATCTGGCTCGAAAACAGCAACTGCGTGTAGAGCATCGCGGCTTCGGTCAGATCGGGCAGCAGCGGACTGTGCCGTTCGACGCGGGCACCGGCCTCGACAAGCGCGTCGGCCACCCGGTTCACGCCCGCCCGTACAGCGGACCCGGTCGGAATGAGCGGATGCTCGTCGAGGACCAGGACCCGGAAGTCGCCGAGCCGCTCGTGGCGCGCGGGCGGCAGCGTCACGTCGTACGCCACACCGAGCGTCAGCGGGTCCGGTCCTGCCATGACGTCGAGCAGGAGCATGAGGTCGCGGGCAGTGCGCGCCATCGGGCCGACGACGGCGAGGTCGGGGTCGGCCGGCAAGGCCGGCGCGGGCGGCGGGACCATACCGCGGCTCGCCGCCAGCCCGAGTGTCGGCTTGTGTGCGTAGACACCGCAGAAATGCGCGGGGGCGCGCAATGAACCGGCGATGTCGGAGCCGATGGACAGCGCGCCGAATCCGGACGCCAGAGCAGCCGCCGATCCGCCGGAGGATCCACCCGGCGTACGACCGTGATCCCATGGGTTATTGGTGGTGCCGTAAATCTCGTTGAAGCTCTGCACATCTTGCAGCCCCACGGGCACATTGGTCTTACCGAGCACCACCGCGCCCGCGGCCTTGAGCCGCGACACCTGCACCGCGTCCTCGGCCGGCATGAAGTCGCGGTGTTGCGGCATGCCCCAGTTCGTGGGCAGCCCGGCGATGTTGTAGGACTCCTTGACCGTCACCGGAATGCCGAGCAGCGGCCGGTCCTCACCGCGGGCGCGCGCCTGGTCGGCACCGCGCGCGGCGGCCCGTGCACGGTCGAAGTCCGGCACACAGATCGCGTTGATCGCCTTGTCGTCCCGCTCGATACGGGCGATGGCCTGGTCGGTCAATTCCGCCGAGGTCACTTCACCGGCACGCAAAGCGGCCGCGAGTCTTTCGGCCGTCTGAAAATTCCACTCCATAAATCCGACCGTAACGGCCTGTGGAACAAGCCACGAAACGCTTCTCAACGCAACGGGATGGATGCCTCAATACGCATCAAGTTCCTCTCCGCCAAAGACAATTCGCCCGCTGGCGCTGGCGCTGTCCCGGGCCGATGGCGCGGTGCCGTTCGCGCCGGTTACTTCCGCTCCAGCGCGGCCAGTCGCAGCTCAAGCTGGTCAACCCGGTGCCGTAGCAGGGTGACCTGAGCTTCCAGGCTGACTTCCCGTTCCGCCCGGCGTTGAATGCGCGGTGACGCGGCGGCGCGCTCGATCACCGCTTCCAGTTGGACCAGGCGCTGCGGCCCGTTCGGGCCATCCACCAGCCGGGACCGGATCTCGCCGTTGCGGTACCAGGACCGCAGGGCCGAGCGGGAAACGCCGGTCTCCGCCTCCGCCTTGGCCAGCGTGACCCAGGGTGTCTCGTCCAGCCGCTCGAACAGCTCCAGCTCGTTCTGCCAGCGCGCGAGCCGGTCCTCCCAGTCCGACGGTGTCTCCATCGCACCCTCCCTTCGCCACCGTGACCCTATCAATAGCAGTGTATTGACAGGGTTGCGACCATGGAGTCATGCCATTTGAACGGTTCACGGTGGAAGCCCGCAAGGTGGTCGTCACGGCTCAGGAGGAGGCGAGGCTGCTCAAGCACCACCACATCGGCACGGAGCACATCCTGTTGGGGCTGCTCGACGCGCCGGACAGTACGGCGGCGAAGGTTCTGCACCGGCTCGGGTACGACAGGGAGACGGCGCGGGCCGATATCGCCGCGGTGGTCACGCCCGGCACGCAGGAGCTGAGCGGCCATATCCCGTTCGCGCCGCGCGCGAAGAAGACACTGGACCTCGCCGTGCGCGAGGCGCGGCAGCTGCACCACACCTACATCGGTACGGAACACATCCTGCTCGCTCTGGTCAGCGAAGGTGAGGGCGTCGGCGCGAAGACGCTTGCCGAGCGGATCAGTCCGATCAGCAAGATCCGTGCCGCGGTGCTGGCCTCAGTGGAGGGATCGCAGGACGTCGCCGCCGGCCCATGGCCGGCCGGCACGCCTGCCACCGAGGACACCGTGTCCGCCGCCGGCGCGCTGGCCGGTGGCGCACCGGTCGGCAGCCATCACCTTCTAGAGGCGATGCTGCGGGCGGAGAACAGCATGGCGGCCAGGGTGCTGCGCGAACTCGGAGTCGACCCGGACGCGGTCGCCGCCAAGATCGACGAACTGGACCCGGAGACGACCACGGACGCGAACCCGGAGGAAGCCGCCGCGCGCAGGATGGAAATCCGGCTGGTCGACGATGAGGTGCACCTGATCCTGCGGGACCCGGCAACGGTCACGATCGCCAAGAACGTCACCGAGCTGTCCGGTGGCCCGATCCATGGCGTCGGGCCGGTCGCCGGGATGTTCGTCCCACTCTGGCGGTCGACCAACCAGCTACTGCTGCAGATCCAGCGCGTGCTGGAACCGGAACCCGAGGAAGCGGATGGATCCGCCGAGAGCAAGGTGGCCAAGGCCGTGCGCACAGTGCTCGCGCCCCGGCTCCGCCGCTGAATCGGAAGCAACCATGACCATCAGCATCGTTGGAACCGGTTTGGGCGGCCTGGCCCTTGCCCGTGTGCTGCATGTGACCTCGCCCGCCGCGCCGCGCTCACCGCGGCCTCCGCCTCCCGCAGGAACGCGCGGCCGACCAGGGTGGGCACCAGTCCGGTCGGTGTGCGGGAGCACGGCGGCGGAGCCTGGACCAGGCGATTCAGCCGGTCGGGCCCGGGTCGTTGGGATGCGGCTGTACGGCGGTGACCACCGCGGTCATCCAGGGCCACAGGGGCAGGCTGCCCAGCACCTTCGCGCGCAGATCGGCCTCGCTGTCGGCGCGCCACACACCGATGCTGCGGAGCTCGCCCACCGGGCGCCACAGCCGGACCAAGTGGCCCGCGGAGGCGAGCTCCTTCGCCCGGGCGGACTCGTCCGCGCGGCGTCGGCCGACCTCGGCGGGGTCGGTGCCCTCGGGCACGGTGGTGGTGAGCTCGACCAGGAACTCCTTCATGGTCATGTTCCTCTCCGTGAGGCAGGGGGTCTCGGGGCGGTCGGCCGGAACCGTCTGTGAGGGCACCGTCGGGTGCCTGCGGCGCCGGGCGGCCCGCATCGGGTGACGAGGCGGGGCCGCGCCGACGGGCTTGCGTCCAGCGGACTGATCAGGCAGCGGCCTTGAGCGCGGTGGCCATCCTGACCGCGCGCTCGGCCTGGATACGGGCGGCGGTGCGCGTGGTGTCGTCGACGGGGTTGGTGCCCTGGGCGTCGACGTGGGAGGTGCCGTAGGGGTTGCCGTCGGTGAACTTGGCCGGGTCGGTGAAACCGGGGCTGACGGTGATGCCGCCGAAGTGGTGGATGGAGTTGTAGAGGGCGAGGAGGGTGGACTCCTGGCCGGCGTGGGCGGTGGCGCTGGAGACGAAGCCGCTGTAGACCTTGTCGGCCAGCTTGCCCTGGGCCCACAGGCCGCCGAGCGTGTCGATGAACTGCTTGAGCTGCGCGGATACATTGCCGAAGCGGGTGGGGGTGCCGAAGAGGACCGCGTCGGCCCACTCGATGTCGTCGGGGGTGGCCTCGGGGATCTCGGCGGTGGCGGCGTGGTGGGCGGCCCAGGCGGGGTTGGAATCGATGGCCGCCTGGGGAGCGAGCTCGGCGACCTTGAGCAGGCGGACCTCCGCACCGGCCTTGACGCCCGCGTCGCGGAGCTCCTTGGCGATCTCGGCGATGGTGCCGGTGGACGAGTAGTACACGACGGCGAGCTTGACGGGGGTGGTCACAGTGACTCTCCACTTCAGGGGGATATACGGTGCATGCGGTCGATAGTCGACCGACCGACTAGAGATTAGTGGACCGGTCGTCTAGTTGCAACCACCAGCATGGAGCCAAGGGGCACAGGCCGACCCCCGGGCGTCCGGCGGGGCGCCCGGGGGCTGCGGATTCTCGGTATAGACGATCGGTCGTACACTTGCCGCCATGGGACGCACCAGTGATGCGAAGGAGAAGATCCTCAACGCCGCGCACTCGCTCATCGAGCTGCGTGGCTACTCGGCGCTGGGTGTCGCCGAGATCTGCAAGGCGGCCGACGTTCCCAAGGGCAGCTTCTACTACTTCTTCGAGTCGAAGGAGGCTCTTGCCCTGGCCGTCCTCGACGAGCACTGGCAGACGCAGCGCGGCGACTGGGCCCGGGCCCTGCACGACGACGGGGAGCCGCTCTCGCGGCTGCGCCGGCTGTTCGAGCAGACCCAGGCCGGACTGCGCGCGGGCCAGCAGAGCTGTGGAACGGTCTCCGGATGCATGTTCGGCAACCTCACCCTGGAACTGAGCAACCAGACCGAGCCCATCCGCGCACGCCTTCAGCAGATCTTCGACGCTCAGGTGGAGATGGTCGATACGGTCATCGCCGAAGCCCGGGAGCGCGGGGAGGTCACCGTTGGCGACACCCGTAACGCTGCCCGGTCGGTCGTCGCTCAGCTCGAGGGCCAGGTGCTGTTCGCCAAGCTCTACAACAACACCCAGCACCTCGAAGCCCTGTGGGACAACTGCCTGGCGCTGCTCTCCGCACGCCCGACGGGCGTGGCGGCCGTCAGCTCCTGACCAGTCCGGGAGCGACCGGCCGGGGCCGTCGGTCGGCGAACAGCTTGGTGCCGGCGTAGTACCCCACCGCGCCCACGACCAGCCCGACGAGCCAGGACAGATCGGCGCCGCCGAGGGATCGCACCAGCGGGCCGACGTAGATGCTGCTGTTGATGAACGGCAGTTCGGCGGCGATCGACACCACATAGACGAGCACCGCCCACCAGGTGAAGGTGCCGTACCGTCCGTTCTTCGTCAGCAGTTCGGGAATGTCGTAGTGGCCGCGGCGAACGAAGTAGTAGTCGGTGAGGTTGATCGCGGTCCACGGCACCAGCAGGTAGAGCACGAACAGGGTGATGTTCTGGAACGTCTCCAGCAGGCTGCCGCTGGCCAGGATGGCAAGCGCGCTGGCGAGGGCGGCGAAGCAGATGACGAAGATCGCCCGGGCCGTCGCGGTCGAGCGCACCCTGCCCTCCGCGGAGAGCGCGCTGAGCGCGGTGAGGAACGCACCGTAGGGACCTTCGGCACCCGCCGGGACCAGCCCTAGGAGCAGCGCCGCGACCACGAGCCAGCCGAACGACGGGAACCGGTCGGCCAGGAACCCGATCGCGTCGGAGTTCACCGCGTCGCTGTTGACCGTCGCCGCCATCGCCCCGATGACCATCGTGGCCGCGCCGCCCCCGGCCGAACCGAGGTAGGTGTAGGAGAAGGTGACCCTGGTCGGCGTGGACTCCGGCAGGTAGCGGGAGTAGTCGGAAACGTAGGGCGCCCAGGTGACCTGCCAGGCGACGCACACCGAGATCGCGGACACGATCACGCCGACGGAGTGCGTGGTGGGGCCGGGCGGATCCGTGGGCAACTGGGGGAGAAGCCGTACGAACAGCGCGAGGAACGCCACCCCCGAGATCACCGCGACCATCCGGCTCGCCGCGTGGATCAGCCGGTATCCCACCAGGGGGATCAGCAGCAACACCACGTTGAACACCACGATGCCCAGGGCCTTCGGCAGATGCGCCCAGGTGGCGATCGCCTGTCCGGCGACGAGGCTGCCCTCGACGGCGAAGCCGAGGTACATCAGCACGACCATGACCGAGGGCAGTATCGCGCCGTAGAAGCCGAACTGGGCGCGGCTCTGCACCATCTGCGGCAGGCCGAGTTGGGGCCCCTGCGCGGAGTGGTAGGCCATGAACAGCGCGCCGACCAGGTTCCCCACCAGGATGCTGATGATCGACCAGGTCAGGCCGAGTCCCATCCCGACGGGCACCGCACCGATGATCAGGGTGTTGATCTGGACGTTGTTGGAGAACCACAGGGCCAGTTGGTGCCATGGCCGGCCGTGGCGTTCCGAGGCCGGAATGTGTTCGATCGTGCGCCGCTCCAGCGCGAACGACGGGTGCTGTTCCATCACATCTCCCGTGCGCCGTCGACGGCCTCGGCGATCGCGGCCAGCGCCGCGGCATGCTCGGCGCGGCCGTCCCGGGGGTGCGGGAGGCTGGAGAACTTCACGATGACGACGTTCCGGACCGGGTCGAGCCAGAGGTACTGGCCGAAGATGCCGATTCCGAAGAACGTGCCCACCGAGTCGCCGGGCGCCCACCACTGGTTGCGGTATGTCCCGTGGGGATGGATCGACCCGAGATCGCGGTCGGGCAGCACCGCCGTCCGGCCGCCCCGGCGGGTGGCGCGGACCCACTCCTCGGGAATGACCTGGCGGCCCGCCACCATGCCGCCGTCGAGCACGCACCGGCCGAACCGGGCCAGATCACGGGCGGTGGCGTGGATTCCGGCGCAGGCGTACGGGGCGCCCACCGGGTCCAGAGTGATCACGGCGTCGTGTTCGGCGCCGATCCGGGACCAGATCCGTTCACCGAGCAGATCCGGATAGGGCCTGCCCGCGGCGCGCTCCAGCACCCAGGCGAGTACGTCGGTGGTGGCCGAGCAGTACTGGAACCGGAGCCCGTGCGGGCCGTCGGGGGCCAGACCGGCCAGGAAGGCCCGTACGCCGTCGGGGTCGCCGTCATGGCGGGGCCGCCAGCCGGCCGCGCGGTCCCCGACCTGTACCTGTGATCCCGGGTCGTCGTAGTCCTGGCTGTAGCGCAGCGCCGCGGTCATGTCCAACACGTCGCGCACCGTAGCCGTCCCGTACGCCGACGACGCGAGTTCCGGAACGTACGACCGCACCGGAGCCGACACGTCCAGGGTTCCGTCGGCCACCAGGCAGCCCGCGGCCATGCCGGCGATCGACTTGGAGATCGACATCAGCGCATGCCGACGATCCGGCGCCGCCTCGCCGTAGTAGCGCTCGAACAAGAGCTGGTCGCCCCGCAGCACGACGATCGCGTCGGTGGCCGTGCGTGCCAGGAACTCGGCCACCGTCGAGGAACCGTCGGCGGTCGTGATCGGCACCTCGTCCAGCTTCGTCCCGGCCGGGACGAACCGGCGGCAGGCGGTGTGGCCGCGCGGGATCACCGCGGTGTCGAAGAGCCGCTCGACATGGTTGAACGCCCACCGGTTGGCCGGGGGTTCCAGCCAGTTCTCCACCGTGGCCGGGTTTTCCGGAGAGGCGTCGGCCGCCGTGGCCGGCACCCCCTCCCCGCCGGGGCTCGTCGGGCGCCTGCGCGAGGGCGCGGTGTCGGTCTGCTCGCTCACAGGCTCGCTCATGGCTCTGGCTCCTGGTCCGGATGGGGCGTTCAGTGAGGCAGAACTCAGCGTCGCGAACGCGCATCATGCTGTCCAATACCGATTGCTTCGCCGATCCCATGCCGATTCGGCATAATGCGCGGGTGGAACTCAAACGCATCCGCTACTTCCTCGAGGTGGTCCGCGCCGGCACCGTCACCGCGGCGGCGGAACGGCTGCACATCGCCCAGCCGGCGGTGTCCCGGCAGCTGCGCTACCTGGAGACCGAACTGGGACTTGTCCTGTTCGACCGGATCGGGCCGCGACTCCGGCTGACCAGCGCGGGACGGCAGTTCGCCGAGGTCGCCGAGGATCTCGTCCGCCGAGCCGACCGGATCGAATCCGCGGCCCGGCAGATGGCCCGCGGCGAGCTGTCCCAGGTGGTCGTGGCCGCCGCCCAGACCACCATCACCGAGGTGCTCGCACCGTTCGTCGCGACGCTGGCCCCCGACGATCCGTTCATCTCGGTACGCGAGGTGCCCGCGGACCAGATCCACAGCACCGTGCGCGAATACGCCGACCTCGGCGTCGCCGCGGGGCCGGCCGACGACCCGACGCTGACCTGGCGCCTGCTGACCGACGTTCCGCTGCGGGCCTATGTCGCCCCCGGCCACCGCTGGGCCACCGAGGGCCGACACGCGATCACGATCACCGAGCTGGTCACCGAGAACCTGTTGCTGCTGACCCGGGAGCACCCGGCGCGCGGGATCCTGGACCGGGCGGTGTCCCAGGCGGGCCTGACCTACGCGCGGGTGGCGGAAAGCGGCAACGCCCTGATGTGCGAGGCGCTCGCGGCGAGCGGTTTCGGCGTCGGTGTCATCACCGACCTGCCCCGGTTCGGCGGCCACCCCCTGCTGATCGACACCGGCGCACGGACGACGCTGCGCCTGTCACTGCACGCCTGCTGGTCGCCGCAGCACTACGCGGCGGGCGCGCTGGCCACCCTCGTGGACCGCCTCGCCGGGTTCGCCGCGACGTACGTCCACGACACCGCCTGGCGAACCGGGACGGGATCCCCGGGCGGGCCGAGCTGATCGGCCGATGCGGCACCGAGCCCCGGTCAGTCATGGGTGGGGCCGGTTGCTGTGCCGTCACCCTCGCCGTTCTGCCGCGTGCGGCGGTGGTGGTGGTAGGCGCTGCGGACGTTGCGGGCAACGGCGATGGCCGCGGCGGTGAGGAGGGCGGAGGCGAGGTTGCCGGTGAGGTCGTGGAGGAGGAAGTCCTCCAGGTTGTCCCAGTCCATCGGTTGGTGGCGTCCCGTCTTGCTCGTGGATGACTGACGCCCTCACCGTTCTCCCAGGTCAAAGTGTTGCGGAAGGGTGCAACACCCGCCTGTCGGCACCTTTTTCCCTTGATCGATTTTGTCCGGTCCCGCCGGGTGGGGAGACTGGTACGCCCCGAGAACGCGGGGTATGCCCGGACGGGGGGACGGGATGGACGCTGAAGCCGCCGACGGCGAGTACCGGCTGGCGAGCGCTGCCTACGCCGAGGGACTGCGCGTCGCCTACCAGCAGATCCCGGACTCATACCGGACGTTCGCGCGCAGGCAGGAGGTCACCTTCGACTACACGGCCGTGTCGCGCTTCCTGTCGGGTGACAGGGTGGCGCCCCCGGAGTTCATCGACTGCCTGGCCTCGGTGCGTCGGGCCGTGAACGCCCCACTGCTCGCGGCGGAACGGGCGCGGCTGCGGGAGTTATGGCTGGCGGTGATGCGGACGAGCGGCAATCCCCACCACCGCCTCGCCTATCTGGAACATCAACTGGGCACCGTACGCGAGCTGCTGACGCAGGCGGAGGAACGGGCCGGCACCGACCGCCGGCGCTTCGAAGCCTTGCGGACCCGCCTCGAAGCCCTCCAGGAAGAGCTGGGGAAGGCACGCGTCGCCGCCGGCCGCGCGCGGGCACTTCGCGAGGAGAACACCTGGCTGCGGCGTCAGCTCGTGGCAGCGGCCGACTACGTCAAGGACACCGAACGAGAGCTCGGGGAAAGCGAGCGCCGGCGCACGGGCCTTCAGGAGACGGCCCGCCTGCTGGAGCAGGAAGTCGCCGTGCTCCGTCGGCAGGTTGAGTCCCTGCATCAGGAAGCACCGGCAGCCGTCCCCGCGGCCGCGGGAGGCGCCAGGGTCGGTGTCGGGGCCGCTGCCGGTACTCCGAGCGACCCGGCGGTGCGGACCCTCCCCAGGACGATCATCTCCCGTATCGCTTCTCACCAGCTCACCCGATGGCAGCGAGGCGTGGTGTTGGTAGCCGGTATCGGAGTCACCGTGGCGCTCACGTCGTGGATTCGAAGTTCCATCGACTGGCTTCCAGGGATGGACTACGCCAAGGGGGACAGACCTTCGGAGACCGCCAAGGAATGCAACCTGGAGACGGGCTGCTCGCCGGCCTACTGGTCGTGGAAGATCCCCTCGGGCGGAGCGATCGAAACAACCTTCTGGCTCGATATCTCCGACAAGAGCCAGCAGCCTCGAGGAACCCTCGAAATCCTGAATGGAAATCGATGCGAGGGAACCGTCGAATGGGCCATCACCGCAGGTACCGGGCAGGTTTCGGCGGGCACGGTCACTGCCGGCAAGGCCACGTCGGTCACTGGCGGCGCGCCATCCCACAGCGGCCAGATCACCATCTCCGCGCGGCGCACCGACAGCGAAGGATGCCAGGCAACCCTCTCCTGGACGGATGCGCGAGTCGAATGAACTCCCGCCGTCGCCCGCGGGGCCTCAGCGGGGGATGAAGCGGTCGATCAGGAGGGCGAGGCGCTGGGGGACCTGGTCGGCGGGCATGCGTCCGGCACGGGTGAGGGTGACCAGTCCGTGCAGCGCGGCCCAGAACGTCTCGACGAGCAACCCCGGTGCATCGGAGCCCGCGTGGTCGTGGAGAGGGTCCAGCAGGGCCTGGTACGCCTCGCGCAGGGGGGCGGGCGTGGCCTCGTCGGCGAAGGGCAGGCCGTTGTCGAGGCTGAACATCGCGTCGTACAAGGCATGGTTGCGCTCGGCGAAGTCCGTGTAGGCGTGGGCCAGCGCGGTCACCGCCTCCCGGTCGGCGGGCCCGTCCGGCACCGCGGCGCGCAATGCGGTCTTCAGCTCGGCGAATCCCTCCAGCGCGACCGCCCCCACGATCTCGTTCCTGCTCCGGAAGTGGCTGTAGAGCACGGGCTGGCTGTACTCGATCCGCTCGGCGAGCCGGCGCGTGGTGACCGCGTCCCAGCCGTGGGCCTCGGCGAGTTCGCGGGCCGTTGAGACGATCAGCTTGTGGCGGTTGGCCCGCTCGCGTGCCTTGCGTTCGTGTACTGACATGACCCGATCCTAGCATCGCTAGACAATAGTGCGTCGGCAGGTCTATCGTCGCATCAGATTCTAGCGGTGCTAGGAATCAGTGCTGGGAAACCTTTGGAGGGGACATGCAGGACGTATTGGCAGTCGTCACGGTCGTCGTGGCCGGAGTGATGGTGGGCGTGGAGTTCGCGGTGGCGGTGTTCGTCAACCCGATCCTCGACCGGCTCCCGAACGACGGCGGACTCGACGCTCGCAGCGACGGGGCGCGCGTCCTGGGCAGGGTCATGCCGTTCTGGTACATCGGCTCGGTCGTCCTCGGCGCGGTGTGGGCCGCGGTGACGTGGGGTGACGCGGGCGCCTCGTTCATCACCGCGGGCACGCTCCTGCTCGTGCTGAGCGTGGTGATGTCGGTCTTCCTGCTCGTGCCGATCAATTCGCGCGTCGCGACCTGGTCGCGCGAGGGCGTGCCCGCGGACTGGAAGCAGCAGGTGGGACGGTGGGACCGGTTTCACTACGTTCGCGTGGGCGTCATCGTGCTCGCCTTCACGCTGTTCGCCGTCGCCCTCGTCCGGGGCGTATGACCGATCCGCTGTTTCAGGTCCGCAGGTAGGACGCGCCGTTGAGGTCGAGCACGGCTCCGGAGGACCACGCGGCCTCCGGTGAGGCCAGGTAGAGCACGGCGGCGGCGACCTCCTCGGGCGTCCCGACCCGCCCGAACGGGCTCTGGCCCCGCAGCTCGTCCCCGGTGGGACCGGCCATCTTGGGGGCCTGCCGTTCGGTCGCGACGAACCCGGGGGCCACGGACGCCACCGCGATCGCGTGCGGAGCCAGTGCGACGGCCATCGACTGCCCGAAAGCGTGCAGCGCGGCCTTGCTCGCGCCGTACGCGGGGGAGTCGGGCTCGCCCCGGAAGGCGCCGCGGGAACCGATGTTGACGATGCTTCCGGTCGCGCCGCGGTCGATGAGATGCCGGGCGACGCAGTAGGTCATGTTCGACGCACCGAGCAGATTGACGTCGATCATGCGGTGCCAGATCCGCTGCCAGTCCGCGTAGGACACATCGGCCACGGAGTGGCGGTTGTCGGCGGACGGGGCGATGGCGGCGTTGTTGACCAGCACATCGACCCCGCCCAGCGTCCGCACGGCCCCCTCGACGATGTCCTGCGCCGCTTGTGGATCACCCAGATCGCCGCCGAGCAGACAATGGCCGGAGCCGGGCAAGCCTCGCAAGGTGTCCTCGGCATCCGCGAGGCCGGTCGCGTAGTGCACCCCCACGCGGTCGCCCCGCTCGGCGAACGCGTGGGCCACGGCACGACCGATGCCCCGCGACGCTCCTGTGACCAGCACCCGCCTCATCGCGTGAACACCTTCTCATCCACGGGTAGATGCACGGCAGGACGCACAGACATGGAGCGGCTCCCTCGGCTCGGATGGCTTCAGACCTTGCAGCACCGCACATCCGAATGTCAACATTCGACATGTCCATCGCACCGCTACCGATCCGCGGCTGACCCCCAATGAGGCGGCGAGTTCGACCTCGCGCAGTGGCGATCCGGGCGGATCGTGATCCGCCGGGCGGGGCCGGGGCCGGGGCGGGGGCGACTCCTGCTAGGACTCGGTCTCGGGTGCGATCAGTGAGCGGGCCACCGCGAGCGCCGCTGCGTGGCGTTCCGCCTGCCGGCCGCCCAGTTCGCGTCCGCGTGCCGCGGCCATGATCACAGCGGACAGGGCCAGCCGTCCGCGCATCATACCCTCGGGCCCTCCGCCGGTGGCCAGTGCGCGGGTCAGGTCGCCCAGCCGCTGCTGGAGTGTGCGCGCGGCGGCCAGGCCCCGCAGGGCGTGCTCGTTGACCTGGGCGCACACCAGCGAGGCGCCGTGCTCGCCGCGGACCAGGGCGTCGAACTGCTCGACGGCTCGCATGCGGGTCGCGGCGGACGGCGGGTGGGCGCGTGCGGACTCGATGACGGCGTCGAGCGCCGGAAGCAGTTCTCTACCGAAAGGCGTGGACGCTGGTCAATCTGGCCCAGGCCCTGTGGGGTAAGCCCGACCACACCCGAGGCGCACAGCGTGCCGTCGAGGCCACCGACCTGCTCCGCCAACTCGCCACCGAGAACCCCGGGAGGTATCGCGGCGGGCTGGGCGACTGGCTGATGTATCCGACGATCCCCTACCTGCGGCAGTCCGGCCGGAAGGGCCAGGCGCTCGCGCGGGCGCAGGAAGCCGTGGACATCTTCACGGCGCTCAACGCCACGGATTCCGCGGCCTACGGGCCGAAGCTGGCGGCGGCGAAGAAGCTCGTCGCCGATATCCAGGCCGAAACGCAGTCCGCCGATGTCCAGTCCGCCGATGTCCGGCCCGGCGATGTCCGGCCCGGCGATGTCCAGTCCGGCTGACGCGCCCGGGGTCGCGCCGGGCGTCAGCCCCGGTCGCGGCTGCCCGTGGTGTCGGGGCTCCGGTACGCCGTCGGCGGTTGGCCGAGGAGTTTTTTGAACGCGGCCGTGTAGGCGGCGGGGTTGTCGTAGCCGAGCTGGGTCGCGATGCGGGTGACGGGCATGCCCGCGGTGAGGTGCTGAAGGGAGTGCAGGACGCAGGCGCGTTGCCGCCATTGCGAGAAGCTCAGGCCGGTGCCGCGCTGGAACAGGCGGGCGAGGGTGCGTTCGCTGATGCTGAGGGCGGCGCACCAACGGGCGGGCGGGTCATGGATGTCCGGCTTCCGCAGGAACGCCTCGCACAGGCCGCGCAGCCGCGGATCGGAGGGCAGCGGCACATCGAGCGGCAGCGGGGTGAGGTTCTTGAGCTCGTGGAGGATGAGGGCCGCCACCGCCGCGTCGCGGCTGTGCTGGGGGTAGCGCGGCTCCATCTCCACGGCCTCCAGAATCAGCGCCCGCAGCAGCACGGAGACATCGACGGCCTGACACCGGGCGGGAAACCACGGCACGGCGGTGGGCTCGATGTAGAGGCTGCGGGTGCTGACGCCCGTCATCGTGACCTGGTGTCCCGTCGCGGGCGGGATCAGCACGGCGCGGGCGGTGGGTATCGTCCAACTGCCGTCCGCCGTCTCGACCCGCATCACACCGGTGGCCGCGTACAGCACCTGGGCGCGGCGGTGCTCGTGCCGGACGAGCAAATGATCCTGGGGGTAGTCAGTGCCGATGGCCAGCACCGCACGATCGAGGTCGTCCACCTCCGCGACCCGGATGTTGCGCATATCGCGAGGCTACGCGGGACCACGCGTCCCTGTCTGCCACGCGTAGGAATATGGCAAACCGTCGATTGCCCGCCACGCCTGCTGGTCCCTAGCGTCTGACCAGTGCTGACCTCGTTCTCCACTCTCCTGTTCCTCGGATGCCTGACCGGCATCACGACGGTGCTCTTCGGCTTCGGCGGCGGTTTCATCACGGTCCCCGTCGTCTACGGCGTTCTGACCGTGACGGCGTCTCCGGGAAGGGACGCGGACGCCATGCACATCGCCGTGGCGACCTCGGCGGCGGTCATGGTCGTCAATGCCGCGGCGGCGGCGCTGGCCCAGTGGCGGCAGGGCCGACTGCGCCGCGTGTACGTCTGGCCGCTGGCGGCGTTCATCGCGGTCGGCGCCGTCGTCGGATCCTTCGCGGCCACCTTGATCGGTGGCACGGCGCTGCGCCTGCTGTTCGCTGCCTACCTGCTGGTGACGATCGCCGACAGTCTGCTGAGGAAGGGCTTCCTCTCCGTGCCGCACCAGACGCGCCCGGAACCCCTGGGGCGGCGCACCACCACCCTCGGCGGCATCGGTATCGGCCTGGTGGCCGCGGGCCTGGGGGTGGGCGGCAGCGTCATGACGGTTCCGCTGCTGCGCCGCCGAGGTCTTCCCATGGCCGAGGCGACCGCCATGGCCAACCCCCTCAGCGTCCCCGTCGCCCTGGCCGGAACCCTCGTCTACGCCCTCGCCCCCGCCGCATCCGCCGGCCCGGGACAGCTTGGCTACGTCGATCTCACCGCGGGCGCCGCCCTGCTCATCGGATCACTGCCCACCATCGCCGTGGCGAGGCGCGTCACCGGCCGGGTCCCGGACCGGGTCCACTCCGTCGCCTACGTCGTCCTCCTCGTGATCGTGCTGATCGTGATGGTGACCATGGGAGTCTGACGCGTCCGACGCGCCGGTCCCCGGACACGCCTCGTCGGTGCGAGGCGCGGCGGCTCAGCCCGCGTTCTGTGCGCCGAACCGCAGGCCGTCGAAGAGGATCGCCGTGATCTGCACGGCTTCGTCCTGCCAGCCCTCCGTGGTGTGCATTCCACAGATGCCCCCCAGCGCGCGCAGCAGTGTGCGTCCGCTGACGCCGCCACGGATGGTGCCGGCCGCTGTGCCCGCTTCGAGTAGCTGCTGGAGAGCCTGTGCCATCCGGGTACGGGCGTCATCGAAGATCGGTGAGTCCGTCGCCATGATGCTCTCCAGAGCGACGGCCATTCCCTTGCCCACGGCGGCGTGCTCCACGAGCAGCAGCAGGAAGTGGCGCAGGGCCTCGTCCGGGGCATGCAGGTCAAGGAGTTTCGCGGGTGCGGCGCACAGCTCGTCGACCTCCTGGCGGTAGACCTCCTCGACGAGGGCCTCGCGTGTCTCGAAGTGGCGGTAGAGCGTCCCGACCGCCACTCCGGCCCGCCGGGCGATCTCTTCCACGTGAGCGTCGGCCTCGCCGGTGAGGAACGCCTCCCGCGCCGTGGCCAGGAGCGCCTCGCGGTTGCGGCGCGCATCGGCGCGCATCGGACGTGACGACGGCAACAGTGCCTCCGTAAGGTGAGTCGGGTTCCGTTTATGTATAGTTTCCGGAGTCGGGTTCACTTTACTGGAGGGGCACTCCCATGACAGTTCCGGAAGAGGGGCTCAGCGGCCTTCGTGTGCTGGTCACCGGCGGCAGCCGCGGTCTGGGTGAGGCGACCGCCCGTCGATTCGCCGCCGCGGGCGCGACGGTGCTGACCGCCTCGCGCAGCGCGCCTCCGGAGGATCTGCCGGCCACCTTCATCCCCGCGGACCTCGCGACGGATCAAGGAGCGGCGGAGCTCGGCCGACGGGTCATCGACAGCGTGGGCGGGGTGGATGTCCTGGTCAACAACGCGGCCGCCGCGAGCGACCCGATGCCGACCCTGAAGCGGTCCGACGCGTCGTGGCGTGCGGACCTCGAGATGAACCTGCTCAGTGCCGTCCGGCTCGACCGGGCCCTGGTCCCGGGGATGGTTGAGCGGGGTTCCGGCGTCGTCGTGCACGTCTCGTCGATCGCGAGCCGTCTGCCGCAGCGCACCGAAGCGTCCTACGCGGCGGCCAAGGCGGCGCTCAACGCATACAGCCGCGAGCTGGCGACCGAAGTGGGAGAGCACGGCGTGCGGGTGGTGTGTGTCCTGCCAGGCTTTGTGGCCACCGAGGGCGCCGTCCAGCACCTTCAGCGCATCGCCGACCGGCAGGGCGTTGGCGTGGCGGAGGTGCGGCAGCAGATCGTGGATCACCTCAACGTGCCGATGGGCCGGCCCGGCGATCCCGAGGACGTGGCGGAGATGATCGCCTTCCTCGCATCCGGCCGCGCGAAGTGGCTCACGGGAGCCCAGTTCCGGGTCGACGGCGGCATCATCCCCGTGGCGTAGGCCCAGCACCGGGCCCCCGGGGGGATTGCGCCGGGCCCACGCACACGCCGGGTGGGTCACCTGAACTTGTCGTCGATGTCGAGCGAGCCGACGATCGACCGCAAGCTCGCGATGAGCGGCGCGATGGAACCGTCGCGGGCCTCGGCGCGGCTGATCGCGCAGATCCGGACGCTGTCGGAGGCGTCGGCGATCGGCCGGAACACGACAGTGGACAGGTGATTGGAGAACGCGATCGGCCCGGGGTGGACCCCCACGTGTCCGCGCGTGGCCACATGCACGGCAAGCTCGTCGTAGCGCCCCACCTCCTCGATGTGGGTACGGGGGATACCGGCCCGGATGATGTCCGCCTGCAACTGGCTCTCCAGGTAGGGGTTGTCGGCGCGCGGAGTGATCAGGATCTGACGGGTGCGGAGGTCGGCGAGCGCCACCTCCCGGCGGCTGGCCAGCGGGTCCGCCGACTGCACCACGGCGACCAGCGGGAACTCGCCGAGCACGGCGCTGGCGATCCCGGGTTGCTCGGGAACCGACCAGCACAGGCCCACATCCACCGCGCCGTCCGCCACGGCGGCGAGTTGCTCGGGGGTGTGCATGGGGACCGGACGCCACCGGCCCCGGGCCTCGTCGTCGGCGGTGGCGCCGGGCCAGGCGTCGACCAGTCCCGGCAGGATCAGCTGTCCCAGCTCCGGGGTGTGGGCCACGACGAGGTCACGATGGCGCGCCGAGCGCAGGCGGGCGGTCCGATGGGCCTGGTGCAACGCCTCGATGGGCTGCCGGATCGCGGCGGCGAACTCGGCGCCGAAAGGGGTCAGTTGCACCCTTCGGCTCGTACGCTCGACGAGCCGGCTACCGAGGCTGCGTTCCAGACTGGCGACGGCCTCGCTGACACTGGGCGGCGCCAGTCGCAGACGGTCGGCGGCGCGCCGGAAGTGGAGTTCGTCCGCGACAGCGAGGAAGCACTCCATCTGACGCAGGTTCACTGCCGTCCTCCCGTCACTCCATATCGTTCGAACTCCATAGTGTTCGAACTCCATAGTGTTCGAACTCCATAGTGTTCGCGCCACGACGAGCAGCCAGACTCTTCTACCACATCGTTCGGATTCGCCGAACGATGGCTTCGGCAACCCGCGGTTGATCAGTCCCTCGCCTTGGACCGAGTATGGCGTCACATCCGATCACCGCGACCGGGATCGATGACCCCGTCGCGGCGCCGTAGCCGAGGGAGACAGTGTGACCGAGACCGGTGGGCGGCGGCCGGGACGGGCCTGGATCGCGCGGCTGGGGCCGCGGGGTGAGGTCGACCTGGACCGAGCGGCAAGCCCGCGCGCGGTCGTCGAGGACGCCGTCGCGCGCGTCGGCGCGGACCCCGTGCGCTGGGCGATCGAGCTGAATTCCGTGGTGGTGCGGCGGATCGTCGGCGAGGTGCCGGCCCTCGGCGGCAGCCCGGCCGCGGTCGAGCTGCTCCGCCGAGGCAATGAAGCGACCACCCTGCGGGCGCTGTTCACTCTGGTGGACGGCCCGGCAGCGGCCCCGCCCACCGATGAGGCGATCCTTGAGGGCATCCACGAGTTCGTTCACCGTGCCGTACCGCTCGAGCGGGTGTTGCACGGCGTCCGGGTCGGGCATGCGGCGACGACCGAGGCGTTCCTGCGGGCCTGTGCCGGGCTGGTCGACGCGGAGGTGGCGGTCGATGAGGTCACGGCGATCTCCCGCGAGCTGTTCTCCTACGTCGATGACCTCTCCGACACCATGATCCGCGCCTACCTCGTGGAACACGAGGTGTGGAGCACCAGCGCGGCCGCGGCACGGGCCGACATCGTGCGTTCCCTGCTGAGTGGTGATGCCACGACGACGGACGTCGGCGAGGCGTCGCGTGTACTCGGCTATGACCTGCGGCGGACCCACGAGGCGGTGGTGGTGTGGTCGGACGCGCCGAACGGCAGCTCCACACTGCAAGCGGCGGCCACCGAGGCGCTCCGGGCCCGGGGCGCCACCACGACGCTGGTCGTACCCGTGGCCTCGGGGCGGTTGTGGGCGTGGGGCACGGTGCCTTCGGACGGCACGGTGCCTTCGGACGGCACGGTGCCTTCGGAAGGCACACGCCGGACCGGTTCGTGGGAGACCATCGCCGAGGCTCTGTCCCGGCAGCGGACGCAGGCGGCCTTCGGGACCCCGGGCGGCGGCGTCGAGGGCTTCCGTCGCTCCCACCGCGAGGCCCAGCGCGGGGAGCGGGTCGAGCGACTGCGGCGCGAGGCCGGGCGGGTGCCGAGGCATGCGACCGCCTACGCCGACGTGGCCGCCATCGCGCTGTTGGCCACCGATCTCGACGCGGCCGGTGACTTCGTACGACGTGAGCTCGGCGGGCTCGCCACCCGCGGCGCGTCGATGGAGGCGCTGCGGACCACGCTGTACCACTACATCGGCGCCGAGCGCAGCCTCGTGGATGTCGCCCGACGCCTGCACGTGGCCAGGGGGACCGTGACCTACCGCGTGAAGCGGGCCCAGGAGGTGCTGGGACACGGCCTCGACGACCGCCGCTTCGCCCTCCACACCGCCCTGGCACTCGCCGAGGAACTGGGCGACGCGGTCCTCCTGCCCCGCGACGTGACAGAGCGTTGATCCCGGAGTGCCGGTCGCGGCCCGGACCGGTGCGGCAGACCAGCGGACCGGTGTGGCAGACCAACAGACCGATGCCGCAGACCAATTGGCGACCGGAATCCTGAGCCGACAGACCAAGCGCCCGCCCCGGTAGCCGGAGTTCACTGTGTGATGTCGGACGCGGGGCCACACAACACCACGCATCCCGACAGACCAACCCATGCCTACGGGAGGCGCCCGATGATCAACCGAGAGACTTTCGTCGAGCTGATGAGCGGGGTGTGCTCGCCGGTCACCGTGGTGACGGCGACGACCGCCGACGGACGACCGCACGGCACCACCGTGTCGAGCCTTGCCTCGCTGTCACTCGACCCTCCGCTCGTGAGCTTCGCACTGGACCGCTCCTCGCGGCTGCTTCCCCACCTCCAGCCGGGTGACCGGGTGGGAGTGAACATCCTCGGCGCCCACCAGCGGGAACTGGCGTCGGCATTCGCCCGCCGGAGGGGATCGGGCTCGAAGTTCGACGGCGTCACCTGGACCCTCCGCGCCGGACTGCCCTACCTGCCCGAGTCCGCGGGCTGGACGGCGGGACGCGTCGAACGCCACGTGGACGGCGGTGACCACATCCTGCTCGTCGTCGGCGTCGAGGAGGCCGAGCCGACCCCTGCGGCCCCGCTGACCTACGCACGCCGGGTCTTCGGCACCCACACCCCTCTCGCTGTCGCGAGCTGAGCCGTACGACCCGTACGACCCGTACGACCCGTACGACCCGCGCCCACCCAATCCCCGACACCGAAATGACGACGATGACCATCACCCTGGACGTTCCCCGCACCACCGACACCGCACGTGACCTGCGGTCCGAGCTCGTCGAGCGCGCCGCCACCCTGCGACCGCTGATCGCCGCGGGCGCCGATCGGACCGACCGCGAGCGCATGGTTCCCGCCGAGAACATCGGCGCCCTGGCCGAGGCCGGCCTGCTCTCGCTGATGCGACCCGCCCGTTACGGCGGCCTGCAGACCGACTACCGCACCCTGCTGGAGGTCAGCCGCGAGGTCGGGCGGGCCTGTGGCTCCACCGCCTGGCTGACCTCACTGCTCAACGCCAGCGCGTGGTTCGTCGGGCTCTTCCCGGCCCAGGCCCAGGACGACGTATGGGCCCAGACCCCCGACGCCCGAGTCGCCGGTGTCGTGACCCCCTCGGGTACCGCGCGCGTGGTCGAGGGCGGGTACCGGGTGAGCGGGCGCTGGGCCCCGGCCTCCGGGTGCGCCCACGCCGACTGGGCGGTCCTCGGGGTCACCCGGCCGGACGCCGAGGGCACGTCGGACGCCGTCGGCATCGTGCTGGCGCCGATGACGGAGCTGACCATCGAGGACACCTGGTTCGTGGCGGGCATGCGTGGAACCGCGTCGAACACCCTCGTCGGCGAGGACCTCTTCGTGCCCGCACACCGCTTCCACTCCGTCCCCGACGCCGTCGAGGGCCGCTACGCCACACCCTTCACCGACGAGGCGCTCTACCGGGCACCGTTCGTGCCGACCGCCGCGCTCGTATTGACCGGGCCCCAGCTCGGGCTGGCCGCGGCCGCTGTCGATCTCCTGCTGGAGAAGGCCCCGCGGCGAGCGCTGACCCTGACGAGCTACGCCTCCCAGGCCGAGGCACCCACCATCCAACTCGCCGCCGCGAAGGCCGCGTCGCTCGCCGACTCCGCCCAACTGCACGCCTACCGCGCCGCCGCCGACATCGACGAGGCCGCGCGGGCCGGGGTGTTCCCCGATTACGATGCCCGGGCACGGATGCGGATGGACGCGGGAATGGCGGCGGTCCACGCGCGTGAGGCGGTCCGCATCGTGTGCTCGGCCCAGGGCGCTTCGAGCTTCGGCGAGTCCAACCCGCTGCAGCGCATCTGGCGCGACATCGAGACCGGGAGCCGGCACGCCGTCCTCAACCCCGAAGTGGCCGCCGAGATCTACGGGAAGTCGCTGTTCGGCATCCGGGGCACGGTGTCCGTGATGGTGTAGGACGAGGATCGTCGTCCCTCCTACGAGGGCGTCGACGCTCCCGTGGACGACGAAGCACAACCCTGCTCGTCGTGCGATGTCAGCCGACTCCATGACCTCCGTGGTGCAGTCGGTAGTGCTGGGCGAGGAGATCACGTCCGTAGTCGTTGCCGTTGGGCGCCCGCACGATGGTGTGGACGTGGTAGCGGGCGGGCTCGGGATTGGTGAGGAAGACACCGGGATGGTTGTCGTACTCGACCAGGAGCACGGGGGAGTGGATCCGGTAGTAGAAGGCGCACTCGTCGTCGTGGCCGCCGCGCCAGGCGAACCGTGTCTCGTCGAAGTGCTCACGGACGAGCGCCAGGGTGCGCTCGGCCTGTGGCGGCGGGAGGCGGTCGAGATAGACCCGGATCAGCTCCACCAGACCGGCACGCTGGTCGGCCGGCAGGCTCGCCGCCACGATCCCCTCGGGAGGCAGGACGAGGTTGTCGCTGCCCGCGCCGGCGAGATGCCGTCCGTTCCACGGGCCCGCGAGCTCGGGCGGCAGGTCCTCCGCCCGCAGCGACGGCCCCATCAGGAACTCCTCCTGCCGGCCCGGGTCCAGAGTGCGGCGGAACGCCAGGGCGACCTCGGTCTCGTCGCCCAGGGCGTGGACGCCCTCGAACCGCCCAGTTCCGGTCGTCGGCTCGGCACCGAGGAACACCGGGGCGAGAATCACCTGTCCTCCGACGAAGACGCAGTGCACGTCCACGTGATGGCCCATCAGCTGCCATCCCCAGGGGGAGTCGCCCGAGGGGGACCCGAAGACGGTGAACCAGTAGGCGAACTCCGTGAGGGTGTCCCGGTAGTCGTCGATGAGCTCGCCCAGGTTCTCGTTGAGCGCCATCACCGCTCGCACCTGGGCGTAGCCGGTGGGGCTGAGACTGGCCTCGACGACGGCGAGTGCGCGGTCGCGGTCGCCGTCGGCGAGCCGTTCCAGGCGCATGCCCTTCGGGTGCCATGTGGGGATCGCGTTCGTCCACAGCCGCCACTCCGGGGCGTCCATGGGCAGGGCGGCGACCACCCTCTGGTGGGGCGCCAACCCGTCGAGGTAGGCCAGGGCCGCCACGACGGCGGCTTTCGGGGATGTCCCCGCGTCATTCAGCCGGTAGAGGCCCGGGCGCGGGGTGCCGTCCTCGGTGATGCCGACGAAGGGCTCGCGGTGCCGGCGTAGACCGGCGGTCAGCTCGAAGGCCGCCTCCGGGGGGAGCAGATCGTCGAAGAGGTGGGAGTCGACGATGGGCAGATCGCCCCGGGTGGTCGGCAGGGGGAAATCTTCCGGATGCCGCTGGTGAGACATCGGTCTCCTTACTCGGTGGGAACAGCGAGGACGTCGCCCGGCATGAGGAAGCGGTTCTCGATCCGCCGGGAGGCGATGAGCCAGCGGCGAGCTTCGCCATCCGCTTCGCCGACCCGGACGAAGCGGTCGTACACGTCGGCGACCAGCACCGGCACGGTCGTCGGTACGGGTGGCGCTCCGTCCTGCGCGTGGAGCACCAGGGCGGACACCGCCTCGACGCGCTCGCTCTCGTGCCGCAGAACATGGAAGTTGGACATCAGATGACGCGATACCCGCGGTCCCCGCGCGGTGCGGTCGCGGTACACGCCGTTGATCTCGTCGGTGCCGCGGAAGGTCCGGCGCGAGAACGTCAGCTCGGCGTCGGGGGTGAAGAATCCGGCGGCTGCCGAGCCGTCGCCGTGATCGATCTCGTACCACAACGCCGTCACCAGCATGGACAGTTCGGTGTGCAGGAGGGCGAGGGTCATCGGCCGGCTCCCGGCGCGGCGGTACGCGCACCGCGCACCAACGCGTGTGCGCCCTGGCGCAGCATCGTGGTGTCGGCCCCCAGGACGAGGAAGTCGTACCCACGACGATCCAGCAGTTCCGGCGCGTTGCCCGAGGCCGTGGTCCCCAGGGTGATGCGGTGGTCGGCACAGCGCCGTTCGGCCGCCGCGACGAGGTCTGCCGGCCTGCCGTCACCCTCCCCGAACTGGCCGGAGACCGCGAGATCGGTCGGGCCGATGAAGACCGCGTCGACGCCGGAGATCTCACCGATCTCGACGATCGCCGAGAGGGCTCCGGCGCTCTCGGCCTGGACCACGAGGCGGACCTCGTCATTGCCGGACCGCAGATAGTCACCGAGGGCCTCGAGCCCCCACCGGCCGGCCCGTCCGGAGGTGCTGGCCCCGCGTCGTCCGAGCGGAGGGAACCGTGTCGCTCGTACGGCGTCCCGCGCCCGGGAGGCGTCGTCGACCTGCGGGACGAACAGACCGGCCGCACCCGCGTCGAGCGGGACCTGGACATCGCGTGGCGCGGTACCGGCGACCCGGACGAAGGGCGAGAGCCCGCAGCCACGGGCCAGCCCGATCATGGTCGATATCGTGCGGGTGTCGATCGCGCCGTGCTCGGCGTCGATCACGACGAAGTCGAACCCGGCGAGTGCGAGCAGCTCGACGCTTTCCGGTGCGGGGAGCTTGACCCAGGCTCCGAGCCGGGGGAACGCATCGCCCCTCACGGCCGGGATCCCTGGTATTCGTCGGCGTTGAGCACCCAGCCCTTCGCGAGGAAGTCCTCGCGCGGCGGTGCGAAGACGTCGATGAGCGTGTGCGGGCCCGCGCCCACGGCACGGGTGGTGTGCACGACGGTCGGCGGGATCAATGTCATCGAGGGACTGCCGACCTCGACGTGCTCATCGTCGCGCCACTCACTCATCCGGGGGGTCCACGGGACCCGGAGGTGATGGGCGTAGTTCCCGACGAGGGTCACCGACATCTGCTCGAAGTCCTCGTGGGAATGGGGCGAGAGCCGTTCGGGGTCGCGTGGCCCCTCGTGCACCGGAAACCAGTTCACCATCAGCGACGCCGTCCGGAAGATCCGGCCGAGGCGTCCCTTCTCGTTGGGGATGTCCCGCAGGCGGTGTATCCGGATCCCGTCGCCGCCCGCCTCGATGGGCTCCGGCAGCGGTGCGGCTCGCGGGTCGGCCCCGGCAGCATGGTTGACGGCCCGTCTCATCTGCTCGTCGCAACGGGCGGTGAACACCCGCGCCACCGTGGTCGATGACGCCGCGTGCAGCGTGCTCGGCCCGGCCGGTACGACGACGAGCGCGGGCTCGGGCACGGACACCAGGGCCCGGCCGTCGTGCTCCACGCCCACCACCGCGTCGTCCTGGACGAGCAGCAGGTACTCGTCGGGCACGTTGTGCTCGGTGAGGCGGTCACCCGCTTCGAGCTCGGTGATCGCTACGACGAAGTTGCGGGCGCATACCGACCACGTACGGCTGCCACCGGCGGAGATCAGGTCCGGGGCACGCTCGGAGATCTCGTCGACGACGGAAGTTCCTACGATTGCAGCGATGGTCATCGGGCCTCTCCTGGGAAACCGCTTGGATGCCATCAGCTTCCTGTCGGCTCGGCGGAGGAACAATCGCGAGTTTCCGAGCGCACCGATCGGCTGAGCCGAACCATCCATGGAACGACGGCGTCAGAACGACAGCGTCAGGGCATCGGACGAGGCTCACCCGCCATCGAGTTCTTGGCGCACGGTGGCGGCGATGCGGGTGAGTGCGGCGCTGAGGTGGCGGCGCTGAGCGGCGCTGAGCGGATCGAACACGAGTCGCCTCACCTGCGCGACATGTTCCGGTGCGCTCGCGACGACCTTCTGCCGGCCGGCGTCGGTCAGTGTGGCGAGGGTGTATCGGCCGTCGGTGGGGTCGGGTCGGCGGACGACCCAGTCGCGGGTTTCGAAGCGGTCCATCACCTTCGACAGGCGAGGCTGCGTGCTGTTGCAGTCCCGGGCCAGGTCGCTGAGTCGCATCGTGGCCTCGTCGGTCATGGACAGCCGGGCCAGAACGCCGTACTCGAAGTTGGAGATGCCCGCATCTCGTTGCAGCTGACGGTCGAGGGCCGCCGGAAGTGCGATGACGACGGTGAGCAGGGCCTGCCACAGGTCTTGCTCACCGTCGTCGAGCCAGGCTGACGAAGTGTCCATGCCCCACATCCTACTTGCCCAGGCAACTCGGATGACTTGCCTGGGCAACTCAATCGGGGTTACGTTTGACTTGCCTGGGCAAGTCAAACGGGCGACTTCGGAACCGATGACGGCTTTCGGAATGACCACGACGACTGTGAAGGAGCCGGTATCGATGCCCGCCACGAACGGCCTGAGTTCTTTCTTACGGTCGCACCCGCCGGCCGGGGCGTACGACGATCTCCTTGCCCGGGTCCTGCCACAGGCGCGCGCACAGCGTGTGTGGAGTGAGTCCGACGGACCCCTTCCCAGCCTCTTCGTCAGCCACGGGGCCCCGTTCACCCTCGACGATCCGCAATGGCTCGGCGACCTCTTCGACTGGGCCCAGTCGATGCCCAAGCCCAAGGCCGTCGTGGTCATCTCGGCGCACTGGGAAAACGCACCGGCCGCCCTCTCCGGAACCGCGGCAGGTACGCCGCTGTACTACGACTTCAGCGGCTTCCACCCCCGTTACAGGACGCTTCCCTACGCGACGCCCGACGCCACTGACCTGGCGCGGCGGCTCACCGGCACGCTGAGCCGGACCACCGTGCACGAATTCACCGACCGCGGCCTCGACCACGGCGCCTTCATCCCCCTCATGGCCATGTATCCCGCGGCCGACATCCCGGTCGTACAGCTCTCGATGCCCAGTCTCGAACCTGGCGCTCTGCTGGAACTCGGTGCGCGCCTGCGGCCTCTGCGCGAAGAAGGCGTCCTCATTGTCGGCTCGGGCTTCATGACGCACAGCTTCGCCGTCTTCCGCCACCCCGAACTCGCCGCTGAGACGGCGGCATTCGACGACTGGGCCGTCGACGCTCTCGCCAGAGCCGACGTCGACGCACTCACCGACTACCGCGGCAAGGCGCCCGGTGCCGAGGTCGCCCACCCGACGGCCGAGCACTTTGTCCCGCTGCTGCTCACCGTCGGCGCCGCCTCAGATCCCGGGAGCGCCGTGAGCGCCATCGACCGCATGGTGATGGGCAATTCCACGCGGTCGGTGCGGATGAATTGACGACGGCGGGTGCCCACGAACGAGCAACAGCCCCGCACACACCGAACACACCGACACACCGACACACCGACACACCGACACACCGACACACCGACACACCGACACACCGACACACCGACACACACAAAAGGAAGTGCCATGAAGGCAGTGCGCTACCACGACTTCGGCAGCAGCGAGGCCCTGCGCTACGAGGACATCGAGCGTCCGGTACCCGACACCGGGCAGGTGCTGGTGCGGGTGGCGGCCACGTCGTTCAACCCGGTCGACGACCACATCCGCGCCGGAGCCCTGAACGCGATGTTGCCCATCGCTCTCCCGCACGTGCCCGGGATCGACCTGGCGGGCACCGTCGCCGAACTCGGCGCGGGGGTGTCGGGCGTGGCGGTCGGCGACCGGGTCGTGGCCATGCTGCCCCTCGACGCCGAGGGCGCGGCCGCCGAGTACGTGCTCGCCCCGGCCGACGCCCTGGTCGCGGCGCCCCGGTCGATCGACCTGGTCGACGCCGCGGCGCTGCCCCTTACTGGCCTGTCGGCCTGGCAGGTGTTGTTCGAGCTCGCCGAACTGAAGCCCGGGCAGACCGTTCTGGTCAACGGGGCAGGGGGTGCGGTGGGCAGTCTCGCGGTTCAGCTTGCCGTCGACGCGGGAGCGCAGGTGACCGCGGCGGCCAGTCCGCGGCACGCCGAGCGCCTTCAGGGCTACGGCGCCCGGGTCGTCGGCCGTCTCGATCTCGCCGCGGGCCCCGCCGCGGTGGGTGGCCCCTTCGAGGTTCTGCTGAACCATGTGCGCGGCACCGAGGACGAGGCCGCGCGGCTGTCGCGCTACGTCGCCGACGGCGGCGTGGCCGCCAGCACAGCGGGCCCGATACCGGAGGACCCCGCCCGCTCGGTACGCACGGCCGGCCTATGGGTCCGCAGTGACGCCGCCCAGCTGACCGAACTGGTGGCGAGGGTCGATGACGGTCGGCTCCGCATCCACATCGCCGACCGCCGCCCGGTGGCCGATTCGCGTGCCGTGCATGAGGACTCGGCGGCCGGACGACTGCCCGGAAAGACCGTCCTGATCGCTCCCTGATCGCACACCGGCCGGGACACACCGGCCGGGATGCCCGCACACCGGCCGGGATGCCCGCACACCGGCCGGGACGCCCGCACACCGGCCGGGACGCCCGCCGTTCGCTCTCCGGCCGACCGGCGTCCCGGCCCTCATTTCGACCGAATTGCCGCTGAGATCGCGACCACGCCGGTGGCGGCCACGCGGCCCGCCTCACTCCTCAGCGGCGTTGAGCGACTCCCGCACCCGCGTGACCTCCCACGGGGCGTCCTCCACGGGCCAGCTCGCGCTCAGCTCCTCGAGCAGAGGGCGATGGTCCTCGATGACCTCTTCCCACATCAGCCCCCACGCCGCAGCCGCTTGAACCTCTATCTCGGGGCAGCGCGTCGCCCGAACGAGCGCCTCCACGGAGTTGGTCCCCGGAGACTCGTCCAGCAGTTCCAGTGCCCTGACGCGGTCGTTCAACGGCACGTTCGGGTCGCAGGCGATCTTTCCCAGCGCCTCGACGATCCGTAGGTCAGTGTCCTCCGCGTCCTTGAACACCGCTTCCACCCCATCGAGAACCCGTTCGCGCACGTGATCGCTCGCGGCGGCTTCCACGACCTCGGCCAGCAGGGACGGCTCTTCCGCTGCCACGACGTCCAGCGCCGACAGTGCGGTGAGATGCATGGCGTCGGGCCCGTACATGCGGCTGAGCCCGGCCGGTGAGGGAGGCTGTCGCAGCACCTCCCGGATGCGATCGAGGACGAGTGACCTCTCCGGTTCACGCGCTTCCTCGCCGCCCCGCTTCACGGCGCCGTCGGGACTCCACCAGTGGTCGAGGGCGATGCCCACGGCCGCCTGGTCGTCGCTTTCGAGCAACGTGCGAAGCGCCCGGTGATACGACTCGTCCACCGTGGGAGCCCGTAGCCTCTTGTGGGCGCGATACAGCCCCGGATCCGTCAGCCGGTGTCCTTCCCAGTGGACGCTGTGCGGTTTGCCGAAGATCAGCTCAACGGGGTCCTGGCCCCAGGGGCGGTGCGGAGGCCGGTCGCCCCAGCTCTCGGCGACCTCCTCCACGATGGCGCGGTGCCGATCCACGCCTCCCGTCCTGACCAGGTAATACGCCGCGTGGGCCTGCACCTTCGGCTCGCCCTCGCGGATCGCCCGGAGGAGAATGCCGTCCGCGTCCGCGCCGAGGCTGTCGGCCAGGACGCGGATCGCCGTCTCCTTCGTGCCGTAGAAGCCGACGGACGGGTCGAAGACCAGGTCGCCCAGGGCGGCGACGAGCCGCTCGTCCTTCACCTCGGCCTCGTCGAGCACGCCGTAAGCCATCCAGACGGCCTCCTTGCGCACCGCGTCCGAGTCGGTGCGCAGGAGGACGTCCAGCAGGAGCTCGGCGTCGCCGGGTTCGGTGTGCCGCGTCCCGATCATGTTCAGGGCGCTCACCTCGGCGGGAGACATCGGCCGCCGGAGCACCTCACGAGCGCGGGCCAGCACCTCGGGCAGGTGGGCCCCGGCACGTTCCTCGTCCTCCAGGACATGGCTCAGCCCCTTTGAGGACTCGTAATGGTCGATCGCGATGCCCACGGCGACCGGGTCCTCGCTGCGCAGCAGGGTGGCGAACGCCCGCAGGCATCCCTCGTCGCTGAGCGGGAACATCAGCTCGTCATGAGCCTTCCGGAGTACCGGATCGTCCAGCTCGGTGTCCTTCCAGTAGGTGCTGTGGAAGCCTTCGAGCGCTTGGCGACGAATGTGCTCGGCCTCCCAACCCGCCCCCTTCGGCCAGGACTTCGCGAGCCGCGTGACGCGGTCGCGGTGGACGCGGAGCCGCAGGGGCGTCGCGAGACAACCCGCCGCGTACACCTGGAGTTCCATGTCGGACGATTCGGTGAGACGGACGATGAGGTCCTCGACCTCCGGGAGATCCACATCGTCCAGGGCCTGCATGGCGTCCCTGCGATCCCGCACGGCGAGGCCCTCGTCCAGCACCATGGCGGTGATCAGCGCCAGCAGCCGCCGGTTTGGCTCCCCACCCTCCGCGAGGGCGGTGCCGGCCGCGAGAAGCGCCATCTCCCGCACCTCGGCGTCCGGGGCGCCTTCGAGGGCGTCGGCGATCAAGTCCGCGTCCTCCTCCTCGGCGAGATGCCACAGCACGGTGAGAGCGCTCGAGTGGCTGCGGCCGGACGGAGGTTGCCTGAGGAGGTCCCGGGCGGCGAAGCGCACCTCGTTGGCCAGCGGCCAGTAGGGGTTGTCCACACCCCACCGGGTGTCCGCCTGCGCCGACTGGTAACTGTCCAGGGCCTCGCGGACGACGTCGATGTCGTCGCTCTCCAGCCGGGCGCTGAACTCGCCGAGGCGGGACTTCTCGCCGTCGCTCACGAGACCTCCTTCATCATCATCTCTGCAGGCTGGCAGAGTCGTCCGGCCCGTGTCCCCGCATTTTCACAACAGGGAGTCAGCCACCACGGGCGTTCTGCCGACCACCGAGATGGCCTCAAATCGGCCATTGGGGGTCGTGTGCCGGATACGGAAGCGATGGTGCGTCAGTGGCGGGCCCACACCCGACTGACACGTGCCTGCCGGAGCCTCAGCCGGTGGCCAGGGTGCGGTCCAGGAGGGAGAGCAGGCGGTCCCAGTGGCGCTTCAGCCCGGCGGCGTCAAAGGCATCGGTGTCGGACATGGTGAAGCCGTGGATGGTGTCGGGGTAGATCTCGCAGGTGTGGCCGACACCCGCGGCGTCCAGGGCCTGGTAGAGCTCATTGATGATCTCGGGCGACAAGTCGCCTTCGGCGAGGCCGAGATGGACTTCGGCGGTGAGCTCGGGCACGAGGCGGTGCGGACTGTCGGGCGCGTCGGTGACCACGAAACCGGGATGGAATCCGGCGACGGCGGCCACCTGGCCGGGGTGGGCCGCCGCGGTGCGCAGTGCCAGGAGGGTGCCGATGCAGTAGCCGGTCACGGCGACCGGTCCGGCGCTGACCTCCGGCCGGGTGGTGAGGAATGTGAGGTAGGCGTCGGCGTCGCGCAGGACACGTTCGGTGGTGATGTGTGCCTCGAGCAAGGGCATCAGCCGGCCGATGACCGCGGGCCGGGTCTCCTCTCCGATGTGCTCGGGAAGTTCGATCACCGGTGCCGGGCCGTGCCGGTAGTAGAAGTTGGGGACGAGTACGTAGTAGCCGTGTCCGGCCAGTTCGCGGGCCATCTCCTGCAGTACGGGCCGCACTCCGAAGGCGTCCGAGTACATCAGCACCCCCGGGTGCCGCCCGCCCCGGTCGGGGAAGGCGGCGAAGGCGTCGGCCTGGCCGTCCGCGGTGGGAATCCGCAGCGTCTTGGTGGGCATGAATGCTCCTGTCGTGGTTGATGTGCCGAAGCTGTGATCAACACGACGGAGGCGGAGCCCGCGCGGCAGTGCAAGATCCTCGATCGAAGAGCGGGCCCGCACCGGCCCGTACGGCGCTCAGGAGAGCACCGGGTCACCGATCCGTGTGTGGCGCGATGCCGTCCCGGGATTCATGCCCACAACGTAGTCCACGGAACAAAGCCGACGCCAGCATTTATGGCTCGACGTGACGTTCCACTACGACGTTGTCAGAGGACGTCGTAGGTCAGGTGCGTCACCGTCGATGTCGAGGTCACGCTCCGCTGCACCAGTGTGCGTGGCGCTCCGCCGGTGAACAGTGGCGTTCCGGCGCCCAGTACGACGGGCGCGAGGTGCAGCGTCAGCTCGTCGACCAGACCGGCGGCGAGCGCCGAGCCGACCGTGGCGCCGCCGCCCATGAGGATGGCGTCGAGGTCCTTGCCGCTGTCGGACGACGCCGCCTCGGCGCGTTCGCGCGCGGCGGTGACGGCGTCGGCCAGACCGGTGGTGACGAACGTCCAGTCGAGGTCGGTGAGGCGTACCGACTCCGGTGGTGAGCTCGTCACGACGATGAACGCGGGCTTGCCGACCTCGCGGGCGCCGTAGCCGGTCGTGTCGTCCCAGCCGTTCGGGCCGTCGACGATGTCGAAGAGCCGGCGGCCGAGGACGACGGCGCCCGAGCGGGCGGTGGCCTCGCGCAGGATCCGGCGGTCGTCGGGGGCCTCGGAGAACGCCCAGGTGTGCAGGGCCTCGCCGCCGGTGCCCAGACCGTTGTCCGGGCCGGGGTCGGGCCCGGTGACGAAGCCGTCGAGGGAGACCGAGATGTCAGCGATGATTCGAGTCATGTCAGGGCAGACTCGATCGGCCACCCGAACTCATCGCTCAGGCGTGGAGCCTCCTCTCTCGGGCCGCTCTCGGGGCCACTGACGATCACTCTGCGATCCTGGCAACCGCAACCGCAACCGCATCGTCGCTCGGGAGACGCCAACACATGAATACGCCACCATCACCACCATCGCCGCCCGGAGCGGAGCGGACTGACGGGTCAGCCGTCCAGATAGGCGCTCTCGTTCCGCTGACTCGGCCTGGCTGGGTCGAGGCAGGCCAACACTTGCTCGCTGGGCTCGAGTTGGCCGTTCGCGAAGTCAATGACGGCGGCGGGATCGCCGGAAGACCACTCGAGCTGGTGGTCCGGGACACCGCGGCTGATCCGCAGAAGGCCGCGGCGGCCGTCGACGAATTGGCTCGCCTGGGCGTGGCCGCCGTGGCGGGGGAGTATCACAGCGTCGTCGCTCGCGCCGCTGCCGCCCGGGCCGACGCCCTCGGCCTGCCGTTCCTCTGCTCGTCAGCGGTTCTCGACGCGCTCACCGAACAGCCGACGGAATGGGTCGCGCGCCTCGCCCCGGCGCAGTCCCACGGCTGGCAGATCTACGCGGACTTCCTCCTCGGCGCGGGCCACAGCCGTATCGCCGTAGCGGCCCAGCCGAGTGTCTACTGGGCATCCGGGACCCGCATTCTGCGGGAGCACCTCGCGCCACCCGGCGGCACCGTCATCGAACTCGACATGCGTACGCTCACCCCCACGGCGGTGTGCGACGAACTCGTCGACCATCGCGCGACGGCCCTCCTTCTCCTGGTCGGCCACCCGGAGCCGGCAGTGTCGATCGTCAAGGCTGTCCGCCGCGACGAGCGCCTCGCCAACGTGATGATGGGTGCTCCGGCCGGGCAACCGGAGTTCGCCGAATGGGCGAGGTTGCTGGGCGACGACAGCGCCGCGATCCCGTTCTTGCGCTACCTGCCCGAGCGCCTCAGCCCACTCGGTGCACGAGTCGAGGCGGCCCTCCGCGAGCGGCTGGCCGAAGCGCCCTCCTTCGTCGCCTTCGAGGGCTACGACACGGTCGCCGTACTCGCCGATGTGCTGCGCTCTCACGGCGTGGACCGGGCGCGCATTGCCGAAGCCTGGCCGCGGGTCGCGGTCGAGGGCACCCGTGGGCGGATCCAGTTCTCCCGTACGCCGGGCATCAGCGTGTGGCAATGGACTTGGGCGCCCGTCCAGGTCGTTGACCGGGATCCGGCGGACCCCGAGCGCTTTCGGATCCGCCACGCCGGCTGAGCGGCCACGGAGAGGCCCGACTGACCTGTTGCCCAGGTGATATCCGGACGATCGGGCAGGCGGGGTGGGATCGGACCCCGCCACCATCGCTCACGGCACCCGGCACATCGCCCAATTCGCCTGTGGCAGCGGCCAGTTGGTGACCACCTGCGGCGCCATCGAGACCCGTATCCGCGCGTCCGCCGCTACCTGGCCGGGCGTCAACTCCGGCCATGGGCAGGCGCGCAATACGCTCACCGCCTCCGAGACCCGGAGAAGATCACCGGCCGTCAGCCCTCGCGGACAGCGGCGGCGTGGCTTCCCGGCGAGGGTGCGCCTGGACAGCGGCAATAGCCATGGGGTACGGGTGACCTCATGCCTCCCACGTTGAGTTCAACGAAAACCCGCGTCGCGCTCCGCCAATCGGCGCGTATCTCCCTTGAGTTGCTTCTGGTCCTCGTCATGACCACGGTGGTCCTGTGGGGCCTGGGCCAGATGTGGTCGGTGGTCTGGCCACTCGTCGTCGGACTGCTCCTTACGACGCTGACCTGGCCCCTGGCCCGCTTTCTGCGTGGGTTCGGGTGGCCGCCCGCGCTGGCCGCCTCGGTCGTGACCGTGTTGTTCCTCCTGGTCGTCACGGGCATCGTGGCGCTGATCGCGGTGCCGGTGGCGTCCCAGTCCGGCGAACTGACCGACCGTGTGACCGAAGGCATCCAACAGGTGCGTGAATGGGCCGCCGGGCCACCGCTGAACATCAGCGATGACCAGATCACCAAGGCCACCGACACCGCGGCCGACCGGCTGCAGAGCAGTGCCGGCAGCTTGGTCACCACTATCGTCACGGGGGTGAGCACCGTGATCGATGGTGTGGTCACCGCCGTCCTCGCGCTCTTCTTGATGTTCTTCTTCCTCAAGGACGGCCCGCGGTTCCTGCCGTGGCTCGCCCGCCAACTGCCCGGTCGGCTCGCCACCGACATCCCCGTGGTGGCCGCGCGCGGTTGGGACACTCTGGGCGCCTTCGTGCGTTCCCAGGCGTTGGTCGGCCTGCTCGACGCCGTCCTCATCGGACTCGGTCTGTGGGCCCTGGGAGTACCGCTGGTGCTGCCACTGGCGGTCCTGACCTTCATCTGCGCGTTCGTGCCCATTGTGGGGGCCTTGTTCGCGGGTGCGGTCGCGGTGCTCATCGCGTTGGTGTCCAACGGCTCGACGGACGCACTGATCGCCCTCGCGATCATCGTCGTGGTGCAGCAGTTGGAAGGCAATGTGTTCCAGCCCATGATCCAAAGCCGCGGGCTCGGCCTGCACGCGGCAGTCATCCTGCTCGCGGTGACATTGGGCAGCAGCCTGGCCGGGATCGTGGGCAGTCTGCTCGCCGTACCGGTTGCCGCGCTGATCGCGGTGGTCTGGAACTACCTGCGCGAGCAGCTCAGCCACCCGCCGGAGGAGCTGGAGAACAACGAGCAACACGCCGGTGGCGCTGTCGTGTCGTAGACCCTCGGTGTCGGCGCCGACAGTCGGCGCCGACACCGAAAGCGCATCGGGCGCTGCCGTCCGAGCGGTGGTGAATGCGGTCGATCGGGCGGGGTACTCGGCAGGCTCACTTCGTATGAGGAGTACTTCACCATGATCTTCGCCATTGTTGGCATCTGCGTCCTACTGGCCGTGCTGGCCTTCCTGCTCCCGCGCCTGTCCCGGCACCCCGAACGGGGCACCCAGCGCACCCTGGGAGCCGGATCACGAGCCGGTGGCAAGGCCCCCGGCATCCTGGGGCGGATCCTCAGCAAGCCCTTCCGCAGCAGCTCCAAGGCGGTCGGCCGCAGCGGCTCCGCCGGTCGGCGGGCCCGAGGCCGTATGCCGTTCTAGCCAGAAGTCACGGGAGCGGGAAGTCATAGGGTCCCGATGGCTCAGTGGCCGCGGAACGCCTCCTCCAGCCACCAGGCCCCATGGTCCGCGACCACCTTGGCATCGATGAGGAGTGGCGCGGATCGTGGTCCGGCGACCCAGTCCTCGACGGCCTTGAGATCCGCGGGCGTGCGTACGGTCACCGCCTCGAAGCCGTAGCCTCGCGCCACGGCGGCGATGTCCGTCGGCGGGAACTCGACCGTGTCGAGCGGATATCCGCCGGGCTTGAAGTGGTGCACCTCCGCTCCGTAGGCGTCGTCGTTGTAGACGACGACCACCATCGGCAGCCCTAGACGGCGTACGGTGTCGAGTTCGGCGGCGCTCATCAGCGCGCCGCCGTCGCCGAGCGCGGCCACGGGCAGCCGGTCCGGCCGCGCCAGCGCCGCGCCGATGGCCGTCGCAAGGCCCAGGCCGATCGACTGGAACGCCTGGGTGAAGCACAGGCCGTTGTGGTCCGGCACGGACAGATACATGGTCGGATAGCCCATGAAGTTTCCGGAGTCCACGCCCATCACCCGCTCGGCGGGGAGGATGTCGTCGAGCGCGATGCTCAGCGTCCTCGGATCGATCCGTTCACGGCTGCTCTCGTCCTCGTACGGCACATCCCGCCACCGCACCCGTGTGGCGATGGCCGCCCCGATGTCGGCGGTCCGGTAACCCTCCCGTTGCCGTCCGGGCGTATCGAGCACCTGCCGCGCCGTGAGTTCCACATCGCCGGTGACGCCGAGGTGCACCTCCCGGTGCACACCGAGCGCCGAGGCGTCGTCGTCGACCTGGACGACGGTCGTGTCCGGACCGATCAGCCGACCGTGCCGCATCGTCCACATGTTCAGCGCGCAGCCCCAGCCCACGATCAGATCCGCCCCCTGGATCAGCTCTGCCGTAAGGGGGGATGAGAAGCCGCCGGACACGTCGAGCGACCACGGGTCGTCGTGGAACAGTCCGCGGGCGACGGCCGACGTGGCCAGCAGCGCACCATGGCGCTCGGCGAGCGCCGCCAGGGCATTTCGGGCACCGATCGCACGCGATCCCCGGCCGGCCACGAAGACCGCACGTCGTGACCGCTCGAGCACCTGCGCCAGCGCCGCCACGTCGGCCGGTACCGGCTCGACCCCGGTCCGTTCCGGCGGCGGCGCGGCCAGGGCCGGTGCGTCGTCGGGCGCGTCCAGGGCCTGCACGTCCAACGGGAGGTTGAGCAGCACGGTGCGCCGTTCGTGCAGGGCGCGTCGCACCGCGGTGCATGCCTGTTCGACCGCGTCCTCCGCCGACGTCACACGCGCGGTGACCGCGCCCACCGCATGCGCCAGCGCCTCTTGGTCGACGGAGAAGTTGGACCTCGGCTCGGTCGCCTCGGCCGCCAGCACGAGGAGCGGCGTACGGCTCTTGGCCGCCTCGCCGATACCGGTGATGGCGTTCGTCAGTCCGCACCCCTGATGCACGGTCAGCGCGGCCACTGTGCCGCTCATCCGCGCGTAGGCATCCGCCATCGTGGCCGCGCCGCCCTCATGGCGTGCGGCGACGAACCGGGAACCCGCCGCCACCATGGCATTGGTCAGATGGAAGTTGCCCGAGCCGACCACGCCGAATACATGGTCGACACCTGCCGCGGACAACGCCCGGCCGACGGCTTCCGCGACCTTCATGAGCGCTCCACCAGCGCGAGCACCCGCGCGGGAGCCCCGGATCCGGTGACGATGGGCAACGGCCCCGCGATGATGACGGCGCCGGTCGGGGGCAGCGCCGAGAGATTCCGCAACTGCGTCAGCCCGTACTTGTCACTGCCCATGAGATAGGAATGACACGGGAAGGCAGGATCGAACGAAGGCGCCTGTCCGGCGTCGGTGCCCACCGTTTCGACACCGAGGCCGATCACCGGCGACTCCTCCGCCACCCACCGAGCGCATTCCGGTGCCAGGCCAGGGGTGTGCGGACCGCTCGCGTCGGCGTTGAGGAACGGCTCCTGCGCGTGCGAACGGGCGTCCCAGCCGGTACGCAGCAGCAGCCAGCCGCCCTCGGGCAGCGGCCCGTTCTCGGCCTCCCATGCCTTCACATGGTCCACCTCGACGAGGAAGTCGGGGTCCGCCTCCGCCTCGGCGGAGAAGTCCAGCACGGCCGCCGGTGCGATCAGCCGCCCTGCCGGAACCGACGCCACGTCGGTGAGGTCCTTCCCGGTGACCCAGTGGTTCGGCGCGTCGAAGTGCGTGCCCGTGTGCTCACCACTGCGGAAGTTGTTCCAGTACCAGGCCGGTCCCCGGTCGTCGTACCTGCTGATCTCCTCCAGTTCGAACACCGCGGTCTGGCCGAACTCGGCGGGCAGCTGGATCACCGGTGTGGAGGACGACAGGGGCGAGGTGAGGTCGACGACTTCGATCGCACCACTTCGCAACGCGGTTGTCAGGGCGGCGAGGACGGATTGGGGGGACATGACGGCCTCCTGCACATGAGGGCTGATCGTGTGCCGTTCGTCAATGCGTCACTGCAGGTCGTAGGGGCCTGGCGGGGTCCGCAGGTGTGCAGGGACTCTACCCGAGTGATCATCACTGGGGCATCAGGCGACGCGGAAGCCGCTGGCCGCCCCGGATTTCCGGGGCGGCCTGGGCGGGGGTGGGCGGGAGTCGGGCTCCCGGGGTGTCCCCGCGGGTTCTCGATGGTGCGGGGGCTACTTCTGCGGCATGGGCGTCCGGGCGGATTCAGGGGTGGAGGCGGTCGGTGACTGGGAGCCGCTCGCGCCACCGAGCCACTTCAGGCCGTCGAGGAGGAAGCGGTTCTGTGTCTCGCTCGCGAAGGTGGACGACAGGGGGGTGTTGGTGTCGTAGTCCATCGCGTTGTGGCCGAAGTTCGCGTACAGCATCTTGTACTTGCTGTTCGTCAACAGGATCGGGTAATAGCCGCTGTACCAGGTCTGGTTGGGGTCGGTGCCGAGCGGGAAGCTGCTCGGGTCGACGGAGGCCAGGATCTTGATGTCCGGGTTCTGCCGCAGGTCGTTCGACCAGCTGTACCACTCGCTGACCGACGAGGTGAAGGTGGCGGGCAGGGCCTTGGTGGACGGGTGTGTCCGGTCCTCGACCTTCAGGGTGGCCGTGGTCGGACCCCAGGTATTGGACTTGAAGTCGCCGCTGCCGAGGAACTCGTTGTGATACCAGGGCCAGCTCTGCGCCTCGGTGGTGAAGGCCGCCACGTGGAACCCCATCCAGGCGCCCCCCGCGCGCATGTAGCGCTCGAAACCGGCACGCTGGGCGGAGGTCTGCGGCAGGTCGTCGAGGAACAGCACCACCTTGTAGTCGTCGACCCCGCCGTCGGCGAGCAGGTTCCAGTTGTTGCTCGCCGTGTAGGTGAAGCCGTTCTGCGCCGCCTGCTGCGGGAACCACTCGTTCGCTTCGTGGACGAAGTTGATGTGGGCGGCGTCCCACGTTCCGTTGTACAGGGCCAGGACCTTGAACGGCGCGGCCGCGCCGCGCGCCGTCGCATGGACGGGGGCGACCGCCAGGCCCAGCAGCGTGGCCAACAGCACCAGCAGCCGTATGGCCACGGACGCCGTCCTGGGCGATCCGATGTCTCTGCTCTCCTGCATGTGCGCTCCTCGCTGTGCGGATGTTGCCGCTGTCACGGGTGGGGGATCTGGACACCGACGGCCAACGCCGACACAGCTGCGGAGCGGGCTTGTCCACCATCGCAGAGGCACGGCTTTTCGCAGACGGGCGATGGGTGAAATTAAAGGTCTGAACCAGACACGTCAAGAGATGAAGCAAGAAGAGCACCACGGCGAGGTTCGCCTGAAGAAGTCGAACGCGCCCTATGTCGCTCCGTGGACCTTCTGTCGCCGCCCGGCCGGGATGCCGCTCAGCGTCCCAGGATCCGGTCGACGTCGGCCATCTGCCCGGCGGTGAGCGGCCCCTTCGCGATGGCGCCCGCGTTTTCCTCGGCTTGGGCGACCGTACGGAAGCCTGGGATGGGGATCGTCCGCGGGCTACGAGCCCAGATCCAGGCGAGGGCGCCCTGGGCGAGGGTGCGGCCGTCGCTGGTGAGAATGGACCGCAGGGCGTCGACGCGCTGGAGCCAGGCCGGGTCCGCGCCCGTGTTCGCGAGGAAGCCCGGCAGCCAGGCGGGGGGTGCGTTGCGGATGTCCGCGTTGTCCAGGGCGCGCCCGGCGGTGTGTTTGCCGGTGAGCAGTCCCATGGCGAGGGGGCTGCGGTTGACGCTGGCGAGGTCCGACTCCGCGCAGAGGGCGAGGAGTTCGGGCGCGTCCTGGAGGATGTTCAGGCGGTGCTGGACGGCCGCGCAGTGCGTGCCCTGGGCGAAGACGGCGGCCCGGGCGGGGTCATCGGTGCTCCACGCGTACCCGCGGATCAGGCCCTCGCCCACCAACTCCTCACAGATGTCGCGAAGTTGGGCGGCGCGTTCGGGATCGGCGTCGGAAATGTGGAGTTGGTACAGGTCGACGTGGTCCGTGTCCAGGCGCCGCAGTGAGGCGGTCAGGGCGCGGCGCAGGTGTTCGGGGGAGTCGTCCTGCCCGTCGCAGATGCGGGTCCGCTCGTCGAAGAGGTTGCCCCATTTGGTCGCGATGACGACGTCCGTGCGGTGCTTGCCGAGGGCGCGGCCGAGCAGGCGTTCGCTGTGGCCGGTGCCGTACGCGTCGGCGGTGTCGAAGAAGGTGACGCCGAGGTCGAGTGCGCGCTGAATCGCCCGTACGGACTCCTCGTCGTCGACCTTGCCCCAGCCCAGGGGCTGCCCGTCGGCGGACTGCCACTCACCGCCGATGGCCCAGCAGCCGAAGCCGAGAGCGCTCACCTCGATGCCGCTGCGGCCCAGTGTTCTGTTGTGCGCTGTGGTCTCCATGCCCGGGGACAGTAGGAGTTGGAGCGCACACGAAGGCAAGCCCTGGCGAGGTTGCCTTCGTGTGCGTCTTCGGATGCGCTTTCGGGTGCGCTTTCGGGTGCGCCGCCGTGTGCGCCGTGGGTCAGATGACTCCCTGCGCCAGCATCGCGTCCGCGACGTGGCGGAAGCCCGCGGTGTTGGCGCCGAGCACGTAGTCCTCGGCGTCACCTCCGTAGATCTCGGCGGAGGCGCGGCACTGGGCGTGGACCTGCCGCATGATGCCGGCGAGCTGGTCCTCGGTGCGCTCGAAGGTCCAGCGGTCGCGGGAGGCGTTCTGCTGCATCTCCAGCGCGGAGGTGGCGACCCCGCCCGCGTTGGCCGCCTTGCCCGGGCCGAAGAGGACCCCCGCGCCGCGGAACACCTCGACCGCCTCGGGTGTGCACGGCATGTTGGCGCCCTCGGCCACGGCGAGCACACCGTTCTTCACCAGTGCGGTGGCGTCCTGCTGGTGCAGCTCGTTCTGGGTCGCGCATGGCAGGGCGATCTCGCACGGCACGTCGAACACCGACCCCCGGCTGGAGAACCGCGCGCTCGGCTTCGCCTCGGCGTAGGCGGAGAGCCGGGCGCGGCGCACCTCCTTGACCTCCTTGAGCAGGGCCAGGTCGATGCCGTCCTCGTCGACCAGGTAGCCGGAGGAGTCGGAGCAGGCCACCACGAGGCCGCCCAGGGCGTGGACCTTCTCGATGGCGTAGACGGCGACGTTCCCCGACCCGGAGACCACGACCCGGCGCCCGTCGAAGCCCTGACCCCGGGTGGCGAGCATCTCCTGGGTGAAGAAGACCGTGCCGTAGCCGGTGGCCTCGGTACGGGCGTGTGAACCGCCCCAGCCGACGGGCTTTCCGGTCAGCACGCCGGCCTCGAAGCGATTGGTGATCCGCTTGTACTGGCCGAAGAGGTAGCCGATCTCACGGCCGCCCACCCCGATGTCCCCGGCGGGCACATCGGTGTGCTCGCCCAGATGGCGGTACAGCTCGGTCATGAAGGACTGGCAGAACCGCATCACCTCGGCCTCCGAGCGGCCCTTGGGGTCGAAGTCCGACCCGCCCTTGCCGCCGCCGATCGACAATCCGGTCAGCGCGTTCTTGAAGATCTGCTCGAAGCCGAGGAACTTCACGATGCCGAGGTTGACGCTCGGGTGGAACCGCAGGCCGCCCTTGTACGGTCCCAGGGCGCTGTTGAACTCCACCCGGAAACCGCGGTTGACCTGCACTGTGCCCTGGTCGTCCACCCATGGGACCCGGAACATCAGCTGTCGCTCCGGTTCGCACAGCCGCTCCACGATCCGGGCGTCCGCGTACTCCGGGTGCGCCCCCAGCACGGGACCTATGGCGTGCAGGACTTCGTGGGCCGCCTGATGGAACTCCGCTTCCCCGGGGTTCCGGCGGCGGAGGGTGTCGTAGACGGCTTCGATCTGGGCACTGACGTCCATGTGGTGCCTCTCTGTTCACGTGTGGGCGAGCCGGGTGCGGATCCGTGGGTCGTGCGGTTGCCGCGCCCAGATTAGGGGCCTGGGGCGGACCAGCCGATCAGCCCGCCGCGCAGGGCGGCCACGAGGCGGGTGGCCGCCTCGTCCTCGGTACGTCCGCTCTTGATGAGGTCGAGGATGTCCCGCGGATCGAACAGCGCGTTCCACAAATACAGGGCCTCGTCACCGAGATCCCCTAGACCGAGTTCCTCGGTGGTCTGCCGCAGCGGTTCGGTGAGCGCCTCCGCCTGCGGGGTGAGATAGCCGGTGCCCTCACGCAGCCGTTCGAGATAGCCGCGGTGCGACCGCATCTGTGCCATCGCACCGCCGTGTTCCAGCACGAGGGAGACCCAGTACCGCGACACCGCTTCGAGCCTCACCATGCCTCGCGTGGTCTGCCGGCCGCTGAAGTCCCTTAGCTCGGAGCCCACTTGGGCCCGGAACGCGTGCAGGATCTCCTCGACGGAGGAGAAGTGCCGGTAGGCCGTCGCGGTGGACACCTCGGCGTGCTTGGCGATCTCGGCCAGGCTGACCGGCGTCGGCGAGTTCTCGAACAGCAGTGCGGCGGCCTTGATGAGATGCCTGCGGTTGCGCTCGGTGTCACTGCGCATGGGTCGACTCCTCGTCGGGTGGGGGACGGCGTTCACCGCAGGGCCGACAGGCCCTCGGCCAGTCGGCGTACGCCCTCGGTGATGGCCTGCGCGCTGGCAGCGTACGACAGCCGGAGGTGTCCCTCGCCCTGGGCGCCGAACTCGCTTCCGGGCCGGACGGCGACGCCGTGGGCGCGGAGGGCCGCGACGACCTCCACCGAGGGCAAGTCAAGGTCGTAGCGCGGGAATTGGTAGAACGCGCCCTCGGGCGAGCTGAGCGTGAGGCCCGGGATCGCGGCGAGTTCCGTACGCATGATGTCGCGCCGCTGCTCGTACGCCTCGCGCATGCGGGCCACGTCCTCGTCGCAGCTTCGCACCGCGGCGAGCGCGGCGTCCTGGACGAAGGTGTTCACCGAACCGTTGAAGGTGTTGTGGATGCGTGCCGACGCCTGGATGAGCGCCGATGGGCCCCACAGGTAGCCGACGCGCCAGCCGGTCATCGCGTAGCTCTTGGAGAAGGTCTGGCAGTACACGGTGCGGTCGCGCAGGCCGTCGAGCGAGATCGCCGAGGTGAACGGGCGGCCGGTGTAGTCGAGGTCGGAGTACGCCTCGTCGGAGATGACGATGGTCGAGGTGGCGTCGAGCAGCTCGGCGAGCGCTTCGAGTTCCTCGCGGCTGTGCACGATGCCGGTCGGGTTGCTGGGATTGCAGAAGACGAAGAGCCGGGCGCCGGTGAGGGCGTCGGCGAGCCGGTCGAGGTCCCAGTGCAGGTCCGGCGCGAGCGGGACGGGCACGACGGTGCCTCCGGCCATGCTGACCAGGTCGGCGTAGAGGGAGTAGGTGGGGTCGGGGATGACCACCTTGTCGCCGGGGTTGACGATGCCGAGGATCGAGGCGGCGAGGCCCGCGGTGCCGCCCTGGGTGATCAGGATGTCCGCGGCGCCGACCGCTGTCCCGGCCAGGCCGGTGAGCTTCTCGGCGAGCGCCTCGCGCAGTGCCGGTTCGCCGAGCAGCGGTGAGTAGTGGGTGCGTCCGGCGCGCAGCGAGGCGTGGGCCGCCTCGGTCACCAAGTGGGGTGTGTCGAAGTCGGGTTCGCCCATGGCGAGGGAGACGAGGTCGCCCCGGGACTGCGGCTGCTGCGTCCGGCGGGAGGCGGCCGCGATGCGGGCGACGGCCTCGGCGGTGGCGAACCGGGGCGGCTGCGTGGTGATGGTGGGCGGCATGCGCTCCTCCTGGTGGCAGGTGTTCAGGACTGCGGTGCGGCGTCGGCGGGTGCGCCCGCCCAACGGCTGATCTCTAGGTCGGCGGAGGTGTCGCGCTGTCGCGTGGGGGCGACGACGATCTCCTGGAGGACGACGCGCTGGGGAAGGGTGATGGCGAGGCGGATGGCCTCGGCCACGTCCTCGGGCTGCACCATGTTGGCGCGTTCCTCCGGCTTCGGGGGCCGGGCGCGGTTGTCGAGGATGGGGGTGTCCGCTTCACCAGGGAGCACGGTGATCGCCCGCAGCCCCTGGTTGCGGAAGGTGTTGTGCAGGAAGGTCATGAAGTTGCGGACCCCGGCCTTGGCCGCGCCGTAGGCGGCGCCGCCGAGCAGGTTGGGGTTGACGGCGGCGAGCGAGGAGACGGTGACGATCGTCCCGCCGCCACGGCCGAGCATGTCGGGCAGCACGGCCTGGGCCAGCTGGAAAACGGCCGTGAGGTTCACCTCGATGACCTGGCGCCACTCGTCGTGGGGGAGCCACTGCGGGTTGAGCACCGTCGAGGAGCTGCCCGCGTTGTTGACGAGGACGTCGACGGGGCCGAGTTCGGCGTGGACCCGGTCGAGGACCCGTGTCACATCGTCGGCACTGGTGACATCGGCCCCGAGGGCGAGGGCCGTGCCGCCCTCGTCTCGGATGGTGGCCGCGACGGCGTCGAGCGCCTCCTGTCTGCGCCCGAGCAGCACGACGGTGGCGCCGTCCTGGGCGAGCAGCCGCGCGGTCTCCAGGCCCATCCCACTGCCCGCTCCTGTGATGAGCGCGGTCCTGCCGGACAACGTCGTCACCGTTCCTCCTCCATCACGCAAATGAGACGTCGATTTCAAGTGAGAATATATTCTCGTTTATTGCGGGACAAGGGTTCCCTGAAACCGAGGGCACCGAACGCCTCGGCCGCCGCCTGCCCCAGCGCGCACACCTCCGCCTCGCGCCGCGCGAACCGGCGCAGCGAGACCTCGCGGTCGGTCCAGCGGAACCGCAACTCCCGTCCCGGACCGGCCTGTCCGAGCAGGGGCAGCGAGATCCGCGAGGCGACACCGACGATCGGATAGCCCGCCGTCAGGCTCCGGTAGCGGCCGAGCACGATCAGCTCGTCGGCATGCGGGATCTGGAGCGCCCCGATGGGCACTCCATGCGACACGATCTCGGTGTCGGAGTCCGGGTGCAGCACTGGTCCGTCGAGCCGGAGCCCCACATGGTTGGAGCGCGTGGTGACGACGTACGCCGACTCCGCGATCAGCTCACGGATGCCGGGGATCGTGCGGACGCCGTGGCTCGCGACGACGTCGACGACCCAGGGCCCGTCGTCGAAGCGCGGAACGGGGACGGGCAGCCGGAACAACGGCGAGGCGAACAGCCGATGGCCGAACCCCCGGAACTCCGTCTCCAGCAGCACCCGTTCGCCCGGGGCGATGACCTGCCCGAATCCCATCCTGGCGTCCGGGGCCGCGCTCCCCAGCAGGGTCTTCGCGGCGAGCGTGCCGTTCACGGCCAGATAGGTGCGGATGCCCCGGCTCATGTCCCCGCGGACCCGCAGCTCGTGGCCTGCCGCTACCACCAGCGGCGACCAGGTGTCGACGGGCGCGCCGCCGACGGTGACCCGGGCGGGCGCGCCGGTCACCGCCAGCAGGACGTCGGCGTCGGGGACCAGGGCCAGTTCGCCGCCGAAGTTCTCGATCAGTGTCGCGTCCCGGGCGTTGCCCACCAGGAGATTCGCCACGGCCGCCGAGTGCTGGTCGGCCGCGCCACCGGTGGGGACACCGCGCCGTTCCGTATCGCGGCGGCCGAGATCCTGGAACGTGGTGACCCATCCGGTGCTCGTGATGTCCAGCGCCACGGTCGTCATACGGCCTCCTCCACCGGCAGCAGGAAACCGGCATCCCGCGCCGGGACCTCGTCCCGGGGGACGGGGACGAAGCGCACGATGTCACCGGTGCCGAACGAGACGGGGTCGGGGCGGGAGATGTCGACGATGGTGTACGGGGTGCGCCCGACGACACGCCATCCGGTCGGACCGGGGAACGGCTGGATGATCGCGTTGGTCCCGGCGATCATGATCGCTCCTGGGGCGACGTCCGTCCGCGGTTCGGCCCGCCGGCGCACCGGTCGGGGCACCTTGAGCCCGTCCATCATCGGGGCCATCGCCGCGCCGAGGAGGGAGATCGTGAAGGTGGACTCCGCGATCGCCTCGACGACCTCGGCGGGGGCCAGACCCAGCTCCTCGGCGACGGACCTCAGATCCGGGCCGTTCTCCTCGTCGAAGACGACGGGGACGGTGAACGCGCGCACCGCCCGAGGGCGGGCCGTACCCGTACCCTCCGACGGCGAAGGCGCCCACCGCGCCACCAGACGGGCCGCGTACTCCACATGCTCGAGCGCGGTCCGCAGCGGGTCGAACTCGATGAGCAGGGACTCCAGACCGGAGACGACGTCGAGCACGCCGTGCGGGCGGTGGGCCAGGAACCGGTCGCGGAAGGCGACGATCCCGGCCCTTCGGATGGCCTGGTCGGGGTGGGGGATGGTCACCATCACCGCCGAGTCCCCGAAGGGCTCGACGGTGAGGGCGCCGTACTGTGCTGTGGTCATCGCCTGGTGCGCTCGGCCGTCAGCCGGCGAGCGCGACCTCCGCCTTTTCCGCCAGGACCTCGCGCAGCCCGGCGACGCGGATGCCCGCGGCGCCGAGCGCGCCGCGCAGCGCGGTGCCGTTCGCGAGGACGGACGGGTGGTCGCCGTGCAGCAGCAGCACATCGGCGTCGTGGCCGAGCGGGACCACATTGCCGTTGACCGAGCGCACGGTGCCCTCGCGCACCACCTGCGCCGAGCGCTGCCCGATCAGCTCGGGGTCGTAAATGAGGCCGCCTTCGTGCGAGCGGGGGACGGGCATGCCGTCGTCGCCGTAGCCGCGGTCGGCGAGGAACACATAGCCGACCTCCAGCCCGCGCTTGCGCGACTCCTCGGCGAGCAGACCCCGTTGGCAGATGACGATGTAGTCGGTGTTGTACGCGGCGATCGCGTCGGTGATCGCCCGCGCGTGCTTGGCGTCGGTCTGCGCGATCGAGCCCATCCGCCCGTGCGGGGCGACATGGCTGATGGTGCCGCCGTGCACCCGCGCGAAGGCGTCGAGCGCGCCGAGCTGGTAGAGGACATCGGTGCGGATCTCCTCTTCGGACGCCTCGATGAGACGACGGCCGAAGCCGACGAGGTCGGGGTAGCCGGGGTGGGCGCCCAGTTCGATGCCGCGCGCGACGCAGTCCGCGACGGTGCGGTCCATGATGCGCGGGTCACCGGCGTGGAAGCCGCAGGCGATGTTCGACGAGGTGACGAGGGAGAGCAGGGCTCCGTCGTCGCCGATGGTGTAGTTGCCGAAGCTCTCGCCGAGGTCGGCGACGACGGCTACGGAGTTGATTCCCATGGTGTCTCCTTGTGCCGGGGTGGGTGGTTCAGCGGGCGGTGAGGGGCCGGCCCTTGGTCTCGCGCAGGAAGGCGATAGAGATCAGGGTGATCACGGCGGTGATGATGGAGGCGAAGGCGGGGACGAGCGTGGAGCCGGTCGACTCGATCAGCTCGGTCATCACCAGCGGGGCGCTGCCGCCGAAGATGATCGTCGAGATGCTGAACCCGATGCTGTAGGCGGAGTAGCGCACCGTGGTCGGGAACATCTCGGCGAGCGCGGTGTGGACGACCGCGGCGTGGCCGGAGAAGGCGATCGCCAGCACGATGGTGCCGATGCAGGCGAGCCCGAACTCGCCCGTGGTGATGAGCCGGAACATCGGATACGAGACGGCGGCCATGGCCACGGCGGAACCGGTGAGGACGGGCTTGCGGCCGATCCGGTCGGACAAGCGGGCCATGAGCGGGATACAGAGGGAGATGGCCACCAGGCTGAACGCCGTGACGGTGAGCGACCGCAGCATCGAGAAGTTGTGCTCGCCGAGCGAGGACCTCAAGTAGGTCGGCATATAGACGAACAGCAGGTAGTAGCCGGGGCCGTTGAGCGCGGGGAGGAAGATCGTGAGGGCGATCGCCTTCAGATGGCGCGGGGAGGTCAATGCCTCCCGCAGCGGGTTGCGCGCGACGGTGTTCTGCTCCCGCAGCGCCTCGAAGTGCGGGGTCTCCTCCAGCCGGCGGCGGATGTAGAAGCCGACGTAGCCGAGCGGGACGGCCAGGAGGAAGGGCACCCGCCAGGCCCAGGAGGTCATCGCGTCATCGCCGAGCGTCGTGATGAGAAGGGCGGAGAGGACGCTGCCGAACATCAGGGCCACGAACGAGCCGACCGCGATGAAGCTCATCATGTAGTTGCGGCGGGTATCGGGTGCGTACTCGCCGACGAAGGACATGGCACCGGCCACCTCGCCACCCGCCGAGAAGCCCTGGAGCACACGGAGCAGGACCAGCAGCACGGGCGCGGCGACACCGATGACACCGGACGAAGGTATGAGGCCGATGGCCGCGGTCGCGGCGGAGATGAGCACCAGCAGAGTGGCAAGAAGGCTCTTACGCCCGAGCCGGTCCCCGAGATATCCGCAGATGACGCTGCCGAACGGGCGGGCGACGAAGCTGATCAGGAAACCGATGTTGGTGAGGAAGAGTCCCCCGGCCTCGGCCTCGCCCATGATGTTGATCGCGAGGTAGGTGACCAGCAGGCCGTACACGCCGTAGTCGTACCACTCGACGAAGGACCCGATCGCGCCCGCGAAGGTGGCCTTGCGGACGACCTTGCCGTCAGCGGAGACGATGTCGACCGCTGCCGCGTCGGGCGTGTCCGACGCGGCGTCGTGACGATCTGAAGTGGTGTCGAGCCGATCTGAGGTAGTCATACGCGTTTTCTTTCGATGTCGCGGACTCCTGGAACGGTGTCCTGAAGGATCATGCGCTGAACGAGGTCGCTGTCAGCGGTCGCTCCTGAGCCGGGGCGCACCTGGACGTTTCGGGGTCTATGGGAAGGCGATGACGGCGCTCGGGCCGTGCTCGCTCGCCTGAGTGAGGCCAGAGGTGAGGCAGGATGGAAAAGTCGCGGAGCGGCGTCAGAGCCAAGTTGCGACGTGAATCGCGAATGAGAATAGATTCGCATTCTGGGGCGGTCAAGGATGTGCGTTGCCCCTTCGTTAACCTTTCGCTTCCATCGTGCTTCCGCCTTGGACTCCAGGGTTCGTTCGGCGATTTGGCGGTGCTTTCGATGGTGTCGCCGGGGTGTGGCCTGCCCCGAAGGGGTCGATCTCGCGGGCTGGGCACCTCTTGTCCTGCGCCACGGATGGATGCAGACTGACTCTCGCGAAACGCGAAACCTTTCGCACTTTCTTGTTGGGGCGTGGTGAACCCATGGCGCCCGCCACCGCCCCGCCCGGCGGAACCGGACCCGGTGAAGGAGCCTGCGATGACCCAGGACAACGTGCGCGTGAGCAGCGCGTGGGAACGCGTCGACGGACAGGTGCTGGATCAGTTCCGCGCCCACTCCGTGGCCAACCTCGGCGATGCCCTCGACCGGCTGAACATCGTCGACGGTGGCATCGCGCCCATCTGGAACGGGGCCAGAGCCGTCGGCACGGCGCTCCCGGTTCTCACCGTCGCGGGCGACAACAAGGCCGTGATCGCGGCGCTCGAGCACATCCGCCCCGGTGACATCCTGGTCATCAACGCCTTCGGCCACGACGGCCGCGCCATCATCGGCGACAACCTCGCCCAGCGCTTCGCCGTCTACGGTGCCGCGGGGGCGGTGGTCGACGGATATGTGCGCGACGCCGCGATCATCGAAGAACTCGGGGTCCCGGTCTTCGCCCGCGGGCTCACCCCCGCCGGTCCGTTCAAGAACGGCCCGGGTACGATCGGCGAACCGGTCGCCATCGGCGGTGTCGTGGTGAACCCCGGAGACATCGTCGCCGCCGACGGGGACGGCGTCATCGTCATCCCGCCGCACCGGGCCGATGAGGCGCTGAGGGCGGTCGAGGAGATCGTCGCCCGCGAGGCGGCGCTGGACGCCGAGGTCGAAACGCTGCGGAACCAGGCCAAGGCCGTCCGATGAGCGGAAAGGACGAGATGACGGGTCAGGATCAGGTGACCGGCCGGGACCACGTGGCCGATCGCCTCCGCGTGGCGGTCGCCGCCCCGCTGTCCGAGGAGAACTGCGCCCGCATCCGGGAGTTGGAGCCGCGGATCGACCTCGTCGTCGACCACTCCCTCCTCCCGCCCATGCGCTGGCCCGCCGACTTCGCCGGCGACCCGGCCTGGCGGCGCGGCCCCCAGCAGCAGCGCGCCTACGAGGCCGCGATCGACTCGGCCGACGCCCTGTACGGCGTCCCCGACCTGGACCCGGCCGCTCTGGCGCGGGCGGTCCGGGCCAACCCGCGCCTGCGCTGGGTGCACACGATGGCCGCGGGCGGCGGCGGCCAGATCAAGGCCGCCGGGCTGAGCACCGAAGAGCTCGACCGGGTCCTGTTCACCACCTCGGCCGGTGTGCACGGACGCCCGCTCGCCGAGTTCGCCGTCTTCGGCGTCCTCGCGGGAGCCAAGGACCTTCCCCGACTGCGGCGCCAGCAGCGCGACCGGGAGTGGACCGGCCGCTGGACGATGGGGCAGGTGAACCAGCAGACGGTGCTGGTCCTCGGCCTCGGCGGGATCGGCCGGGTCGTCGCCGAGACCCTCCACGCGCTGGGGGCCACGGTCATCGGCACGAGCAGGAGGGACGTCACCGTCACCGGCGTCTCCACCGTGGTGCACCCCGACCGCATCGCCGAAGTGGCTCCCACCGTGGACGCCGTCGTGAACACCCTCCCCGGCACCGAGGCCACCGAGCACCTCCTCGGCGAACGATTCTTCGGCGCCCTTCGGCCCGGCGCCTGTCTCGTGAACGTCGGCCGCGGAAGCGTCGTCGACGAGGCCGCGCTGATCGGCGCGCTCGACTCCGGCCGGGTCGGCTTCGCCGCACTGGACGTCTTCGAGACCGAACCGCTGCCCGCGCACAGTCCGCTCTGGGACCACGACCGTGTGCTGGTGAGCCCGCACACCGCCGCGCTCGACGCGGCGGAGGACCGCCGCATCGCCGAACTCTTCGCCGCCAACGCCACCCGGCTCCTCGACGGGCATGAGCTGGTCAACCGCGTGAACACCGTCGAGTTCTACTGACCGGGACGGCGGCGCGCTCGAAGGGCTTGTCGCGGAGGTCAGAACGCGTAGCGGCGCACGGTCTCCGGGTGGATGACGAGACGGACCGAGTCCTCGGCCAGGATCCCGGCGAGGTCGTCGGCGCGGGCCGGGTCGTCGAGGTCCCAGTAGCGCGCGGCCAGCCGGGCGGCCAGGTCGTGTGCTCCGTCGGGTTCCACCGTGGTGCGGCCGGCGACCGACAGCCAGCGCTCGCGTTCACCCACCGGGGCGGCGACCACGATCGAGGCGCGGGGGTCGCGGCGTAGACGCCGCACTTTGAGCGTGTCCGGGCCCGTGAAGAGCTGGATCGTGCCCTCGGCGGTGGCCTCGAACCACACCGGCCGGGGCTGTGGCGGAAGCGGCCCACCGGCCACGGACAGAAACCCGTACAGGGGGCGCCGGAGGAACTCGAGGTCCTGGGTGGTCAGCGACGTGGCGTCGGTGCTCATCACAGCCCTTCCGATGGGTGAGGGGGAATGGTTTCGAGGTCGTTGAACGAGGCGTCGGCTCGTTCGGAACGGGTGTTCCGCGGACGGGCGACGGCCGGGCGATGGCCAGGCGGCTCGGCCGCCGCCGGGCGGTCATCGCCCCCAGGCCCCCGCCGCCGCGGCCCGCACGACGTAGTCCTCAAAGGTCCGGGGCGCCCGTCCCAGGACGGTGGCGAGGTCATCTGTCGTCCCTGCCAGCAGCCCGCGTTCCATCAACACGAACATCTCGGCGACGTGGTGGGCGTCCTCCTCGCCCACGCCCTCCTCGACCAGCGCCGCGGTGTACTCGGCGGGGGAGACCTGCCGGTAGGCGAGGGGCCGCCCGGACGCCCGGGAGATCAGCTCGACGGCCTCACCGAAGGTGAGCGCGCGTGGTCCGGTCAGCTCGTAGATCCGTCCGGCGTGCCGGTCGGTCTCGGTCAACACCGCGGCCGCGGCGTCGGCGACGTCCTCCGCGTCGATGAACGGCTCGGGGACCGTGCCGGCCGGGAGCGCCAGCTCCCCGGCGGCCAGCGGGGCCTGGAAGACGTCCTCGTCGAAGTTCTGCGCGAAGTTCGACGGCCGCAGGACGGTCCACTCCAGCGCCGAGCCGCGTACGGCGTCCTCGGCCGAGCGCATGTCAAGGCCGAACGTGGAGTCGCCCCAGGTGTCGGAGCCGCGCCCGGAGAGCAGGACCAGCCGCCGCACTCCGGCGGCCTCGGCCCGGGCCACGAACTCGTGTACCGGGCCCGGCACGCGCGGGGCCACTACATAGGCGACGGCGATGCCTCGCAGGGCCGCGTCCCAGCCGCCGGGGTCGGACCAGTCGAACCGGGTCCGGCTCGATCGGGAGGCGGCCCGTACCGGTGTGCCGTGCAGCCGCAACCGGGCGAGGATCCGTCGACCCGTCTTGCCGGTCGCGCCGAGGACGAGAGTGGTGTCGTTGCTCATGAGACCGATTGAACACGGCCGACTCGGACGAACCCATAGGCAGGAAGCCGGATCACCTGTGTATGCGTCTAAAATCGCTGAGGTGGACGCCTTCAGTGACCTGATCCGCGGGGTGCGAGCCCATGGCTCGTTGTTCGGCAGCTCGACCCTGTCCCCGCCCTGGGCCCTGCACTTCGTGGACGGTGCGCCGCTGACCCTGTGCACCGTCCTCACCGGGGCGGGCTGGATCGTGCCGGAGCACGGTCCGCCCGAGCCGCTGCGCGCCCGCGAGGCGATCGTCGTGCGCGGCCCCGCCACGTTCACCTTCGTCGACGAGGTCGGCACCCGGGCCGAACCGATCGCATGCGGCGAGCACTGCGCGACGCCCGAGGAGGGCGGGACCCGGCACCGGCGCGGCTGGAACGACCCGGGCGGGGACACCGGTGACGGCCCCGGTGCCACGACCCTGATCGTCGGCGCCTATCCCGTGCGCGGCGAGATCAGCCGCCGGCTGCTGGACGCGCTGCCCGTCGTGCTGCGTGTGGACGCCGGGGGCACGGCCGACCCTGTGCTGGACCACCTCGCCGCCGAGGTCGCCCTCGACACACCGGGCCAGCAGGTCGTACTCGACCGGCTGCTGGACTGGATGATGGTCTGCACGCTGCGCGAGTGGTTCGACCGGCCCGGCGGCGAGCCCCCGGCCTGGTGGGCCGCCCAGCGGGACCCGGTGGTCGGCGACGCGCTGCGCCTGCTGCACGCCGAACCGGCGGCACCATGGACGGTCGCCGCCCTGGCCGAGCACACCGGAGTGTCGCGTTCGACGCTGGCCAAGCGGTTCGCCGACCTGGTCGGCGAACCCCCGCTGACCTACCTCACCCGCTGGCGCATGACGCTCGCGGCAGACCTCCTGGTCGAGCAGAAGGCCGCGACCATCGCGGACATCGCCCGCACCGTGGGCTACTCCGACCCGTTCGGGTTCAGCGCGGCGTTCAAACGGGTCCGAGGCGCCAACCCCAGCGAATTCCGGCGCACCGCGACCACTGACGCCTGAACAGGGGCAAGTCAACCCGACGCCTCTCGCAGCCGCAGCCTGACCAGGTGCGGCAGCGGAGCACATCAGACCCTCGTACTGCGGGCGATGCGGTAGAGCACGTTCGGACGCAGTGGCCCTTCGGGCGCGGTGGCCCTTCGGGCGCGGTGGCCCAAGGGCCGTCCTGTGCCGCGGCCCGGGACGGCCCCGAACCAACCCGCCTCAGCGCACGGTGATGACCAGCTTGCCCGTGGTGCGGCCGGTCTCCCCCTGGACATGGGCCCGGGCGCCCTCGGCGAGCGGGAAGGTGCCGGAGACATGGGCGCGGAGCCTGCCCCGGTCGACGAGCTCGGCGATGGCGCGCATCCCGGCCCGGTCGTGCTCGACGAGCAGGGTGACGGCGCGGACCTGTGCCTTCTCCGCCGCGGCCCGGGTGTCCTGGGCGCCCGGCAGCAGGGAGACGAGGACGCCGCCGGGGCGGAGCACGCTCACGGAGCGGGTGGCGGTCTCCCCGCCGACGGCGTCGATGACGACGTCGTAGCGTTCCTCGGTGTCGGTGAAGTCCTCCGAGCGGTGGTCGACGCAGGCATCCGCGCCGAGTTCGCGCAGGAAGTCGTGCTTGGGGGCGCTCGCCGTCCCGGTGACGTGCGCGCCGCGCTCCTTGGCGAGCTGTACGGCGAGATGGCCGACACCCCCGGCCGCGGCGTGGATCAGCACCCGCTGCCCGGCCCGCAGGTCCGCGGTGTCGACGAGGGCCTGCCAGGCGGTGAGCGCGGCCAGCGGCAGAGCGGCCGCCTGGACGTGGTCGATCCCGGCGGGCTTGGCGGCGAAGGCGCGGGTGGGGCCGGTCACGTACTCGGCGTGGGAGCCCGCCCCGTACGGGTAGGGCAGCATGCCGAACACCTCGTCACCGGGCTGGAAGAGGGTGACACCGAAACCGGTCTCCACCACGGTGCCGGAGACGTCCCAGCCGAGGGTCAGCGGCGGGGGCGGCAGGAAGATGCTCAGGGCGCGGTGCTTGAAGTCCGTGGGGTTGAGCCCGGCCGCGTGCACGGCGATGAGGATCTCTCCGGGGCCGGGCGCGGGGCGCGGAAGCTCGGTCAGCCGCAGGACCTCGGGGCCGCCGAGGGCCGTCTGGTGCAGGGCGAGCATCACGGGGGCGCGGTCCGGGGCGGCTGCCGGGGCCGGGGAGTCGAGGTTCTCGGGGGTGTCCGCCGAAGGGGTGTCCGTCGAAGTCATGGCTCGATCCTGGCCGTACGGCCCAGTCCGGGGCGATGGCCAGAAGGTCAGCCTCCGATACATTTCTGCCATGCCCATCGACCCTGCCGCCCGCTCCGTTCCCGGCGCCCGCACCAGTCCCACCGCCCGCCCCGCGTCCGCCGTGCCCTCCCGGGTCCGTGAACTCGCCGACCGCGCCGCCGAACTGGACCGCCGGATGCGCCCGGACCCGCGGCCCGGCGCCCACAAGGTCGTCGTCCTTGCCCTCGACGGCGTCTATCCCTTCGAACTCGGCATCCCGCACCGGGTCCTGGGCTCCGCCGATGGCCGCTACGAGGTGCTGTCCGCGAGCGTGGACGGGCAGCCCGTACGTACCGACTCGGACCTGACCGTCACCCCCGGGCACGGTCCCGAGGTGCTGGCCGAGGCGGACACCGTGGTCATCCCTCCGTACGCGATCACCCGCGCCTCGGCCGCCGCCCCGGACCCGCAGGTCCTCGCCGCCCTCTCCCGCGTCCGCCCCGGCACCCGGCTGGTGTCCATCTGTACGGGCGCCTTCCTGCTGGCCGCCGCCGGTCTCCTGGACGGGCGCCGGGCCACCACCCACTGGGCGCTCACCGACCACTTCCAGGAGCTGTTTCCCCGGGTCGAGCTGGATGCCGGTGTGCTCTTCGTCGACCACGGTGATGTGCTGACCTCCGCGGGGGCGGCGAGCGGTGTCGACGTCTGCCTGCACCTGGTGCGCCAGGACCACGGCAGCGAGGTGGCCAACCACGTCGCCCGTTGCTGTGTCGTGCCGCCGTACCGGGACGGCGGGCAGGCGCAGTACATCGAGCGGCCGCTGCCGCCGGTGAGCGAAACCGGCACCGGGCCGACCCGCGACTGGGCGCTGCGGCGGCTGGAACTGCCGCTGTCGCTGGACGAGCTGGCCGCGCATGCGGCGATGAGCACCCGTACCTTCGCCCGGCGCTTCCGGGAGGAGACCGGTCTGAGCCCCGGCCGCTGGCTGACCCAGCAGCGGCTGCGGCGGGCACGGCATCTGCTGGAGTCCAGTGATTTGCCGGTGGAACGGGTCGCCCACGAGGTCGGCTTCGCCACCGCCACCTCGCTGCGGCGGCACCTGGCGGCGGAGGCGGGGGTGGCCCCGTCGGCCTACCGGCGCACCTTCCGCGCCTCGGGTCCGGCCGCGGGCGGCGTCAGGGAAGCGTCACGGGCCGGGGGCTGAGAGGGCCAGCCTCACCTACGCCGCGACAACGGCCGATCCCGCCACCGACCAGCAGCGCCACCGCGACAGCCTGGCCGCCACCGTGCGCCGCGCGTTCGCACCCTGACGACACCGGCGCAAGGAACAACGCGCGTACCCTGCCGATGCGGGACCCCGCCCCACCACACGAGAGGACACCCAACGTTGTCCGAGATCCACGACCGACCCGGGGAGCGGGGGCCGCGTATGCCCGAGCCACCGGAAGTGAACGCGGCGGCCGTCGCGGACGCCATCGTGCCCGGCTTCGGCATGGACGCCATCCACGAGGCCGCGCGGCGCCTGTCCGGTCAGGTGGTCCGGACACCTCTGCTCACCTCCCCGATGCTGGACGAGCTCGTCGGCGCCCGCGTCCTGGTCAAGGCCGAATGCCTCCAGCTCACCGGCTCGTTCAAGGTGCGCGGGGCGCTCAACGCCCTGCTCGCCCTGGACGAGGAGGCGCGCCGCGCGGGGATCGTGGCCTACTCCGCCGGCAATCACGGGCAGGGCGTGGCCGCGGCGGCACGGCTCGCCGGTTGCCCCGCGGTCATCGTCATGCCGCATGACGCCCCGCGCATCAAGGTCGACAACTGTCGCTGGTGGGGCGCCGAGACGGTCCTGTACGACCCGCGGACCGAGGACCGGGAAGAGGTCGCCCGGAAGATCCTTCAGGACCGCGGCATGACGCTGATCCCGCCCTTCGACGACGTCAGGGTCATGGCCGGGCAGGGCACCGTCGGCCTGGAGATGGCCGAGCAGGCGCGCGAGCTGGGCCTGACCCCGGAGGCGGTCCTGGTGAACTGCAGTGGCGGCGGGCTGGCCTCCGGTGTGATCACCGCGCTCCACCACGCGTTCCCCGGGATGGTGAACCACATCGTCGAACCGGCAGGCTTCGACAAGATGGCCCGGTCCCTGGCGACCGGCCGCGTATGCGCCAACCCCCACCCGCCCGGCGGCCTCATGGACGCCATCTCCGGTCCGGCGGCCGGTGCGCGCCCGCTGGCCGTCCTCCGCCACCACGATGTGACCGGCCTGACCGTCACCGACGAGGAGGTCCTGGCCGCCATGGGCACGGCCCACCGGCTCCTCAAGATCGTGGTGGAGCCGGGGGCCGCCGCGTGCCTGGCTGCACTGCTGTCCGGGAAGGTGGACGTACGGGGCAGGACCGTGGCGCTCGTGGCGTCGGGCGGCAACGTCGATCCAGCGGTCTACCGCCGGGCCCTGGCGGACTGAACCACCCCGCCGAGGAGTACTGCGTCCCCTCGGCGGGGAACACCTCTGGCCGATGTGCCGCGCCGCCCGGCCATCGCGGCCCCGCCGATCAGGCCACCGAGGTCGAGGTGTGCCGTCGGTGCACGTAGGCTCGGTGGATGGCGAAGTATTTCGATGTGCATCCCGATAACCCTCAGCAGCGCACCATCAGCAATGTGGCCGACAGGATCCGCTCGGGTGGGCTCGTCGCCTATCCGACGGACTCCTGCTTCGCGCTGGGATGCCAGATGGGCAATCGTGACGGAATTAATCAGATCCGGTCGATTCGCAACCTCGACGACCGTCACCACTTCACCCTGATGTGCCAGAACTTCGCGCAGCTCGGCCAGTTCGTGCACATCGACAAGGACGTGTTCCGCGCGATCAAAGCGGCGACGCCCGGCAGTTACACCTTCATCCTCCCGGCGACGAAGGACGTACCGCGTCAGCTTCCGCACCCGAAGAAGAAGACGGTCGGCGTCCGGATCCCCGACCATGTCGTCACCCAGGCCCTGCTCGCCGAGCTCGGTGAGCCACTGCTCTCCAGCACCCTGCTGCTCCCCGACGAGGACGAGCCGATGACACAGGGCTGGGAGATCAAGGAACGGCTCGACCATGTGGTGGACGCCGTGGTCGACTCGGGTGACTGCGGCACCGAGCCGACCACGGTCATCGACTTCTCCAGTGGCGAGGCCGAGATCGTACGCCGGGGGGCGGGGGACACGGCACGGTTCGAGTAGCCGCGCAGCAGGCCCCCGGCCGCACGCCGATCAGGGGTGTGGCCGGGGTGGCACCTCCTGGCCGTTGACGTTGACCCGCCGGAAGGTCAGGTCGTCGGTGTAGACGATGCTGTCGGGGTTGAGGATGCCGGTGAAGGCGGAGCGGGAGAGGTGCACACCGCGCAGATGGTCGGTGTCCAGGCCGACCAGCCGCAGCACGGTCTGGGCGCCGTCGATCGCCATGCGGTCCATATGGATGTTCCGCACGGACACCGGCAGGGTCCCGTCCTCGCCGCCGTTGTAGGCCATGGTCACGAACGCGATGTCGCGCTCCACGTCCTGTCCGGTGAAGTTCCGGATGTGCACACCGTCGATGAAGCCGCCGCGCTTCTTGTTCGCCTTGACGTACAGCGCGTGCTTGACGGGGTAGCGGCCGGGGAATTCCGGTGGGTTGATCTCGCAGTTCTCGGCGAAGATGTCGCGCACCCCGCCGGACATCTCGCTGCCGACGGTCATCCCGCCCCAGCGGCCGGAGAACCGGCAGTCGCGTACGACGATGTTCCTGCTCGGTACGCCGACGCGGTGGCCGTCCTCGTCCCGGCCGGACTTGACGGCCACGCAGTCGTCGTTGGTGTTGAAGCGGCAGTCGGTGATGAGCACATCCGAGCAGCACTCCGGGTCGCAGCCATCGGTGTTGTAGAGCGTGCTGTCCACGGTGACACCGCGCACGGTGACGTTGCCGGAGAGCACCGGATGCACGGTCCACATCGGCGGGTCGACGATGGTCAGGTCGCTGACCAGGACATTGCGGCAGCGGTAGAACTGCACCATCTTCGGCCGCAGATAGTGGCCGTCACCGAAGACGCGCCTGGCCACCGGCGCTCCCGTGGAGCCCATCTCGCGCAGCAGCTTCTGATCGGCCCCCTGCGGTCCGCTGTCGCGGTACCAGCTCTCCCACGGGCCGAGCCGCGCCTGCCCGTCGAGGATGCCGGGCCCGGTGACCGCGACGTCCCGCGCGCCGTACGCGTAGATGAAGGGCGAGTAGTTGTAGCACTCGGTGCCCTCCCAGCGGGTGAGCACCACCGGCAGGAAGTCGCGCGGATCGGGGCTGAAGGCGATGGTGGCGCCCGCGGTGACATGCAGATTCACCCGGCCGCGCAGCTGGATCGCGCCGGTGAGGAAACGGCCCTCGGGGACGACGACCCGGCCGCCGCCCGCGCGGTGGCAGGCGGCGATGGCGGCCCGGAACGCCGCGGTGTTCATCGTCCGCCCGTCGCCGACCGCGCCGTAGTCGGTGATCCGGAAGCTCCGGCGGGGGAAGGCGGGCGGCCTGATCCGGTCCAGGATCCCCGGCACCGCGCGCCACGCCCCGGTGTAGTCGGTGGCCGCGCCGGTGTGCGACGTGGCCGCGTACGCCTGCCCCGCGGGGAGCTGGGGGAGCAGCGCGCCTGCCGCCAGCAGACCGCCGGTGCGCAGCGCCGAGCGGCGGGAAGGTCTCGGATGCATCGCCTGGCTCCTCAGGTGGTCCGGCCGATGGAGAGCCGGTCGAGGTCGGGGGCGGACTCGGTGTCGTTGGAGATCTTGATGGTGTTGGCGCCGGATTTGAGGGTGACCGGGATGGAGGTCGTGCGCGGGGTGGTGTTCCCGGTGTCGGTCACGGTCACCTTGGTCGCCGGGCCGCCGTTGACGCTCACCTGGAACGAGCGGGTGCCGTTGACCGTGTAGTCGAGGTGGAGCGTGTGCTGCCCGCCGTCGGGGACGACGACATCGGGGAAGACCATGGCCGCCTGCTCGCTGCCCCCGATGTTGCGCACCTTCTCGGCCCCGGAGCAGGGTCCGCAGCCGGTGAGGCCGGTGCTGCCGAACTGGTTGGCCGAGTCCTCCGCCTCGCGTGCCCAGATCCGGTCGGCGGGCAGTGGCCGCACCTTGACCTGGTCCGAGACCGACTTCGGCCGGCCGAGCAGCCCGAAGTCCGCCGTGACGGGGATGTCGGCCGAACCGGCGTCCTGGCCGGGCGGGGAGGTGAGGGTCCAGGTGCCCCGCACCGTCTGGCCGAGCCGCAGCGACCGGGCCGTGACCGGGCCGCCGTCCGCGGTCCAGCCGGCCGGCAGCCGGGGGGCGAGGCTGATGCCGTCGAGCTGCTCGTCGGCGTCGAGCCGGAGGGTCGCCGTGACGGTGAGGAACCGCCGGCCGGGGCCGACCCACTGCAGACCATGGGGCCGGACGGTGAGCGTGGTCTTGGGCGTGTACGAGGCCGGGGGCGGCGGGGCGACCGCGATCCGGTCCAGCCCGGGGCCGCGGCGGGCGGTGCTGAAGACCTTCACCGTGTTGGCGCCCGCCTTGAGCGGCACGGACACCGCCGTGCTCTCCGGCACCCCGGGGCTGCCCGCGACCACGGGGACCTCGACCGGTGCCGCGCCGTTGACGCTCACGGACAGCGAGGTGGCTGCCTTCGCGGTGTGGTCCAACTGGAGCCGGTAGTCGCCGCTTTCGGGGGCGCGGACCTCGCGGTACGTCACGGAGTCGCGCGCCCCGCCGCCGAGGCCGTCCACGCGCCGGCCGCCCGAGCAGGGGCCGCAGGCCACCGAGTGGACCGCGCCCGACGACGCGTTCTGCCGGGCCTCGGCCTCCAGCGGCAGCTGGGTGCGGGTGGTCTTCGAGCGGCCGTAGGCCACCTGGATCTCGTCGATGCGCAGCTGGTTGTAGAACTCCGGTGCCCGCGGGCCGCCCCACAGGCTGCGCACCTCCAGCTTCAGATAGCGGGCGTCGCGGCCACCGATGTCGATGCTCTGCACCCCGCGGGCGCTGGGCAGGGCGCCGGAGCGCACCTGCGTCCAGCGCTTGCCGTCGCCGCTGGCGTAGACGCGGTAGTCCTTGATGCGCGCGGAGTCCTCGGGGCGCCCGAAGGAGGACCGGGCGTGCGTCGGCGACCACTCGCGCTGGTTCACCGCCAGCGCCGTGGTGTGCTTGCGCGCGCCGAGGTCGAGGGTGACGGAGACGGGCAGCTTGCCGTCGCTGTCCCAGTAGGTCTCGTAGTCGCCGTCGGCCAGGTCGGCCGCCGGGTGGCCGGTCCGCGCGGAGGTGGCGGTGGCGCCGACACCGGACTGCGGGTAGAAGGGCCGGCGGCTGTCGGTCTCGACCTTGAAGACGGTGTCGTACGGATCCCAGTCGTGGATGCCGAGGATGGACAGATGGCCGCCGGACTGGCTGAAGCGCATCTTCTGACCGGTGCGGAGGTTGGTGACCCGGCGCACGGTGTAGCCGTTGTCGCCCAGCCGCACCATGTCGGTGCGGGGCGGGGTGACCACGTGGACGTACTGGGTGCGGTCACCGTCCTCGCCCCGGCCCACGGTGACCACGCCATGGGCGCCGTCGTTCCAGAACCCGGGCCGCATGCCGCCGTACATATAGCCGCCGCCCTCGACGCCGTACACCGACTCCTTGATGGGCTCCACCCACTTGCCCATGAAGTCGTTGAACTCCTCCTGCTGGGGCGGGAGTTCGCCGTTCACCATGGGTGTCTCGGCCATGAGCGACTTGATGGAGGAGCCCGCGTTGGTGATGTAACGGCCGGTGCTGAGCCGGGCGTCGACCTCGTGGTCACCGCCGTCGTACCACCAGTCGCCGGTGGTCGGCAGCTTGTAGTCGGCCTCGGTCAGCCGGGGCATGGGAACGCTCACGGCGGCGGGGTAGTCGTACGCCGGGGTCATGCCGGTCTTCTGCTCATTGCTGACCGTGTCCATGATCGGCGTGTCTTCGTTGTTGTTGCTCAGCAGCCAGTCGGGCCGGCGCTCGCGGATCTTCTCGTAGAGGCCGTGCTCCTCCCAGTACTCGTTGTCGTTGTCGATCCAGAACCCCGACAGGTCCGGGTACTTCTCCATGGCCTCGAGGAACAGGTCGTAGCTGAACCTGCCGAAGCCTTGGCGCGTGGTGAGGTCGACCTGCTCGCCCTTGTACGCCGAGTAGGCGGCCGAATCCAGCGTCTCGACGCCGTCCGCGTTGTGCCACTGCGGGTCGTCGGTCATGTAGAGGACGATGCGCACGCCCTTGGCCTTACCGGCGGCCACCAACTCACCGAGCAGATCGCGCTCGGTGGCGCAGCTTCCCGGAATCTTCGAGGGCCAGGGGCGGGCGTAGCCCAGCCTGCTGTGGAAGGTGGCCAGCACGATGTACGAGGCGCCGAGCTTGCGGGCCTCGTCCACCCAGTAGTCGGCGCTCCAGCCGCCCTCGGTGACATCGCGCTCCCACTCGGCGCAGTCGCGGTGCTGGGGGTGGGTGAACATGCCCCAGTGCAGGAAGAGCCCGGCAGTGGACTGACGCAGCCACTCCTGCCGGGGGTGGTGGACCTCGGACTTGGCGGGGGCGGCGAGGAGGCCGATGGCCAGGGCGAGTACGACCGCCGCGCACACAGCGCGCCACCGCGAGCGGGTGGCATGTGTGGTGCGGGCGGCAGAGATGTGGAAGGGGCGGAGCGGGATCCTCGGCGTGGGCATATCCTGTCCTCCGTGAACGTTCCCGTGAGCGTTCACGAAGCACTGTCCGGCCCACCCGGCCGCCGTGTCAATATGTGTGCGGCGGTGGGGTGTTATGCGGTGGCGATCCGTTGACGCCCGTCGTCGCCGCGGTGATTATCAAGGCGGGAGTGGATCGGGGACCGCATCCATGAGCGCGCCCGAGTGCCACGTCCGCGGGTGAGGGAGAGGGGTGGGGACCATGCCCGCGAACGGCAGGCCGCGCCGGATCACCATCGACGACGTGGCACGCTCGGCCGGGGTGTCCCGGCAGACCGTGTCCCGCGCGGTCAACAACAAACCGGAGATCGACCCCGCCACCCGGCAGCGGGTGCTCCTGGTGGCCCAGTCCATGGGATACCGGCCCAGCCGGTTCGCCCGTGGCATGGTCGGCCCGCGGCTCACCACGCTGGGGCTGGTCATCGCGGACGTGCTCAACCCGTTCTTTCCCGAGGTGGTCTCCGGTGTGCTGGCGGCGGCCGACGAGCGCGGCTGGCAGGTGGCCGTCTACAGCACCGGATCCGCCCTGGAACGCGAGACCGCGGTGGCGGAGACCGTGGTGAACCACGTGGACGCGTGTATCGCCTTTCTGCTGGACCCCGGCGCCATCGAGCTCATCCGGCGCTCCGGGATGCCCTTCGTCCTGCTGGACAACGAGCACCGGCCACCGGCGGTGAGCGGGGGCCGGATCGACTTCGCCAGCGGGATGCGCCAGGTGGTCGGCCACCTCGTCGAGCGCGGCCACCGCCGGATCGCGATGCTCGACGACCGGGGGCGCCCGGACGCGGGCGACCGCGGCACCCGGCACTCGCTGTTCCTGGGGACGGCCGCCGAACTGGGGCTGCCCGCGGACGAGAGCTGGGTGTTCCCGGCGGCCAACTCCCTCGACGGCGGGGCGGCGGCCATGGACGACGTGCTGGACACCGGCTTCGGCGCGACGGCCGTGCTCGCGTACAACGACCTGATCGCCATCGGTGCCATGCGCCGCGCCCGCGACCGCGGGGTGCGAGTGCCGGAGGACTGCGCGTTCGTCGGCTGCGACGGGCTGACGCTGAGCCGGCTCGTGGACCCGCCGCTGACCACCCTGACGGTCGACAAGGAACTCCTCGGCCGGGCCGCGGTACGGCAGGTCGCCGCACTGATGACCGGCGCCGCGACGGGCGAGACGGTGATCGAGCCACGCCTCGTGGTCCGCGCGTCCTCCTGACCGCCCCGCGGCCGCCGTCGGCGCTCCCGGCGAACAATATGAACGCAATGATCGACGGGATGGCGCTCGCCCCCGGCGGTTCCTAGCATCCCCGTGCGCAGCGCAGCTTCGCGCGGAGCACGATAGGAGCCACTCCTTGAACACATCTGACGCGCCCACGCATGTCTCCTGGTGGGCCTCCCACCGCCGACGCCGTCCAGCGGTACTGGCGGCCGTGCTCGCGGCCGTGTCCCTCGGCACGCTCGGCAACGCACCCACCGGCCACGCCCAGACCACCCAGCCCGCGGCTGCCACCTGCCCGGCCAAGCTGGCCGGGAAGGCGAAGTGCTACACCGGCCAGGACACCAACGGGGCGTACTACACGATCGCGGTGCCCACGCACTGGAACGGGTCCCTCGTCGTGCACGCACACGGCGGGCCCGATCTCGGCGACTCCTCCGACCCGTCCCGCAGCACCGACGACCTGGAGCGCTGGGCGGTGATGGTCGAACAGGGATATGCCTGGGCCGGCTCCTCCTACCGCCGCGGTGGCTACGGAACCCGGATGGCCGCCGCCGACACCGAGAACGTACGCCGCCTGTTCCTCGCCCGGTTCGGCAAACCGAAGCGGACCTACATCCACGGCCAGTCCTGGGGTGGCGACGTCGCCGCGAAGGTCGCGGAGACCTACGGCGCACGGCCCGGGGCCTACGACGGGGCGCTGCTGACCAGCGGTGTCCTCGGCGGTGGCTCGCGCGGCTACGACTACCGCGTCGACCTGCGGGTGGTCTACCAGTACTACTGCCACAACCACCCCCGGCCGACCGAGCCGCAATACCCCCTGTGGCAGGGACTGCGCCCGGACTCCACCCTGACGAACGCCGGGCTCCGCGCCCGCCTTCAGGAGTGCACCGGCTACGCGTCCGACCCCGCGGACCGGACCGCGGCGCAGCAGCGCAACCTCGACGACATCCTCGCCGTCACCCGCGTCCCGGAGCGCTCACTCGAATCGCATCTGCGGTTCTCGACCTTCACCTTCCGGGACATCGTGTGGAACCGGCTCGGCGGCCGTAACCCGTTCGGCAACCGGGGTGTGTGGTATTCGGGTTCACACGACGACAAGGCGCTCAACGCGGGTGTCGAGCGGTTCTCGGCCGATCCCACCGCCCGCCGTGACCTCTCCTACGACAGCGATCTCACCGGCAGGGTTTCCCTTCCGGTCCTCACCCTGCACGCGATCGACGACCCGACGGCCTTCGTGGAGCACGAGGCTGCCTACCGCGCCACTCTCCGGGGTGCCGGCCGGGGCGGAAACCTCGTCCAGACGTTCACGAAGGAGACCGAGCACAGTGCGCTGAGCGACTCCGAATACGCCAACTCCCTCTCGGCGCTCGACACTTGGGTGCGCTCCGGCCGTAAGCCGACCCCGTCCTCGATCGCGGCCTCCTGCGGCGCCTTCGACGACATCTACGGCAGCGGTTGCTTCTACGACTCCGCCTTCCACCCCTCGCCCTACGCCTCGCGGGTCCGTCCCCGACCGGGCGGGCTCGGCTGGCCCGCCATGACCGCGGCACAGGAGCGGGCGTGGAGCCGGATCGACGGTGTGGGGATCGCCCCCTGACGGGCCCCGCCCACCGGGGTCGGCCGCCTGCGGCCGGTCCCGGCCCCGACCCCGGCCCCCGACGCCGGTCAGGTGCTTCGGGGAGCCGCAGTTCGGGGGCGGGGAGGGCCGGGCTCCCCGCCGTGGTTACCGTGGCCCCAGCACCCCACCGAACCGCCCCCTGGAGGATCCCGTGCCCGTACCCCTCGGCGAGGACGTGCTGGCGCTGCTGCGCCGCCCCAGCACCTGCTACCTCGCCACCACGATGCCCGACGGCTCGCCCCAGCTCACCCAGACCTGGGTCGACACCGATGGCGAGCACGTCCTGATCAACAGTGTCGAGTCGCATCAGAAGACCCGGAACATCGCGCGCGACCCGCGGGTGGCCGTCGCGGTCGCCGACCCCTCCCAGCCCTCCTCCTACGTCCAGATCCGTGGCCGTGTGGTGCGGGTGACCACCGAGGGAGCGGCCGACCACATCGAGGCGCTCGCGCAGAAGTACCTCGGGGGGCCCTATCCCTGGTTCGGCGGCCGCGATCAAGTCCGGGTGATCTATGTGATCCAGCCTGAACGGATCAGCAGCCCCCGAGGCTAGGGGGTCCGCTGGGCCGCCCCCGCGGGAAGAGCAACCCGTACACGCGAGCGATGTCATCACTCGATCGTGAGTTGTTCTCTTCATATGCCCGGTGCGATGCCACGCTGACCAGCACGGCGTATGACCGGCGCCGCCCGGACGGGCTGAGGGTGGGGGATGGGATGGTGCAAGGCGCGGGACGACGCGGGGGACTGGACGAGCGGGCGATCCTGCTGGCGGCCGGGCTGGCCGATCTGGCGGTGAGCACGCTGGGTTCGGTGCTGGGGACGGCGCGGGGGTTGCTGCGCCGCTCGGACGCCGCGGAGCTGGCGGCGGAGGCCGAGCACGATCTGATGGCACGCGGGCGCCTGGCGCTGGACCGGCGTACCGCGGCCGTCCCCCCGGCCCACCTGGAGATTCTCGCCCGGCACGCGCTGGCTCGGCGGGCCACCGGCGATGTCTGACCGGTGGGGGTCCGACCGGTGGGGGCCGGCCGCGTTCAAGACCCGCGTCGACGAGGTGCTGCACCACTTCGTCGCCCAGGAAGCCGAGCAGTTGTCGGCGATCGATCCCGTCCTGGGCCCGGTGGCCGGGCAGTTGGAGGCGGCGGTCGCGGACGGCAAGCGGCTGCGGGCGGCGTTCTGCTACTGGGGCTGGCGCGCGGTGGGGCAGCCGGACAGCGATGCGCTCGTGCGGGCGGCGGCCTCGATGGAGCTGGTGCATGCCGCCGCGGTGGTGCATGACGATCTCATCGACGACAGTCCGCTGCGGCATGGCCGGCCCACGGCGCATATCGCCCTGCGCGGTGCCGTACGCCGTCGCCCGCGTGCGGTGGCCGCCGCCAGGTCGCTGGCGATGCTGGTGGGGGATCTGCTGATGTCGCTGGCCGGGCAGATGTTCGCCACCAGCGGTCTGCCCGCCGCGTACCTGGCACGGGCCCGCCCGCTGTGGTCGGTGCTGGCCCGGGAGCTGATCGCGGGGGAGTGCCTGGAGATCCTGTGTACCGGGGCCGATCCGGACACCACGGCATCGCTGAAGGTCATCCGGTACAAGACCGCCAAGTACACCGTCGAGCAGCCCCTGCTGATCGGCGGAGCCCTGGCCGGGGCCGGTGAGCGGCTGCGCGAGGGCTACTCCGCGTACGGGCTGCCGCTGGGCGAGGCGTTCCAGCTCCGGGACGACCTGCTCGGCCTGTTCGGGGACCCGGAACGCACCGGCAAGGCCAACGCCGACGATGTGCGCGGCCACCGGCCCACGGCCCTGCTGGCGGAGACCTGGCGCATCGCCGGTGACGACGAGCGGGAGCGGCTGAGCGCCCTCCTCGGCCGACGCGATCTGGACGCTGCCGGTCTGGACGCGGTCCGCGAGGTGATGTGCCGGCTGAAGGCCCCGGACCGTATCGAGGCCATGATCTCCGCGCGGGTCGAGGAGGCCCTCGACGCTCTGCACGAGCTGGACGCACCCCCGCCCGCCGCCGCTGCCCTGACCGCGCTGGCGCGTTCGGCGGCGGTCCGCCTGTCCTGACCCCCGCACAGGCGGGAGTTCGTGCCGTCTCGGCCGCCGCCCCGCCCGTCGTGGACGACCCGTGAATGACAAGGAGTCCTGTCATGACCTACACCGAGGCATCGATGGACGCCCTGCGGCAGGCCGGTGACGAACTCGCCGACGCCACCGTCGCCGCCCTCTTCGAGCGCGGGGAGGTGGGCACGTTCAACACCCTGATGCGCTATGTCTCCAGCGTCGGCGCTCCCTTGCCGGACGGGCTGCCCGATGTCGCCCGGGAGTACCTCCGGGCCACCAGCGCCCCGCCCTCCTGGGTGGACTGGGGGGAGATGGAGAAGGCCCGGCTGTTCTTCATCGACAACAACGTGCACATCTCCACCGCGCTGTCCTTCGCCTCCATGCCCGCGTGCTACGTCGTCCCGCGGGTGGCGAAACTCCTGTCGGCCACCCACGGGCTGAAATACCCCGCCAGACGGATGGCGGAGACCGGCCAGTTCACCGTCTACCTGATGCAGCCCGGCGCCTTCGAGGCCGGCAGCCGCTTCATCCCCGCCGCCCAGAAGGTCCGCCTGCTGCACGCCTCCATCCGCCACCACCTGAGGCGGGAGAACCGCTGGGACACCGACGCGCTCGGGACACCGATCTGCCAGGAGGACATGATCGGCGGGCAGATGTTCTTCTCCCTGCTGGTCCTGGACAGCCTGCACCGCCTCGGCATCCACATGTCGACGGACGGCGCGGAGGCGTACTACTACGCCTGGCGCGTGGTCGGTGCCATGCTCGGCGTCGACCAGGACGCCGTCCCCACGACCCTCGACGACGCCCGCCGGTTCCTCGACCTGTACATGGTCCGGCACATGGGGCCGTCCGAGGAAGGCGCGCACCTGACCCGGCAGCTCATCGAGCTCTACGAGCAGGTCGTGCCCGGGACCTTCTTCGACCCGATCGTCTCCGCGCTCATCCGCCACCTCGTCGGGGACACGTGCGCCGACTGGCTCCAGGTGCCGCGCACCCCGTGGGACACCGTCGTCAAGGCCGTGCCCCGCCTCCTCGGCGTACTGGAGACCATCGAGGACCGCTCCCCGCTCGGGGCCTGGGCGCTGGACCGCCTCGGCCACCTCACCACCATCCTCGAACTGTCCTCCCTCACCCGCGGACGCGTGATGCACTACGCCATCCCCGAACAGCTCAGGAAGGACTACGGCATCCCCGGCACGGTGCCCCGCACTCACCGGTGGACCCCGCCTGCCGCCACCGTCTCCCAGTGACCCGCGCACGCCGTCTTCGACGGCGCAGTGAGAAGGGAGCGGGGCAGCCGCATCAAGCCACCGGGCTGCCGAACCATGGGACCGCGGCCCGCTCGAACGCCTCACGGTCGGGGTGGCGATCGCCTGCCCAGGCGACGACGCCGTCCGGCCGGACGAGCACGGCGCCCGATCCGAGGTCGTTTCTCGCCGGCCCGGCCGCGTACCGTATCCGGCTCTCCCAGCGCATCGCTGAACCGTGCAGGCGTCGGTCGACGCTGAAATCGAGCACGATGCCTTGTCCGTCCCGCATCAGGTCGCCGAGGCGCGTGCCGTCCTGAAGGCGAAGGTCCGGGGCGTTGCGGCCGACCAGTGGATGCTCGCCGCCGAGGTCGTAGCGGATCGACGATCCCGACACCTTCTGGAACACGTAGGTCGTTCCGTCACGGGTCCCGATCAGGTCGCGGACCACGGCTTGGATCGCCTGGCCATGCGCGTCCGGCCGCATGGCCGCCACCTGGGCGCGCGACCAGTCGAGTACCGCCGCGCCGATCGGATGGCGCTCGCGGGTGTAGGTGTCGAGGAGCCCGTCCGGCGCGTGCCCGTGCACGGTGGCCGCGAGCTTCCATCCCAGGTTCACGGCGTCGCCGATGCCGGTGTTGAGTCCCTGCCCGCCGAGGGGGGAGTGGATATGAGCGGCGTCGCCCGCGAGCAGGACACGTCCCGCCCGGTAGGTCGTCGTCTGCATCGCCCGATCGGTGAAAGTCGAGGCGAGATGGATGGCGCTCAGTGTCACGTCGGCGCCGGACACTCGGCGCAGCACCGTCTGGAGATGGTCGCGCGTCGGCGGCTGCGAGCGGTCGAACGCGCCGCCGTCGAAGTCCATCATGCCGATATGCCCTTCCGCGGGCATCCGGACGTACATGCCGCTCGGCGTCAGGTTGAACCCGGGGCGCAGCTTCTCGGGATCGGCGATGGTGGCGTGCAGGGTGTAGCCGGTGAACTGCGGCTCGCTGCCGACGAAGTCGAAGCCCGCGAGCCCGCGCACCGCACTGCGTCCGCCATCGCAGCCGACGAGCCAGCGCGCCGGGTACGCGTGCTCGCCCGCTTTCGCGACCACGCTCTCCTCGTCGTGGGCGATGGCTGAGACCGTGACGCCGCGCCTGATGTCCACGCCGAGCTTGGACGCCCGCTCGGACAGCACCGCCTCGACCGCTTCGAGGTGTGTCAGCATGCCCTCCGGTGCCGGGCTGGGAAGCCGGAACGGCAGGGCGGCGACGTCGACATTGGCCGGATCGAGCATCATGCCGGCGAAGTGGCCCGCGGTGCGCGGGGGTGACGGCTCGTCGGTGTCGGCGTCCGCGTCGGGATCGTCGTGAACGCCCGAGGCCGTCAGCAGCGGGTGCAGCATCCCGCGGCGGTAGAACGCCTCGACCGACGCGGCGGACAGGCCCCGCATCCCGAGCGGCTCCGCCCGCCACGGGGAGCGGGGCTCCGGCTCCCGTTCGAGCACCAGGACCGAACAGCCCGCGAGGCCGAGTTCGCAGGCGAGGAACAGACCGACCGGGCCGGCGCCCACGATCACTACGTCATGCACGACAAAACTCCCCTTCCGAAGCCTGTGGTCTTCAGGCACGGGAAGACTGACGCGGGCCGCTCACACGGGGCACACACGGCGCTGACATGGGGGCACGTGGCGCTGACGCTGGTGCCGTCCCGCACCGTCTCAGCGCTGCGTACGGGCCCCGGCAGGCTGCTGAGGGCGGCGTGCCGGGGATGGGCGGATGGCCGTACGCCGCCGTGGCCACGGTCGCGCTCGCCGCGCCATCCGGTACGGACGTGGACGGCGAACGTCAGGCGCTGAGTTCGGGTCGCTCAGCCTCAGCGGCGAGATCTTCATCGACCTGCGATGGAACGATCTGCACGTGCGGCTCGGTGAGACCTCGCGGGCGACCGAGAGGATCGCCGCGACCCGGGAGCGCGCGCTGCGCTCGGCGTCGCCCGAGATGGCGATGCTCCTCGACGCGCGGGAGGCCGGCCTGTGGGTGCGGATCGTTGACCTGGACCGGGCGCGTGAGCTGGTCGAGTCGGCCGAGCGATCCGCAGGTCCGCACGCTGACCAGCCGCGGCCGGGCCGCGCTCGGCGACGAGCGCTTCGCCGAGGCGTACGAGACCGGCCGGCAGTTGGCCGCGCCCACGGCCCTGACCCGTGCCGATCCGGCGCGGTTGCGCCATGCGGCGCCCTCCGCGGCGGACGGCGCCGCACCTTCCGACTCTCACTCGCGGTGAGGGGGCCGGCCGACGGTGTCGAACACGGCGACGGGGGCGAGGTAGTCCCGCCAGTGCGCGATCTTACGGTCCTTGATCGTGATGACGGAGAGAAGTGGTTGTCGTAGGCGTGCCCGGTGCCGACCGCTTGACCGTGGACCGGGTACGGCAAAGGCAAAGGCAAAGGCAAGGAGAAACACTCTCTCCTTGCCACTTTCAACGTATAGCGCGCCGGGGGGCTTGCCGCAAGCCCCGGGTCACGGCGCAGAATCGTCGGCCGATGCCACAACCTGCGGAAATGGGGGCACGACGTACGTGTGTTGTTGTCGACGTATGGGGGACGCGATGACGTCGGACCAGTGGTGGGACCGGCTCGCGGTGCGATGGAGCACGGCTGCCTCGGAGGTCTCGCGATGAGTGACCAGTACGTATTGGATCTTCAAGAGGTTGCCGAGACGCAGGCCGCGGTCGTCGGCGGCAAGGGCGCGCACCTGGGCGGGCTGTCGCGGATCGAGGGCATCCGGGTGCCGGGTGGCTTCTGCGTGACGACGGACGCCTTCCGGCGGATCATGGCGGAAGCGCCGTCGATCGACGATCACCTCGATCAGCTGTCGCGCGTGAACCCGGACGACCGGGAGGCGATCCGCACGCTCAGCGCGCGGATGCGTCGGACCATCGAAGGGATCGCCATGCCGGGCGATCTCGCGGCGGCGATCACCCGCGCGCTCGCCCGGCTCGGCGAACAAGCCGCCTACGCCGTCCGATCCAGCGCGACGGCGGAGGACCTGCCGACGGCCTCCTTCGCCGGCCAGCAGGACACGTACCTGAACGTCGTGGGGCCGACGGCGATCCTCCAGCACATCAGCCGGTGCTGGGCCTCGCTGTTCACCGAGCGGGCCGTGACCTACCGCCGGCGCGGCGGCATCGACCACCGTACGGTCCATATGGCCGTGGTCGTGCAGCAGATGGTCTTCCCGTATGCGGCCGGCATCCTGTTCACGGCCGACCCCGTCACGGGCAACCGGAAGGTCGCCACCGTGGACGCCGGTTTCGGGCTCGGTGAGGCCCTGGTCTCCGGCCTGGTGAACCCGGACGTCTTCACGGTGCGACAGGGCGAAGTCGTCGCCAAGACGATCGCCGCCAAACAGCGTGCCGTTCACGCCCTGCCCGCCGGCGGTACGCGGGAAGTGGCGATCGACTCGCGGCGGCAGGAGCAGCCGGCGCTGACGGACGCGCAGGCCGTACGGCTCGTGGAGCTCGGGCGGCGGATCGAAGCGCACTTCGGCCGCCCGCAGGACATCGAATGGTGCCTGGCCGACGATGGCTTCCAGATCGTGCAGAGCCGGCCGATCACGACCCTGTTCCCCATCCCCGAAACCGGCGACCAGGAGAATCACGTCTACCTCTCCGTGGGCCATCAGCAGATGATGACCGACCCCATGAGGCCCCTGGGGATCTCCGTGTGGCAGCTCACGGCCATGGCGCCGATGCACGAGGCCGGCGGAAGGCTGTTCGTCGACGCCACCCGGCGCCTGGCCTCGCCCGCGAGCCGCGCCGCCCTCCTGGACGTCGTAGGGAGAGGCGATCCGCTGATCAGGGACGCTCTGGAGACCGTCCTCGAACGCGGCGATTTCGTCCCGTCGCTCCCGGACGCGGGTCCCGGCGGGCCCCCGGCGCGTGGCGCGTCCGCCCCGATCGCGACCGATCCGGCCATCGTCACCGAGCTGATCGAGCGCAGCCGGACGTCCATCGCCGCCCTGGAGCGCGACATCAGGACGAGGACCGGACCGGCGCTGTTCGACTTCCTGCTGGAGACCTTCGAGGAGCACAAGCGCGTCCTCACCGATCCGCTGAGCATGCAGGCGATCATGGCGGGGATGGAGGCCACGTGGTGGCTCAACGACACGCTGCGGGAGTGGCTGGGCGAGAAGAACACGGCTGACACGCTCACACTGTCCGCCCCCGACAACGTCACGTCGGAGATGGGACTGGCGCTGCTCGACGTCGCGGACGTGATCCGCCCGCATCCGGAGGTGGTGGCGTTCCTGCGGGGTGTCGAGGACATCGAGGATGACGCCTTCCTGGACGAGCTGGCGAAGCTCGCGGGCGGGACCGAAACGCGCGACGCCATCGAGTCCTACCTCGACCGGTACGGCATGCGCTGCGTCGGCGAGATCGACATCACGAGACCACGGTGGCGCGAGCGCCCCACCACACTCGTGCCCGTGATCCTCGACAACGTCAGGAACTTCGAGCCGGGCGCCGCCGAGCGGCGCTTCGAGCAAGGGCGGCAGAAGGCGCGGCAGAAGGAACAGGACGTGCTGTCCCGCTTGCGGGCCCTGCCGGACGGGGACCGGAAGGCCGACGAGACCAAGCGGATGATCGACCGGGTCCGAACCTTCATCGGGTACCGGGAGTACCCGAAGTACGGCATCATCAGCCGCTACTTCGTCTACAAGCGGGCCCTGCTGGCGGAGGCCGAGCGCCTTGTGCGGGCAGGCGTACTCCCTGAGCAGGAGGACATCTTCTACCTCACGTTCCACGAACTCCACGACGTCGTGCGCTCGCACCAGGTGGATGGCCAGCTCATCCAGCAGCGCAAGGACGCCTTCCGGTCGTACCACGCGCTCACCCCGCCCCGGGTGCTCACCTCGGATGGTGAGGCCCTCACCGGGGCGTACCGGCGCGACGACGCGCCGGCCGGCGCCCTGATCGGCCTGCCGGTTTCCGCCGGGACCATCGAGGGACGGGCCCGCGTCATCCTGGACATGGCGCAGGCCGATCTCGAAGCGGGCGACATCCTGGTCACGGCCTTCACGGATCCGAGCTGGTCGCCGCTGTTCGTCGGAATCGCGGGCCTGGTGACGGAGGTGGGCGGCCTGATGACCCATGGCGCGGTGATCGCCCGGGAGTACGGCTTGCCGGCCGTCGTGGGCGTGGAGCGGGCCACCCGGCTGATCCGGGACGGACAGCGGATCCGCGTGCACGGCACCGACGGGTACGTCGAGATCCTGGGCTTGCCCAGGTAGTGCGCCGCGGCGGGCTCGCCCGTCCGCAGCGTGTGGAGCAGATCGCTGAAGCCGGACTTCGCCGCCAACGGCAAGGAGCACATCGAGGTCCGCCACCTCCTCAGTCACACCTCCGGAGTGTCCGGTTGGGAGACGCCGTTCAGTACCGAGGACACCTACGACTGGGACTTCGCCACCCGGAGGCTCGCCGCCCAGGCGCCGTGGTGGGAACCGGGAACCGCGTCGGGGTACCACGCACAGAACCAGGGCCACCTCGTCGGCGAACTGGTGCGCCGGGTGACCGGTAAGCCCATGAAGGCATTCGTCGCCGACGAGATAGCCGGACCACTCGGCGCCGACTTCCAGACCGGGGCAGGGAGGCGGACTGGAGCCGGATCGCACCGATCACCCCACCGCCCCCACTCCCGTTCGACGTGGCGGCTTTGGACCCTCGGGGCCCGAGGTTCAAGACCGTCGCCGGACCGCTGCCCAATGCCGAGGCCGCGAACACCCCGGCCTGGCGCCACGCCGACCTGCCCGCGCTCAACGGCCACGGGAACGCACGGTCCGTGGCCCGAATCCTCAAGGCTCTCGCGCTGGGCGGCACCGTCGACGGCGTTCGGCTGCTGTCGCCCGACACGATCGGGGTGATCTTCGACGAACAGAGCCACGGAACCGATCTCATCCTCGACATCCCCCTGCGATGGGGTATCGGGTTCGCGCTTCCCGAGAGCGAGTCCGCGCCGTACGTGCCTCAGGGGCGGGCCTGTTACTGGGGAGGATGGGGCGGCTCGCTGATCGTCATGGACCTCGACACCCGCACCACCATCAGCTACATGATGAACAAGATGGCACCGGGCATCATCGGTTCCGATCGGTCCGAAAGCTACGTCCGCGCGATACAGAGTTGCCTGGCCTGACCTCCTCGTCCTGACCCGGGGCGGGGGGTTTCAGAGCCGCTTTCGCAGCCAGCGCAGGGAGGCGAGGCCCAACGCGGTCATCATGGCCACGATATGGGGATCGGCGTCAGGACCGGCCGCGGCAGCGGTCCGCAGGAGAAACCCGGCGTGCAAGGCGAGCACTTCGTTGATCTGGACGGGGTCGAGATCGCGGGTCAGCGGGTGGTTCTCGGCGATCGGCTGCGGGTCCACGCCACTGAGGGACGCGCTCGACATCAGGGTGACCGCATCACAGTGACGGGGGCCGATCCAGGCGTGCGGCCAGTCGACGACGAAGACACGGTCCGCGGTCAGCATGATGTTGAACGGGTACAGGTCTCCGTGCAGGAGAGTGGCGCCATCCAGCGAAGCGTTCTCTTCCAGGGCGGCGAGTCGGTCGACATGGTGGGCCGCCCACGGCGACAGCTCCTCGACCTTTCCTCTGACCGCGGCATCGCCCGCCATCGCCCGCCACCCTCCAAGGCGCGGCTTGGTCAGGATTGCCTGATCCACGGGCGATGGCGTCAGGACCTCCGCCATCTCGGTGACTGCCGCGAGCACTCTGTGGAGTTCCTCCCGCTGCCAGGGCTGGGCGGGCAGATGTCCCGGGATCTCTTCGAAGGCCAGCACGACCCAGGTGCCGTCGTCGTAGGCGTCGAGCAACCGCGGCGCCGGCACCTCCCTGGGAAGCCGTTCGGACACTGCGATTTCACGGCGGTGAAAGTCCGCCTCCGCCGGTGCCATCAGTGAGCTTGCCGCCTTGATGAACGCACGCTTGCCGTTCCCCAGGCGCACGCGTGCGGCCAGCCCCTCGGAAAACCCGCCCGGCTGGCTGATCGCGCGGGCCACCGGGCTGCCGAGCAGTTGCTCGATCCTGGCCGTCACCTCGCGCGGCAGCGCCGCCCAGTCCATCCTTCGGCTCCCCGTGGCCTCGGGCATGCCCAGGTCCGCGGCGGTGAGTCTTTCGTCGGAATCGCGTGTCATGGTGACCTTCCCCGTCGTCAGCGGATGGCGGTATGTCTTCGAGAGAGCGCTGATGCCCCCGCCACGCGCAGGGGGCCTTTCTGGTGTCAGATCGGCTCGGCGAGGTCATATCTCTCCGCCCAGCAGGAAGGTGCTGCCGACCGGGTTCGGCAGGAAAGCGTCGGGCAGCAAGGACGGGCCTCGGTCCTCGATCACCGTGAAACCGGCCTGTTCGATGGCACCGCGGCTGGGCGTCGGAAGGTCCAGCACGCCGCCGGGACCGGCGATCCGGCGCCGTCGCCACGCGTCGGGGTGCAGCGGTACCGGCATGGTGGGTTGCCCAAGTCTACGTACCAGCCCATGCAGACCGGTCACATGGTCGAAGTGACCATGGCTGAGGACGATGGTCTCGAACGTGTCCGGGTGCACGCCGAGGCGGCTACCAGCTCACCGGCAGTTCGTAGACGCCGTAGACCACGCCGTCGTCCTTGAACGGAATCCGCTCCAGCGCGGTTGCCCGGCACAGGGTCGGGACGCGGCGGAAGAGGGTGCGGTAGACGACCTGGAGCTCCAGGCGGGCCAGGGGCTGGCCCAGGCACTGGTGGACGCCGAAGCCGAACGCCATATGGCGGCGGGCGTCGCGGTGGACGTCGAGCCGTTCCGGGTCGGGGAAGACGCCGGGCTCCCAGTTGCCGGTGGCGCCGGGGATGATGACACCTTCCCCGGCCCGGATGACCTGGCCACCGATCTCGATGTCCTCGAGCGCGAGGCGGCGCTGGCCGTTGTGGACGATGGTCAGGTAGCGCAGCATCTCCTCCACCGAGCCCGCGACGATCTTCGGGTCGTCGGTGTCGCGGACGACGGCGAGCTGGTCGGGGTGTTCCAGGAAGGCGAGGACGCCCAGGGCGATCATGTTGGCGGTGGTCTCGTGTCCGGCGCCGAGCAGCAACAGGCCCAGCATGGCGGCCTCGTGGCGGGTGAGGTCGCCGGTCGTCGTCCGGGCGGCCAGGTCCGAGAGCACATCGTCGGCCGGGTCGGCGAGTTTCGCCTGGAGTTGCCCGTCCAGGTATGTCAGGAGCGCCCCGCTGGCGGCCCGGGTCTCCTCGGGCGACGCGTCCCGGCGGACCCCCACCGCGCTCTTGCTCTGGAAGAACGCGTGGTCCTCGTACGGGACGCCGAGCAGTTCGCAGATCACCAGCGACGGCAGCGGCAGCGCGAGGGCCTCCACCAGGTCGGCGGGGTTCGGCCCGGCGAGCATGGTGTCGATGAAGTCGTCGGTCATCTTCTGGACGGCGGGCCGCATGGCCTCGATGCGTTTGATGATGAACGGGCCGGTGACCATCCGGCGGATCCGGGCGTGTCCGGGGTCGTCCATGTGGAGGAAGGACGGCGGGTTCTTGGCGAGCGCCTCCTGGAACGCGGCGCTCATGTGGGGGAAGCCCGGGCGCGTGGGGTCGACGCTGAGGCGCTGGTCGCCGTACAGGGCGCGCTGGTCGTCGTAGCGGGTGACGAGCCAGGGCGTGCTGCCGTCCCACAGGCGGACTCTGGAGACCGGCCGCGCGGCGTGCAGCCGCATCATCTCCGGGGGCGGGGCGAACGGACACCCGGCCGCCCGGGGCATCGGAAACTCGGGAATGGTCTCGTCCGGGGCGCCGGGATGGGCGTTGATCATGTGACTCCTCAGGTCATAAATCAATGAGTTGATTTAAACTCAAGGGAGAGTGGGTGTCGAGGGGAGGTGGCTCGATCGAGGTGAGGAGTCGTGAAGGGTGGCCCGCGCAGCGCCGCAGGTCGTCCGCGACGTGCTGTTGCGTAGGCTTCCGGTGTTTGACCTCGCCGGTTCGGGCGAGAACCTGCGGCGGCATGCGGGGCCAGCCGCCGCGGAGCGTGTGAGGTCCCGATGGGGCGGTGACGATGGCAGACAGAATGAGGCAGGACGAGCGGGTCGCCGCGACGCGGGAGGCGTTGCTGGGCGCGGCGGAGCGGCTGTTCGCCGAGCGTGGGGTGTACGCGGTGGCCAACCGCCAGATCAGCGAGGCCGCCGGGCAGGGGAACAACGCCGCGGTCAGCTACCACTTCGGCACCAAGGTCGACCTGGTGCGCGCGCTCGTTCGCAGGCACGCCGAGCAGATCGAGGGGATCCGGGCGCGGCTGCTGGCCGAAATCGGCGATTCCGCCGATCTGCGGGACTGGGTGGCCTGTGCGGTCCGTCCGACCACCGAGCATCTGGAAGCTCTGGGCCACCCGAGTTGGTACGCGCGGTTCATCGCCCAGGTCACGGCCGACCCCGCGCTCTACGCGATCGTGACCGAGGAATTCTCCGTCGCCGCTCCGTCGATGCGGGTGTTGCAGGAGGGCCTGAACCGCTGCCTGCCGGATCTGCCCGCCGAGGTGTACGCCGAGCGCTCGGCCATGACGCGTCACTTGATCACGCAGATGTCCGTCGAGAGGGAGCGCGCCCTCGCCGACAACGCTCCTACCTCCCGTGCGACATGGCATGAGGCCGCCACCGGCCTCATCGACGCGATCGTCGCGTTGTGGCATGCGCCGGTCACGCGTGTGCCGTGACCGGCGGTCGGGGTCCGAAGGATTAAAGCACTCGCTTGACTTTTTTAAATCGTCGGGTTTACTTGCTTCGAGAGGTGATACGGCACGCACTCACGGCCGCATCTCCATCCGATGAATCGACGAAGGAGCATCAGCGATGAAGGTCACCGTGGACCAAGACAAGTGCTGTGCCGCGGGCACCTGCGTGCTGATCGCCCCGGAGGTGTTCGACCAGCGCGAGGACGACGGCGTCGTGATCCTGCTCGACACGGCCCCCGCCGGGAACCTCCACGCCGCGGTGCGTGAATGCGCCGCGGTATGCCCCGCCGGAGCGATCCACGTGGGCGAGGACGCGTGAGCGCTCCCGCCGATGTTCTGGTGGTCGGAGCCTCCGCGGCCGGGCTCTCCACCGCGGAAGCCCTGCGGCGCAAGGGATTCCAGGGCGGCCTGACCGTCCTGGGCGCCGAGCCGCATCTGCCCTACGACCGGCCACCGCTGTCCAAGCAGGTCCTCTCCGGTGCCTGGGAACCGGACCGGGCCTTCCTCCGCCGATCTGCCGAACTCTCCGCGCTGAACGCCGAGTTCGTCCTCCACGATCCCGCCGTCGGTCTTGACGCGGAGGCGCGCACCGTCCACACCGCTTCGGGCGGTGTGCTGCGAGCGGAGGCGATCGTCGTGGCGACGGGCCTGCGGCCCCGCACCTTCGCCGGGCAGGACGGTCTCGCCGGGGTGCATGTGCTGCGCACACTCGACGACGCGTTGGCACTGCGGGCAGAGCTGATGACCTCCTCGCGCGTCGTGGTGGTGGGAGACGGCGTACTCGGCACGGAAATCGCCGCCACCGCACGGACCATGGGCCTGGCGGTCACCCTGGCGGGACCCCAACCCGCGCCCCTGGAGAGCCAGTTCGGCCCCCTGGTGGCGGGGCAACTCGCCGAACTGCACACCGGCCAGGGAGTCGATCTGCGGCTCGGCGCCGCGGTGACCGGGCTGGCCGAACGGAACGGACGCGTCACGGGGGTGGAGCTGGCCACCGGCGAGGTGCTGCCCGCCGATGTGGTCGTGGTGGCGTTCGGTGCCGTTCCGGCGACGGACTGGCTCGCGGGCAGCGGCCTCAAGGTCGACAACGGAGTGGTGTGCGACTCCTGGTGCCGTGCGGCGGACGGTGTCTACGCCGTAGGGGATGTGGCCCGCTGGTACCACAGCGGTTTCCACACCTTGCTGCGCCTGGAAAACCGCACCAACGCGACTGAGCAGGCCGGTCATGTGGCCGCCACCATTCTCGGCGAGAGCCGGCCCTACACCCCGGTCCCCTTCTTCTGGACCGACCAGTTCGACGTCAAGATCCAAGTGCATGGTGTGCTGTCGGCCGACGCCGAGGTGACCGTCGTGGACGGGGACATGGCGCAGGGCCGGTTCGTCGCGCGGTACCGCCGGAACGGCGCCACGGTCGGCGTGCTCGGCTGGCGCATGCCCAAGCAGACCCGTGTGCGTCGGCAGGAGGTCGTCGACGCGTTCACGTCATGACGGGCGCGGTCAGGTCTCGTGGACGAGGCGTCCGGACGCGAAGAGGGCGACCTCGGGCCGCCACGCGTCACAGTACTCAGGATCACCGGCGAAGCGCAGCGCCAGCGCCCGGACGGGCAGGCAGGGCCACGCGGGGACGGGGATGTGGCCATGGGTGGGGAAGAGCGTGTACGGGGGAATCCGCGAGCATGCGACACAACCGGTGAACCTCACACCCCGCGTCTCCGCGCGTCAGCCGGCGAAGGTACGGCGGTATCTCGACGGGCTGCTCCGGGTCCGCGCGGTGAAGTGCACGCGCAGCGACTCCGCGGAGCCGAAGCCGCATCGGTGCGCGATGTCGTCGACGCCAAGGCGAGTGGTTTCGAGGAGGACGCGGGCACGGGCCACATGTTGCCCAGCCACCCAGTTCATGACGCTCGTGCCGGTCGCGGCCCGGAATCTGCGGCGCAGGGTCCGTGTGCTCATATGGCTGTGCCGGCCGACCGACTCCAGAGTGAGCGGCTCGTCGAGATGCTGCAGAATCCAGGTGATCACGGCGGTGATGTCCGAGTCGCTCCTGGGCGGGACGGACTCGATGAACTGAGCCTGTCCGCCTTCGCGATGCGGCGGGCTGACCAGAAACCGGGCCATCGCGTTCGCGGTCGCCTGACCATGATCGAGCGCCGACCTGCTCCGGGACGCGGTGGCGCTGCACACCTCGACCGGCATCGCGGTCCACAAGCAGCCGGTCGTCGCCCTCACGCACCTCGGCATCGGCGCCGACATCTTCGGCTTCGGCGCCGAGGAAGTGGACCGGGCCGTGCTCGACGCCGCCCACTCGGCGTTCCCCTGGCTGGATCTGCGTGAGCGGATCCTCGAGACGGTGGTCCACCAGATCGACGAGCAGCCGTCGAAGTGGGCGCCCGTGTCATTCGTCGACGCCGCGTATCGCAGGCTCCGGCCGGACAATCCGTTTCCCGGGCTGGACGAGTTCTGCGCCGCCCCGGCGGTTCCGGACTGACAGGACCGCAGCGCGCGGGTCCGCCCGGAGGCGGACCCTCACGCTTTCGGGCCGTAGAGCGCGGCGATGTCCTCGGAGCCGGCCCAGCGGCTGTAGGTGGGCGCCTGTGGCCAGCCGTCGGGGGAGTCCTGCCACTCCTCCTGCCGCCCGTACGGCAAGAGATCGATCAGCGCGAAGGAGTGACTGAGCTGCTCGGTGCCGCGGCCGTTGGTGTGCCAGGTGCGGTAGACGGTGTCGCCATCGCGCAGGAACACATTGACCGCGAATCCTCCGCCGGGCGGTGCGCCGACGTCGGTACCGAACGGGCTGTTCGCCGTGGAATACCAGGCCATCTTGTTCCCGACCCGCCGCTTGTAGGCGAGTGCCTCGTCGATCGGGCCCTGGGTGACGATGACGAACCGGGCATCGTAGTTGTCCAGGAAATCCAGCCGGGTGTACTGCGAGGTGAACCCCGTGCAGCCCGGGCACTGCCACTCCTCGCCCGGGAACCACATGTGGTTGTAGACGATCAGCTGCCTCTTGCCGTCGAAAAGGTCCGCCAGCCGGACGGGGCCGTTCTCGCCCTCCAGGGTGTAGTCGGGCATCTCGACCATCGGCAGGCGGCGGCGTTCGGCGGCGATCGCGTCGAGCTCCCGGGTCGCGGCCTTCTCCCGTACACGCAGCGCTTCGAGCTGACGCCGCCAGGTATCGGCGTCGACGACGGACGGTAGTGCGTCGGGGCTCATGGTCCGCTCCCTGATCATGTGTGTGGCCTGCTGTCTCCATGTGTAGACCTCGCTCGGTCTTCGAACTCATCGGTGCCGGCCATGTCACCGCTTGGCGGCTCCTGGCCGGAGGTAGGACGGCTGGGCGAACCCGGAGACGCGGACCACTTCCTTCGCACCGTCAACGGCTGACGGTGGTGTTACCAGCTGATGGCGTCGTCCATCGACTGCTGCCAGTAGGTGACCTTGAGGGAGTCGTCGATGTAGGCGCCCTTCGCGGGCAGTGACGGGTGGGCGGCCGAGGGGACCTCCTCGTCGGCGGTGCGGCCCTGGAAGTAGACGGCGAGGGACTTCTCGGTGTGGCCGTTCGTGCCGCTGCCGTCGGCCGCCGACAGGTTCACGGAGGAGTAGCCGGACTCGCCCGGGGCGAGCGTGACCACGGCCTGCGGCTTCGAGTCCTCGATCACCGGCGGCTCCGACTGGGCCTCGCCGAAGCGGACGGCCGGGTAGCCGTAGAGGTAGCAGGTGCTGCTGCCGGTGTTGGTGACCGTGAGCAGCATGTGGTTCACGGGGCGGTTCAGGGGAGCCGCGACCGTCTTGGTGTTGGAGCCCTGGCAGGTGACGCCCTTCTTGCCGCTGGTGCCGGACTTGCCGGTGTCGGCCTTGCCGTTGCCCGACGCCGCGGGCACGTCCGTGGCCGAGTCCGAACCGGCGGCGCCCGTCTTCGCGTCCTCCTGGGAGGACGAGCCGGAGGCGGACGCGGTCGAGGAGGCGCCCGCCGACGAGCCCTCATTGCGGACGCCCTCTCCGTCGTTGCACGCAGTCAGGGAGAAGGCGGCGACCACGACGGTCGCGGCGGCGGTCAGGAGGCGGGTGCGGGAGGCACGGATGCTGGACATGTGGGTGAGCCCTTTCGGTGGTGCGGTGGGTGTGGTGCTTGGATGACCGGAGCTTGTGGGGCGGTCCGTCCCAGCTGCCACGAAAGCCGGGCAGTCGGAGACGCTGGAACGCGGAAACGGGCTTTGACCAGGGGGAACGTAAGGGACCTGGGACGCGGGAATGGGACGCGCCGGGCCACAGGGGAAGGGGAGTAACGGTGTCAGGGACGACAGGGGCCGCGGGAGCGGCGGGGGCCGCCGGGGACGCGGAGGCGTTCGCGGAGCGGCTGCGGGGGCTCAAGGAGCGCTCGGGGCTGAGCTACGGGACGCTCGCCAAGCGGCTGCACATGAGCACGTCCACGCTGCATCGCTACTGCAACGGCACGGTGGTGCCGGCCGATTACGCGTCGGTCGAGCGGGTCGCGCGGGTGTGCCGGGCGACCCCCGAGGAACTGGTCGAGCTGCACCGGCGGTGGATTCTGGCGCATGCGGCGCGGGGGCGTAAGGAGCAGGGGCCGGGCGGGGCGGCGGGTGGTGCGGGTGCCGGGGCGGGCGTCGCGGCCGGGGCCGGGGAGCACGAGGGCGCGCCGACGCCTGGTGATTCGGCGCCCGGCGCCGGGGGCGGCGGACTGCCCAGGGCGGGGACGCGCCCTGCCGGTTCGGGTGCTGCGCTGCCCGACGCGGCGGCTGGAACGGAGTCGGCGTCCGAGGGCGGTCAGCTCCGCGAGCCCGGTGGAACCGATGAACCGGTTGTCGGCGGCACCGTCCCACCCGCTCCCGTACGGTCCCGGCGGCGCCGCACCGCGCTCGTCTCGTCCGTCGCCGTGGCCGCGGTGCTGGGAGCCGTCGCGTTCGCCGTGAATCTGCCGTCCTCCGGAGACGGCGGCGGTGACGAGAAGGCCGCGGGGGCGGGGGCCGCCACGCCGACCACCAACCCCGGCACCGGGACCGGAAGCCGAGGGAACGACAAGCGGCCGTCCGCTTCGGCCTCCCCTTCCCCGTCCCGGAGCGCGAAGACCGGCAAACCCTCCGCCCCGGCGTCGGAGCCCGCCGCCCACAGCGGCGGGAGCGCCGCCGAACGCCCCGGCGGCGCACCGGTCAACATCGCCACCCGCCCCTACGTCTACGACAGCCCCTGCAGCCAGCACTTCCTCGTCGACAGCGAGCCCGAACAGGTCGGCCCGCCCGCCGCCGAGCCGGACGCGCCCCGCTGGGCCGCCGCGTACGGCGCGGTCTCCTCGGGGGAGCAGCGCGTCGCCCTCACCGTGCAGGGCACCGGGAAGGACACCGTCGTCCTGGAGGCGCTGCACGTACGCGTCGTCGCGAAGGGCGCCCCGCTCACCTGGAACGACTACTCGATGGGCGTCGGCTGCGGCGGCGACGTCGAAACCAAGTCGTTCGACGTCGACCTCGACAACGGCAGCCCGACCGCCACCGTCAAGAACGGCCAGCGCGACTTCCCGTACAAGGTCAGCGAGTCCGACCCGGAGGTCTTCTACGTCACCGCCCACACCACGGCGCATGACGTCCGCTGGGACCTCGCCCTGGACTGGTCCAGCGGCGACCGCCACGGCACCGTGCGCCTCGACAACAGCGGCTCCCCGTTCCGCACCAGCGCCGCCGCCGGCCGCCCCGGCTACGACTACCCGCTGGGCAGCAGCGAGTGGGCCAAGCGCGAGGAGTAGCCACGGATGCCGAACGCGGCTGTCCGCCCTCGGGCGCGGCAGCGACGTGTTGGCCATCGGTTAGTCGCTCATCAGCGGCGGCGACCAGGGTTGCTTCCCGCGGCCGACCGGTTTCAGCTGCGGCGAGCATCGACAACCACGCGTTCTTTCGTCTGGATCGTCGACTCACCTCAGCTCTTGACGGCCTCCGCGATCCGCAGGGCGGCCTGGGCGGGCGTGAGGTGCGTGGTGTCGACGACCTCGGCCTCGCCATGTAGCCAGGTGCGGGCCGCCTCGGCGTAGGGCTCGAGGTATTTGAGACGGAACGGGGAGTTGGGGCCGAGGACAGTGTCGCCCGCGATGCGCCCGCGGAGGGTGTCCTGGTCGGCATGGAGGACGAAGTGCCTTACCGGAATGGCATGTTGGGCGAGGCCCGTGCTGATCTCGCGCCAGTACTCCTCGACCAGGACGGTCATGGGCACCACCAGAGTGCCGCCGGTGTAGTCGAGTACGCGGCGGGCGGTCTCCACTACGAGCGGCCGCCACGGCGGCCAGTGCTGGAAGTTGTCCGTCGCGGGCAGCGCCGGCGTGATGTCCATGAGTGTCTCGCCGACCTTCTCGGCGTCGAACACCCGTGAATCCGGGATGAGCTGCTGCACGAGTGCACTGGTCGTCGTCTTGCCCGCGCCGTGGGTGCCGTTGAGCCATACGATCATGGGACCCGACGCTAGCGCTCTGCGGGCCGCGGGAACGGGAACAGCGGAAATCCGGTGCGGCTTCGGCACCCGCTCCGCCACCGCCACGCCGGTTCCCTACCCGCGTTCCTGCTCGCCGCAGGCGTGGGCCGCGGCGGCACCGTTGGCGCTGCTCACGGCGTCGCCGCGGATCGCCGTCCCGTAACCCCGCCCGCCCAGCGTCATCGAGGCGCGCGCATCCGGTATGCCCGGGGGATCGGTGCCCACGTCGGCAGTGACCAAGGCCACGGGGTTCCGGGAGTGTTGGCGCGGGCATGGCCATTACAGTCGGCGCCGTGGACTTCCTCACCGACATCCTGGGCGAGCCCTACCAGTCGATCGACCTGCCGCTCGCCGCCGACCGAGAGGGCGATGTCGTCGCGACCCTGGTCCGCCGCCGGTCCGCAGATCCTGGCGCCGCGGCTGGAGGCTCCCGCCGAGCGGTGCTCTATGTGCACGGCTTCGTCGACTACTTCTTCCAGACCCACCTGGCCGACTTCTACGCCGAGCGCGGCTACGACTTCTACGCACTGGACCTGCGCAAGTACGGCCGCTCACTGCGCCCGCACCATTCGCCGAACTACATTCACGACCTCGACGCCTACGACGAGGAACTCGACGAGGCCGTCCGCATCATCCGCGAGGTCGACGGACACGACACCCTGCTGCTCAATGGCCACTCAACGGGCGGCCTGATCAGCGTCCTGTACGCCGACCGGCGGGCCGGGCGGGGGACGATCGACGCGCTCTTCCTCAACAGCCCGTTTCTGTCCCTGCCCGCTCCCTTGCTGATCCGCACGCTCGGCGCCCCCGTCGTCGGCCTCCTCGGACGGCTGGTGGCCACCCGCAAGCTCCCGGCCCCGCTCAACCCGCACTACGTCCACAGTCTCCACCGTGACTTCCGGGGCAGTTGGGAGTTCGACCTGGCCCTCAAACCGGCCGAGGGCTTCCCCCTCTACGCCGGGTGGCTGGCGGCGATCCAACGGGGCCAGCGGCGGGTGCGCCGCGGCTTGGGCGTCGACTGTCCGGTTCTGGTGATGGCTTCGACCGCCAGCACCGCCACCACCGAGTGGGACGACGCCCTGCTCCGCACCGACGGCGTACTACGCGCCGATGACATCGCCCGCCTCGCACCCCGGCTGGGCCCCCGGGTCACCACCGTGCGCATCCGGGACGGGGTGCACGACCTGGTGCTGTCGATGCCCGAGGTGCGCGAGCGCATCTTCGCCGAGCTCGATCTCTGGCTCCGCGCCTATCTGCCGGACCGGGCCGGGTAGTTCGCGGACACGTCTGACCCGGGCCTCGCCCAGGAACGACGGTCCGCGCTCCCGCCGTGGCTTCAGCCGTGCGCGGGAAGGGGGCGGTCGGCGATGTCCAGGGCCTCGTCGGCGGGGACGCCCAGCATGCGCAGCATCATCTCCGCCATGGCCGCGGCGGGAGCCGCACGCCGAACGCGACCCCGGGTAACCAACCGGGGGGCACAAAAAGGACGGTGCCGGGCGTCCCCTCCCGGCACCGTCCAGGGCCGTGTGCCGCTCGAGGCACGGCCCGTCCGGGGTCAGCCGACCTCCGCGGGCTCCTTCACGTCCTCTTCCGTCTGCTCCTGGCCCTGCTGGGGCGCGGCGGCCTTGCGGCCGGGCAGGACGGCCAGGACGATCAGGGCGCCGGCGGCCATGATGATGCCGCCGATGAGGCTGGTGTGCGCGACACTGTGGGCGAAGGATTCGTGTACCGCGTCCACCAGCGCCTGAGCCTTCTGGGGGCCGCCGCTCGGGCTCTTCGCGATCTGCTCGGCGACCGCGAGGCCACCGCCCACCGACTCCTTGGCGACGTCCATGGCGTTGTGCGGGAGCTGGTTGCCCACCAGGTCACTCAGCTTGTCCTGGTAGGACGTGCTGAGCAGCGAGCCCAGGAGGGCGATGCCGAGGGAGCCGCCGAGCTCCAGCGAGGTGTCGTTGGCGCCGCCGCCGACGCCCAGCTCGGCCTCGGGGAACGAGCCCATGATCGTGTCGGTCGCCGGGGACACGCTCAGGCCGATCGCGAAGCCGAGCAGCAGCAGCGACGGCAGGAAGTCGGTGTAGTCCGAGCCCTTGCCGATCTGCGTGAGCAGGAACACGCCCACGGCGCCGATGACCATGCCGGGCACGACCATGGCCTTCACCCCGAGCTTCGGGGCCAGCTTCCCGGTGACCGCGGCACCGACGAACACGCCACCGGCCAGCGGCAGCAGGCGAACGCCGGTCTCCAGGGCGTCGTAGCCGAGGACGAACTGCAGGAACTGTGTGGCGTAGTAGATCGAGCCGAAGGTGCCGAAGAAGAAGAACAGCACCGCGAGCATGGAGCCGCCGAAGGCACGCAGCCTGAACTTGCGGACGTCCAGCATGGGGTGGGGGTGCTTGAGCTCCCACAGGGCGAAGGCCAGGAACCCCACGCCCGCGACCACGGCCGCGGTGACCGGGCCGGTGCCCCAGCCGAAGTGCGGGCCCTCGATGATCGCGTAGACGAGGGAGCCGACGGAGACGATCGAGAGCAGACCGCCGATGTAGTCGATCCGGCCCATGCCCTTCGCCTTGGACGGCGGCACCAGGACGAGTGCGCCGATGACGCCGACGACCGCGATGGGCACGTTGATCAGGAAGGTGGAACCCCAGGCGTGGTCCCGCAGCAGCCAGCCGGCGACCACGGGGCCGACGGCGATGGCGAGGCCGGAGGTCGCGGTCCAGGCGGTGATGGCCCGTGCCCGCTCACGCTTCGGGAAGATCGCCACCAGCAGGGACAGGGTGGCCGGCATGACCACGGCGGCGCCCACGCCCATGATCGCCCGGGCGGTGATGACCAGGTTGGTCTCGTCGACCTGGCTGCCCATCACCGAACCGCCCGCGAAGATCAGCAGGCCCATGACGAGGGCGCCGCGGCGGCTGTACTTGTCGCCTATCGCGCCGAGCACCAGCATCAGCGCGGCGTAGGGGACGGTGTAGCCGTCGACGACCCACTGCAGATCGCTGCTGCTGAGGTGCAGGTCCGTGGTCATGTCGGGCGCGGCGACGATCAGGGATGTGTTGGCCATGACCACGATCAGCAGGCTCAGGCACAGCACGATCAGTGCCCACCAGCGCCGTGGGTACGGCCCGGTCATCTTCTCGACCGGTGTGTTCGCGACGAGCGGCATCGGAAGCTCCTAGGGGGCGAAGCGGTCGGCTTCGGGGGTCGGCAGGAGCGGTGCGGGCTGCTGCCTTGGCACCGAGGACAGTTACTTGCCCATGGATGTGCAGACTAGTTTATTGCCCATCGGTGTGCAAATATTGCTTGCTCGCCGGTGGGTAAGCAGGTGGGCCCCGCAGAGCGGCCTGGTGAAGGAGGTGCCGCCGTGCCCAACCCACGAGTCCCGCCAGACCCCGGCCGCCGCCGGACGCGCACCACACGGACCCGCATCCTCGAAGCGGCCCGCCGGGAACTGGACCGTGATCCCGACAGCAGCCTTGGCGACATCGCTGAGGCCGCCGGGGTGTCGCGCCGTACCGTCTACGGGCACTTCGCCGGGCGGTCCGCGCTGGTCGAGGGGCTCGTGGACGAAGCCGCGGAGGCCCTTCGGGCGGCACTCACCGCGGTCGCGCTCCCGGCCCCCGACGCCGCCACCGCCCTCGCGCGCTTCGTCCTCACCCTGTGGCCGGTCGGCGACCGCTACCGCATGCTGCTCCGGCTCGCCCCCCAGGGCCTGGGCGCCGAACGGGCCGACGTCCTCGCCCCCGCCCGCGACATGGCCACGGCGATCATCACCGAAGGCCGGCGGCAGGGCGTCTTCCGCACCAGCCTTCCGCCGCCCGTGCTCAGCCGCGCCGTCGAGGCATACGTTCTGGCGCTCCTCGAATGCGGGAACACCGGCACCTGGACCGACGACGGCACGCGCACGGGCGCCGCCGCCCTAGTCGCCGTGGGGGCCGACGGCGACCTCGCCCGGTGCGGTGGTGGTCCGCATGCCGGAAGCGATCCCGGATCGCGAGGAATGCCGCGTGTCAGAATGGACGTGCCGCTCCTGTCCGCCGTACCGCCCCCGAGGTTGTCCGTGACCAAGCCCGCTGCCCGCGTCCCGCAGCGACGCAACGCGCGCTCCAACCGGGCGCGCATCCTGGCCACGGCCCGCAAGGAACTCGGCCGGAACCCGGACATCACACTGGAGGAACTGGCGCGCGCCGCCGGTGTCGTACGCCGCACCCTCTTCGGCCACTTCCCCGGACGGGTCGCGCTGCTCGAGGCGCTGGCCGAGGAAGCCTCCGAGGCCCTCCGGGACGCGGCGGTGGCCGGAGTGCAGTTCAAGGGCCCTGCCGAGCGGGCGCTCGCGCACTTCGCGTTGTCGATGTGGCCCGTAGGCGACCGCTACCGGATGCTCCTGGCGCTGGCCCGGCACGACCTGGGCGCGGAACGCGTCACCGAGATCATCAAGCCCGGGCGTGACGACGTCACGTCCATCCTGGAGCGTGGACAGCGGGACGGCGTCTTCCATACCCATCTGCCCCCCGCGGTGCTCAGCGCGGGTCTGGAAGCGCTCACGGTCGCTCTGCTGGAGCAGGTCAACACGGGGGCACTGGAGGACGACGGCACCCGAAGCGCCGTTGCCATGCTCATCGCGGCCGGTGTGCCCGAGAAGCAGGCATGCGCCGTGGTCGAGGACGTCGCCGCCACGGTCACTGCGGAGGCCGCGGAGGGCACGGAGGCCGCGGAGTCCACCGCCGACTGAGCCGTCGCACGGCGACGTGGACGACGGGCCCGATGTGCGGCCGGAGCCGACCAGGCGGCCGGTGCAGCGCGAGCATGAGCAGGCCGGTGCCCTCGAAGGCTTCGACGCGATCGACCGGGCGCGCGGGGGGCGAGTCGGCGCAGTCGGTTCCGCACAGCCGATACGTGCGAATCGCACGTCGCTTCAGGAACCTGTTGCGGAGTGAGGTCACCGCCACAGCCCCCACCATGGGGGCGAGCAGGTAGACCCAGAGGAAGTCGAGTTGGCCGGAGACGATCGCCGGTCCGAACTGGCGGGCCGGGTTGACCGAACCCCCGGTCGTGGTCCCCAGCAACGGGACCGCCATGCCGATCAGAAGCCCGACGAGCCATGGCACCAGCGGCGCCAGCCGGGGCACCGACAGGAAGAGCCCGACGAGGAGGACGATGACGGCCATGGAGGCGGTCTCCGCGACGAAGAGCGCACCAGCCGACCAGCCGAGGCCGGGTTGCAGCGCCGCGTCGCTCACCGGCGGTCTGCCCGCCGCCCTTCCCCACACGGCCCGGCCCGCGAGCACACCGAGAAGGGACCCGGCGAGCTGGGCGACGATATAGGGAACGACAGCCGCCCCGGGGAAGACCCCGAACCGCCACATGGCGAGCGAGATGGCCGGATTGATGTGTCCGCCCGACGCCTTCCCGGCCGGGCTGAGGATCAGCCCGGCGAGGAGCGGTCCCACGCACGCGCCGATGACCAGCAGTTTGAGATGTGGGTACGGGATGGCCGCGGACACGGGCGAGGGGCCCGCGATCCAGCGCACGATGGTGGTGACGCCGAAGAGCAGCGCGAACGCCAGGAGGCACTCCAAGGCGCTGTTCCTGGCCACCAAGGTCCAGGTCACCGGGCCGGCCGGAGCGGGTGGGGCCGGTCGGCCGTCTGCTGCGCGGGCCTGGTCCATGCTGGTGGGTCCCTGCGTGCTGGCTGGGGCGGCGGCGCCCGCGGGTGCGTGTACGTGTGCGCTGGAGATGTGTCCAGCGAAAGCTCGGCGGCGCGATGCGGCGTGGACCGAGTGACGCGCGGGCACAGCGAGTTGGGCGGGTTGGATCAGGGACAGATGACGACGCGGCCCCGTACCCGGTTCTCCACCGCCAGATAGGCGTCCTGGCCGTCCTCCAGGCTGTAGCGGCCGGCGATGGGGAGGGGACGGAACTCTCCGGACTCGAAGTACGGCGTGAGCCGATTGAGCCGGGCGCCCGACTCGACGACATCGAAGTTGAGGCTGTTACATCCCAGGATGTGGGTTTCGTTGCGGTACAGGTCGACGAGGTCGATCTCCACGGTCCGGGTGCCGATGGCACTGATCACCACGAGACGGCCGCGAGGGGCGAGTGAGGCCAGAGCCGCCTGCGTCGTCACGCCACCGACCGCGTCGTACACCACCTCGACCCCGTTGCCCGCGGTCAGCCCCCTGATCGTGGAGCCGATGTCCTGTGGGCCGCTGTCGAGCGCGACAAACTCCTCGATGATCGACGCGGCAGGGGTATCGTCCGCGGGCCGGACCCGGTCCACGCCGATCACCCGGGCGCCGACTGCGTGGGCGATCTGCGCGACGGCGCCTCCCACACCCCCGGAAACGCCGAACACGGCGATGTTCTCGCCCTTGGCCAGTTGCGCGGCCTCGATGGCGCCGAGCCAGCCGGTGATGAAGCTGACTCCTACGACCGAAGCCTCCTCGAAGCTCAGCCGTTCGGGCTTGCGGGCCAGTGCCGCTGCCGGAATGGCGAGCAATTCCGCGTGCGAGCCATCGCGTGCGAAGCCGACATCTCCTCCGGTACCCCAGACCTCCGCACCGACCCAGTTCTCCGGTCCGTCGAGGACGACGCCGGAGAAGTCGCGCCCCGGAGTGTGGGGGAGCGGGGTTCCCCCCATCTGCCCGGCGACATTCTTCAGGTCCGAGGGATTCACCGAGGCGGCCTTGACGGCGATGACGGCCTCGCCACCCTCCGCCACCGGGTCGGGCATATCGGCGAGGTGCAGGATATGGGGGTCACCGAAGCGATCGAAACGCAGAGCGCGCATGACGAACCCTTTCTGAGCTGACGAACCCGATCTGAGCTCGGGGTATATCCCCCCGGGCGCCCTACCCGAGGTGGCGCGGCGGCGCGGTGCCGGATCCGGGCGGTGGTGTGCGCTTCATGCCGGATCCGTCGGCCGGCCGGGGCCCACGCCGGTCGTGTCGCCGAGCAGCCGCTGCATGGAGGCGAGATCTTCGTCCGCCAGGTCGCGACGCACCCGTGGACCGCAGGCGCGCAGCAGACGGGAGAAGTCGGCCGCGGCGTCGGTGATGCGTTCCGCCAGTGCGGCCCCTGACCGGGAGCCGAAATCGCTGGTGGCGGCGTAGACGGCACGGGGGGAGACGATCGCGTGCAGATAGGTGAGCATCGGGCGCAGCGCGTGTTCGAGAACCAGCGAGTGCCGCTCGGTGCCGCCGGTCGCGCCGATGAGGACGGGCAGGTCCGAGAGCGTCTGTTCCGGCAGTACGTCGAAGAAGGACTTGAACAGCCCGCTGAAAGAGGCGTTGAAGGCGGGTGTGACGGCGATGATGCCATCGGCGTCGGCGACCGTTCGGAAGGCGGATTCCAGTTCGTCCTTGGTGAATCCCGTCAGCATCGCGTCCATGATGAGGTGGCCCAGGGGGCGGAGTTCCACGAATGACGCCTCGACCTGTTCGCCGTGTTCTTCGAGTTCCCTGGTCACAGCCGTCACCAGCCGGTCCGCGAGGAGTCGCGTCGAGGACGGCTCGCGCAGACCGCCGGTGATGATCGCCAATTTCATCGCGCTTCCGGACCTTCTTCGTCGTCGGACTGCGGCTTTTCGTTGCCCCTACGGGCGCGGAGCAGGGACGCGTGCGTCGGGGCCGGCGGGACGTCGGCCGGCCTGCCGACGGCGAACTCCTTGCGGAGCACCGGCACCACTTCCTCGCCGAGCAGATCGAGCTGTTCGAGCACCGTCTTGAGCGGGAGACCGGCGTGGTCGATGAGGAAGAGCTGGCGCTGGTAGTCGCCGGTGTAGTCGCGGAAACCCAGCGTTCGCTCGATGACCTGGGCCGGTGATCCGACCGTCAACGGCGTGAGCGTCGTGAAGTCCTCCAGCGAGGGGCCGTGTCCGTAGACCGGGGCATTGTCGAAGTACGGCCGGAACTCGTCGACCGCCTCCTGGCTGTTGCGACGCAGGAAAACCTGCCCGCCCAAGCCGACGATGGCCTGTTCCGGGGTGCCGTGACCGTAGTGCGCGAAGCGCCGGCGGTACATCTGAACCATCGACTGCGTATGGGAGGTGGGCCAGAAGATGTGGTTGGCGAAGAATCCGTCCCCGAAATAGGCCGCCAGCTCCGCCACTTCGGGGGTGCGGATGGAGCCGTGCCAGACGAACGGCGGGACGTCGTCCAGTGGCCGTGGCACCAGGGTGAAGCCCTGTAGGGAGGAACGCAGCTCGCCCTCCCAGTCCACCACCTCCTCGCGCCACAGGCGGCGCAGCAGGCCGTAGTGCTCGACGGTCAGGGGGACGGCCTGGCGGATGTCCTGCCCGAACCACGGGTAGACAGGCCCGGTGTTTCCTCGGCCCAGCATGACGTCGGTACGACCGCTGGACAGGTGCTGGAGCACGCTGAAGTCCTCGGCAATCTTGACCGGGTCGTTGGTCGTGATCAGCGTGGTCGAGGTCGACAGGATGATGCGCTCGGTCTGCCCGGCGATATAGCCGAGCAGCGTCGTGGGCGAGGAGGGTACGAAGGGTGGGTTGTGGTGCTCGCCGGTGGCGAAGACGTCGAGTCCGACCTCCTCGGCCTTGCGCGCGATCGCGACGGTGGCCTGGATGCGCTCCGCCTCGGTGGGGGCTGTCCCAGTCGTGGGATCGGTCGTGACGTCACCGACCGTGAAGATGCCGAATTGCATCCCCAGCGCTTCGGGCGAGTCCATGCGGAACTCCCTCCGGATCTACTGTCCGGGTTGTACATAATTCTCCCAGTCTTGCGACCGCCATGCAAAAACGTGTGTCTGCTGGGGGGTGGACCTCGGTCGTCACAAGCTGCCGCGCCGCGGCCGCCTGGCTAGCATTGACCACGTGGTGTGTCCGGTATGGGGCGATCGTCCAGTGCTGCGATGAGATCGTCCGGTGTTGCGATGAGATCGTCCGGTGTTGCGATGAGAGGGAGGAAGCGACGATGGCCAGCGATCCGAAACCCGTGCCCGACCGCGTGTCCTGCGCGTCGCTGGTCGACGCCATGGGCCGGGTCCACGGTCACCGGGCGCATATCGTCGGCCTCGTCAGCCCCGCGCCGCGAGAGCTGTTCGGCCCGGCCGCCACGATTGCCTATGTGCCCTACCGCGACGACGTCCCGCACGCCGAGTTCGGCGATCTCTTCGGCCAGGCGGTAGGCGACCGTCCGGCGGGCACCGTGCTGGTGCTTTCCAGTGGAGGCCATCCCGACGTATCCCACGGCGGTGGAACGAAGCTCTCCAGGCTCGAACACACCCATGCCGCTGGAGTCCTGGCGGACGGGCGGCTGCGCGACTTCGACCAACTGGGCGCCTACGGCTTCGCGACCTGGTGCCGGGGGGAGGCGATTCGCTGGGGCGGCGATATCGCCATGCCCTACGCCGTCAACGTCGCCGTGGAAGTGGGCGGCGTATGCGTGGTCCCCGGGGACTACGTCTACGCCGACGCCAGCGGCGCGGTCGTGATCCCGGGCGGAAGCCTGCGGCGGGTGATCGACGAGGCGCTGAAGGTCGAGGCCGAGGATGCCCGCGCCGCGGAGGAGATCCTCGGCGAGTACCGGGCGCCGTCGTGAGGCACCGATTCTCGTCGCGAGGCCGGGCCGGTCGGCGGCCCTCTCGGAGTGATCCTCGGCGACCTCAGCGGTAGTCGGGGTTCGGGTAGTCGAAACGGCAGCCCGCTTCCCACTCGGAGCGCTGGTTGCCATGGGCGGGGAGGCCGTCGGCACGCTTGAGCATGGCCCCCAGATGCATCAGGTTCCAGGTCATGAAGGCGGTGTTGCGGTTGGTGAAGTCGTTATCCGGGCCGCCCGAGTCCGGGTCCAGGTACGACGGCCCCGGTCCCGCCGCGCCGATCCAGCCCGCGTCGGCCTGGGGCGGGATGGTGTAGCCGAGGTGCTGGAGGCTGTAGAGGACGTTCATCGCGCAGTGCTTCACACCGTCCTCGTTACCGGTGATCAGACAGCCGCCGACGCGTCCGTAATAGGCGTACTGGCCCTTGTCGTTGAGCAGACTCGAGCAGGCATAGAGACGTTCGATCACACGCTTGGTCACCGAGCTGTTGTCGCCGAGCCAGATCGGCCCCGCCAGCACCAGGATGTCCGCCGCCATCACCCGCTCGTACAGCGTCGGCCAGGCGTCGGTGGCGAAGCCGTGTTCGGTCATGTCCGGGTAGATGCCCGTCGCGATGTCGTGGTCGACGGCCCGGAACTCGTCCGTGGTGACCCCGTGCGCATCCATGATCGCGCGACTCCGGTCGATCAGCCCCTGGGTGTTGCTCCGCCGCGGAGACGGCTTGAGCGTGCAGTTGATGTACAGGGCGGTCAGGCCGTCGAAGCGGTACGTGTCATCGGTCGGGGTGGCGGTGGATGGCGACGCTGCCATGGGGACTCCTCGTACGGGACTGCTGACCCGGCGGGCCGGGCCAGGCTCAGCAGCATCTCGCGAAGATAGCCGTTTGTCCCTTTACGACTCATTTCGCGCGTGTTTATACACTTCACAAGACCAAGGTGCGGATCGAGCGCGAAGGAATCGCCAGAGCGCTGTCCGTCACTCTCCTCGTCAACAACTCCCGTACGGTAATCGGAAGTTGACAGGCGTGGGCAGGGTGACTCCACCGGCCGGTGAGGTCGACGTACCGGACGTACCCCGCACCCCGGAACGGCTACATGCTCACGCGAGCGGTGAGGAGCACGCCATGACGACGACAGTGACCGTGGACTTCTGGTTCGACCCCGCCTGCCCCTACACCTGGCTGACCTCGCGGTGGGTGGTGGAGGCGGCCAAGGTCCGGCGCCTGGACGTGCGCTGGCGCGTCATGAGCTTGGCAGTGCTCAACGAGGGCCGTGACGACGATCCCGAAGGGGACCCCGAGGGCTACCTGTGGGTGCCCGTACGCATCTGCGCCGCCGTCCTGCGGCAGTACGGTCAGGAAGGGCTGGGTGCGTTCTACGCCGCCCTCTGGGCCGATCGCGGTGACGGCGGCGCCAAGCAGTGGATGAATGATCCCGAGGTGGCGCTGGCCGCCGCCGGGCTGCCTCCGGAGCTTGCCGAGGCCGGGTCCTGCGGCGACTACGACGGCTCGGTGCGCGCTTCCCACGCCGAGGCCATCGCTCTCCTCGGACCTCATGTCGGCACTCCGGTCGTCGCCGCCCCGGACCCGGGCGGTGACGCCGACGCGCGGATCGCTTTCTTCGGGCCGGTGCTGTCCCGGGTCCCCCGGGGCGAGGAGGCCGGCCGGCTCTGGGACGCCACCTTGGTGGTCGCGGGCGCCCCCGGCTTCCATGAACTCAAGGGCGCACCGGCCAGCCCGTCCCCCGATGTGAGCGGCTGGGCCGGTCGGCCGTGAGCCGGCGGGGCGCAATCCTCGGCCCCTCCTCATCGCACCCGCAGGGGGACCGGCACCACGGTTGCCAACGGCGTCGCCGAACCGATGAGTTCTCTCGCTCCGGCCGGTCTGCACTCTCGACACGTTGACCACGCGACATCGAGCTGGTCGACGAGTATCTGTTCTGGCTGTTCCCGGTCATCGCCGGCAGCGGCGAACGGCTCTACGACGGAATCGACACCACGGACTTCGACCTGATCGACGTCAAGCGGCTCACCAACGGCGTCCTCGGCCTCACCTACGTTCCGAACGCCCGCTGACACCACCGTGCCCCGCCGCGCGACGGCACCAGTGTCCTGTGGACGGAAGAGAGGCCATGACCACGGCGGCGATCGCCAAAGCGGCCGTCAGCGGGCCCACGACGTAGGCGATCAGTTCGATGTCCGGTGGCCCACCCACCACCTTGTACTGCACGCCGGCGCTCAGATTGTGCAGAGCCGCCACGCCACCGGTTGTCGCGATCATCCGGCGACCGGCCATCTTGCGCTGGAACAGCAGCAGTGCGCCCGTGGCGAGCATGACCAGCTCCACGATGCCTATCGCCATATTCACCACGATCAACCCGGTTGGTGCGGAGTGATCTTGGACGTAGTCGATGGTTCTGGAGACCATGAACAGGAGCCCCGGAAGGCACAGCAGCGCCAGCACGATCGCGGCAGTCGCGGTCTTGCGCGCCTTGGACGTGGGATCCACCGGCGGGAGCGACGTCGTGCCGGACGTCGTGCCGGGCAGCGTCGGAGGCAGGGTGAGCCCGCCTCCTGGTGGCGTGTGCCCTGGTGCGTGGTCGAGTTGCCGCAGGGCCTGGGCGAGGTCGGCCGCGTTTCCGTACCGCTGGTCGGGATCCTTGTGCAGCAGAGCCAGCACCAGGTCGTCCCAGGCGGGTGGGATACCCGGCGACACCGAGCTGGGCGTGGGCGGTTCCTGGGTGAGGTGGGCCGAGAGGTAGCCCACGGTGTCGGGAGCCTGGAACGGCAGCCGTCCCGTGATCAGCTCGAAGAGCAGGCAGCCGAGCGCGTACAGGTCGCTGCGCGGTTCCGGGAAACCGCGGGCCTGTTCAGGGGCCATGTACGGGGGTGTGCCCACGATGAAGCCGGTCCGGGTGAGACGGTCCGCGGTCGCGTACGGGTCGGCACCGCGCGCGACGCCGAAGTCGAGGACCTTCACGATGCCGGAAGGCGTGATGAGGATGTTGGACGGTTTGACGTCCCGGTGCAGGACTCCGGCATCGTGGGCCTCCGCCAGCGCATCACATAGCTGCGCGCCCCACCGAGCCGCGTCCCGCAGGCTGACGACACCTCGGCGCAGCATCGCGTCCAGCCCCTCGCCCCGGACCAGCTCCATCACCAGGAACGGGGCCTTGTCGCCCTCGGCGCCGGTCTCGCCCAGGTCGTGGATGGTCACGATGTTGGGGTGCTGGAGCCGGGCGGTGATCCGGGCCTCGCGCAGGAACCTGGCGCGGGCCTCGTCGCCGTGGCTACCGCCACCGGCCAGCAGCGAGATCACCTTGACGGCGACGCGTCGCCCCAGCGACTCGTCCTGCGCCTCCCACACCTGCCCCATACCGCCCTCGCCGAGCTGCCGCACCATCCGGTACCGGCCCCCCAGTAGCTCATCCCGCACAGCCACGCCTCCCCGTTTCGACCACTTCAGCCCTCCCACCGGCGAGCCGGTGCATCGGGATCATCGCGCAACCACGCGGATGCCGCCTAGAGGGTCCGCGAGAGCCTGGGCGATCTCCCGCGGGCGCTGTACGCGAACGCCCCGACGTAGCCGCCGTCGCACACCTCGCCCTTGGCTGCGCCCTCTCCCGATCGTGGCGGCGTACCGTGGCAGCGTGGCAAACGAAGACCTCGGGCGGACCCTGCGCCGCTTGCGCCGTCTGGCCTCCCTGACGCAAGAAGAGCTGGCCGAGCGCTCCGGCGTGTCCGTCGATGTGATCCGTCAACTCGAACAGGGGCGGAAACGGTCGGCACGCCTCCCCACGTTGCACGCGTTGGCGAACGGTCTCGGTGTGGAGCTGACCACGCTTCTGGGCGACCCGCCTGCCGTCTCCGCCACAGGCGAGAACGACGGACCCCGCTTCGTAGCGGTGCGCCGCGCCATCATGCCCCCGCTCTGGGGACCGGACCCGGAACCACCTGGGCCCGGCTTCTCGTCGGACCGTCTGCGCGAGCAGATCGCGGATGGCTGGACGCAGTACCACTCCGCCGAGTTCGACACGGTGATGAAGGCCCTGCCGGACTTGATCTCGGATGCGCGCACCGCCACGGCCTCGTCCAACCACGACGACCGCAGGTCGGGTTTCGCGGCGCTGGGCAAAGCGCTTCAGCTTGCCGGACACGTCGCCGTGCGGATGGGCAAGACCGATCTCGCCCTCATCAGCCTGGAGCGCGCGATAGAGGCTGCGGGGCAGTCCTCCGATCCGCTGCTTCCCGCGATGATCGTCAACTCCACGGCGTGGACTTACCAGCGGCAAGGCCGCTTGGACGACGCATTGAGCATCGCCCTCCGTGTCGCCGGTGACATGGCGAACGCGGGCCGTACCGACACGGCCGACGGCCTGAAGGTGTGGGGCGCGCTGACCATGAGCGCCGCCACGTCGGCCGCGCGAAGCGGTGACTACGAGCGCGCGGCAGCGATGATGGAGACGGCGGAGAAGGAAGCCGCCCGAGTCTCGAAGCTGCCCGACGGCGGCGACAACCGTATGGTCAGCGTCTTCAGCCCGTCGTCGGTCCGCATCGAACGGGTCAGGCTCGCAGTCCAGTACGGGCACCCGCGGGATGCCTTGGCACTGGCCAAGGGGATGCGGCTGAGCAAGGACACACCGCCCTCTTGGCGGACGTGGCTGCTACTGGACGTGGCCCGAGCCCACACGGACATCGGCGACGCGGCCGGGGCGGTGAAGACCCTGGAGTCCCTGCGCCGGGTGGCGCCGACGTGGATGCAGCACCACACCTTGGCCGTGGCCATCGTGCGCGACCTGTGGGCACTCCCCAACCACCCCCCGGGGCTAAGGCCGTTGGCGGAGTTCCTGGGGATCAGCGAATAGCGTGGTGAAAGTGGGACGTTGCGCCCCTGTCAGCGTTCCCGGCATGTCGCTTACATAAGCGGACAGCGCCCCGGCGGCCGTGCGACCAGCCCGGGGGTTGGCCCATCTGGGGAAGCAGACCGACATGCCGCAACCTACAACGCGTGCCCGCCCGACCGGGCGTCCCGGGTACAGCGAGACTCTGCCGCGCGAGCCCGAGAGCGCCGCCACCGCCCGGCGCCTGGTGCGCGTCGCCTTATCCGTCTGGGGCCTGGACGACTTGGCCGAGGATGGCACCCTGATCATCTCCGAGTTGGTGACCAACACCGTCCGGCACGCGCGGAGAGAAACCATCCGGGTCGTCATCGACCGCCCCGGGGCGGCACGGGTGCGGATCGGCGTTGTGGACTTCTCGAAGGTGCGCCCTGTGTGCGGGGAGCCGAACATCGGAGACGAGAACGGGCGCGGCTTGGCACTCGTGGGGACGCTGGCGAGGGACTGGGGCACCGAGCCGTTGCCGTGGGGCAAGCGGGTATGGGCAGAACTGGACGGGGAGGTACGGGGATGAGTACGCGCGCAGTGATCGGGCACGAGACGTGGACCCTGCAGCCCGACCGAGAGCCGGACGCCGAGCCGACGACGTACGCGACGGAGTCGCCCCGACCGGCCGGTGCCGGCGATGGCCGGTACCGGCCGGTCGGGGCGGTTGTGCGTCTGCCGGCCACCGCTCATCGAGGAGGGTCGGGACCTGTCCTCGATGAGCGGCATGCCGGCCGACATCAGCTACCGTCTGCTGCCGGTCTGACGGCCCGGCCTCACTTCAGATGCCGGGTGAAGAACTGGGCCGCGGCGTCTCCCGCGAACTGCGGGACGCCGGTGTGCCCGCCCATGTTGGCGTGCAGGGACTTCTCCTTGGAGCTGAAGGCGTCGAACAGGTCCAGGGCCGCCTGCCGGTGGTTGCCTTCGTCGTCCCACTGCAGCAGGACGTGCAGTGGAACAGTGACCTGCCGGGCCTCCTCGAACATGGCGCGAGGCACGAAACTCCCGGCAAAGAGACCGGCGGCCACGATGCGCGGCTCGACTGCCGCCAGCCGGATGCCGATGGAGATCACTCCTCCCGAGTACCCGACCGGGCCGCCGATCTCGGGCAGTGAAAGGAGGGCGTCGAGGGCGGCCTGCCATTCCGGGACTGCCTTTTCGACCAGCGGGAGGACGAGGGCGTCGACGATCTCGTCGCTGACCGGCTCGCCGGCGTCCATCGTCCGGCGCAGGTCGGCGCGGGCCTGCTCGGCGGCGGGCCAACGGGGCCGGTCGCCGCTTCCGGGGAGCTCGATGGTGGCCGTGGCGAAGCCGTCCGCCGCGGAGTGCCGGGCGCGGGCCACCAGTCGGGGGTACATCTTGCGCAGCCCGAGGGGAGGGTGGCCGAGCAGGATCAGCGGCACCGGTGCGGATGCTGATGCGGGTGTCCACAGGATGCCGGGGATCTCGCCGAGGGTGAATTCGCGCTCGAGGACGCCGTCGTCGAGGCGCTGTTCGGAAGTGAATCGCATGGTCGTGCCTTTCGGGAGGGCTCGTGAACGGCGCTCCCGGACGACCTATCGCCCGACCGTGACCCCGGAGGGGAGCACCCATGTCGTTACTGCGTTCACGGGTACCACCTCCTCGATCTCTCGCACGGCCGCTGGAAAAGTAGCAGTGGTCGCCGTGGGCCGCCAATGGGTTTTTGCCAAACCCGCCCGGCCCCGGGCGGTGCCACTGGGCGGGTGCCGGGCGCCGGGGCATCCGCGGTCGGTCCGGTCACTCTCGTGGTTCGGCGGGCCGTCCGCGGGTGCCCCCGGCGCAGCGGGGTTCAGGCGGATGTGGTGGTCGAGGCCGTGTCGGTGCGGGGCTGCCGGCCGGTCGTCGTGTCCAGGGCCGGGGGCTCGTCACCCCGTTCCTCGGGGAGCTTCAGCAGGAGTGTCAGCACGAAGGCGACCAGGTAGAGGGCGAGGAAGATCAGGGTGACTCCGCCGGCGCCGACGAGGGGGAAGAAGAGGCTGGCGAGTGCCGGGCCGACGAAGGCCGCGCCGCCCGCGCCCAGGTTGAGCAGGGCCATGGAACCGCCCTTGTTCTCCGGCGCCATCGACGGGATGAGCGCCGAGATGGGGACGAATCCGGCGAGGGTCGCCCCGTAGAACATCCCCGCGAGCACCGCGACCCAGTAGTAGTCCGCGCCGAGCCAGGTCGGTACGAAGTACAGCGTCGTGACGCTGATCGCGCAGCCCAGCGCGCCGAAGCCCGCGATGGTCGTGCGCCAGCCGATGCGGTCGGAGAGGACGCCGAAGATGAGGTTGAAGAAGATGTTGGTGCCGTAGATGATCGCCAGCAGCTGGAGCCACTTGTCCTCGCCGAAGCCGACGTCGTCGGAGAAGATCCGCGGCAGGTACACCAGCATGCCGAACTCCGGGGCCGTGTTGATGACCCGGACCAGGCAGCCCACCAGCACGCGCGGATGGGTCCAGATGATGGAGACGGAGTTGAGCAGGCTCTGGCCGGTGGTGACCTCCGGCGGCGCCATCCGGTCACCGCCGGGCCTCCTGCGGGCGCCGACCAGGGCGATGGCGCCGCCGAGGAGGATGAGGGCGAGTGCCGACCACAGCGTGCCCAGGCGGCCGAACGAGGGGATCGTCAGGCTCGACCACAGCGAGCCGAGGGTGGGCAGGCCGCCGGTGAAGGCGAAGTAGAACCATCCCACCGCGGTGCCCAGCCGGGCCTTCGGTGCCGTGTTGGTGATCCATACCAGGAAGCCGAACGCGAAGAGCGGGTAGCCGAAGCCCCGGATGCCGTAGAAGAGCAACATCAGCGGGTAGTTCTCGATGCCCAGCGCGAAGAGCAGGTACGCGGCGTCGAAGACGGCCCAGATCACCAGGCCCGTCCACATCACCCGGCGCGGCCCCCACACCTGGCAGAGCGCACCGGAGAACCACGACGCCAGCATGACGGCGATGCCGTACACCGTGATGACGTACCCGGCCCGCACGTCCGTCGCCGCGCCGTGGTCGGCCATGTACGGGGCGATGAACCCGGCTTCGACACCATCGCCGATCATGAACAGGAGTACGCCCAGATAGCCCAGGATCAAGGGTTTCGGCATCGCTCGACCTCCACTCTGCGGTGATGTAAGGAGTACGACCGCAGATACTCAAGCGCGTCGAGAGAAATATCAAGAGTCTTGGTAAAGATATCGGGATCGAGTGGTAACTACTCCGTCTCGATGACCCGCACATCCGTCAGCTCCCGCATCTCCCGCACCAGCTCCTCGTCCACCGGACCGGTCAGCAGAACGTGGTCGAAGGAGTCCACGCCCTCGAGCTGGTGCAGCGCGCGACGGCCCACCTTGCTGTGGTCCATGAGCAGCACGCTCGTCGCGCCCGCCTGCCGGGTCGCCCGCTTGATGCTGACGATCTCCTGCTCCTGGTGGAACGTCATGCCCGCGGTCATCGCGGAGGTGGAGAGCACGCTCAGATCGACGGAGATGCCGCCGATCATGTCCATCGCCGGCAGGCCGATCCATGAGTCATGGGTGCGCGAGTACTCGCCGCCCACACAGATCAGCCGGATGCCCTCGGCGCCCCTCAGCTCCTCGGTGATCAGGCGGTAGTTGGTCACCACGGTCAGCGGTCCCACCTCGGGCAACAGCCGCGCCAGAGCCAGCGCCGAGGTCGAGTCGTCCAGCATCACCGACATCCCCGGGGCCACGAACGGCAGGGCGGCGCGGGCCAGCGCCCGCTTCTCGTCGGCGTGTGCGTGCAGCCGGAAGTCGGAACTGGACTCGAAGACCATCGAGGGCTGCGCGGAGACGCCGCCGTGGTACTTGCGCAGGATGCCGCGGTCCGCCAGCTCGGCGATGTCCCGGTGGACCGTCATCAGGCTGACGCCGGTCAGTTCGACCAGTTCGGCGACGGTGGCGTCCCCCCGGGCCAGAACGTGGTCGACGATCACTTGGTGCCGCTGCTGCCGCGCGCCGCGCGACGACGGGGGAGTAGTCATGCCCCCCATCCTGCCGTGTTTATTTCTCACATAGAACCAGTGACAACTCACGTAGCCAATGTTAATTTCGCTGTGCCGGACACCGCCGGGTGCGACGGACACCTCCCGGTGCTCCGGCACAGCCAGAGATCATCAGCCAGGAGATCAGGGGTACGCATGGCCGACGCAGTGGTCTTCGACATGGACGGCGTACTGGTGGAGAGCGAGCATCTGTGGGAAGAGCTGTGGGCCGCGTACGCCGCCGCACGCGGCCGCGCGTGGGGCCCGGATCAAACGCGCGACGTCCAGGGGATGAGCGCCCCCGAGTGGGCCGCCTACCTCACCCGGTTCTGCGGGGCGGGTGACTCCGCGGCAAGCACCGAGGAGGTCGTGGTCGACGGCATGGTCCAGGCGCTGGCCGACGGCCGCATCGGCCTGCTGCCCGGAGCGCGAGAGATGATCACCGCCACCGCCGAGCTCGCACCCGTCGCGCTCGCCTCCTCCGCGCCGCGCCGGGTCATCGACGCCGTCCTCGCCCACCATGGTGTCGACCACCACTTCAAGGCGACCGTCTCCAGCGCCGAGGTGGAGCGCGGAAAGCCGAGCCCGGACGTCTATCTGGCCGCCGCCCGCGCCCTCGGCGTGGCCCCGGAGCGCTGTCTGGCGGTGGAGGACTCCAGCAACGGACTGCGCGCCGCCGCGGCCGCCGGGATGACCGTGGTGGCCATCCCCAATCCGCAGTACCCACCCGCCGACGACGCCCTCGCGGCCGCCGCCTACCGTTCTGCGGACCACCATGCCGTACGTGACTTCCTGCTCAGCAGGCTCGACACCCGAGGGGAGTGACCCGACATGACCGCGGTCCTGGTATCCGGCGACGATTTCATCGCCCCCGAACTCTTCGCCGCCGCTCTGAGCGAGAGCCTGCCCTCCGCCGGGCTGAGCTTCCGCACGCTGCGCACCCGCTGGCCGAACGAACCCTTCGGCCCGGTGGGCGCCGACGGGCAGGGGAACGGGGGTGTGAAGGAGGCCAGCGGCACCGAGGAGCAGGTGCTGGAGGCGCTCGGCGACGCGAGTGTCGCCCTGACCCAGATGGCTCCGTTCACCTCCCGTGTCATCCGCGAGTCGCCCCATCTGAAGTTCATCGGCGTGGCCCGCGGTGGCCCGGTCAACGTGGACCTGGCCGCCGCCACCGCCGCCGGGATACCCGTCACCTTCACGCCGGGCCGCAACGCCGCCGCTGCCGCCGAATTCACCGTCGGCCTGATCCTCGCCGCCATGCGCCACCTCACCTTCGCCGACGCGGCCCTCAAGGAGGGCACATGGCGCGGTGACTACTACGCCTACGAGAACGCGGGGCTGGAGCTCGACGGCGCCACCGTCGGCCTCGTCGGGTACGGAGCCATCGGCTCGATCGTGGCCCGTGTGCTGCGTGCCTTCGGCGCACACGTCCTCGTCTCCGATCCGTACACGGAGCCGGCCCGGGCGCGGGCCGACGGTGTCGAGCTCACCAGCCTGGACGACCTGCTGCGGCGCAGCTCCGTCGTGAGCCTGCACGCCCGTGTCACCCCCGAGACCCGGCATCTGCTGAACGCCGGCAACCTCGCGCTCCTGCCCGAGGGCGCCATCCTCGTCAACTCGGCCCGCGGCGAGCTGCTCGACTACGCCCCGCTGCCCGGCCTGCTGGAGTCCGGCCGGCTCGGCGCGCTCGCCCTGGACGTCTACGACATCGAGCCGCCCCCGGCCGACTGGCCGCTGCACAAGGCCCCCCATGTCATCACCACGCCACATCTGGCGGGATCCACCCGGCAGACCGCCGACCGGGCCGCGCTGATCACCGCTGCCGAGGCCGCCCGCTTCCTGCGCGGCGAACCGCTGCGGCACGTGGCCAATCCGGAGGTGCTGACCGGGAGCCGGCCATGATTGTCGGAGTCGACATCGGCACCTCGGTCACCAAGGCCCAGCTGATCTCCCGCGACGGCCGGACCACCCCCGCCCATGAGGCCCGCAGCACCGTCTACACCCTGCCCGGACACCGCGTCGAGCAGGACCTGGACGACGTCGTGGGCACCGTGGAGACCGTCGTACGGGCGGCACTCGCCGACGCCGCGCAACTGGGCGACGAACCGGCCGAGGCCCTGGCCCTCACCGGGCAGGGCGACGGCCTGTGGTTGCGCGACGCCACGGGCGCCCCCGTCGGCCGCGCGCTGTCCTGGATGGACGGCCGGGCCGCGGACCGGCTCGACCGGTGGGCCGCCGACGGCACCCTGCACGCCCTGCACCGGCGCACCGGCGTGGGTCTCTTCCCCGGCTCCGCCGCACCCCTGCTGGCGCATCTGGCCGAGCACGAGCCGGAGCGGCTGGCGGCGGCCCACGTCGCCGGATACTGCGTGGACGCCGTCGTACAGCGGCTGACCGGCGCCGTGACCGTCGATGTCTCCGACGCCTCGCAGCCGTTCCTCGACGTCGCCTCCCGTACGTACGACGAGAGGGCGCTCGAGCTGTGCGGGCTGTCCGCACACCGCCGGCTGCTGCCGGATCCGGCGCCGCCCGGCACCCTGCACCGGCTGCTGCCCGACGCCGCCCGGCGGCTGGGCCTGCCCGCCGGGCTGCCGGTCTCGGCCGGCCCGTTCGACATCCCGGCCTGCGCCTTCGGCTCGGGAGTCGCCGAACCGGGCGAGGGCAACCTCATCATCGGCACCACCCTCGCCGCCCAGGTCCTCGACACCGAGCCGCGCCCGGCCATCGCCGAGGACCCGGCCGGGATGCTGCTGGCGACCCCGTACGAGGGCCGCTATCTGCGGGTCATGCCCGCCATGATCGGCACCGCGGGCCTGGACTGGCTGCTGAAACTGCTCGACGTCAAGATCGAGGCGCTGGACGCGCTGCTCGTCCAGTCCCCGCCCGGCGCCTCGGGCGTCACCGCGCTGCCGTTCCTGTCGGCCAGCGGCGAGCGCGCACCGTTCGTCGACCCACGGGCCCGTGGCCGCTTGGACGGTCTCTCCCCGCTGACCGGCCGCGCCGACCTGGTACGGGCGCTGTGCGAGGCCGTCGCCTACTCCGCCCGGCACTGCATGGAAACCCTAGGCGTCACCCGCACCGTCACCGCCTGCGGCGGTGGCGCGCGCTCCGGGGAGTGGGCGCGCATCTTCGCCGGTGTCCTCGGGGGCGACCTGGAGGTCTGCGACGACGCCGTGGGCATCCGCGGTGCGGCCCAGGTCGCATGGCGCTCCCTGGGCACGCCGGTCGACCCCGGCGCCTGGCGCGCCCGCCTCCGTACCGTGACCGCCGAGCGCGGGCTGATCGACCACTACGCCGAGGGCTACGCCGCCTACCGCCACGCCCTCGACATCGCACGCGAAGGCTGGAGCACCCGATGACCAGGCTCTTCAACGACCCCGCCCGGTTCACCGACGACATGATCACCGGGTTCGCCGCCGCCCACCTGGAACACGTACGGGCCGTACCCGGCGGTGTGGTGCGCGCCCGCCCCACCCGTACGGGGAAGGTGGCCGTTCTCACCGGTGGCGGCTCCGGCCACTATCCCGCCTTCTGCGGCGTCGTCGGCCCCGGATTCGCCGACGGTTCGGTCATCGGCGATGTGTTCACCTCCCCGTCGGCCGCCCGCGCCCGCTCGGTCGCCGAGGCGGCGGAGGCGGGCGGCGGTGTCCTCTTCCTCTTCGGCAACTACGCCGGGGACGTGATGAACTTCGGCCTCGCGGCACGGCAGTTGGCGGACGACGGCATACCCGCCCGCTGCTTCGCCGTCACCGATGACATCGCCTCCGCGCCCGCCGGCCAGACGACGCGGCGGCGGGGCATCGCGGGCGGCTTCGTCGTCTTCAAGACCGCGTCGGCGGCGGCCGAGGAAGGCGCCGGTCTGGACGAGGTCGTCCGCGTGGCCGAGCACACCAACGCCCGTACCCGCACGCTCGGAGTGGCCTTCGACGGCTGCACTCTGCCGGGCTCCGACGCGCCCCTGTTCACCGTTCCCGAGGGACGCCTGGGCCTCGGTCTCGGCATCCACGGCGAACCGGGGGTCAGCGAGGACACCCTGGGCACCGCCGAGGACCTGGCCCGTGCCCTGGTGACGGGGCTGCTGGCGGACCGGCCCGCGGACACGGACGGCGAGCGGCGGGTCGCGGTCGTCCTCAACGGCCTCGGCGCCACGAAGTACGAGGAGCTGTACGTGCTGTGGGGCGCCGTGGCCCGGCTGCTGGACGAGGCGGGGCTCACACCCGTACGCCCCGAGGTCGGCGAACTCGTCACCAGTCTCGACATGGCCGGTTGTTCCCTCACCCTGAGCTGGCTGGACGACGAGCTGGAACGCCTGTGGCTCGCACCGGCCGACACCCCGGCCTTCCGCCGGGGGACACCGCAGAAACCCCCGGTGGCCGCCGCCGCCACACGGCCCGCCGCCGCCCCGCGCCGCCCGGAGCGGTCCGCCGCCACGGCGTCCGGCGCGGCGGTCGAGGTCGCGGAGCTGGCCGTCCACGCACTGCGCGCCGCCCGCGACGTACTGCACCGGGACGCGGAGGCCCTGGGCAGGCTGGACGCGGTGGCGGGCGACGGCGATCACGGCCGTGGCATGTGCAAGGGCGTCGATGCGGCACTGGTGGCCGCCGAGAAGGCACACACCGATCGGCTCGCCCCGGCGGCGGTGCTGGCCGCCGCCGGTGATGCCTGGGCGGCGGAGGCCGGGGGCACCTCGGGTGCGCTGTGGGGCGTGGCGCTGCGCGCCGTCGGCGCCGCACTGCCGGCCGACCGGGCGCCGGGGAGCGCGGAGCTGGCGTCCGCCGCCACGGCCGCGCTCACCGCCGTCACCTCGCTCGGCGGGGCCGAGGTGGGCGACAAAACCCTGGTCGACGCTCTCGCGCCGTTCGCCACCGCCTTCGCGACGCGGCTGCGGACCGGAGATCCGGTGGCCGAGGCGTACGCGTCCGCCGTGGCCGAAGCCCGTACGGCTGCCGAGGACACCGCCGCCCTGCGCCCCCGCCTCGGCCGCGCCCGCCCCCTCGCCGACCGCAGTGTGGGCACCCCCGATCCCGGAGCCACCTCACTCGCCGCGGTACTGACCGCGGTGGCCAACCTCCACACGACGACAGGAAGCGATCCCGTATGACCACCGCGAACGCGTTCCGGATCGTCGTCGGCTGTGACGACGCCGGATACGACTACAAGGAAGTCCTCAAGCGGGATCTGCTGGCCGACCCGCGGGTCGCCGAGGTCATCGACGTCGGTGTGGGCAGCGACGAGCACACCGCCTACCCGCATGTCGCGGTGGAAGCGGCCCGCCGCGTCGCGGAGGGCACCGCCGACCGCGCCCTCCTGGTGTGCGGCACCGGCCTCGGCGTGGCCATCAGCGCCAACAAGGTCCCCGGCATCCGCGCGGTCACCGCCCACGACAGCTACTCCGTGCGCCGCTCGGTCCTCAGCAACAACGCCCAGGTGCTCTGCTTCGGCCAGCGCGTCATCGGGCTGGAACTCGCCCGGTCGCTCACCGACGACTGGCTCGCGCAGAGCTTCGACGAGACGTCCCCGTCGGCGGAGAAGGTTGCCGCGATCCGGAGCTACGAGGGCTGATCGGGGAGGCAGGACAGAGCGAACAACGTCGGTCTCCATGATCACCATCGGATCGTGGAGACCGACGTAGTGGGAGGCCGTGTCGTCGTTACTGGCTCACCTTGACGGAGAACCAGTCCACGCTCATCCCCTCACCGGAGGTGGTGTCCGCCGCCGGCGAGGTGCAGCCGCAGACCTTGTTCGGGTAGGAGCCGCCGACCGCCACGTTGAAGATGGCGAAGAACCCGTGGTCGACCGCCTTCTTCCAGGTCTCGGCGGACACCTGGTTCTGCTTCACCGTGAAGGTTTCCTTGCCGTCGCGGTAGAAGCGCAGTTGCTCGGCGGAGGTGTCGGTGCGGTCCACGATCACGGAGTACGTGTGGTACTCGGTCTGACAGCCGTCGCACGGCAGCAGGTCACTGGTGATCCCGTCCGGGTCGTGGCACTCACCGGCCCACTCCCCGCAGTGGAAGGTGTTCGAGTGCTTGCTCAGCCCGTTGACGGCCTCCATGATGTCCAGCTCACCGATGCTCGGCCAGTTGGTGGCGCCGGTCGGACGGGCGTCGGCACCCATGGCCCAGAAGGCGGGCCAAATTCCGAGCGCCTTCTCCGGGTTGGGCTGCTTGAGCGAGGCACTGATCTCCAACTGCCCACCGGCCGGGGCCTCGAAGTCGGTGCGCTGGGTCTCCACGCGGCCGGACGTCCACTTCCCGGAACCGTCGCGGATCGGCTTGATCACCATGTGACCCTCGCCGTCGTGGTAGACGTTCTCGGTCGAGTCCGTGACCGACTCGACCTCCCCGGTGCCCCAGTTCGGGGCGCCGCCCGGGTAGCCGGTGCCGATGTCGTACAGCCAGTCGTTCTTGTTCAGACCGGTGCCCGCCGCGCCGTCGAAGTCGTCCTGGAAGACGGTGGTCCACTCGGCCGCGGCGGCGGGTTCGCCGGCGGCGGCGGTGTTGGAGGACACGGTCAGAGCCAGCAGTCCGGTCAGCGGAAGCGACAGGGCGGCCACGAAGGCCAGTACGCGTCGTCGGCGGCGGGGCTTGGCCTCCGCCGTCGTACGTGAGGTGATCCTGAACATGTGGGGGGCTGCTTTCGTTCGAAGGAACGTCGGTGACGGGGTGTGCGAGCCCCCGTAGCCCGCTCCTGGCGTGGGGTGTGGTGGAGGCTGGACTACGGGGACTCGGGCACAGGGACAGCGCGAGCGCCATCGGGGTCGAGAGAGCGCTCACACAGAACGACTGTCTTGGACCCTGCCCTTGCCGGTCAAGACCCGCGCCGAGTTCACCAGTTGAACGTATGCCCGTCGCATGGCCGCGACCGCACGGAAGTATCGCTCGCCCCACTTCAGAATTGGAGACATACGCGGGCTGCCCGCACCCACGCGCGCCAACTCTTGACGGCACCCCAGGGTGGGCCGAATCAGGATGAGGAGGCCCGCCACGGTGTCCCGGACTACTCCGTCCCGGGTTCGAAGTCCTCCACGAAGTAGCTGTCGTGCCGGATGCGAAACCGCTTGAGTTCCTCGCCGCCGCGCTGTGTCATCTCCGCGACCCGCTCGAAGTACTCCTCGCGGGGGGCGCCCGGGGCGAAGAGCAGGAGCATGGACATGGGCTCGTCCGCCACGTTCTTGAACGCGTGCAGGCCACCGACCGGTACGTAGAGGAAGTCGCCCTCGCGGCCCGTGATCCACTTCTCGCCGTTGTAGAGCTCCAGCTTGCCCGAGAGGATGTAGAACGACTCGGACATGGCCTTGTGGAAATGGGTCTTGGGCCCGCCGGACCGTGGACCCATCTCCACCTTGTACAGGCCGAATTCGCCACCGGTCGACTCGCTGGTGGCGAGGTAGTGGGTCGAGCCGCCGGGTGAGGAGAGGTCCGGCGGGGTGCCGGCCGGGCGGAAGGTCGCGTTCACTTCGCCCCTGTCGCCGTGGTAGCGGGGCTCCGGGTACTCCAGGTCTTCCGGGTAGGACATGATGTGCTCCTTTCGGCAGGTCTCCACTGGCATGATGGCTCCGCCCCGAGAAGGCGGCATCGGGCTTCCGAATGACCTTGGTGGCCGTTGAACGGGGCCGGAGACCTAAGTCCGTCTCGTCAGTCGGGATCCTGGCCGGAGAGCGCCCCGCGCAGGCGTGCGACCGCGCCGGTGGCGAGTTCGCGGATCACGTCCGCGGCGGGTTCGATCCTGGTCACGGCGCCGACCGACTCGCCCGCGTAGAGCGGCATCGCGTCCACCTGCCCGGTCGCGGTCCGGGTCGGGCAGAACGGACTGGACGCCGGGACCGGCACGGTGGCACCGGCCAGCACGATCTCGCCCGCCACGTCCGTGTCGAGGCCGCGCACGCGGTCGACGCAGGCCGAGAGGACCCGGTGCGGGGCGTCGGGCCACATGACCGAGAACTGGGTGGTGAGCACGGTGTCGGCGGCCCTGGCCCGGATCAGGGCCCGCTGATACTCCGGGTGCGCGTCGGCTTCGGTCGTGGCGACGAACCGGGTCCCGATACGAGCGGCATCGGCGCCGGCCGCGAGGACCGCCGCCACGGATCTCGCGGTGGCGATGCCGCCGGCCGCGACAACCGGGATGTCGACCTGCTCCACCACCTCACAGAGCAGCGGCAGCAGGGCCCGGGATCCGCGGACGTGGCCGCCCGCCTCCGCTCCCTGGACGATGACGAAGTCGCACCCCGCGTCGGCCGCCTCCCGTGCCTCCGCCACCGAGCCGACCTGCCACGCGGCGAGCGCCCCGCCCGCCTTGGCCCGAACGACCAGCCGCGGGGAGGGGGTTGCCCAGAAGAACTCGACGACGGACATCCGCTCCGCGGCGATGTCGACGCACGCCTGGTCCTGGAGGACGGGCAGGATGAAATTGACCCCCACCGGACGGGTGGTCCGCCGCCGTACGTCCTCCAGCAGCCCGGTGAGGGCCTCCGGTGCCGCCATCGGGAAGGCGACCATGCCGAGGCCGCCGGCCTCCGAGACCGCGGCCGCGAGGTCCACGCCACTCACCCAGCCCATACCGGCCTGCTGGACGGGCACCGTGCAGCCGACGAGTTCCGTGAAGCGGGTGCGCAGGGCCGGTGGTGTGGTTGCCATGGTCCGATGGAACAGTCCCGCCGCCGGACGGGGCGGCTCCGACGCGGCCGCTCCGGCGTACGTCACGCGCAAGGCGTAGCACGGTCGTCTTCGACTCGTCGTACTGCCCGCACTCGACAACGCGGCCACCGAACCCCTACGGCTTGGGGCGATAGCCGGCGATGAGAACACCGGTGGCCGTTGAGGTCGCGTCGGCGACATCGAAGGTGGTCGGGGCGAAGCCGTCGGTGAACAGGCGGCGTCCGGCGCCCAGGACGAGCGGATGGACGCAGAGCAGGTACTCGTCGATGAGGCCGAGCGGGGAGAGCGACTGGATCAACGCGCCGCTGCCCATGATGTGCAGGTCGTTGCCCGGGGTCTGCTTGAGCTCGGCGACCGCTGCGGGGATGTCGCCGCTGAGCAGTGTGGAGTGGGGCCACGGCAGGGGCTCGGCCAGGGTGTTGGACGCGACGTACTTGGGAGCGTTGTTGAGGGCGTCGCGGAACGGGCTGTCCTGGGCGTTCCAGTGGCCCAGAACGTCCTGGTAGGTGCGGCGGCCCAGGAGGTACCCGCTGCCGGCGGCCAGCACGGTTGAAGGTCGGACTCACCGCCGCACATCGGGCTGTTCCTCTCGATCTCCTTTTCCATGGTGGGGAGCGTCATCGTCTTCGCCGCCGCGCGCGACACCCGATGGGGCCGGGCAGGCGTGATCCTCAGCATCCCCGTGCTCATCATCTTCAGCCCCATCACGACCAAGGCATTCGGCGCACTCCTGCTGCCCGTCGAACCCGAGCTCGGCACCCTGCGGAACGTCGGTGTGCTCGACCAGCCGGGCCCGCCCCTGGCCATAAGCTGGACCGTCTGCGCCATCCCGCCGGTCGGGATGCTCGCCTATCTCGCCGTCGGCTGGCGGCGCAACAGGCCCTCCGAGAAGGTGGCCACACTCATCTGATCCTCGCCGGAGCCGGGCCGGTGCTCAGGCGGAGGTGGCCGGCGGTTCCGCGACGCCGATGAACTTCCCGGCCACCAGCCGGATATGGGCCGACCAGCCCAGCGACGTGAGGTCGGCGGTGAGCGAGGAGGGGTCGTGGAACACCTTCACGATGCGGTACCGGCTGCCGTCATCGAGCCGGCGCAGGGCCACCGGGATCGGCCGGCCGGAGAGGACGTCCTCCTCGGCGGCCGCGGCGGGACCGTCATCGATGAAGACCGCTTTCCCACCCGGTGCGAGTGCGGAGGCGACGGTGTTCCAGAAGCCGGGCAACCGCGCCGGTGGCACGTGGGAGAGCCAGAAGGCGAAGAACACCGTGTCGTAGCACCGCGACGGCTGCCACTCGAACAGGTCCGCCTCGACGAACTGGACGGTGGCGGACGCGGTACGCGCACGAGCGAGGGCCAGCACCTCAGCCGCCGCGTCGACGGCCGTCACCGAACGCGCCCGCGCCGCGAGCAACGAGGTCCACTGCCCTGTCCCGCACGCCAGCTCCAGCACATCCCCGGCAATCGGGAGGTCATCGACGGCGGTCAGCAACTCCCGCAAGTCCTCGCGCTCCGCATAGGGCCGGTCGTACTCTGCCGCGCCCGCCCTGTAGTAGGCCAGCTGCTCGGTCAGAAGAGCGTCGTCATCCACTGCGGGTTCCTCCCGGTTCGGCCGGAGCCGAGCACCCTGCTCGGTCGCCACCGGCACCCTCGACCTTCACCTTCGGGCAAGGTCAAGCGTCAGGCCGGCCGCGGCCCGCGGGATCAGCCGACGAAATCATTGGCCATCAGCTCGAGCCGCCCGGCGAATTCGGTGAGCCCGGCCCGGTCGACGTTGCCGAAGCTGACCCGGAACACCTGGCGGTCGTCGGGCAGGAAGGCGGTGCCCGGAATGACGAGCGTGTCGTAGCGGGTGATGAGGTCGCGCACGACGTCCTCGGTGCCGCGGTCGGCGAAGGGGTGGCGGACCCAGCCGAAGAACCCTCCGCAGCTCAGCAGCTCGAAACCGCCCGGCCGCCCGGCCAGCACGGTCTCCAGCCAACGCCGCTTCTCCGTGGCCTCGTTCGCACGCGCACGCCGCCACTCCTGGGCCGAGGTCAGCCCCGCCCAGGCGGCCTCCTGCCCGACGCGCGGAGGGCAGATCGCCACGCAGTCGAGCAACTTCATCACCTCGCGGTTCAGCTCGGGCGAGGCGACGACCGCGCCCACCCGGTAGCCGGGAATCGCGAGGTCCTTGGAGAAACTGTGCAGGCTCACCAGGGTCCGCGCCCAGTCCGGGTCGGCGAACAAGTCGTGTGCCGGTCGCACGGTGTCGCGGAACGAGCGGTAGGTCTCGTCCACGATCAGCGCGATATCGTGCCGCTTCGCCACCACGTAGAAGTCCGCGAGCACATCCGGCGGAATGGTGACGCCGCTCGGGTTGCCCGGAGTGACCAGCACGATCGCCCTGGTACGCGGGGTGATGAGCGCTTCGGCGGCTTCCGGGTCGGGCACGAGATCGGGTCCGGGCTCCAGGTATCGCGGCACCACGCCGTTCATGCGCAGCCACATGTCGTAGTTGAAGTAGTACGGCAGGACTTCGATGACCTCGTCGCCCGGCTCGGTGAGCGCCTGCGCGACCAGGCAGAACGCCTGGTTGCACCCTGCGGTGACGACCATCTGGTCAGCCCCCACCGGGCTCTGGTAGCCGCGGCTGAGGTCGGCGGCGAAGGCGTCCCGCAGCCGGGGCAGTCCGGGACTCGGCACGTACGCGGCGCCGTTCGGCTCGTGCGCGACCTTGGCGACGTGCTCGACCATCTCGGGCGCGGGCGGGTAGCTCGGCGCGGCCTGGGCCAGATCGAGCAGCGCCCGCTCGCCGCTGCGGCCCGCCAGCAGGGCATACGTCGCGCCCATCGGCGAATCGATCTCCTGCACGGTGCGCGGGCTGAGTCGCACGTCGGCGCTCCTTCACGGGTGGCTGGCCGCTGTCGGTTCACCGCGATGCTACCGACCTCCCCCGTGCGTCGGCCGAGCCACGGCAGCGAGGATGCCCGCGAGGGAGTCGGAGGAAAGCACTCACCACCTGCACAAGCAGGCTTCCGGGGCCGGGCGGGTCAGCAGTTGTCGCCCACCGCGTCGATCTTCGAGCCGAACCGGCCGCTGTAGTTGCTGGCGTAGTCGCCCTTGCGGACCGAGTGGCACTCCTTGCCCGAGGCCCAGTCGATGAAGGCACCGGTCCTGTTGGCCCGGAAGGAACCCACATGGTCCGTGAACCGGCTGGGCAGGTCCACGTAGCCGCCCCGCCAGGTGTAGAGCTCGCCCGTACCGTCCTGGAACCGCCACAGACAGATCGCGTTGCTCGCGCAGGCGGGCAGTGCCTGGGCCTGTACGGAGGGGCCCAGTGTGGTCACCACAACGGTCCCGGCAACGAGCGCGAAGCGTGTGAAACGTGGGTTCATCCCGTCCTCCTTGACGCGGAAGCCAACACCACGATTGTTCAACTCGGGACGGACGGCGGATAGACAGCTCCTGTGTTCGACGGTGAGCTGCGTCGATGATCCAGAGAATAGACCTCGCCAAGGAACAGGGCGTAAGCCTGGCCGTTGTCCGCGAGGCGCTCGTGCGGCTGGTCGGCGAGGGCCTCGCGGACCGGCTGCACAACCGCGGCTTCGCCGTCCCGGCCTACTGCGTACGCGCCGCCCACCACCGGCTGACCCGGACCCAGGCGTACGTACCGGAGGAGGGCGAGTACTACAGCGCAGCATGGGCCCATGGGCCGAAGCCCACCGGGTCTTCCACCGCACCCTGCTGGAGGGCTGCGGCAACCCCGTCCTGCTGGAGACCTTCGACCGGATGTGGACCGCGAGCGAGCTGGCTCGCCGCCGGTCGGCACACCGCAACCCCGATCGGGACGGCGCCCGCGAGCACCGCCTGCTGGAGGAGGCGGCGCTGACGACATTCGAGCCGAGTGCGGGCCGCCGCTGCCACAGCGTCGTCAATCCCGTGCACTCGTGCGTGTACTTCGCGCCCGAGCGGCAGGACGAACTCGCGGCGCTCGGGCTGGAGCGCGGGGCCATGGCCTACTTCGCGGACCGCGCGGCCCCGCTCGGGGCGGTCGGCGCGGGCACCGTCTCAGCGACGTTCTACAACTTCAACCACGAGCATGTGGAGCGGTTCATCCCCGCCGCGTGGTCCATCGCCACGCCGGAGGCGGTGCTCGCGGCGCGGCTGCGCGGCGCGGACAAGGTGCTGCGGCGGCTGTTCGGGGAGGAGGCCCTGACGTCGAAGGAGATGGCCGAGGCTCGCCCTGGCGATCGCGGGCCTGTCCGGGATCGAGGCGCTGGTCCTGCACAACGCCACCGGCACCGCGCCGACGTCGGCGACGTTCATACGGACCCGCGGGTGGTCCGCCGGGCAGTGGGCCGCCGCCCGGGACCGGTTGCGCGAGCGCGGCCTGCTGGACGAGGCGGGGGATCTCACGGAGTCGGGCGCGACCCTGCGCGGTGAGGCCGAGGCGCTCGCCGACCGCCTCGACACCGCCCCGTACGACCATCTCGGCCCGGCCGCCACCGCGCGCCTCACCGAGCTGGCCGGTGGCTTCACCGAAACGCTCAGGGCGGCGGGCGCCTTCCCGGCGGTGCACTTCGGCAAGGGCTAGCCGCCACCTAGAACTTGTCCGGCGGATCTTCGCGGGCCCGCGACGCCTGGCACGGCGCCCCCAGCTACCGCTGGGAGGTGCCCCCGGCCGCGTTGTCGGGATCGTCCGAGTACGACCCGGTACGAGGACGACCCTCCGCCTTGCGATGCACCGCACCAGACGCCGCGGGCTGATCCGCGAAGATCCACCGGACAGGGCCTAGTCGCGCATGACGTCGGGTTCGTGCCGGCGCAGCAGGCGGGCCACGGCGAAGCCGCAGACCAGCCCGATCGCCACGAGCACGCCGAGGTCGATGCCCCACTGGGAGACGGTGTGCGCCCACAGCGGGTCGACTTCGTTCGGCTTGTCGAGATTCCAGGGCGGCATGGTGTGCGCGAGGTCGAGTGTGGTCCCGGCGCCCGCGACCGCCCAGCGGGCGGGCATCAGCCAGCCGACCTGTTCGATGCCCGGAGAGCTGAACAGCTTGAAGAGGACGCCGGTGAAGACCACCTGGACGATGGCGAACATCACCAGCAGCGGCATGGTCTTCTCGGCCGTCCTCACCAGCGCGGAGATGACCAGGCCGAACATCATGGAGGTGAAGCCCAGCGCACTGATCACCACGCAGACCTCGACGGCCGTGGGCATGAGCAGCCCCTCGGCGGGCAGTTGGCGGACCGAGAAGCCGATCGCGCAGAGGACGGCACCCTGCATCGCGGTGATCAGACCGAGGACGATCACCTTCGACATCAGATACGCGGACCGGGACAGACCCGTGGCTCTCTCCCGTTCGTAGATCACCCGTTCCTTGATCAATTCGCGTACGGAGTTGGCCGCGCCGGAGAAACTCATGCCGATGACGAGCACCAGCAGAATGGTTCCGGACTCCTGGTTGTAGCGGAAACCGCTGTCCGGCGGTGGCGGGACGAGTCCGTACTTCGCCGGAACCAGACAGCTCACTCCGCCCAGTACCGCCGGGAGGAGCAGCATCAGCGCCATGAAGCCCTTGTCGGAGGCGATGACCGACAGATAGCGGCGGATCAGGGTCCACAACTGGGCGACCCAGTGGCGCCGTTTGGGCTGCAGGGCTCGCGCGGGCGGCTGCGCCGGAAGGGTGCCCGGCTGCTGCGGCGGTACGGCCGAGCCGACCTCCGCGACACGCCGGGCGTACTGCGGGGAAGCCCGCCAGCGCCCGCCCCAGTCGTCGTCGCGATGGTTCTCGAAGGCGGAGAAGACATCGGCCCAGCTCTCGTGGCCGAAAAACTCCAGGGCCTCGCCCGGGACGCCGAAGTAGGCCACGGAGCCGCCGGGCGCCATGACCAACACCCGGTCGCACAGGGCGAGTTCGGCGACTGAGTGGGTGACCACCAGCACGGTGCGGCCGTCGTCGGCGAGCCCCCGCAGCAACTTCATGACATCGCGGTCCAGACCCGGATCCAGACCGGACGTGGGCTCGTCGAGGAAGAGCAGGGAGGGCTTGGTCAGCAGCTCCAGGGCGACGGACACCCGCTTGCGCTGACCGCCGGAGAGCGAGGAGACCTTCTTGTCCCGGTGGACGTCGAGCTTCAGCTCCTGGAGCACCTCGTCGATACGGGCCTTGCGCTCGGCGGCCTTGGTGTCACCGGGGAAGCGCAGCCTGGCGGCGTACTTCAGCGCGGTGTCGACGGTCAGCTCCTTGTGCAGGATGTCGTCCTGCGGAACGAGGCCGATACGGTGGCGCAACTCGGCGAACTGGGTGTAGAGATCGCGGTGGTCGTAGAGGACATGGCCGCGGTCGGCGGGCCGGTAGCCGGTGAGTGCGCGCAGGAGGGTGGACTTCCCGGAGCCCGACGGCCCGACCACCGCCACCAGCGACTTCTCCGGGACGCCGAAGGAGACGTCGTCCAGGATGGTCTTGCCGCGCCCGACGGTCACCGTCAGGTTCCGGGCGGCGAAGAAGACTTCACCGGTGTCGGCGAACTCCTCCAGCCGGTCCCCGGCGAGGCGGAAGGTGGAGTGGCCGACACCGACAATGTCGTGTGGACCGATGAGCTGGTGGCTCACCGGCTGCCCGTTGACAAAGGTGCCGTTGTGACTGCCGAGGTCGACGATCTCGAAGCGGCCACCGGGCAGGGGCCGGAACTCCGCGTGGTGGCGGGAGACATGCGGGCCCTCCACCACGAGTTCGTTGTCCTGCGCCCGGCCGATGCGCATCGGCCGCCCCTGGACGAGCCGGTGGACACCCGACGGGCTCCGGTCGATGAAGTGGGTCCCGGCGGCTCCGTGGGGCCCGTCCGCGTCGGTGGCGGCGGGCCGGTGCGGGTCTCCGGCGGCGGGCCGGTGCGGGTCCCGGGCGATGCTCGGGCCTGCCGTACGGGTCGGGGCCGCCGCTTGCCCCACTGAGGCTGCCGCGCCCGCCGGGGCTGCCGCGCCCGCCGGGGCTCCGGGAACCTCCGCCGCCCGGGGATGGGGCTCCACCGGGGGTGCACCGGCGGCTGCCGCCGTGCCCCAACCCGTATCGCCTCGCGCCCCGCGAGGCGCCTGGGGATGGGCCTCGGGACGTGGCTGGGGACGAGCTTCAGGACGGGGCTCGGGATGAGCCTGGGGACGGGGCTCGGGATGAGCCTGAGGGCGGGCCTCGCCCTGGGGTGCCGCCGCGCGGTCCTGCGCCACGGCAGGCGCCTGGTCGCCACTCACCGCCGCTGCCGCTGCCGCCGGCGCCGGCGCGGCCTCGGTGAAGTCCAGCCGCATGCCGCTGGAGAAGTTCCCCAGCCGGACGATCGAACCGTGGCCGATCTCGATCCGCTGGACACGGTGTCCGTCCGCGAACGTGCCATTCGCGCTGCCGAGGTCCTCGATGACCCACGTCCCGCCCACGCAGCGGATCGTGACGTGCCGCCGGGAGACTCGGCGGTCGATGGTCGGGATGTCGGCCTGCTGATCGCGCCCCACGGTGTAGCTCCGGGACGCGTCCAGGGTCCAGGTGCGTCCATTGGCATGCAGTACAAGTTCCGGCACGTCTGCCCCAAGTCGGTCGTGTGCACCGAGGCCGTCTGCGTGAGGATAGTCGACGGCTCGGACGGGTCCTGCGGGTCCTGCGGTTCCGCCGTGTGCCCGGACTGCCCGGGAACCGGCGGGCGTCATACGGTCTGCGGCGCGAGGCGGCCGAAGTGTTCGTCGGGTGTCACGGCGGTGTGTCCTCGTGGGGTCGGTCAGTCGGTGTGCGGCCCGGACCGGGCACGCCGACGCGTACGGCCATAGCCGGTTTGGAAGAGGGCGCGGGGCATGCGGAGGTTGCGTGTCACGGCGCAGGGTCCAAACTTACCTTCCCGGCAGCGGTGGTTTCGCTGGGCGCAAGGTCGCGTCCGCTCCGGTCCAGGCCGGTGCGGACGCGGCGGGTTCGGCGATGTGCGGGCGGCCAGTGGCTTGTGCTGACGCGGACGGAGCCGGTGTCTCAGCTTGCGCCCCCGTGGAGGCCCCCGGCGCACAGTGCGTGGTCGATGAGGGCGCTGGCCGCGTTCTCCTGGTCCAGGATGTGCTCCGGGGTGTCGCCGCGTGCCTCGGACATGGAGACCGCGGCGCTTCGCCTGCCGTCGTCGGTGACGCCGTTGAGGGTGATGTAGCCGCCGTCCCCGCCCTCGTGGCTCCAGTACGTGCCTCCGCAGCTCAGCGGGCGTTCGACCAGGCCGAGTCCGTATCGGCCGCCGGGCCAGAGCTGTTGGACCTCCTCGCTCATGGGGACGGTCCGCTTCATCTCGGCCAGTTGCCGCGTCGGCAGCAGGCGGCCCGCGAGCAGCGCGCGGAGGAAGCTGTTCTCGTCCCGTGTGGTCGTGACCCACGAAAGGTTCTCGTGGTCCACCGGTATCTGGTCGGTGACGTCCACCCGGGAACCGGGGCCGAAGAGCTGGTAGGCCCTGGCGTGCGGCCGGGGGAGGGCGGGCGAGGCGCCCAGCCACCGGGTCTGGCCGAGGCCGAGCGGGCGCAGGACGCGGTCTTCGATCTCCTGGTGGGCAGGGTGACCGGTGGCCTTCTCGATGACCATGTCGAGCAGGACGTAGCCGGTGTTGGAGTACGCCCAGCCCTCGCCGGGCGGGAAGTCCGGTGCGTGGGCCATGGCGCGGGCGACCAACTGCTCGGGGCCGTAGACGTCGTGGCGCTGCTGGTAGTACTCCTCCGGCGTGGTGTATCCGGGCAGGTCGTCGTGGATGCCGCTGGTGTGCTGGAGCAGTTGGCGGATGGTGATCCGGCTGCCGTCGTTGCCGCTGCCCCGCACCACTCCCGGTAGCCAGTGGTCGACCGTGTCGTCCAGGGAGAGTCTGCCCTCGGCCTCCAGTTGGAGGACCACGGTGGCGACCAGCGTCTTGGACGTGCTGGCCATGCGGAAGTAGCCGTCGGAAGAGACCGGGCGGCCGGTGTTGAGGTCGGCGGTGCCGCTGGTGGCGACCGACTGCCGACCGTCCGGCGCGACCACGCGGGCCTGCACACCGCTGACACCGAGGGCGTGGATCGCCTCGGTGTCCTGGCGCAACCGCTCCGCAGGGGAGGGACCGGCGGGCTGGGCGACGGCGGTGGCCACCTCGGTGGCGAGCAGCGTAGCGACACCGAGTGCCAGGGCGAGGTGCTTTCGCAGAGTCGGAGGCATGGCTGAACGCTAGATTCGCCCCCAGCGGCCCGCGATCCGGCGCACCCCAGGATCGGCATGGGGGATATCCCCCGCGGGCCGTCACCAGTCATGCGGCCGTCCTCCACGGCGGTTTCTGTCCATAAATATGGTCCATACCAAGCCCTTGACAGGATTTTCCTTCACTTCTTAAATCACGTAGTGAACTAAGTACCTCTCGGATCGCTCATCGCACCCCGGTCGGCGCCGTAACCACTTGGTTCCACCTGTTGGTTTCACATGCGCCTCATGTCTCTCCGTACCTGTCATGCACATGTTTCTGGAAGGGAGAGTCATGGACTCCCCGCGCTTACCCCGGCGACTGCTGCTCTCCGTCGTCTCGTTCCTCGCCCTCGCGTCCCTGTCCACTGGACTGGCGCAGGGCGCGCCCGCCTCCGCGGCGCATTCCGCCGCGCCACCGGCCGTGGCCGCCGAGGCCGCCGCCGTCACCTTCTCCGACGAGTTCGACGGGCCCGCGGGCTCCGCCGTCGACGGTGGCAAGTGGCAGATCGAGACGGGCGACAACGTCAACAACCATGAGCGGCAGTACTACACGGCGGGCAACCGCAACGCCGCCCTCGACGGGCAGGGCCATCTGGCCATCACCGCCCGCCGCGAGAATCCGGGCAACTACCAGTGCTGGTACGGAAGCTGCGAGTACACCTCCGCCCGGCTGAACACGTCGGGCAAGTTCACCACCACCTACGGCCGGGTGGAAGCCCGGATGAAGATTCCGCGCGGGCAGGGCATGTGGCCGGCGTTCTGGATGCTGGGCAATGACATCGGACAGGTCGGCTGGCCCAATTCGGGTGAGATCGACATCATGGAGAACGTGGGCTTCGAGCCGTCCACGGTCCACGGCACCCTCCACGGCCCCGGCTACTCGGGGTCCGGCGGCATCGGCGCCGGGTACTCCCTGCCCGGTGGCCAGGCGTTCGCCGACGCGTTCCACACCTTCGCCGTGGACTGGAGCCCCAACGCGATCACCTGGTCCGTCGACGGCACCGTGTATCAGCGGCGCACCCCGGCCGACCTCGGTGGCCGGCAGTGGGCGTTCAACAAGCCCTTCTTCGTGATCCTCAACCTCGCGGTCGGCGGCTACTGGCCCGGAGACCCCAACGGCAGCACGGTCTTCCCCCAGCAACTCCTCGTCGACTACGTCCGGGTCAGCACCGACAGCGGACAGCCGGGCGGCGGTGCCATCACCGGTGTCGGTGGCAAGTGCGTGGACGTGGCGGGCGCCAACAGCGCGAACGGCACACCCATCCAGCTCTACGACTGCAATGGATCCGCCGCGCAGCAGTGGACCGTTGGTGGCGATGGCACGATCCGTGCGCTGGGGAAGTGCCTGGACGTCGCGTCGGGTGGTACGGCCGACGGCAGTCCGGTCCAGCTCTACGACTGCAATGGCAGCGCGGCTCAGCAATGGGCCGTTCCCGCGGCCCGCGACATCGTCAACCCACAGGCCAACAAGTGCCTGGATGCCGCCGGTGGCGGTTCGGCCAACGGCACCCGGCTGCAGCTATGGACCTGCACCGGCGCCGCCAACCAGAAGTGGACGGTGACCAGATGAACATGAGACTCCTGCGCAGACCCGCGGTGCGCGGCATGCTGGGCGCCGCTGCCGTCGCCGCCCTCCTCACCGGCCTGACCAGCGTTCCCGCGAGTGGTGCCGCGGCGGCCACCGGACAGATCACCGGTGTCGGCGGCAAGTGTGTGGACGTGGCGGGCGCCAACAGCGCGAACGGCACACCCATCCAGCTCTACGACTGCAATGGATCCGCCGCGCAGCAGTGGACCGTTGGTGGCGATGGCACGATCCGTGCGCTGGGGAAGTGCCTGGACGTGGCGTCGGGTGGTACGGCCGACGGCAGTCTGGTCCAGCTCTACGACTGCAATGGCAGCGCGGCTCAGCAGTGGTCCCTCCCGGCGGCGCGCGACATCGTCAACCCACAGGCCAACAAGTGCCTGGATGCTGCCGGTGGCGGTTCGGCCAACGGCACCCGGCTGCAGCTATGGACCTGCACCGGCGCCGCCAACCAGAAGTGGACGGTGACCAGATGAACATGAGACTCCTGCGCAGACCCGCGGTGCGCGGCATGCTGGGCGCCGCTGCCGTCGCCGCCCTCCTCACCGGCCTGACCAGCGTTCCCGCGAGTGGTGCCGCGGCGGCCACCGGACAGATCACCGGTGTCGGCGGCAAGTGTGTGGACGTGGCGGGCGCCAACAGCGCGAACGGCACACCCATCCAGCTCTACGACTGCAACGGGTCCGCCGCGCAGCAGTGGACCGTTGGTGGCGATGGCACGATCCGTGCGCTGGGGAAGTGCCTGGACGTGGCGTCGGGTGGTACGGCCGACGGCAGTCTGGTCCAGCTCTACGACTGCAATGGCAGCGCGGCCCAGCAGTGGTCCCTCCCGGCGGCGCGCGACATCGTCAACCCACAGGCCAACAAGTGCCTGGATGCTGCCGGTGGCGGTTCGGCCAACGGCACCCGGCTGCAGCTATGGACCTGCACCGGCGCCGCCAACCAGAAGTGGACGGCGCCGGACGGTGGCAGCACTCCGCCGACCGGGCCGGGAGCCATGGCCGTGGCCCCGTACCTCTACAACGGCTGGGGCAGCCCGCCGAGCCCCACCACCGTGATGAACGCGACCGGCGTCAAGTGGTTCACGCTCGCCTTCGTGCTCAGCAACGGCTACTGCAACCCGCAGTGGGACGGTGGCCGTCCGCTCACCGGCGGCGTCGACCAGCAGACCATCAACACCGTGCGGTCCGCCGGTGGCGATGTCATCCCGTCCTTCGGCGGCTGGAGCGGCAACAAGCTGGAGAGCTCGTGCGGCAGCGCGGGCGAGCTGGCCGCCGCGTATCAGAAGGTCATCAACGCCTACGGTCTCAAGGCGATCGACATCGACATCGAGGCCGCCGCGTACGACAGCCCGACCGTCCAGCAGCGCACGGTCGACGCGCTCAAGACGGTCAAGGCCAACAACCCCGGCATCAAGGTGTACGTCACCTTCGGCACCGGCCAGAACGGCCCGGACAACAGCCTGATCAGCAAGGCCGCCGCCGCAGGTCTGACCGTGGACAGCTGGACCATCATGCCGTTCAACTTCGGGGGCGCCGGCCAGAACATGGGCCAGCTCACCCTCCGCGCCGCCGAGGGGCTCAAGAACACGGTCAAGAGCGCCTACGGGTACACGGACGACCAGGCGTACCGGCACACCGGCATCTCCTCGATGAACGGCATCACCGACAACGGCGAGACCGTGACCGTGAGCGACTTCCGCACCATCTTGGGCTACGCCCAGCAGCGGCACCTCGCGCGGCTGACCTTCTGGTCGGTCAACCGTGACCGGCCCTGCACCGGTGGCGGAGCGGACACCTGCTCGGGCGTCTCCCAGCAGCCGTGGGACTTCACCCGCGTCTTCGCCCAGTACGCCGGCTGATCCAATTCAGGACACCCGTTTCCTATAGGAAGCGGCGGGACGAGATCCGGCACCCGATCCACAGAGGTGCCGGATCTCGTGTTTGTCAGGGGTCTTGACGGGGCGGCTCGGCTGGCACACCATCGCGGCATCAATTTCCTATTTGATTCGTGGGGGTGCGGAGGTGGGTCTCCGGACTGGATCTGTACTGCCGGGAGTGGTGGCCGTCGCGGTGCTGACCGCGGGTTCGGCGGCTTGCACGCTCAAGAACTCGGGTGAGCCGACGGGCGGGCAGGGCCCCGCGTCCGCGCGGGCGGGCGGCGGCTCGGCCGTGCTCGCGGACGGGTCGGCCACCAAGGTCGCGCTCGTGCCCGGCGGCGCTCACCCCTACTTCCAGCCCTGGAAGTCCGCGGGCGCCGAGGCGAAGAAGACGTACCGGCTCGGGGGCGTGACGTTCGACGAGACGGCGGAGTGGGACCAGCAGAAGCAGAACAATCTGCTGTCCACGCTCGCCGCGCGCGGCTACAACGCGTTCGGTGTCTTCGGGGTCTCGCCCACCGACATCAACACCACGTTCGCGGACCTGAAGTCGCAGGGCCTCGCCGTGGCCTCACTCGGCTCCTGCCCGGCGGGCAGGAACGAGGCCGACTTCTGCCTCTCCACGGACGTCGAACTCGCCGCGTACAAGGCGGCCAAGGCCGCCATCGACGCGATGGGCGGCAAGGGCACCATCGTCCATCTGACGGGCAACAACGTGGACGCCAACACCCAACTGCGCATCAAGGGCGTCGCCAGGGCCGTGAAGGAGTCGGGCGGCAAGGCGAAACTGCTGCAGACCGTCACCGACATCGACAAGGACCTGCAGACCGCGCAGAAGGCCGTGTCCGACCTGCTCACGGCCAAGGGCAAGCAGATCCAGGGCATCGTCTCCACCGCCTACAACCCGGCCGTCGCCGCCGCCGACGCCGTCAGGAGCTCCGGTTCGCGGGCGAAGGTCGTCGCCATCGACGACGACGCCAAGATCCTCAGCTCGATCAAGGAGGGCACGGTCACCGCCACCGTCGTACAGAACCCGGTGGGACAGGCGAAGGTCGGGGCGTGGGCGCTCGCGCTGCTGCAGTCGAAGCAGTGCGCCATGCGTACGCCCGGTCAGTCCGTCGACTCCGGCTCGTTCGTCGTCACCAAGGAGAACGTCACGACCTACGACCGGGCCCGGAAGGCGAAGACCGACCGGCTGAAGAAGCAGTTCGCCGACGACGTCCTCGCGTGCGGCTGACCCCGCCGCGCCCGCGCCACCGAAGCCATCCCCGCTCTACCGAAGCCATCCCGCTCTACAGAAAACGGGCCTCACGAGATGAGCATCATCACGACCGCCACGGCCAAGCTGGCCGACATCGCCGTGGAGACGGACCGCACCGACGCGGTGCAGTCCTTCGTCAAGCAGGAGACGGTCCTGGTCGACATCACCACGGTGGACGGCAGCACGGGGACCGGCTACGCCTACACCATCGGCACCGGCGGAACCTCCGTACTGGCCCTGCTGCGGGACCATCTGCTGCCCGCCCTCATCGGGCAGGACGCGCGCAATGTCGAGGCGCTGTGGCAGCGGCTGTTCGCCCTGACCCGCGCCACCACCACCGGAGCCATCACCTCGCTCGCGCTCGCCGCCGTCGACACCGCGCTGTGGGACGTGCGCTGCAAGCGCGCGGGCGAGCCGCTGTGGCGGCTGGCCGGCGGCCACCGCCAGGACGTTCCGGTCTACGACACCGAGGGCGGCTGGCTCCACCTGACCGCCGACGACCTGGTGAAGGGGGCGCTCCAGGCCCAGAAGGCCGGGTGGGCCGGTGTCAAGATCAAGGTGGGCAAGCCGCATGCCGCCGAGGACGCGGAGCGCCTGCGCGCCGTACGAGAGGCCGTCGGCCCCTCGCTGCACATCATGACGGACGCCAATCAATCGCAGACGATGTCCTCGGCCCTCCAACTGGCGGCCGCGCTGGAGCCCTACGACCCGTACTGGATCGAGGAGCCCCTGCCGGCGGACGACATCAGCGGCCATGCCCGGCTGGCGCGTGCGACACGGATTCCCGTCGCTGTCGGCGAGTCCCTGTACTCGCCCGCGCAGTTCCGCACCTACCTCGAGACGGGCGCCGCTTCCATCGTGCAGGTCGACGCCGCCCGCATCGGCGGGATCACTCCCTGGCTCAAGGTCGCCCACACGGCGGAGAGCCACAACGTCATGGTGTGCCCGCACTTCCTGATGGAGCTGCATGTCAGCCTCGTGGCCGCGGTGCCCAACGGCAGGTTCGTCGAGTACATCCCGCAGTTGCGGGCGGTCACCCGCGGCGAGCTGACGATCCGCGACGGGCGGGCCGTGGCGCCCGACGTTCCGGGGATCGGCATCGACTGGGACATGGACGCCATCGACGACCGGAGGGTGTCATGACAACGCCCGTCCTCCCGCCGGGCACCGACACCGGCCCCGCCGGGGCCACGCCGCCGCGTCCGGTGCACCGGCTGCCGTTCTGGGTCAACCAGCGGCTCGGGCTGCTGGTGCTCGTCGTCGGCCTCAGCGCCCTGTTCGGCGTGGCGCAGCCGGCGTTCCTCGACGAACGGCTCGTGCTGTTCCCGCTGGTGCGGGACGTCTCGACGCTGACAGTGGTGGCGCTCGCCCAGATGGTCGTGCTCTCGGTGGGGCATATGAACCTGGCCGTCGGGCGGATGGCCGCCTTCGGAGCCCTGTTCGCGGGATTCGGATACGACCGGCTGGACCTGCCACTGCCCCTGGGCCTGCTGCTGTGCCTGCTGGCCGGGGCCGCCATCGGCGCGCTGACCGGCTGGATCATCACCCGTACCGGGGTCAGTTCGTTCGTGGTGACCCTGGCGATGGACTTCGCGCTGCTGGGACTCGTCTCCCTGCTCTACTCGGCCCTGACCGAGAACGCCGCCTTCACCAGCAAGCCGTCCGGGCTCGCGGAACTGCGCTCGTACTCGCTGGCCGACATCTGCGTCGGGCCGGTGTGCGGCTCCCCGGTCATCCCGCAGTTGGCGCAGTTCACCGTCCTGGCACTGGTCGGCCTCGGTTTCCTGTACGCCCGCACCCGCATCGGCCGGGAGCTGCTGCTCACCGGGGCGAACCCCGCGGCGGCTGAGCTGTCCGGCATTCCCACCGGCCGCCGCCTCATCCTGGCGCACACGCTCTCGGGGCTGCTCGCCGCGCTCGCCGGATTCATGGCCGCCGTCGGTACCGGAACGTTCCGCGCCTCCATCGGGGACGACTTCATGCTGCCGTCCTTCCTCGGCTCGGTGCTCGGCGGCACCCTGCTCACCGGCGGCGTCGTCTCCGTACTGGGCGCTCTGCTGGGCACATCCCTGGTCGGCGTCATCCGCAAGGGGCTCGATCTGCTCGGTGTCGGTCTGGAAAGCCTGAACATCTACCTCGGCTGCGTACTACTGCTGGCCCTCTCGGCCGACCGGGTGCGCACCGTGGTGGCCCATCGCAAGGTGGTGCGCTCCACATGAACACGATCCGCGAGCGGGGAGAGCGGGGCGCCGCGGTCCTGCGCCGCTTCTCCCGCTCCACCACGATGACCCTGCTGTGCGTGGTGCTGGCCGGCTACCTCGCCCTGGGCGTGGCCTCCTCCGGCGCGTTCCTCGAGGGCCCTTCGGTACGGACCTTCCTGCGGTACCTGGCCACCCCTGTCCTCATCGGGCTGGCCCAGATGGTCGCGCTGTGCGTCGGACAGCTCAACCTCGCGGTCGGCGCGCTCGGCGGCTTCACCGCCTGCCTGATGGGCGTCCTCATGGCGGACCAGGGTGTGCCCGCCGGGGTCGCGGTGGCGGCCGGTGTGCTGGCGGCCACCGCCATCGGCCTGGCGACCGGCCTGTGCATCGTGGCGACGAAGATCAACGGCTTCATCGTCACACTCGGGACGATGACCATCCTCCAGGGGGCGCAGTACTGGCTGGTGGGCACGCGCACCGTCGACGGATACTCCGCGGGCCTGAAGGACCTCGGCAGGGCGGCCCCGCTGAACGTCCCGCTGGTGTTCGTCACGGCTCTGGCCGCCGCGGCCCTGCTCGCCGCCTTCCTGTACCGCAGCACCGCCGGCCGGCGGCTCCTGGCGGCGGGCGGCAACCCGCTGGCGGCCAGGCTGTCGGGCATCTCCACCGACCGGCAGATCGTGCTCGCCCACACTCTGTCCGGGCTCTTGATCGGCGTGGCCGCCCTGACCGCGACGGCGTCGCTGCCCGGAGTCAACCGCAGTGTCGGCGGCGACTGGCTGCTGCCCAGCTTCGCGGCTCCCATCATCGGCGGCGTGGCCCTCACCGGAGGGTCGGTCGCCGTGCTCGGCACGGTGCTGGCGGCCTTCGTGATGCGGCTCATCGACGCCGCACGCGCACAGTTCTCGCTCGACCCGAGCTGGGTGAACTTCCTCATCGGCGTGGTCGTGCTCGGCACGGTGGTCGGCGGCCGTATCCACCAGACCCACCTGGAAAAGCGGGACGGTTCGCGCGGCAGCGTACCGCCCGCACCACCGCCGAGTGACGCGCGACCGACTGCCGTCCTGCCGCACACGGGAGGTTCCGGATGAGCGACGTCCTTCTCGAATGCCACGCCATCGTCAAGGTCTTTCCCGGCGTACGGGCCCTGGACGGCGTCGGACTGCGGCTGGCCGAGGGATCCATCCACGCGCTGCTCGGCGAGAACGGCGCGGGAAAGTCCACCCTCATCAAGGTCCTGACCGGGGTGCACACGCCCAACGGCGGCCGTCTCACCTGGTGCGGCGGCGAGGTCCACCTGCGTTCACCGCAGGAGGCCACCCGCACCGGCATCGGCGTGGTGCACCAGGAGCGCAATCTGATTCCGGGCTTCTCGGTGGCCGAGAACATCACCTTGCAGAGCCCTCCCTCGCACCGCGGTCTGATCGACCGCGCGGCCATGACCGCCCCCGCTCTGAGGTGCCTCGGTGAGCTGGGTCTGGACCTCGACCCGGACCAGCCGGTCCGTGAACTGTCCGTGGCACAACAGCAGTTGGTGGAGATCGCGAAGGCCCTGTACACCGAGAGCCGGGTGCTGCTCCTGGACGAGCCGACCGCTTCCCTCTCCCCGCAGGAGGCGGAGCGCCTGTTCGAGGTCGTCCGGCGGCTGAAGGCCCGGGGGACATGTGTCGTCTTCGTCAGTCACAAACTGGAGGAGGTGTTCGCCATCTGCGACACCGTCACCGTGCTGCGCGACGGCAGGTCCGTGCTCGAGTCCTCGCCGCTCGCCGACCACACCCACGACGATGTGGTCGGTCTCATGGTGGGCCGCGCCCACTCGGCCACCGAGCTGCGCCCGCGGGAGGTGGACACGTCCGCGGCGCCGGTGCTCTCGTTCGACGACGTCTCCACCGCCGCCGGGCACCGGGACATCAGCCTGGACGTCCGGCCCGGCGAGATCGTCGGTCTGTACGGACTGGTCGGCGCGGGGCGCAGCGAACTGGTCAAGGCCATGCTCGGCCTCGACCGCGTCACCGGCGGCGAGATCCGGGTGCATGGCAAGCCGGTGCGCATCACCTCTCCCCGGCAGGCCCTGCACCGCTTCGGCATCGGCTATCTCACCGAGAACCGTAAGGAGGAAGGGGTCTTCCTGGAGCAGCCCATCGCCCGGAACATCACGGTGACGGTGTGGAAGAGGCTGGCGAAGGCGTTCGGCTTCGTCTCCGCGCGCGAGGAGCGGCAGGTGGCGCACGACCTCGTCGAACGTCTCGGCATCCGCATCTTTGGGCTGGGGCAGAACGCCGGTGAGCTGTCCGGTGGCAACCAGCAGAAGGTGAGCCTGGCGAAGTGGCTGGCGGCCGACACCCGGCTGCTCATCGTCGACGAGCCGACCGTCGGTGTCGATGTGCGCACCAAGCACGCCTTCCACGAACTCATCTGGGAACTGGCCCGCGATGGCCTGCCCATCCTGCTGATCAGCAGCGACCTCGCGGAGATGATCACGCTCGCGGACCGGGTGGCCGTGATGGCCGACCACCGGATCCGCGGTGAGGTGGACAACGACCGCGACTACGAGCGGATGAGCGGCCGGATCATCCGCATCATCCACGACCGCGCGACCTCGGCCGTGCGCCCGCGGGCGGTGGAGGCATGACCGGGCCGGGCTGACCCCGCCCCGGGCAGGCGGGCTGGCCCCGCCCCGGCCGCGCAGATGCCGGGCGCCGCGCGGTCAGGACGCCACGCGGTCAGGACTTATCGTCCTTGGCTGAGCTGGCGCCGGAGGCTGCGGGCGAGGTGTTCCGCCATCGCCTCGGCCGCGCGGTCGGGGTTGCGGCGCAATATCGCGTTCAGCACGCGCTGGTGCTCGGCGAGGGTCGGGTCCTCGGCGTCGAGAACGCTGCTGAGCCGGAAGATGTGCAGATGGGAGTGGAGCCGCTCCACCGCGTCCGCGAGCAGCGGCCGCCCGGACGCCCGCGCGATCGCGTCGTGGAAGCGCTGGTCGAGGGCGGCGAAGTCGCGGTAGGCCGCATAGCGCCCGGCGGTCCCTGAATGGGACTGCATCTCCTCCGCGATCCGCTCGATGCCGTCGAGCTGAGCCTCACCGGCGTTGCCCGCCGCGAGCGCTGCCGCCCTCGGCTCCAGCAACTGCCGCATCTCGAAGAGTTCCTCGAGCCCCTGGCGGGTCAGCAGCTCGGTGGTGCGGTACCCCGAGAGCGGCCTCTTCACCACCAGGCCGTCGGACTCCAGCCTGGCCAGCGCCTCCCTGATGGGGGTCGGTGAGACGCTCAGGGCGCGGGCCAGAGCCTCGATGCTGACCCGCGCGCCGGGGGTGATCTCATGGTCCATGACCATGGCCTTGATGTTCTCGTAGACGCTGTCCGACAGGGCCTGACGGGCGGGGGACAGGTCCCGGCCGTGCCCTTCGCGCGGTGCCCCGAGCGCGGAGGTGTCGTGCGGTGGCATCCGGCCTCCTGGTGCTGTTCGGGGCTTGTCGGGACAGCACCAGTTTACCCAGGTGAGAGACGGGGTTCAGGGGCGAGCCGGAGGGGCCGGGCGCAGCACGGCCGCTCCGGTGCCGCCGACGCGCCGCGGGCCGACGTCCGGAGCGCGGACGCGAAGGTGGCCATCGCGCTCCACCCGACGTGTCCGGTGCGGCCGCCGCTTGATCTCGGCGTAGGCAGCGGGGTGGCTGTCGGCTACGTGAGCGTCGATGTCAGGCCCCTCTGTAAGGATCAGACGCGTTCCGCACACCACGCGACGGGGCCGGGAGCCGCCGCGTCCGGTGGCGTGCCTGCCATCACTTCCAGAGGAGACGACGATGTCGACCGACATGTACGGCGTACGGGTTCTTGCCGTGGATCCCGATGAACTCCGCGTCAGATTCCTGGTGTTCGCCGTCTACTACGACGTCGGCTCGCGCACGCACATCCCGCTGCCGAACGAGGAGCCCACCACCTTCCTGCACTTCCTCTGGGAGGCCGCATCCGGCTATCTGGGCCCCGCTGACGAACGCACGGGGCCGCTCGGGCACGCCGTGAGCACCGACCACCTCCTCGACTACGAATGGGCCGACACCAACGCCCGCCGGTTCATCTCCCGGGTCGAGCGTGTGGAACTCCGCAACTACCCGCTGACCGAAGCCGCGTGGGAGGAGATGCACGACTTCTACTACGAGCGCGATGGCTCCTGGAAGGACGAGGACCTGCTGGTCCAGGCCGAGTACGAGATCCGGGTCACCGACCGCAAGTGGCTGGAGCCGCTGAGCGTGGGCGACGGCTGGGGCTCGGCGGCCTTCCCGCTCAACGGCGACAGCTGGACGGCCGAGGACTCCCCGCACATACCCGACCTGGCCCGACCGGCCGTCACCCTGCGGCCGTTCGCGACCACGACCGGCAGCGTCACCTACGACCACGTCGCCGGGACGGACTTCTCCGACGACGGCAAGTACCTGGCCGTGTGCAGCGATCAGGGGCGGGTGTGGGTCTACGACACCGCCGACTGGAGCGAGGTGGTGCACACCCGCGCCGGTGACTGGATCGTGCCGCTGATGATGTGGGTGCCGGGCGGGCACATTCTCGTGGTCAAGGGCTACAGCAGCGGCGGCGAGCCCGAGGAGGAGAAGCAGTGGGCCTACGACGTCGACCGGCGGGCGGAGGTCGACGCACCCTTTCAGCGCGGGCATCTGCGCTCCCGCGACGGCGCGTACCGCATCAGGCCGAACGGCGCGGGCGAGGGCGGCGTCGACGTGTACGGCGACGAGCCCGAGCCCTCCCGCCGGATCTCCCACGCCGGTGAGTGGGACCCGATCCAGTGCACGGCCTTCTCCGGCGACGCCGCACGGCTCTTCCTCGGCGCGCAGCAGAACCTCTACGTCGTCGACCCGGCCACGGGCGAGGTGATCGACAAGGTCGACGATGCCTCGGAACGGCTGTTCACCCTCGCCTCGAACGAGGACGGCAGCTATCTGGCCGTCGGCAGCTTCAGCCGCAAGCTGGGCTATCTGGAGTTCCGCGAGGAGCGCCCGCATGAACTGTGCGTATGGCGGATGGCCGACAAGAAGATCATCCTCGGCCGCCAGCTGCGCACCTACGTCGACGGCCTCAGCTGGTCCCCGGACAACCGCTGGCTCGCCGCCGCCCTGGAACCCCTCGCCAAGCGGGGCTTCCACGAGGGCAGGACCGAGCTGGCCATCTTCCCCATGGGCCCGGTCGACGACTGAGGCCGGTGTGCCCGGGGCGCGGCGCCTCGCCCCGGGCGGCTGTCCCATGGCCACCGTGACGCCTCGCCCGGGCGGGTCTGCGGATCGGTGAACCCGTCCACCACCGGCCCAGGCGCTGTCGGCGAGGGACGCTCACTCGGGGCGCAGCACGGGCCGCAGCGCGTCCAGCACCGACGGGTCCTCGATCGTCGACGGCACCGGTTCGTCGCGCCCGTCGGCGATCCCGCGCATCGTCTTGCGCAGGATCTTTCCCGACCGGGTCTTGGGCAGTGCCTCCACGACCGAGACGGCCCGGAACGCGGCGACCGGGCCGATCTCCCGGCGTACCGCCGCGACCAGCTCCTCGCGGAGGTCTTCGTCGCTGATCTCGGCGCCCACCTTGAGCACCACGAAGCCCCGGGGCAGCTGGCCCTTGAGCTCGTCGTGCATCCCGATCACCGCACACTCGGCGACGGCCGGGTGCGCCGCGAGCACCGCTTCCATCGCACCGGTGGACAATCGGTGCCCCGCGACGTTGATCACGTCGTCGGTGCGGCCCATGACGAACAGATAGCCGTCCGCGTCGCGGTACCCGGAGTCACCGGTCAGGTAGTAGCCCTCGTACTGGGACAGATACGCCTCGATGAACCGCTGGTCGTCACCCCACAGCGTGGGAAGCGCGCCGGGCGGCAGCGGAAGCCGGATCGCGATCACGCCCTCCTGGCCCGCGGGCAGTTCGGTACCGCCCTGGTCCAGGACGCGCACATCCCAGCCGGGAACCGGAACCGTGGCCGACCCGGGCTTGACCGGCATCGGCTCCAGCCCGTGGAGGTTCGCCGCGATCGCCCAGCCGGTCTCGGTCTGCCACCAATGGTCGATGACCGGTGTGCCGAGGTGGCGGTGCGCCCAGTGGTAGGTCTCGGGGTCGAGCCGCTCCCCGGCCATGAAGAGGGTGCGGAACGACGACAGGTCGTACTTCTTCAGCTCGGCGGCTTCCGAGTCGAGCTTTTTGATCGCCCGCAACGCCGTGGGAGCGGTGAACAGCGCCTTCACCCCGTGGTCGCTGATCACCCGCCAGAACGCGCCGGCATCCGGGGTGCCCACCGGCTTGCCCTCGTACAGCACGGTGGTCGCACCGATCAGCAGCGGCGCGTAGACGATGTAGGAGTGACCGACCACCCAGCCGACGTCGGACGCGGTCCACCAGACGTCGCCCGGCCCGATGTCATAGATCGAAGCCATGGACCACGCCAGCGCCACCGCATGGCCGCCGTTGTCACGGACGACGCCCTTCGGCCTGCCGGTGGTACCGGAGGTGTACAGCACATACAGCGGGTCGGTCGCCGCCACCGGGACCGGGCCGACCGGCTCGGCGCGGGCGACGAGGTCCGCCCAGTCCACGTAACGCCCGCCGAGCTCCGCTCGCGCCCGGTCGCGCTGCAGGATGACGACCTTGTCCGGCTGATGGGTGGTCAGGCCGAGCGCCGCCTCGACGATGGGCTGGTACTCCACGACCCGCGTCGGCTCGATCCCGCAGGACGCCGCGACGATCACGGCCGGTTCGGCGTCCTCGATACGGGCGGCCAGCTCCTTGGGCGCGAAGCCGCCGAAGACCACCGAGTGCACCGCGCCGATCCTGGCGCAGGCCAGCATGGCGACGACCGCCTCGGGCACCATCGGCATGTAGACGATGACCCGGTCGCCCTTGGCCACACCCAGCGAGCGCAGCGCCCCGGCGAAGAGCGCGACCTCGTCACGTAGCTCGGCGTAGCTGAAGCGCCGTACCGCACCGGTCACCGGGGAGTCGTAGATCAGCGCGGTCCGGTCGCCGTGGCCGTTCTCGACGTGGCGGTCCAACGCGTTGTAGGAGGTGTTGAGTTCACCGTCGGGGAACCACCGCAGGAGCGGCGCGCGGGAGTCGTCCAGGGCCTGGGTCGGTGGCCGGGTCCAGTCGATCGCCGCCGCCGCGTCCAGCCAGAACCCTTCGACATCCTCGAGGCTGCGGTGGTAAGTCTCGTCGTACGCGCCCATCAGCGCCCCTTGCGTCGCTCGGCCTTGGAAAACTGTGAGCAGTGTGGCCCATCGACCGGACTGCGGCCAGCCCCGTCAGTGTGGTGCCTTCACGTGGCACCGTCTGACGCGGGGCTCCGGAATTCCTCGCCGGGGGCGTCCGAGCCGTTTGTCAGATGGTGGCGGCGGGGGTGTGGAAGTAGTGGCCCTTGTCGAGGTCTTCGAGGAGGCCGGGGCGGGTCGGCTGCCAGTCGAGCAGTTCGCGGGTCAGGGTGTTCGTCGCCGGGGCGTCCGTGCCCAGGAAGCCGCCCAGCCAGGTGAAGTGCTCGGCCGCGGCCTCGGGGGCCACGGAGGTGACCGGGACGTCGAGATGGCGGCCGATCACCTCGGCGATGTCGCGGATGGTGACCCCCTCCTCCGCGGTGCCGTGCAGCACCGATCCCGCCGGGGCCTTCTCGACCGCCAGGCGGAACAGCCGTGCGGCGTCGAGCCGGTGGACGGCCGGCCAGCGGTTGGCGCCGTCGCCGATATAGCCGGAGACCCCCTTGGCCCGGGCGGTGGCGACCAGAACCGCCATGAAGCCCGGGTCTCCTTCGCCGTGGCAGGTCGGGGCGAGGCGCACCACGGAGGAGCGCACGCCGCGTGTGGCGAGGGCGAGCACCGCCTGGGCGGTGGCCGATCGGATCGAGGTCGGCGAACCGTCGATCGTGGGGGTGGTCCGCTCGGTCGCCACCCGTCCGGGCGCGAGGCCGGCCAGGCCGCCGGCGAGGACGAAGGGGCGGTCGGTGCCGGCCAGCGCGTCGCCGAAGGTGTCGACGGCGCGGCGGTCGGCCTCGGCGGCGCCCTGGAAGTCGCCGGTGAAGGCGATGTCGTGCTTGAAGGCGAGGTGGATCACCCCGTCCGAGGCGATGGCCGCGTCCCGCAGGACGTCGAGGTCGTCGACGGTGCCGCGGACGACCTCGGCCCCGGCCGTGGTGAGCGCGGCGGCGGAGGCGTCGGAGCGGGCGAGCCCGAGGACCTGGTGTCCCGCGTCGAGGAGGTCGGGAACGAGGGCGGAGCCGAGCCAGCCGGACGCGCCGGTCACAAAGATGCGCATGGGGAACCCCAGACCGTGTTGATGTCAGTTACTGTCATCGACACTACACCTGATGTCATGGACTGTCATCGCGTAAGATCGGCGTATGGGTAGGTGGCAGCCGGACGCGCGGGGACGCATGGCGCAAGCGGCGCTCGAGCTGTACAGCGAGCGCGGGTACGAGCAGACCACCGTGGCGGAGATCGCCAGACGGGCGGGGCTCACGGAGCGGACCTTCTTCCGGCACTACGCGGACAAGCGCGAGGTGCTGTTCGCCGGCTCCGGTGAGCTGGAGGAACTGTTCGTGCGGGCGGTCGCCGGGGCCCCGGAGTCCGCGGCGCCGATCGAAGCGCTGGGGGTGGGCCTGGACGCGGTCTCCGAGCTGTTCGAAGACCGCCGCGCGTTCGCGCGCGAGCGCCAGGCCGTGATCATGGCGAACGCGGAACTCCTGGAGCGCGAGCTGATCAAACTCGCCTCGCTGTCGGCCGCGCTCGCCGACACCCTGCGTCGGCGCGGCGTCGTGGAGCCGACCGCGAGCCTGGCCGCGGAGGCGGCCCTCGCCGTATTCAAGGTCGGCTTCGAGCGCTGGGTCCAGGTGTCCGAGGAACGCGGGATGTCACAGGTGATGCGCGAATCCCTGGACGAGCTCAAGGCCGTGACCGCGGGCGCCTGAGCGGCGCACCGGCGGCCCCGGCGGCTTGGAGAGCGAGCGATGAGGTGGTCGGCGACCGGGCCGGGTCAGACCGTGGACAGGTCGATGGCCCGGTCGATGTCGTCGGGCCGCAGCACCCGCAGGATGCCTTCGAGCAGGTAGTAGTCGGCGTACGGGAGCGAGATCTCGATGCCGTCCTCGCTCGGCCGATTGCGGGTGCAGCGCGCCACGACCGCATCGGCGCGGGTCGACTTCCTGGTCAGACAGGTCTCCGACAGCGCGGTGAGCAGCTTCAGCGCCTCCTCGCGGTAGCGCGGTTCGCCGGTCGCCCGCGACAGGTCGAGCAGACCGCAGGCCATGACCGCCCCCGCGGAGCCGTCCTTGATGTCGTGGGGCGCTTGCGGCGCGAGATAGTCCCACACCGGCACATGGTCCGGGCTGAGCGCGCCCAGGGCGAAGTCGGCGAGTTTCCGCGCGGTGGTGAGGAATTCCCGGTGGCCGGTTCGGCGGTAGATCGTGGTGAATCCGTAGATCCCCCATGCCTGCCCGCGTGACCAGCAGGAGGACGGGCTGTAGCCCTGTACGGTGCCCGGGCCGAGGGGAGCGCCGGAGGCCGGGTCGAAGTCGTAGACATGCGGGGTCGACCCGTCCGGGCGGGGGAAGTTCCGCTGGGTGGTTCTCGCGTGTTCCACGGCGATGTCGAGGTACTTCCCGTCCCCGGTCTGGCTGCTCGCGAACGCCAGCAGATCGAGGTTCATCATCGTGTCCATGATGACCCGGCCCGCGTTCGCCGGATCGTTGAGCGCTCCCCAGGCCCGGATGAAACGGCCCTGCGGGTTGTACCGCCGGATCAGCGAGGAGGCCGCCCGAATCGCGCCCGTCCGCCACGTGTCATCGCCGGTGAGCCGCCACGCGGTGACCCACGAGGGGTAGAAGAGGAATCCGAGGTCGTGGGTGCCGGTGTCGTTCTGGCGGGGGGCGAGCTTTTCCGCGGAGGCGAGGGCCAGGGTGCGGAACCGCTCCTCGCCGCTGTGGAGCCAGGCCATCCACAGGGTGCCGGGCCAGAACCCGCCGACCCAGTCGCCGTTTTGGGAGTACGTCCACTTCTCGAACTTCGTACCGACCGGAAAGCCACTCACCCCCGGTGCCACCGCGCGCAGCTTCGCCACCGCGTAGTCCGCCGTCTCACCGAGCGTGGCGGCATGGCCGGGGGCCTTCTGTGCGGCCTGCGCCGGGGGAGCGATCGAGGTGGCCGCCACCGCCGTACCGGCCGCGGTGGTCAGCAGGGCTCGCCGGGAAACGCTCATCAGTGCCCGTCCTTCACGAAGGGGAATCCGACAACGACATGCGGTCCGTGCGTGTGCTCAGCCGCCTGTGGGGCGCGGGCGGGGTACCCGCGCCCCACAGGCGAACTGGTGGAACTGGTGGAGCTGGTCGAGTGCGTCAGGGCAGCCGGGGGATCAGGGGTACTCGGTCACGTTCGCGACGTTGCTGCCCGCGTCCGAGGGGCCTCCTGTGCCATTGATGACATGGTTGATCGTGCCGGTGCCGCCGAGCGAGACGGTGACCATGTCGTGGAATTTCACATCCGGGGTCTGGGGGACCTCGAAGGCGTGCTCGGCGGTGACGGACTTGTCGGTGTTGAAGAAGCAGTAACTGCCCAGGCCCCACGCCTCATGGCGCTTGACCGAGTCGGCCACCTTGTAGGCGGCGTATCCCTTGGTGGAGCCGTTCATCCAGGCGTCCTGGTTCGGCGGGTCGTAGGGCATCTCGTTCTGGTAGAAGTACGTGCGGCCACCCTCGCCGTTCCAGGTGGTCTGGTGCTTCTGGTAGTGCTCCACGAACAGGCCGTACATGGTCACGTCGTCGCCGTTGACGACGAGCCCCTGGTCGGCCGTGTTGGAGTCCCAGCCGACGCCGTCACCGTGGTCGGCGCGCCAGATCCACGTGTGGTCGCCGATCACGTTCGAGCTGTTGACCACCAGGCTGGTGGACGCCTTGCCCACGCCCGCGCCGCCGACCCGGAAGAACACATCGTGCAGCGAGGTGGGGTTGTCGGCGTGGCTCGCGGACGAGCCCTTGGGGCCGACCTCCATCAGCGTCTCGGAGTTCTCGGTGCCCGCGTCGATGAGCAGGCCCGCGAGCTTGACGCCGTCGACGTCGGCCACCGTCATCGCCGAGACCCCGTTGTCGGGAATCAGCGTGGCCAGCCCCAGGCCCAGCACGACGGTGTCGGGACGGGTCACCTTCAGCGGCGCGTCCAGGTGGTAGACCCCCGGGGTGACGAGCAGGTGCTTGCCCGCGTCCAGCGCCGCGTTCATCTCCTCGGCCGTGTCACCCGGCTTCACGATGAAGAAGTCGTCCAGCGGGATCGATGTGCCCTTCGGCGCACCGGAGGACCAGGACGTGCCGGTCGAGTCCTTGCGCACGTCCGGCGCGAACACCTTGTACGCGCCGTCGTCGTCGACGTACAGGAACGGCTTCTCACGGGACACGGGTGTCTTGTCGACCCGCGTGTACGGCGGGTTGGGGAAGTTCCCGGCCGGGGCGTTCTGCGCGCCGACGAACACCATGTTCCAGTTGGAGCCGGTCCAGCTGCCCCATTCGGTGTTGCGGGAGAGCCACTGCTGCTGCGAGCCGGACCGCACCTGCCTGTCGACCTTGGTGTCGGCCAGCAGACCGCCGCTGGACCAGCCGCCGTCGTCGAGCTGCAGATCGCCCTTCAGATGCATGCGGCGGTACGGGGCGGCCTGCGATACGGCCCAACGGTCCGCTCCGCCGTCCGGGTTGACGGCGAGGTTCTCGGCGTCGCGCCAGAAGTTCTGCGTGGCGTTGCCGTCGAACCAGTCGGCCTCGGCGTGCACCTGGCCGTTGATGGTGGTGTCGTCGGGCGACAGGCCCAGGCCCGCCACCTGGGTGTAGAAGCCGACGTTGGCCTTGACGTCGTAGGAGCCGGGCTTGAACAGCAGGGCGTGCCGGGCCTGGCCGAACTGGTTCTTCTCCTGCTCGCCGAAGACCGAGTCGAGCTTGCCCTGGATGTCCTGGGCGGACATGGACGGGTCGAAGATCTGAACATTGGGACCGAGGTCCGGCTCGGCGTCCGCGCCGTGCGCCGCCGGTACGGTCAGCGCCGCCGCGGCGGCCCCGGCCAGCGCGGCGAACGCGGCGGTCCAGCCGGCGGTACGGCGGCGTCCGCGACGCCCGCGCCCGGTGGTGTCGTTCGTCATGGTGGTGTGTCTCCCTCAGCCCTGGTACCGGGCGAATATTCCGGTGAACTGCCAGGGCTCCTGGGCGACTCCGGAGCAGGTGTCGTCGTTCGGGTAGGCGCCGGGGCAGGGGCGGTCCCGGTTGACGGACCAGAAGGAGAGCCGCGACAGGTGGTGCTGGGAGGCGTAGCCCAGGATCGTCTCGAAGTCGTCGGTGGAGACGGTCTCGTTGACGTCGGTGATGCCGTTCATCGAGGACAGGCCGCTGTGCCGGTAGGCGTCGTCGTCGCTGTAGCCGTAGGCGCCCTTGACGGCGTTCTTCAGACCGTCGGTGGCCTGCTTGGTCAGCTCGCCCATGTTCTGGCCCTCGCCGCCGAAGTCGAACGGCATGATGGTCCAGCTATCGGCCTCGAAGCCGGATTCGGCGGCCCGGCGGATCATGCTGTCGTCGGGGCCGTTCTGATCGCTGGGGAAGGTGACGTAGGTGAGCAGCCCCGGGTTGTCGGCCTTCACCTGCTTCAGGGCGTCGATCGTCTTCTGCTGGACGGCCGGGTCGTTGTAGGCGTCGCCCTCGATGTCGATGTCGATGGCCTTGAGACCGTAGGCGTCGATGACCTTCTGGTAGGCCCCGGCGAGGGCCTTCGCGTCGGCACAGGACTGCTCCAGCTTGGCGCCGCTCGCGCCGCCGAAGGACGGTACGACATCGCCGCCCTTGGCCCGTACGGCCTTCACGGTCTGCTCGTCGGCCCCGCCGGTCAGCGGGCGGCTGCCGTCCCACTGCGGGGAGCAGTTGCCCGAGTCGAGGACGAAGGCGAGGGTGAACCAGCTGACGCCGGTGGCGTCCATCACCTCGCCCGGGTCCGGCGGGTTGCCCCATCCGTTGTACAGGTAGGGGGCCACGGCGGCGGGTGCGGCGGACGCCGCGGTGGGGGCCCCACCGGGGCTTTCGGCCCAGGCGGCCGCGGTCGTGCTCGCGACGGCGGCCACGGCGGCCACGGCCAGGGCGGTCCGCCGCCGGCCGCGGCGGTGCACGCGGTCCTGGGCGGTGAATTCTTCGCGGTGGTTCATGTGGGGGGATGCCTTCCTCAGACGCGGACGGGCCCCGGCAGCGGGCATGCCCGTCGGACAGGCGCCGCCGCAGCCCGCGACATGCGGTTTTCGGCCGGAAGGACACGGCCGGACTCTCGGCCCATATATTTCGGGAGTTGAACGCGTCCCGTCAATAGGTCCGCACCAATGAAGTGACGTGCCTTCAAGGAGCGAACTCGCACGCCACGCCGCGCCGATGAACACCTCAGCCGTCGGCCGAACGCGGCGTGTCCACGAGTGCGGGGATCCGGGCGTGGATGTCCTCGAGCAACCTCAGCATGGCCATGCGGAAGATCTCGGCCTGGTGGTCTCCGATGAAGGAGGTGTGCCCGAACACCTCCAGTACGACGAGGCCGTGCATATGTCCCCACGCGCTCAGCAGAAGAGCGTCCGCGGGCGGCGGCAGCGCTTCCGGGTCGTCCCCTCGCACCTGTTCCAGGAGTGCCTGGAGCGAGGACGAGAGCGCGGGGGTGTCGGCCGCGGCGAGTTGCGCCGTGGTGAACCCACCGAACAACTCGCGCTCGAAGATCGCGCTCATCCGGCGCGTCGCCTGGGTGGTCGGCAGCGCCGACCTCCGCTCCCGGGACCGCCGCGAGGCCATGGTCCTCGCCCATGTGAAGGGCGACGAGACACAGCAGCAGGAAAACGCCCGGGACATCCTCGACGCCTACAGCGGGCCGTACAAGAACACACTCACCGTGCAGGCCGGAGGCGGCGCCGCCGTGGGCGGCGACATGTCGCAACAGGTGGTCGACGACCTCGTCCTGGCCGAGACCATCGCCGTACCACTGACCCTGGTGCTGCTCCTGTTCGTCTTCGGCAGCGTGGTCGCGGCCCTGCTGCCGCTGGCCATCGCCCTCATCGCCATCATGGGCTCGTTCGCCCAGCTCTCCTTCCTCGGCAGCGTCACCGACGTCTCCGTCTCCGCCACCAACCTCACCACGGCCCTGGGCCTCGGACTGGGCATCGACTACGCCCTGCTGATGATCAGCCGCTTCCGGGAGCAGCTCGCGGCGGGGGCGGGCGTGGACGACGCCGTCCGGCAGACGGTCAACACCGCGGGCCGCACCGTCGCGTTCTCGGCCGCGACCGTGGCCGCCGCGCTCGCGGCGCTCCTGGTGTTCCCGCAGTACTTCCTGCGCTCGTTCGGCTATGCGGGGGTCGGTGTGGTCGCCCTCGCGGCCATCGGCACCCTCTTCGTGATGCCGGCCCTGTTCGTCGTCCTGGGGCACCGGGTCAACAGCGGGCGGCTGCCGTGGGCGAAGCCGGGGCACATCGGCGCTCGGGCATCCCTGTGGGGGCGGCTGGCCCGCACCGTCATGCGGCGGCCCGCGCTCACCGCGCTGCCCGTGCTCGCGGTCCTGCTGCTGGCGGCGAGCCCACTGCTGGGGATCACCTTCGGCACACCGGACGAACGTGTCCTGCCCGAGGGCGCCGAGAGCCGCCAGGTCGCCGCGGCACTGCGGGAGAACTTCAACGGCAGCGACGACGCGGCCCTCCACGTCGTCATCGACCAGCCCCTGAACAAGGCCCCGTTGGCCGCGTACGCGGCCCAACTGTCCCGGCTCGAGGGCGTCGTCCGCGTCGATACCAGTGCGGGAACCTACGCCGAGGGAGGCTCCACGGCGGCGGGCCCCGGCAACGCCGCCCTCGGCCGCCCCGACGCGCAGCGGATCAGTGTGGTGAGCTCCTTGCCACCCCGGTCGGACGAGGCCCAGAGCCTGGTCGACGAGGTGCGGGCGGTCATTCCGCCCGGCGGATCGCGGCCCCTGGTGGGCGGGGTCGACGCCGAACTGGTCGATTCCAAGGACTCCATCAGCGGCCGGCTCCCGATCGCCGTGGCCCTGGTCGCCCTCACCACCTTCGTCCTGCTCTTCCTGTTCACCGGCAGTGTCGTGCAGCCGCTGCGTGCCCTGGCCCTCAACGTGATCAGCCTGGGAGCGACCCTCGGCGTCATGACATGGATCTTCCAGGACGGGCACTTCTCCTCCCTGCTCGGCTTCTCGGCGCAGCCGATGGAGGTGTCGATGACCGTGCTGATGTTCTGCATCGCCTTCGGCCTCTCGATGGACTACGAGGTGTTCGTCACCAGCCGGATCAAGGAACTCCACGACCTGGGCGAGGACAACGAGTCCGCCGTGGCCAACGGTCTTGGGCACACGGGACGCATCGTCACCGCGGCGGCCTGCCTGCTCGCGGTGAGCTTCTTCGCCTTCGGCACCTCCAAGATCAGCTTCATGCAGATGTTCGGCCTGGGCAGCGGGCTGGCCATCCTCATCGACGCCGTCGCCGTACGCGGTGTCCTCGTCCCCGCCGCGATGCGTCTGCTGGGCCGCTCGGCCTGGTACGCGCCCGGCTTTCTCCGCAAGATCCACGGACGGTTCGGCCTCAGCGAAGGCGGCCCCGCGCTTGTGGCCGCGCCGGGGTCCGCCGCGGAGCCGCCGTACGCGGAGCACTCGACGCGCGTCTGACGTCGTGCGACCGCGCTCCGCTGTGCCCGCCTCCACTCCACGGGAGGCGGGCACGGGCGTTGACGGGCAGCGCGGCGCCGCGCACCGACCGGGGAGAACGACCGGGTGGAACTCCCGCCCCCGGTGGGGAAGTTGGCGTCTCAGATGGCCGCGCGGATGGCCCGTTCGAAGCCCTCGACGTGGTTGCCGGCGAGCTGTGCCGCCTTGTCGGGGTCACCGGCGACGATCGCGTCGATCAGCGGTCCGTGCTCTTCGACATGGCCGGCCACATCGGACAGGCGGTCGATGAACAGGCACCAGATGCGCGTGGCCAGATTGTCGTGGCGGACGAGGGTGTCCTCCAAGTACGGGTTGTGTGTGGCCGCGTAGATGGCGCGGTGGACCTGAAGGTCCAGGTGCATGAGGTCGGCGGCGGCGTGCCCGCGCGGATCCGCGCTCTCCAGCTCCCGCCGTAGGGCCGTCAGCGTCGCACGGTCGGTGGCGGTGGCGCGCCGCGCGGCCCGGGCGGCGGCCAGGGGCTCCAGCTCCTGGCGCACCTCCGAGATATGGGCCAGGTCGGTGATGTTGACCTCGGTGGCGAAGGTGCCGCGCCGGGGGTAGGTGGTGATGAGGCGCTCGTACTGGAGCCGCTTGAGCGCTTCGCGCACCGGTGTCCGCCCGACGCCGAGGGACTGTGCCAGCTGGTCCTCGTTGATCGGCGCGCCCGGGCGGATCTCGAGCATGACCAGACGGTCCCGGATGGCGCGGTAGGCGCGCTCGGCGAGGGAGAGCTCCTCGCCGTCCCCGGGCTCGGTCGCCACGTTCCGCATGAGGCCCCCTTGACCTGTCCGGCGAGCTCCCATACTTTACCGCACAGGCTGATATATCAGTTGCCGATCAGTGGTCCAGTAGTTCGCCTCCCAGGATGGTGCGCACATGGCAGCGAACCCGCCCACCGAGGTCACCACCCCTCTCTCCGTCCCGCTCAGCGAGCTCGACCCGGAGGTCGCCGCCGCGGTCGACGCCGAGCTGCACCGGCAGCGGTCCACCCTCGAGATGATCGCTTCGGAGAACTTCGCCCCGGCCGCCGTCATGGAGGCCCAGGGCTCGGTCCTGACCAACAAGTACGCCGAGGGCTACCCGGGCCGCCGCTACTACGGCGGCTGTGAACACGTCGACGTCATCGAGCGGTTGGCCATCGCCCGGGTGACGGAACTCTTCGGCGCCGAGGCCGCGAACGTGCAGCCGCACTCGGGTGCCCAGGCCAACGCGGCCGCGATGTTCGCGCTGCTGCGGCCCGGCGACACGATCCTCGGCCTCGACCTCGCGCACGGCGGGCATCTGACCCACGGCATGCGCATCAACTACTCCGGCAAGCTGTACAAGGCCGTGCCGTACCACGTGCGCGAATCCGATCTGCGCATCGACATGGACGAGGTCGAGCGGCTCGCGCTCGCCCACCGGCCCAAGATGATCGTCGCCGGCTGGTCGGCCTATCCCCGTCGGCTGGACTTCGCCGCCTTCCGGCGGATCGCCGACGAGGTGGGCGCGTATCTGATGGTGGACATGGCGCACTTCGCCGGGCTGGTGGCCGCGGGCCTCCACCCGAGCCCGGTGCCGTACGCCGATGTCGTGACGACCACCACGCACAAGACCCTCGGCGGCCCGCGCGGCGGGGTGATCCTCAGCCGTGCCGACCTGGCCAAGAAGATCAACTCCGCGGTCTTCCCGGGGCAGCAGGGCGGCCCGCTGGAGCATGTCATCGCGGCCAAAGCGGTGGCCTTCAAGGTGGCGGCGGGCGAGGAGTTCGCGGAGCGCCAGCGGCGCACCCTGGACGGCGCCCGCATCCTCGCCGGACGGCTGCTGGCCGACGATGTGGCCGAGGCCGGGATCACGGTGCTGACCGGCGGCACCGAGGTCCATCTGGTCCTGGTCGATCTGCGCGCCTCCGCGCTCGACGGGCAGCAGGCCGAGGACCGGCTGCACCGCGTCGGCATCACCGTCAACCGCAACGCGGTGCCGTTCGACCCCCGTCCGCCGATGGTCTCCTCCGGGCTGCGGATCGGCACCCCGGCCCTGGCCACCCGGGGCTTCGGCACGGCGGAGTTCCGGGAGGTCGCCGACATCATCGCGCAGGCCCTGATGGACGAGCGGCTCGGCGACGAGCGCACCGGCCTGCTGCGTGACCGGGTCGAAAAGCTCGCCACCGCGTTCCCCCTCTATCCCCGGCTGCCCCACCCGCCCCGCCCGCCCCACCCGCCCCGCCCGAACGGAGCCGCGGCATGACCGCCACGCCGCTGCCGGAGCATCCGGACTTCCTCTGGCGCACCCCCGAGCCGCGCTCCTCGTACGACGTCGTCATCGTCGGCGCGGGAGGCCACGGCCTGGCCACCGCCTACTACCTCGCCCGGAACCACGGCATCACCAATGTCGCCGTCCTGGAGAAGGGCTGGCTGGCCGGTGGCAACATGGCACGCAACACCACGATCATCCGCTCGAACTACCTGTGGGACGAGAGCGCGGCGATCTACGAGCACGCGCTGGGGCTGTGGGAGCGGCTCCCGGAGGAGCTGGACTACGACTTCCTGTTCAGCCAGCGCGGCGTCCTCAACCTCGCACACACCCTCCAGGACGTCCGCGAGGGCGTGCGCCGGGTGGGCGCCAACCGACTCAACGGAGTCGACGCCCAGTGGCTGGAGCCGGACGAGGTCGCCAAGGTCTGCCCCATCCTCAACGTCTCGCCCCGCACCCGCTATCCGGTCCTCGGCGCCACCTTCCAGCCGCGGGCCGGTATCGCCAAGCACGACCATGTCGCCTGGGCGCTGGCCCGCCGGGCGGACGAGATGGGCGTGGACCTGATCCAGGGGTGCGAGGTCACCGGCTTCCTCAAGGACGGCGACCGGGTGGTGGGCGTCGAGACCAGCCGCGGCCGCATCCTCGCCGGCCGGGTCGGTCTCGCGGCCGCCGGGCACAGCAGCGTGCTGGCCGAGCGGGCGGGCGTCCGGCTGCCGGTGCAGTCCCATCCGCTCCAGGCGCTCGTCTCCGAACTGCACGAACCGGTCCACCCCACCGTGGTGATGTCCAACCACGTGCACGTGTACGTCTCGCAGGCGCACAAGGGCGAGCTGGTGATGGGCGCGGGCGTCGACGCCTACAACGGCTATGGGCAGCGCGGTTCGTTCCATGTGATCGAGCGGCAGATGGCCGCCGCCGTCGAGCTGTTCCCCGTCTTCGCCCGCGCGCATGTGCTGCGGACCTGGGGCGGCATCGTCGATGTCACACCGGACGCCTCCCCGATCATCGGCACCACCCCCGTCGAGAACCTCTACGTCAACTGCGGCTGGGGCACCGGCGGGTTCAAGGCCACCCCGGCCGCCGGGTGGACCTTCGCCCACACCATCGCCACCGGCGAGCCGCATCCGCTGAACGCCCCCTTCGCCCTCGAACGCTTTACGACGGGCGCGTTGATCGACGAACACGGCGCCGCGGCCGTGGCCCACTGAGGAGGACATCGTGCTGCTGATCAGTTGCCCATGGTGCGGTCCTCGCGACGAGACCGAGTACCACTACGGGGGACAGGCCCACGTCCCCTACCCCGGAAACCCCGCGGACCTCACCGACGAGGAGTGGGCCGCGTACGTCTTCTACCGCGACAACCCCAAGGGGCCCTTCGCCGAGCGGTGGATGCACGGCACCGGCTGCCGCCGCTGGTTCAACGTCCTGCGCGACACCGTGAGTTACGAAGTGCTGGCCGCCTACCGACTCGACGAGCCCCGTCCCGAGCTCCCCGGCCGGGCGGATGTCCACCAGCCCGCCGAACCGGCCGGAGGCAACCGATGACCGACCAGCGATTCCGGCTCCCGCACGGAGGCCGCGTCGACCGCGGCACCGTGCTGCGCTTCACCGTCGACGGCCGGGAGATGACCGGGCACCCCGGAGACACCGTCGCCTCGGCGATGCTGGCGAACGGGCGCGTCGAGGCCGCTCCGTCGATCTACCGCGGACGCCCGCGCGGCATCGTCGCCGCGGGTCCTGAGGAGCCCAACGCCCTGTTGCGGATCGACGGCCCCTGCTCCGAGGGCATGCTGCCCGCCACGACGGCAGAGCTGTACGACGGCCTGTCCGCCACGACGCTGTCCGGGATGGGGCGGCTCGACCCGAGTCCCGACCCCGCCGGTTACGACAAGAAGTACGTCCACACCGATGTTCTGGTCGTCGGCGCCGGACCGGCCGGGCTCGCGGCCGCCGCCGCTGCCACGGGCTCCGGCGCCCGGGTGATCCTCCTCGACGACCAGCCCGAGCCGGGCGGTTCGCTGCTCTCCGGGCGCACCGAGAGGGTCGGCGGACAGACCGCCCTGGAGCGGGTCGCCGAAGTGCGCGCGGCCCTCGACGCCGCCCCCGAGGCCGTCGTCCTGCGGCGCACCACGGCGTTCGGCAGTTACGACGACAACTACGTACTGGCCCTGGAGCGGCGCACCGACCACCTCGGCGCCGATGCTCCCGAGCCGTCCGCAGGCGTCTCGCGGCAGCGGCTGTGGCATATCCGGGCCCGCCAGGTGGTCCTGGCGACCGGTGCCCACGAGCGTCCGCTGGTCTTCGCGGGCAACGACCGTCCCGGGGTGATGCTCGCCGGGGCCGTGCGCTCGTACCTCAACCGATATGCGGTGGCGCCGGGTTCGCGGGCGGTGGTGGGCGCAACGAATGACAGCGCCTATGACACGGTGGCCGATCTCCACGCCGCCGGGATCGACATCGCCGCCGTCGTGGACGCGCGGCCCGAGCTGTCCCGCCGGGCCGCCGAGGTGGCCGTGGCGAGTGGGGTGCGGGTGCTGACGGGCAGCGCGGTGGTCGACACCGCGGGCGGGAACCGGCTCACCGGTGTCACCGTCCAGGCCCTGGACGCCCGGGGCCAACTCACCGGTGAGGCCGAGTCGTTCGACTGCGACCTGCTGGCCGTCTCGGGCGGCTGGAGCCCGGTGGTGCACCTGCACAGCCAGCGCCAGGGCACGCTGCGCTGGGACGAGGACCTGGTCGCCTTCGTCCCCGACGGCACCGTGCGGGACCAGCACATCGTCGGCGCGGCCCGCGGGACGTACGACCTCGGCGGCTGTCTCGCCGAAGGGGCGCGGGCCGGTGCGCGGGCCGCGACGGACGCCGGGTTCCCGGTGGCCGCACCCGAACCGCCGTCCGGCGACGCGGGGCACCGGGCAGCGGGGGGCCCGGTGCGCGCACTGTGGCTGGTGCCCGCGCCCGGCACCGGTCCCGAGGGCGAACCCGCCACCTGGCACACCCACTTCGTCGACCTGCAGCGCGATGTCACCGTCGCCGACGTCTGGCGGTCCACCGGCGCCGGTATGCGCAGTGTCGAGCACATCAAGCGCTACACCTCGCTCGGCACGGCGGGGGACCAGGGCAAGACCTCCAACGTCAATGCGATCGGCGTGATCGCCGAGGCCCTCGGCGCGGGCGCGTCACCCGGGCAGATCGGCACCACGGGCTACCGGGCGCCGTACACGCCGGTGGCCTTCGCCGCCCTGGCCGGGCGTGAGCGCGGCGAGCTGTTCGATCCGGAGCGCACGACCTCCATCCACCCCTGGCACCTCGCCCACGGGGCGGTGTTCGAGGACGTCGGGCAGTGGAAGCGTCCCCGGTACTACCCCCGGCCCGGTGAGGACATGGACACGGCCGTGGCCCGCGAGTGCCGCGCGGCCCGGGAGGGGGTGGCGTTCATGGACGCCTCCACCCTCGGCAAGATCGAGATCTGGGGCGCGGACGCGGGTGAGTTCCTCAACCGGATCTACACCAACGCCTTCAAGAAGCTGAAGCCCGGCATGGCCCGCTACGGCGTGATGTGCAAGCCCGACGGGATGATCTTCGACGACGGTGTGACGCTGCGCCTCGAGGAGAACCGCTACTTCACGACCACCACGACCGGCGGCGCCGCCGCCGTCCTGGACTGGCTGGAGGAGTGGCTGCAGACCGAATGGCCCGAGCTCGATGTCCACTGCACCTCGGTGACCGAGCAATGGGCGACGATCGCGGTCGTCGGCCCCCAGTCGCGCGAGGTCGTGGCCCACCTCGCCCCCGAGATCGACCTGTCGAACGAGACCTTCCCGTTCATGGCCTTCCGCGAGACCACCCTGGCCTCCGGCATCCCCGCCCGCATCTGCCGCATCTCCTTCTCCGGCGAACTCGCCTACGAGATCAACGTATCCGCGTGGTACGGCCCGGCGGTCTGGGAGGAGGTGTACGCGATCGGCCGGCCGTACGACATCACCCCGTACGGCACCGAGACCATGCACGTCCTACGGGCCGAGAAGGGGTACATCATCGTCGGCCAGGACACCGACGGCACCGTCACTCCACAGGACGCGGGCATGTCCTGGGTGGTCTCGAAGCGCAAGGACTTCATCGGCAACCGCTCGTACTCCCGCGCCGACACCTCCCGCACCGACCGCAAGCAGTTGGTCGGCCTGCTGCCGAGCGATCGGCGGACCCGGCTGCCCGAGGGCACGCAGCTCATCGCGCCGAACGTGTCCCTCACCCCCGGGACCGGGCCGGTGCCGATGCTCGGCCATATCACCTCCAGCTACCACAGCCCGGCCCTCGGCCGCCCCTTCGCCCTGGCGCTCGTCGCCGACGGGCGGGCACGGATCGGCGAGACCCTCCTCGCCCCGGTGGGCGAGGATCTGGTGCCCGTCCTGGTGGCCGACACCGTCCTCTACGATCGCGAAGGGACCCGGCGAGATGGCTGAGCCGACGAACGCCGCAGGGGCAGACGCAGGCGCAAGCGCGGGCCCGGTGGCGCTGCGCACCAGCCCCCTGGCACATCTGGCGGAGCGGATGCACACCGCCACCGTCACCGGCCCGCGTGGAGTCACGCTGACCGAGTGGCCGTTCAGTACCATGGTGAATCTGCGCGTCGACCCCGCCTCCGAAGCGGCCGACCGCATCGAGAAGTCCCTGGGGGCGCCACTTCCGCGGCAGTGCGGCCACACCACCGCATCGGATTGCCACACGGTTCTCTGGCTCGGCCCCGACGAATGGCTCGCGCTGTCCCGGGCCGACGGGACCGATGGGGTCGACGGGACCGCCGTGGCCGCCGAGTTGCGGGCGGCACTCGGAGCGGATCCGGGCTCGGTCGTGGACGTCTCGGCGAACCGCACCACGCTGGAGCTGAGCGGCCCGGCCGCTCGGCAGGTGCTGGAGAAGGGCTGCCCGCTGGACCTGCACCCCCGGGCCTTCGGCCCCGGCCACGCGGTGTCGACCACGGTGGGGCCCGTCGCGGCGCTGCTCTGGCAGGTCGACGGCGCCCCGACCTACCGGCTCTTCCCTCGGTCCTCGTTCGCCGACTATCTGGCGCGCTGGCTCATCGACGCGATGAGCGAGTACCGCGGCCCGGAACCGCCCTGATGGGGTGGGCCGCGTTCGATGTACTCGGTCACCACCGTCGCGTTGTCACCGCGCATCCGGGTGTACGGGCGAGAGCCGGTAGGTGTTCTCGTGGATGATCACACGGCCGGCGGTGGGCGGCGGGAAGTGGGTGCCGAGCAGGAGCGTGTCCGTACCGGCGAGGGAGCCGAGGAGTTCGCGGCGGGTGGCCTCGGACTGCTCGGGGGCGATGTCGACGCATGAGCCGATGGCGGGGTGGGCGAGCTGGACGGGGTGGTGGATGCAGTCGCCGGTGATCAGCGCCGTCTGGTCACGGCTGGTGAGCTGGAGGGCGATGTGGCCGGGGGTGTGGCCGGGCGTGGGGATCAGCCGCAGCCCGGGGGCGACCTCGGTGCCCTCGGCCAGGACGTCGACCAGGTCGAGCAGTCCCGCTTCCTCGATCGGGGTCACGGAGTCACGGAACATCTGCGCGCGCGGTTCGTCCATGTCGTAGCCCGCCCAGAAGTCCCGTTCGACGCGGGAGGTGAGGTAGCGGGCATGGGGGAAGGTGGGCACCCATGAGCCGTCCACCTCGTGGGTGTTCCAGCCGACGTGGTCGGTGTGCAGATGGGTGAGGATCACCATGTCGATGGATTCCGGGGGGAATCCGGCGGCGGCCAGCCGCTCCAGGTAGTCGGTGTGCAGATCGTGCCAGGCGGGGTTGGCCCGTGTCTTGCCGTTGCCGATGCCGGTGTCGACGAGCACCTTCAGCCCGCTCATCTCGAAGACGAAGCTGTGGCTGTCGATGCGCAGGATGCCCTCCTGATCGGCGAAGTCCGGGCGCAGCCAGTCCTCTCGCGTGACCACGTCCGTGGTGGCGTCGGGCAGCAGCCACGGCCCGGTCCGCGGCGGCAGGAGCACCTCGTCGATGCGGTGGACGGTGATGTCGCCCACGGTCCAGAAGGGGATGCCGATGCTGTGCGCTGTGTGCATGGTCCGTCGTTTCCTCGATCTATGGCGGGCGGGCTTGATCTGGCGCCGTGACGCGGTGAGTGCCGCCACCGCCGCGGCGGCGAGGACGGCGGCGCTGGACAGGGGACTCCTTCCCGCTAAAAGCGACACATTTGCTTTAAGGGACTGTAGGCCCTACGGTCGGCTAAAGCAATCCGTTAGCTTTTGTTTCGGGGTTGCCGGAGATCGCCGGGGTCACTCCTCCCGGGGTCGCTCCGCCTCTCCGACCCACGAGGGAGACGCCATGTCCGCTGCTGAACTCACCCCTCCGGAAGCGGCCCGCTGGGCCGCCCGGGCCGGGCTTCCACTGCCGCCCGAACGCCACGCCGCGGCGGCGGCCACCGCCAACCACATCCACTCGGTCGTCGCCGTCCTGCGCGAACTCGACTTCGGCGACACCCCGCCCGCCCCCGCCTACCGTGCGCGAGAGGAGCAGCACGATGCAGCCGTATGAACTGTCCCTCACCGCGGCCGCCGACGCGATCCGGGCCGGGCGGCTGTCCCCGGTCGAGCTGGTGGACTCCGTCCTGGAACGCGTCGAGCGGCTGGAACCCCACCTGAACGCCTACGCCACGGTGACCGCCGAGCAGGCGCGCCACGCGGCACGCGAGGCCGCGGACGACATCGCGGCCGGCCGTTCGCGCGGCCCGCTGCACGGCATCCCCATGGGGCTGAAGGACCTGATCGACGTCGCGGGCGTGGCCACCACCGCCAGCTCCCGGGTCCGCGCCGACCACCGCGCGCAGGCGGACAGCACGGTCGCCGCCCGCCTCGGCGCGGCCGGCGCGGTCCTGGTCGGCAAGACCCACACCCATGAGTTCGCCTACGGGCTGACCACCCCGCAGACCCGCAACGCCTGGGACACCGGCCGGGTCGCAGGCGGCTCCAGTGGCGGATCCGCCGTGGCCGTCGCCGCGGGCGCCGCGACTTTCGCGCTGGGCACCGACACCGGCGGATCCATCCGTGTCCCCGCCGCGCTCAACGGGGTCGTCGGCCTCAAGCCGACCTACGGCCTCGTCCCCCGCCACGGCGTCACCTCCCTGTCCTGGTCGCTGGACCACGTCGGGCCCCTGACCCGTACCGTCGAGGACCAGGCCCTGGTCCTGGCGGCCCTGGCCGGACACGACCCCCGCGACCCCGCCTCCCTGGCCGCCCCCGCGCAGGACTACCGTCCCGGCGCGGGCGAGGACCTGACCGGACTGCGCGTCGGCGTGCCGCGCAACTACTACTTCGAGCACGTCGATACGGAGGTGGAAGCCGCGGTCCGGCAGGCCGTCGACCGGCTTCAGGCCCTCGGCGCACGCCTGGTCGAGGTCGAGATCCCCATGACCCGCTACATCCAGGCCACTCAGTGGGGCCTGATGGTGCCGGAGGCGACCGCCTACCACGAGCGCACCCTGCGTGCGGTGCCCGAGCTGTACCAGGTGGACGTGCGCACCCTGCTCGAAGCCGGGGAACTGATGCCCGCCGGGGACTATCTGCGCGCCCAGCGCTCCCGGACGCTGATGCGCCAGGAGTGGGCGCGCGTGCTGGCGGACGTCGACGTCATTGTCGCCCCGACGGTCCCGGCGACCGCGGCGAAGGCCGACCAGGAGACGATCACCTGGGCGGACGGCACCGTCGAAGCCGTCTCCGACGCCTACGTACGCCTCTCGGCTCCCGCCAACCTCACGGGAGTGCCGTCGCTGTCCGTCCCGGTCGGCCACGACATGGCGGGCCTGCCGATCGGCATGCAACTGCTGGGACGGCCCCTCGGGGAGAAGGTGCTCCTGCGGGTCGGCCACGCCTACGAACAGTCCCGGCCGACCCGCGTGCTCGCACCGGCGGCCTGACGGCGGCCTGGGGCGCACGGGCCGGGGCGCACCACTGTCTAGAAGCAAGAAATTTGCTTTAAGGTGGAGGGATGAGCAGGCAGATGGTGCGCCCCGGCGGGCGCAGCGCCCGGGTCCAGGCATCGGTGCACACCGCCGTACGCGAACTCGAAGCCGAGGTGGGCCGCGACGCCCTGACCGTGCCGCTGGTCGCCCAGCGCGCCGGGGTCACCCCGTCCACGATCTACCGCCGTTGGGGAGACCTCACGGAGCTGCTGTCGGATGTGGCGGTCGAGCGGCTGCGGCCCGACACCGCACCCAAGGACCACGGCGCCCTGGCGTCCGACCTGGCGGCCTGGGCCGAGCAGTTCCTCGACGAGATGGGCTCCCCCGCCGGCCGTGCCTACATCCGCGACGCCCTGCTCGGCGACCCCGACGGCACCAACGCCGGCCAGTGCTCGGCCTACGCCGCCGACCAGGTCGACCTCATCCTGGCCCGCGCGACCGAACGCGGGGACGACACCCCCGAGGTCGAGACGGTCATCGACCGCATCGTCGCCCCGCTGATGTACCGCATCCTCTTCCGCCCCGCCGGACTCGACGCCGCCTATGCTCGCGGACTCGTGGCGGGGCTCCTCGGTCAGGGCGGCCGTTGACCGGGTGACCGCGCAGGCGGGCGCCCGTCGTGCTGGTCGCGGCCCTCAACGCATGGTGTGCCCCCCAACAATCCTTACTCGGCCGTGCCTTCGGGCGGGAGCTGTGCGGGGTAGGGCTCGCCGAAGTCGGCCGAGCGGCTGACCTTCTCCCAGGCGGTCGCCTCGGCAAGTTGGTGCTGGGAGTAGTCCCGCGCCATGGTCGTCGCGTTCACGCCCAGCGGGAGATGGCTCGGAACCTGGTCGCGGTGGACGGTCCGCACGATGATCTCGGCGGCGCGCTGAGGATCCCCGGCCGCTCCGCCCGCGCTCTGCCGCACCAGCCGGTTCATCGCCCCGACGGTCTTGTCGTAGGCGTCGGGGATGGGGTGGACCGTCATGGAGGAACCGGCCCAGTCGGTGGCGAAGCCGCTCGGCTCGACGACCATGACGCGCACGCCGAACGGTGCGGTCTCCACGGCGAGGACCCGGCTGAAGCCGTCGACCGCGAACTTGGCCGCCTGGTAGGAGGCGATGCCCGGCGATCCGCCGACCCGCCCGCCGATCGAGGAGATCTGCACGACGGTGCCGGCTCCCTGCTGGCGCAGGGTCGGGAGCGCGGCCTTGGTGACGTTGTAGACGCCCCAGAAGTTCGTCTCGAACTGGGCGCGGAAGTCGTCGTCGTCCGATGTCTCGATGGGTGACACATTCGCGTATCCCGCGTTGTTCACGAGCACGTCGATACGCCCGAAGCGGGCGAGCGCCGCCTCGACGGCCTCCTGCGCCGCCTCTGGACGCGTGACGTCCAGCGCGACGGGATGGACGCGGTCGCCGTACTCGCTGAATGCCTCGGCGAGGGCCTTGGGGTCGCGGGCGGTGGCCACGACGTGATCACCGGCCTCGACGGCGGCGGTGACCAGGGCGCGGCCGAGGCCGCGGGATGAACCGGTGATGAACCAGACCTGTTGCTTCATGCCGTTAGTACAACACCGTTCTCTTAATAATGCAACGCCGTTGCCTTATGAGTTCCTATGATGTGAGGCATGACGACGCCTGCCTTCCAACGTGCCCGCAGTACCCAGGCCAAGCAGGCACGGGAAGAGGCGATCCTGGACGCGGCCCGTACGCTCGGCCACCAGCGCGGGGTCCGGGACGTCACCCTCACCGACATCGCCGCGGCCGTGGGGATGCACAAGTCGGCCCTGCTTCGCTACTTCGAGACGAGGGAGCAGATCTTCCTGCTGCTCACCGCGGAAGGCTGGCGGCAGTGGTCCGCCGACCTGCGCGGCGATCTCGAAGGGAGGGCACATGCCACGCCCACGGAGGTTGCCGAGGTCGTCGCCGCCACGCTGGCGGCTCGGCCGATGTTCTGCGACCTGCTGGCACAGGCGCCGTTGAACCTTGAGCGCAATGTCTCGATCGACTCGGTGCGCGCCTTCAAACTGGTGACGCTCAAGGAGATCGAGCTGATCGACGGTGAACTGCGGCGACTGCTCGGACTGACCGAGTCGCAGACCGTCGACCTGGTCGCCGCGGCGACCAGCATGGCCGGGGCCCTGTGGCAGATGGCCACCCCCGGCCCGCGCCTGCGGGAGCTCTACGAGACCGACCCCCGGCTCGGCCACGCCGTCGTCGAGGTGGAACCCCGCCTGCGCCGCGTCCTCGCCGCCTTCCTCACCGGACTCGACGCGGGCCCCTCCACGACGGCCGCGGGCGCCACCCCGTAGCCATCCCGCGGCTCTTTGCGAGGCGCTCAGGCTCCGGGCCCGAGGGGCCCGTCGCCCCAGCCCCGGCCCCATGCCACCGTCGTGGTGATCCGGGTGACGCTGGGCCTCCGGGGCACCGAACCGAACCCGAAGCGCACAGGGGGTTCGACGGGCGCCAGCACGCCGAGGTCGGCGCCCTCGAAGACCGCCGACACCGCGTCGATCGGCCTCAGATCCCGCGCGCCGTACCACTCACGGCGACCGCCCCCGGCGCTGCCGCGAGTCCGCACACCGGACAGCAGCAGGCGGGCGGGGAAGTCCAGCAGCGCGCTCCAGGCCGGACGGCGGGCGAGTGCGCCGGGCACGGCACGCAGCAGAAGTCCCAGGGGTCCTCGCCGGCCCATGGTGAAGCGCATGTCCAGTGCCCCGGCCGTGACGGTCCAGGTGCCCGCCTCGACGCTCACGCGGACCGGCACGATGCGCACCGCGTCGAAGGTGTAGGTGAGGGCGATGAAGTCCGCCGTCTCCGGTGTGGGAGCGAGCAGCAGCCGTTCGCCGTCGGCTCGATCGAGCATCACGTCGCTGAACGGCCCGAACGGCGACCGCTCCCAGTGTCCCAGCACGATGCGCGTCCCGGAGGAGGTGCCTGTGCCCGCGATCCATCCGTCGAAGCGCAGCCGCGCGGGGCCGGTGGCCTTGCCGCGTTCTCGGCTCACACCGGGTGGGTCCCCGCCCATCGCCCGCGGAAACGCGCCTCCCACGGACAAGCAGCCCTGAAACCGGTGTGGGGCGCGGGGCCGATCCCGGCGGCCCCGCGCCCCACACCGTGAGGTGTCCGATACGGCTTTAGCCGCCGTAGTAGGCGTCGAAGTTCTTCGCGAACTCGCCGCCGTTGAAGCTGTCCCAGTTGATCGACCAGGCCATCAGCCCGCGCAGGGCGGGCCAGCTCCCGTGGGGCTGATAGCCGCCGCAGTCGGTCTTCTTCGTCAGGCAGTTCAGGGTCTTGGTCACTTCACTGGGCTGGGTGTGGCCGTTGCCCGCGTTGGGGCTCGCGGGCAGACCGATCGCCACTTGGGACGGGTCCAGCGGCGGGAACACGTTGTTGGTGTCGCCCGCGACGGGGAAGCCGGTGAGCAGCATGTCGGTCATCGCGATGTGGAAGTCGGCGCTGCCCATGGTGTGGAACTGGTTGTCGAGGCCCATGATCGGCCCGGAGTTGTAGTCCTGGACGTGCAGCAGGGTGAGGTCGTCCCGCAGTGCGTGAATGACCGGGAGATACGCCCCGGCGCGCGGGTCCTGGCCGCCGAAGGGGCCCGAACCGTAGAACTGGTAGCCCAGCTGCACGAAGAACGTTTCCGGGGCCATGGTGAGGGTGAAATCGGATCCGTACTTCGCCTTGAGCGACTTCACGGCCGAGATGAGATTGACGATCGCGGGGGTCTTCGGGTTCTTGAAGTCCGTGTCGCCGTCGTCCAGCGACAGCGAGTGGCCCTCGAAGTCGATGTCCAGGCCGTCCAGTCCGTACCGGTCGATGATCTCCCCGACCGACTGGACGAACTTGTCACGGGCGGCGGTGGTGGTGAGCTGCACCTGGCCGTTCTGCCCGCCGATGGATATCAGCACCTTCTTGCCCGCGGCCTGCTTGGCCTTGATGGCGGCCTTGAACTCGTCCTCCGACTCGACGTTCGAGCACTCGGTCTGCGGGCAGAGGCTGAAGCGGATGTCGCCGGAGGTGGTGGAGGTGGGTTCGCCGAAGGCCAGGTCGATGATGTCCCAGCTGTCGGGGACATCGGCCATTCGGGTGTATCCGGAGCCGTTGGCGAAGCTCGAGTGCAGATAACCCACGAGCGCGTGCTCGGGGAGTGCCGCCTTCGCGGTGGCGGAGGTGGTACCCGCGTCGGCGGTCGTCGCCGAGACCGTGGCGAGCAGTCCGGCCGTGGCGACAGAGACGCACATGCCGGTCAGAACCCTCTTGGTCAAGGGGAAACGGAGGCTCATGGGGACCGCTCCTTGGTGTGGGGGGAAGGCGGAGCCGAACCGAGGTGGGACGGGATGATCGGACGGCGTGGGGGGAGGCTGCGCGCCCACGAGAAAACAGGACTAGACCAGTGGGTGTCAATGGTACGGTCCAATTTCGAGGTCCCGCACTAGGTCGCCGTGGTCGGCTCCCGCCCCCGTGAGGCGCCTGGTTGCTCAAGCCCCGCCGCTCCGGCCTCGCCGGTTGGCCTGTTGGCGGGTCGGCAGGGGAACGCCCGACGGCCGCATGTGGCCGACCGCCGAGGGCGGCGGCTCGCGGCACACGGGACTACTCCAGACGCCACAGGTGGATCGTCTTGTCCTGGAAGCCGAGGGTGGCCAGGGTGCGGCCGTCGGGGCTGAACGCGAGTTGGGCGATGGACGGGCCTCCGGGGACGGAGATGGTGGCTCGGTGCTTGTGGGTGGCGGCGTCCCACAGGTGCAGGCCCCTGTAGTCGGCGGTGAGGACGCTCTTGCCGTCCGTGGAGTAGGCCGTCAGCCGAGCCGTTCCTCGATCTTCGAGAGCTGCAGCGTGGGCCACTTCTTCACCATCGCGTCCTCGTCCTCCTTGCTCACCTGGTCGCTCCCGTCCCAGATGATGGCCTCCATGACGACCGTCTCGATCCGGATCGCCAGGACCGTGACGCCCGGGGCCTCGAAGGTCCGGCCCGCATCCCCCAGGTCGGACGAGTGCTCATTGGCGGCTGGGATCTTGTCGATCGCGTCGCGGTTGGCGGCCACCAGTCCGTTCCAGGCTGCCTTCGCCGCGTCCTCGTCGTCGTAGGCGAGGACGTCGGACTTGACCCGGAAGAACACGTTCTCCGACCGCTCGAGCACGACCATGCCCACCCCGCGCAGGTGTCGGCACGCCCAATTGTCGCCTTCCTTGCGCCACTTGCGGCACTGCTTGTCCAGGTCGGCGCCGGCCAGCACGGATCTGCCGTCCTTGTTGCCGGTCGGCACCGAGAGGGATCCGGTGAGCCCGTCGTGCGGGATGAACCCGGGCAGGTCACGCTTGGTCGGCAGCACCGCGTCAACGTCGGCGGCGTCAAGAGTGGGGGCGGGCCACCACAGATACGCGCCGAAACCGGCCAGCGCCAGCACCAAGGCCGCCACACCGACCAGCACGCCGCGGCGCGTCATTCGAACCATGCCCGCCACCGTATGGACCCCCGTCGGGACCGGTCCCGGGCGCGCTGTTGAGTCCACGCTCCCGTTTGACCTTCACACTGATGTGAGGGCCTGAGACTCGCAGGGCGCGGCTGGAACGCAGCCGCTGTTCACGTGTTCTGAGGAGGATCAGTCATGGTCTCGATCGATGTCCCCGCCTTCTACCAGGAGTGGGCGATCCGCAGCGGAGGCGTCTTCGACGCGGTCGCCGGGAAGGGGCCCGACACCCTGGAGGACATCCGGCTCGCCTACCGGACGTTCTTCCAGGACAGCTTTCCGGCGCCGGACGGGGTGACCTTCGGCCAGGTGAACGCGGGCGGGGTGGCCGCCGAGTATGCGACCCCCGCGGACCCCGTCCCCGGTCGGCACCTGGTCTATCTGCACGGTGGCGCGTACCTCGTGGGGGATCCGCAGGGCTACCGTGGCCTGGTCGGCACCCTCGTCCGGCGCCTGCGCGCACGCGCTCTGGTGCCGGACTACCGACTGGCCCCGGAGGCGGTCTTCCCGGCCGCCGTCGATGACGCCGTGGCGGCCTACCGCTGGCTGCTGGAGCAGGAAGTGGCGCCGGAGAACGTGGTGTTCGCCGGTGACTCGGCCGGTGGCGCGATGGCGGTCAGCGCCCTGGTCGCGGCCCGTGACCAGGGCCTTCCGATGCCGGCCGCCTCGATCGCCATCTCTCCCTGGGCCAACCTGGAACACACCGGGGCCACGATGTTCACCCTGGACGCCGTCGACCCGTCCGTCAGCCGCGAAGGGCTGCGCCGTGCCGCTGAGGTGGTCCTGGGCAGTGCCCCGCACAACAGCCCGCTGGCCTCCCCGGTCTTCGCCGACACGCGCGGACTGCCACCCGTACTGATCCAGATCGGCGGTCATGAGGTCATGCTCAGCGACGCCATCAGGCTGGCCGCCAAACTGGCCGAGGACGCCGTGCCCACCCGACTGGACGTCGCACCGGGGATGGGACACGTATGGCATCTCCTCGCCGGTCACCTCCCGGCCGCGGACAAGGCCGTCGCCGATGCCGTCACCTTCGCGGCGGAGCACCTTCCCGTGGCGTGAGCGCCACTTCGCGGTAGGCGGCCGATTCGGTGGCGTGCTCGTCGCCCTTCTCATGGACGCCCTGACCAAGGGATATCGGGAGCGGGCGGTGCCGGGCCCGTGATAGGGCTGCACCTATGAGTGAGTTGATCAGGATCCCCGCCCCGGACGGGGTCGCGCCCGCCGCCCAGTACTCCCATGTCGTCAAGGGCACCGGGCACTTCGTGGCCGTCTCCGGCCAGCTCGCGCTGGACGAGGCGGGCAGCATCGTCGGCGAGGGAGACCCGGCGGCCCAGGCCCGCCAGGTCTTCGAGAACCTGCGACGCTGCCTCGGCGCCGCCGGTGCCACGTTCGACGACGTGATCAAACTGACCTACTTCGTCACGGACATGGCCCACATGCCCGCCATCCGCGAGGCCCGCGCCCTCCACATCCCCGACGACCGGCTGCCGGCCGCCTCGGCGGTGCAGGTCGTCTCGCTGGTGCGACCGGAGTTCCTCATGGAGATCGAGGCACTCGCGGTGGTGGCCGAGTGACCGGATGACTCCGGATGACTTACGACGCGTCGGCGAGCCGGTGCCGGAGGTGGTCGTAGGCCCAGGTGGCGAGGGTGGTCGGGGTGGTGGTCCGGAGGCTACGGCGCTGTTCGGGTACGAAGTCTTCGCGCAGGCCCGTCGACATTCCGATCACGGCCTCGACCAGGCTCTCGGTCATCCCCGCCTGGTGGAGCTGGGTGCGCATGGCGTCGTCCGTGATCTGTTCGACGCCGATCCGCCGACCGGTGGCAGCGGTAAGGATGTCGCTGAGCCAGGCCGTCGATCTCACCGGCACCATGACGTTTCTCGGCGCCTACGCTGCTTTGGAAGACGACGCGGCCGATCCGGTTCTCGGTGACGGCGCGAACCACGCTCCTGGTGGCGCGGTCGTATTCGGCGAGCGGATCCCCGCTGCCGCTGGCCGGGTTCACCCAGAACAGCGCGTCGAGATCGGCGGTCGCCGCCACCACCGCATCGGCGTCGTACTGGTCGACCGGCACGGCATCCACCGCGTTCCGCACCTCCGGCGCCAGCCGGGCGGGGTCGCGCGGCAAGACGCGCGGCCGGACCCCGGCGCGGACCAGTGTGGCGACGACGTGGCGGCCGACGTTTCCGGTCGGGGTGGTGACAGCGATGCTCATCGTTTCTCCCTCTCAGCTCTCAGCGGTGGCTCGACTGCAGGTGTAGGAGCCAATGCGGCCGGAACCTGTCCTCCTTCCCGGGAAGGCTGGGTGGACCGTCACCGATCTCGCTCGCTGACGTGGACTCACGACGGATAGTGGTCCCAAGGTCTGACTCCCGCCTTCGCCCATGCGCCCCGAGACGTACGCCGTCGCGTTCTCCGGATGGATGTGACCGTGGGATGGTGCGTGGCAATCTCCGGGGTGTCGGACCAAGCGCGCACACGGGAGCCGCCGTCATGTCCATCAGCGCGTCGCCGCCCCTCGCCTCGCACCTCATGACCGCTGCGCCCGTCCCCTCGTGGGCCAGGCGCGTGGCGGCCGCGGCCTTATGGGCCTCCGCGCCGTCCGCGCTCTGGCGGCTCGCCGTGGTGCTCGGCGTCCCGCTGGGGCTCGCCGACTCCGAGTACGACGCGATGCTCATCCCCGGTTGGGGGTATCTCGCCGTGCCGTTGCTGTCCGCGTTCCAGGAGGCCCTGTGCTTCCTGACGCTGGGGCTGGTGCGGGCATGGGGCGAGGTGTGGCCGCGCTGGATCCCGGGGCTGCGAGGCCGCCGCATCCCCGTATACGCCGCGGTGGTGCCCGCGGCGCTGGGCGCACTCGCCTGCACGATCTACGGTGTGCTGTTCACGTGGACCACGCTGCACGCCGACATGGAGATCACGCGGTGGGGGGAGTGGCTGATGAACGTCTGTTACGTGCCGTTGGTGGCGTGGGGGCCGCTGCTGGCCGTCGTCACCGTGCACTACTACCGGCGGCGCACACACGGCTGAGTCGCGTGTGCTCGACCACTTCGGCTCACCCGATCCACCACCTTGACGACTGCTCCGCAGGGAGTGTCGCCATGCCATAGCGGTCAGCCGTTGGGCGCGGGAGGGATGTTCAGGCGGTTGAGGACTCTGCGGATGGTGGATATTCATAGTGACGCGCGCGCCCGACTACTGGCGGCCGGGACCGCCGATTGGGAGTGGTCATGAAAGACGCCACACCACCGCCCCATCAGCCCTGCACGGAAGGTATGCCCGTCGGAGCCTGGGTGCCCCGTGAGGAGTCGGTCGCCGCTCGGCACCCGCGGAGTCAGCCCCCCGCGATTCCGGTGGAGACCGCCTCCCAGCGCTCCCACTCCGCGAGCCGCGCCGGGTAGACCTGGCGCATCAGATCGAGCGGTCCCGTGCCGAGGAAGAACCGCAGCGGCGGCTCGTCGGCGTCGGCGAGCGTGAGGATCGCCTTCCGGGTGGCCGCGGGGTCCTGGCGCACCGCCGCGGCGCGGTGCATCGTGGCGCGGAAGTCGTCGTAGGCGGGCAGCCGTTCCGCGTGCGCGGAGGAGGATCCGGCCCAGTCCGTGGCGTATCCGGCGGGTTCCACGAGGATCACCTTGATACCGAAGCCGGCGACCTCGGCGGCGAGTGATTCGGTGAGGCCCTCCAGGGCGAACTTGGAGGCGTGGTAGAGGCCGAGGCCGGGCAGCGCGAACACCCCGCCGATGGATGACACCTGGAGGATGCGGCCGTGCCCCTGCGCGCGGAGCTGGGGCAGCACCGCCCGGGTGACCCACAGGGCCCCGAAGAGGTTGGTCTCCAACTGGGCGCGCGCATCCGCCTCGGTGACCTCCTCGACCATGCCGAAGAGGCCGTAACCGGCGTTGTTGACGACGACGTCCAGGCCGCCGAAGTGCTCCACCGCGCGGGCGACGGCACCCTCGACGGCGGTGCGGTCGGTGACGTCGAGGCGGATCGGCAGCACCGCGTCGCCGTAGCGCGAGGTCAGCGGTGCCAGGGTGGCGGTGTCGCGGGCCGTGGCCACGACCCGGTCGCCGCGGTCGAGCGCGGCGAGCGCCCATTCCCGGCCGAAGCCGCGGGAGGTGCCGGTGATGAACCATGTCTTGGCCATGGGAGATGTCCTCGATGTCCTTGGCGAGTACCGACTTGAACAGTGTTCTAGTAGAACGGTGTTCAAGTTAGGACTGCCTAAGCCATACTGTCAAGGCAGAACAGAACGGTGAGGAACGGAGAGAGCATGCGCCTGAGGCGATCCAATGTGCTTGAAGGGGCCATGCGGCTCCTCGAGGAGGAGGGGCTCGCCGGTCTCACGATGCGCAGGCTGGCTTCCGCGCTCGACGTCCGCCCCAGCGCGCTGTACTGGCACTTCGCGGACAAGCGCGCGCTGCTCGACGCCATGGCGGAGGAACTCGTCTCCGGTGTCCCGGACCCGGACGAGGCCCTGCCGTGGGACGAGCGCGTGGCCGTGCTGGCGCGGGGCCTGCGCGACGCACTGCTCTCGCACCGCGATGGCGCGCGGCTGCACGCGGGCACCTTCGTCAGCGGCCCCCACACGCTCCGACTCGGCAACGCGCTCCTCGCCGCCCTCACCGACGCGGGGCTGCCGCGCGCCCAGGCGACCGGCACGGTCTTCGGCCTGCTGCACTTCGTCCTCGGTCACACCATCGAGGAGCAGGCGCGCGACGAACTGCGCGCCGCGAAGCAGTGGGACCCGGAACGGGTGGTGGCAGCCGCCGGCGACTTCCCCGAACTCGCCGCGGGCCTGGCCGCCTTCGAGACGGCGAGCCCCGACGAACGCTTCGCCGACGGCGTGGGAGGGATCCTTGACGGGGTTCGGTGGCGGGTGGGCGTCCGGAAGGGGGGCAGCGATTCTGCTTCCGGGTCGGTTTCGTGAGCCATGCGAAAGGCATCGGCGTGCGGTCCTCGCCGATGCCGGGAGAGAGGCGACCGCTGTCCATCCTGAGGGCCGCGGTGTGGCCACATACCGTGCGCCGGGGACCGGACATCGGGGACGATCGCATGGTGCACCCGAAGTGAGGAGAACACCCTATGTTGCGTGTCAAAGCCCTTCTGCACTACGGACTCCAGGTGCCTTCCCTGGACACGGGGCAGGGCTTCTACGACGCGTTCGGCCTGCGCACGGCCGAGCGGGGCAACGCCGTGGCCGTCCGCTGTGACGGCCGTGAGCAGGACCAGACGGTGCTGGTGGAAGGGCCGGTCAAGCGGCTGCACCATGTGGCGTTCGCCGTGGAGCCGGGGTCCCTGCCCGAATGGCAGCGCCACCTGGAGGGCCTCGGTGTCCGCCTGCTCGACGCCCCCGCCGAGCTGCCGGGTGGCCTGTGGTTCCGTGACCACGAGGGCAATCTGCTGAATCTGCGGGACGAGGAGATCAGCTCCTGGCGGGACTTCGGCACCACGGACGCGCACGAGCCCAACTTCGGCGATCGCGTCCGCCGCGTCGACCAGGCCCGCTGGCTCACCGCCGACGAGAAGCCGCGCCCCCGACGACTTGGCCACATGCTGATCTTCAGTACGGATCTGGACGCGTCCGAGGCGTTCTACGCCCGCACCCTGGGCCTGCGGCTCTCGGACCGCGTCCGGTCCATGGCGACCTTCATGAACTCGGGCCCCGGCGATCACCACGTCTTCGGCTTCGTGTCCGGCACCCACCCCGGCCTGCACCACTCGAGCTGGGAGGTCGCCGACATCGACCAGATCGCGTTGGGCGCGCGGACCATGGCCGCCGCGGGCCACAGCCATGGCTGGGGCCTCGGCCGGCACACACTGGGCTCCAACTTCTTCCACTACATCCAGGACCCGTGGGGCAGTTGGATCGAGTACTCCAGCGACATGGACTGCATCACCGAGAACTGGAAGGCGGGCGACTGGGACTGCCCGCCCGCTGTCTGGAGCCCCGAGATGCCTGCCGACTTCATCGTCAACCAGGAGCAGAAGCCCTCCTGACCTCCACCCGGCCGTGGCGGGCCGTCACCAGGGAGTCGACGATCGAGGGCTCAGTCGTCCGTTGCGGGGCGGCTCTTGGCGCTCCCATGGCCGTGCCCGTGCCCGTGCCTGTGCCCATGGCCGTGCCCGTGAGAGTGGCCGTGGCCGTGTCCGGATCCCTCGGAGGGAGCGGGCACCGCGTCGCCCGCGCGCAGCGGCGCTGCCTCGTATCTGCCTTCGTGAGCGACGATCGGCCGCCGGTCGCCGGCGAGTTCGGGGTGCTTTTCCTCCAGCTTCTGCCGGGATTCAGCCGTGCGCCGCAGGTCGGTGACGTACTCACGGTCGCCGCGGTACGTCCCCTTCCAGGTCTGCGGCATCCGCTCCGGCGGCGGTGGCACGGTGGCGGCGCCACCCAGGGCGAAGCTGCTGGGTATCTTGCGGGTGGCGCCGCCGCACTCCGGGCAGCTCGGCAGCGGTGCGGTGTACGACTGGATCACCTCGAAGCGGTGTCCGGTCTCGCAGGCGAGTTCATAGATGGCCATGGGGTCCCTCACATCACCAGAGCGTCAGAGAGCGGTTGAGGATGCCGGCCACGTCGTCCTCGGTGACCGTGCGCGGAGCGGTGGACAGCAGTCGCTGCTGCTTCATGGCGCCTTCCACCAGCGCCGGGATGTCTCCCTCGCCGTAGCCGACACCACCGATGCCGTTGGGCATGCCGATGTCGCGCATCAACTGCTCGATCGCGGTGGGCAGACACTCGGCGGGGTCGGCGGGGCGTTCCATCCCCGGGGCGAGGAGTTCCGCGGCCCGCAGATGCCGCTCGGGCTGGGCGGAGAAGGTGAAGCGGAACGCCTCCGGCGCGGTGAGCGAGACCGCCATTCCGTGCGGCACCATTGGCTCGTGTGCGGGGTAGCCGGCGGGGTGGAAGTCCTTCACCCGTCCGGCGATCGGGTAGGCGTTGGCGTGGGGGATGTGGACGCCCGCGTTGCCGAATCCGAGACCGGCGAAGGTTGCCGCCAGCGCCATGTCGGACCGCGCCTGGGGGTTGTCGCCGTCGCGGACCGCGGTGCGGAAGGACTGTGCGAGCAGGTGCAGCGCCCGTTCCGACCACGCGTCGGAGATGGGATTGGCGCCGCAGTACGGCACGCGCTGCTCGGGGCGCTTGTGTGGGTAGGTGTCGTACGGGCGGGCCGTGTAGCTCTCCAGCGCGTGGCACAGGATGTCCATGCCGCTGGCGGCGGTCACCCCGGCGGGCTGGGTGAAGGTCAGGTCCGGATCGATGACCGCGAGCGTGGGCCGCAGGCGGGCGTGGCTGATGCCGGTCTTGACCTTCAGCTCCAGGACGTCCAGCACACAGATGGTGGTGCTCTCCGCGCCGGTTCCGGTGGTGGTGGGGACCGCGACCAGCGGCCCCAGCGGGTTCACGGGCGCCAGCGCCCGGCCCACCGGCGCGTTGATGTAGTCCATCAGCTCGCCGGGGTTGGTGCTGAGCAGGTTGACGGCCTTGGCGGTGTCGATGCTGGAGCCGCCGCCCACCGCGACGAAGGCGTCCCACGGGCCCGACGCCAGCGCATGGTCCACCGCCTGCCGCAGGCTGACGTCGGTGGGCTCCACGTGTACGCCGTCGAAGACGTGGGCTTCGATGCCGAACGCGGTCATCCGCTCGGCGATGCGGTGCGGCGCGCCGGTGGCGGCCACCCCGGCGTCGGTGATCACGAGGACCCGGCGGGCCCCGTGCTGGGCGAGGTCGTAGCCGATCTCGTCGGATGCTCCCGGCCCGAACTTCAGGGCCGGGGCGCCGTAGGTGAAAACTGACTCGGGTCCGGCCGGAGCGGTGGTGCTCATACGCGTCCCTCCTGGGGATCGGTTGGGTCCCAGCGGCGCGGCGAACGGTACCGGAGCGCCGACCGGGACCCGGACGATCAGGCGTAGAAGCCGCTGGGGGCGAGCCGCATCGTGCGCAGTTGCTCGGCGTCGTGGCCGAAGACGACGGTGGCGTCCGACTGCTCGGCGATGCCGCGGATCTTCTCCACCGAGCCGTACCAGGCGGACAGATCGTTGACGATGGCGGCGGGGGTGGCCGGCGGGCCGTAGGAGTCACCCATATAGACGGCGTCCGAGGTGAAGAGCATGGTCCCGGTCTCCGGCAGTTCGACCTTCATCGCCATGGTGCCGGGGGTGTGCCCGGGAGCCTCGATGAGGGTGACACCGGGCAGGATCTCGGTGTCGCCGCTGACGGTGTCGAAGTCACACGCCGCGTAGTCCGCCTTGAGGTGGGCACCGTTGAAGGCGCCGTCGAAGCCGAAGGCGAACTCCTTCTCCTTCTCGTGGCACACCAGCTTCGCGCCGGTGCCGGTGAACATGCCGATGTTCCCGGCGTGGTCGAAGTGCAGATGGGACAGGACCAGGTAGTCGATGTCCTGGGGTTGGACGCCGAGCTGGCCGAGCCGCGCGTCGAGATACTCCTCGTCGCTCACCTGGTCGTAGGGGAAGTACTCCTGCAGACCGGTCGGGGCCCAGCGGGTCTCCCAGTCGCGGGGACAGCTCGTGTCCCACAGCAGGGTGCCCCCAGGGGTTTCCACGAGGACGCAGTGGGTGGTGCAGGAGTACCACTCGGGCGGCCGCTGGTGCTCGGTGCGCGTCCGCATCGTACGGCCGGCCTTGAGCAGCAGCCACGTCAGATCGCAGCTCATCGCTCCGCAGCTCAGTACGTGGACTTTGTTGGCGGTCATGGAGCTTCACCTCCGGTCGGGAAACATCGGGAAACATACGGGTCGGTAGGTGTGGGTTGGGGAGGGCAGTGGGCGGGCGGGGGAGGGAATTCCCCGGCTCAGGTGTCGTGCCGGGGGTGCAGATCGCGGCCCCGGGATTCCCGGACGATCAGCGCGCAGACCAGCCCGACCAGCGCCGCTCCCGCCCAGATCGAGGCGATCGGCCAGGACGCACCGTCGGCCGCGTTGACGAGTGCGCCCGCCACGAGCGGCACGAACCCGGCCACGACACCGCCGAGCTGATAGCCGATCGACGTACCGGTGTACCGGACGTCGGCGGGGAACAGCTCCGCGTACAGCGCCGCGGTGGGCGCGTACATACCCGCGTGCGCCACGGCGAGCGCGAGCAGCATGGCCAGCCAGGCGAGCCCGGTCTGCCCGGTCGCCAGCAGCCAGAAGAACGGGAAGGCGAGAACGGCCGTGAACGCGGCGGCGCTCAGGAACACGGGCCGTCGGCCCCATCGGTCCGACAGCGCGCCGAAGCAGGGCACCGTCAGCGCCTCGGCCACCGCCGCGATGAGCATCCCGGTCAGCAGCACACTCCGCGACAGCCCGAGGTGGGACGAGCCGTAGGACAGCACGAAAACCGAGACGATGTAGAAGGGGACACCGGCCGAGACGTACATGCCGACGGTGAGGGCGATCGCCTTCCCGTGGTGGCGGAACGCCTCCATGGCCGGCATCTTGCGCGCCCGCCCCGACGCCTTCACCTGGACGAACGTCTGTGTCTCGGTGATGCGCGAGCGGAGGAACAGCCCGACCGCGATCAGCACGATGCTGAGCAGGAAGGGGATCCGCCAGCCCCAGGCGAGGAGGTCGTCATCGGGCAGTGTGGAGACCGCCGCGAACACGGTCGACGAGAGCACCAGCCCCAGCGGCACACCCATCTGCGGCAGGCTCCCGTAGAAGCCGCGCCGGTCCCGCGGCGAGGACTCCACGACCATGGTCACCGCACCGCCCCACTCGCCGCCGACGGCGAAACCCTGGAGGAAGCGCAGCGTGACCAGCAGGATGGGCGCCCAGATGCCGATGGTCTGGTAGCCCGGCAGCAGGCCGACGATGACGGTCGCCGCGCCCATCAGGAACAGCGTGAGCATGAGCGCGTTTTTGCGCCCCACGCGGTCCCCGAAGTGACCGAAGATCACTCCACCGAGCGGGCGGGCGATGAAGCCGACCGCGAAGGTGGCGAACGCGGCCAGCGTGCCGGCCGCCGGTGAGAAGTCGGGAAAGAACTCCGTGCCGAAGACCAGTGCCGCGGCGAGGCCGTAGATGTAGAAGTCGTACCACTCGATGGTGGTGCCGATCATGCCCGCCAGGGCCGTTCGGCGGATGGCGGAGGCGGCCCGGGGAGCCTCGGGGGACTGGCCGGCTCTGGCCTCGGTTGCTGTGTCGGTGACGGGAATATGGCTCATGCGGCTGCGCTGCTCTCGTCTGGGGGAGTCAGGTGAACTTGTCGACCGCGTCAGAGAGTTGGCACCATGCCGCCGTCACACCGCAGGGCACTGCCCGTGACGTACGCGGCCTGGGTGCTGCACAGAAACGCGGCGACGGCGCCGAACTCATCGGGGTCGCCGTAGCGTCCGGCCGGGATCGCGGCCTTGGACGCGGCCTCGACCTCGTCGAGCGACTGGCCGGTGCGCTGGGCGGCGGCCTCGTCGATCTGCCGGGCGCGCGGGGTGGCGATGCGCCCGGGAAGCAGGGAGTTGACCGTCACGCCGTGGGCGGCGACTTCGGCGGCGAGGGTTTTGAGATATCCGGCGAGCGCGGCCCGCCCGAGGTTGGACAGTGAGAGGTTCGGCAGGGGCGCCTGCACGCTCGTCGAGCTGATGCTCAGGACGCGGCCCCACCCCTTCTCGACCATGGCCGGCAGGGTGCCCCGCACCAGGATCTGCTGGGGGGTGACCAGCGTGGCGATGGCTTGCTCGACCCCGGCGGTGTCGATGGCGCGGGCCGGTCCGGGCGTTGGCCCCGGCCCGTTCAGTACGAGGATGTCGAGGTCGCCGACGGCCTCGCGGGCCGCCGTGAGGAGCCGCTCCGCGCCGCCGTCCGCGACCAGGTCACAGCCCACGCCGACCGCGCCCGGCAGCTCGCCCGCCACCTCCTTGGCTCGCTCGGCCGAGCGGCCCGTGACCACGACGGTGACGCCTTCCCCCGCCAGGGCCCGGGCGGTCGCCCGGCCAAGACCGGAGGTGGACGCGCAGATGAGAGCGGTTTTGCCTGCCAGACCGAGTTGCATGGCACCTTCCTGTGTCTGAAATACAAGACGCTGTCTAATATGCAAACCAGATGGTGCCCACGTGTGCGGCGCACGTCAAGGCTTGACGCCCGCCGAAACCACGAGCGAGACTCCGATTTCTCAGACAGCGTCTGATATCTCGTCGTTCGTCGAACGGCCTTCGACACCCGCACATCGAGAGGCATGACAGTGACCGGCACCCAGCCCCAAGCGGCATCCGCAGCCCCCAAGCGGCCTCGTGTGGCGCGGCAGCGACCCCGGTGGACCGAGCTCCGGGAGGTTCTGCGACTGCGCCGGCCGACCCTCAACCCGGTCGAGCGGCGGCTCGGGGCCGCGCTGACCATCGGCGATCTCCGCGCGGTGGCGGTGCGCACGACTCCGCGTGCGGTGTTCGACTACGTCGACGGCGCGGCCGACGCGGAGCTGACCGCGCGGCGCAACAGGGCGGCGTTCGCGGCGGTCGAACTCGTGCCGGAGTACCTGTCGCCGGTCGACCATCCGGACTTGTCCACGCGGCTGTTCGGCCGGGAGATCGCGATGCCGCTGATCTTCGCGCCGACCGGTTACACCCGGATGATGCACCATGAGGGTGAGGCGGCGGTCGCGCGCGTGGCCGCCCGCCACGGCCTGCCCTACACCCTGTCCACCGTGGGCACCTCGACCGTCGAGGACGTCGCCGCGGCGGCTCCCGGCGGCGAACACTGGTTCCAGCTCTACCTGACCCGGAACGAGCGCCTCAACGCGGAACTTCTCGACCGCGCGCTCGCGGCCGGGTTCACCACTGTGGTCCTCACCGTCGACACACCGGTGGCGGGCAGGCACCCGAAGGACATGCGCAACGGCCTCACGATCCCGCCCTCGCTCACCCTGCGGACGCTGTTCGGCATGGCCCGCTACCCGTCCTGGGCGCTGAACAAGCTGACCACGGCCCCGATCACGTTCGCGTCGCTGACCGGCATGAGCGGCACGAGTGGCGCGAGCGGCATGACCGGCGACACGATCGACGCCGTGCGGGTGGCCGACGTCGTCTTCGAACCGACGCTGAGCTACGAGCACCTGGCATGGCTGCGCGCCCACTGGCCGCACCGGTTGCTGGTCAAGGGGATCCTCAGCCCGCGCGACGCCCGCCGCGTCGTCGAGGCGGGCGCGGACGGTGTGATCGTGTCCAACCACGGAGGGCGGCAGCTCGACCGCACACCGGCCACCCTCACGGTGCTGCCCGAGATACGCGAGGAGCTGGGCCCTGATGCCACGGTGATCCTCGACAGCGGTGTCACCCACGGTCAGGACATCCTCGCCGCACGGGCGCTCGGGGCGGACGCGGTCATGATCGGCCGGGCCTATCTGTACGGCCTGATGGCCGGTGGCGAGCGGGGCGTGGAGCGTGCTGTCACGATCCTGCGCGAGGAGTACGCGCGCAGCCTCCAACTGCTCGGCCTGAAGGCGAGCGAAGCCATCGCGCGGCATCATCTGCGCATGCCTTGAGCCGCCATGCCCGCACGTGCCGTGAGCGGTCGCATCCGTTGAACGGTCCGGGTACGGGAAAGGGCCGGGAAGCGGGCCCTTTCCCGCGCGCACAGCCCTGTTCCCGTGTGCGCCGCGGCGCCTCAGAAGGCCCGCTGGGGGATCCCGAGCGGGTTCGCGTCGCGCAGGGCCGGGGGCAGGAGGTGCTGCGGCACGCCCTGATAGGCGACCGGCCGCAGGAACCGGGAGATGGCTTCGGTCCCCACCGAGGTCGTACCTGGCGCGGTGGTGGCCGGGTAGGGACCGCCGTGCTGTTGGGCGTAGGTGACCGACACGCCCGTGGGCCACTGGTTCCAGAGCACACGTCCGGCCTTGGCGGCCAGGAGCCTGATCAACTCCGCGGCGATGGCATCGTCGTCCTCGCCCTGGATGGACGCGGTCAGCTGTCCGTCGATGACCTTCGCCACGTCGAGCAGTTCACTCTCCTCCGTGTACTCGACGACCAGCGCGGCCGGTCCGAACACCTCCCGGATGAGCGCCTCCGGGTCACCGAGCAGTTCGGCCGAGGTCGTGCACAGCACCGTCGGCGACGGATCGGCGGCGGTGTGGTCGCCACTCACCACGACGCGCACCCCGGCCGTGTCGCGCAGCTCGCGTACCGCACTCGCATAGGAGGTCCGGATGCGATCGTTGAGCAACGTCAACGAGCTGCCCGGAACCGCGCCGGGAAGCCGGTCCACCAGCTTGGCCGAGGCCGGGACCAGCAGGATGCCGGGCTTGGTGCAGAACTGTCCGGCGCCGAGCGTGAACGAGCCGACGAACTCCGAGACGATCTCGGGCCCGCGCCGCTCGGCGGCGGCCTCCGTCACGAACACCGGGTTGACGCTGCCGAGTTCACCGAAGAACGGTATGGGCTCCGGACGGCCCGCGGCGAGGTCGAAAAGCGCTCGGCCCGCCTCGATCGATCCGGTGAACGCGCCCGCCTTCACCCGCGGGTCCACGATGGCGGCCCGGCCGGCCTCCGTACCGAAGATCACGTCGAAGAGCCCCTCGGGTGCGCCCGCGGACCGCAGCGCGTGGTGCACCACCTCCGCCGTGGCGGCCGAGAGCCTGGGGTGGCCGGAGTGGGCCTTGACCACGACCGGGCAGCCCGCCGCGAGTGCCGAGGCGGTGTCACCGCCCGCCACGCTGAACGCGAACGGGAAGTTGCTCGCGGCGAAGACGACCACGGGGCCGAGCGGTTCGAGCACCCGGCGCAGATCGGGCCGCGGGCCCATCGGCCACGCGGGGTCGGCGCGGTCGATCGTGGCCCCGAGATACTCCCCCCGCGTCACCACTTCGGTGAAGAGCCGCAGCTGGAACACCGTGCGGACCAGTTCGTTCCGCAGCCGGGTCCGCCCGAGGGACGTCTCCTCGTCCGCGATCGCCACGAGCTTCGGCGCGGCCTCTTCGAGTGCGGAGGCGATGGCCTTGAGAAACGGGGCACGGTCGGCCGGCTGGAGACGGCTCCACTGCTCGAACGCGCCTGCGGCGGCGTCGAGTTTATGCACCAGGACCTGCGCATTCGTCGCATCGGTCATCAGGCACGCTCCCTCAATTCGTCTTAAATATGAGACATGGTCTCAATCTCAAGACACGGTCGCATGCGTCGGCGTACTCGTCAACGCGCTTGACGGCGGCTGAGACCGGCTCACATACTCAACCCGCAAGACAACCAGTAAGACGACGTCTGAAGTTTCGTACATGGTGATCCGTACACAGTGAGGCGTGGCTCAATGAAGGCAGCAGTACTGCACCGGCCCGGTGCGCCGTTGACCGTCGAGGACGTCGATCTCGACGACCCCGGACCGGGCGAGGTCAGCCTCCGCGTGCTCGCCGCCGGCGTGTGCCACAGCGATCTGCACTACATGAACGGCGACCTCAACGTCCGCCTGCCCGCGGTGCTCGGGCACGAGGGGACCGGCATCGTCGAGCGGGTGGGGGAGGGGGTGACCCGGGTCCGCCCCGGCGACACCGTCATCACCCTGTGGCGTCCGCGGTGTGGCGACTGCGAGTTCTGCACGACCGGCCGTCCCGCCCTGTGCCCGCTCGGCCGGGTGCAGGCGGCCTCCAACGGCCTGCTCGACGGGACGCAGCGGCTGAACCTGAACGGCGAGAAGGTCCACCACCTCATGGGGGTCTCCTGCTTCGCCGAGCAGTGCGTCGTCTCGGAACGGTCGGTCCTCACGATCGACCCGGACATCCCGCCGGAGATCGCGGCGATCGCCGGATGCGCCGTGGTGACCGGGGCCGGCGCGGCGCTGAACGTCATGAAGGATGCCACCGGAGAGGGCGTCGTGGTCATCGGCGCCGGTGGCGTCGGGCTCAGCGCGGTCATGGGGCTGCGCCTCGTCGGTGCCGATCCGATCGTCGCGGTCGACACGGTGGACGCCAAGCTGGAGAAGGCACTCGAGCTGGGCGCCACCCATGCGGTCAACGCCCGTACGCACCGCCTCACCGAGGAACTCACCAGGATCTCGCCGAAACCGATGGCCTGGTCGCTGGACGCGGTCGGCACGCCCCAGACACTCGCCCAGGCGGTCGAGGTCGTGGGCACGGGTGGCACCGCCGTCGCCCTCGGCCTCGGCAAGGTGGGCGCCACCGCGGCTGTGCCCATCAACCCCTTGGTGCAGCAGGAGAAGCGGCTGATCGGCAGTCTCTACGGCTCGGCCAACACACCGGTCGACATCCCCAAGCTCGTCGAACTGTTCAAGGCCGGTCGCCTGCCCCTCGACAAGCTGCTCGGGGAACAATACGAACTGTCTGCGATCAACGAGGCTTACGCCGCGCTGTCGCGGGGCGCCACCGGCCGTGCTGTGATCATCCCTGGTCACCAGCGCTCGTAGGGCTCGAAGGGCTCGTAGAGCTCGTAGGGAGAGATCGATGAAGAAGGACCTGATCGCGGACCTGGGCCGACGGCTGTGGCAAGCCGGTAACGAGGCCACCGCGGACGACTCCACCGCGGTCGACGCCGCCGCGGCCGATCAGCTCGATGACCTCGAAATGGCCTACGCCGTCGAGAGCGCGACCCGCGATCTGGCGGTGGCGGCCGGTGGTCGGGTGATCGGCTACAAGGTCGGCCTCACGGCACAGCCCGTGCGGGACACTTTCGGCGCCGACGAGCCCGCCGCGGGCCACCTGCTCGCCGACCGGCTGCTGGCGGACGGCGAACCCCTCGCCACGGCCGGGCTGTTCGCCCCCATGGCAGAGGTGGAGATCGCCTTCACCCTGGGCGAGGCGCTGCCCGGCCCGCAGGTGACCGCGCAGGACGTCCGCAACGCCACCGCCGCGGTCGCGCCGGCCTTCGAGATCGTCGACAGCAGGTGGCGCGGCGGCGCGCGGACGCTCCCCATGCTCGTCGCCGACAACACCAACGCCGCTCGCGCGCTGCTGGGGTCCCCGGTTCCCCCACCGGCGTCAGCGGACCTGGCGAAGATCACCGCCACGCTGTCGATCGGCTCCCGGATGGTGCCGGGGAGCGCGGCCGCCGTCATGGGCGACCCCGCCGAGGCGGTCGCGTGGCTGGCCCGCCACCTGCTGCGCGGCGGACGGCGGCTGGAAGCCGGGGACATCGTCCTGAGCGGCACCCTGTGCGCCCCGACGGCGATCAGCGCCGGTGACCGCCTGGTCGCCGACCTCGGCGAGCTGGGCCGAATCGCCCTCGACGTCAACTGACGGAGGCCGTCTGGGCGGATGGCCGGTGCGTCCGGCCCGTCATCCGGTCGTCTCCAGGAGGTGTCCGGCGCACCCTGACGCCTGCGGCGGGCCGCTCCCCTCCCCGCGCCTTCTCGCAGCATCGATATGCGGCTCCGCCGCGTGGCGGGGTTCTGTCCTGGGCCCCCGGGTCCAGGGGTGGAGCCCCTGGTATCGGGAAGGGGCGGGGTGGGGAAAGATCCGCCGGACACCCCATAGCACCTTGGAGCCGACCGGTCTGTGGGCCGTCAGCGGGGGCCGGGGTCAGCGCAGCACGCGGTCGGTGGGGAGGACGCGGGGCGTCTCGGCCAGCAGGGTGCGCAGCCGGTGTGCGGGCAGTGGGGTGCCCGGGTCCTTGGGGGGCCGGGTCTGAGCCGGGCCGCCGGACCTGACCTCCTCGCCCAACTTGGCCATGGCAACCCTCCAAGTTTCAGTGTCGGCGCAGTAGGGCACCACGTAGGCGGCGGTCTCCGGCTCGAAGCGCCAGCTCTCGGCCAGGGGGCCCGCGTCGACGGTGTCGAAGCCCAGCCGGTCGATGAGGGCGGAGGCGCTCGCCTTCGCCTCCGGGTCGTCGCCGGCGATCGGCAGGGCGGAGCGGTCGGCGGCTCCGGCGGGACGGGCGAGCGCCGGGATGTGCTGGTCGTTGATGTTGTTGAACGCCTTGACGAGCTTCGCGCCGGCCAGGTGCTCCTGGACGAGTTCGCTCGTGGTGGTCCCGCCCGAGTTCAGCACCTCGAACTCCCCGTCGCGGAACGGGTAGTAGTTGATCGTGTCGAGCACGACCTTGCCCGCCAGCGCGGCGGCCGGAAGCTGCCGGTAGGCGGCCAGCGGGATGCTCACCACCACCCAGTCGCCCGCTCGGGCCGCCTCCTCGGGCGTCGCGGCCCGGGCACGCTCCCCGAGCTCCGCGATCGTCTCGGTCAGGCTCTGGGGCCCGCGGGAATTGGACAGGACGACGTCGATACCCGCCGCGATCGCGAGCCGGGCGATTTTCGTGCCGATGTTGCCGCTGCCGATGAAGCCGAGTGTTGCCATGGAAGGAGGTCTCCTCATCTGGCGGACCTCTGGTCCGCCGGCGGGTTCTGTCCAGGAGCCGGGCTCGGGCGGGGACGGTCATGCGGAAGCCAGGGCCGCTCACGCCACTCAACCGGAGCGGGTGCTCCTCTTGAAGGTAACACAACCGGAGCGAGCGCTCCGTAAAGGCCGCTTGTACTCTGAATGCCGTGACCAGCGCCGACCTGCCCGCACCCACGCGGCCCCCCGTCAAGCGCGCCCGCCGCGCGGACGCCGAGCGCAACCGCGCCGCGATCATCGAGGCGGCCGGTACGGTCTTCGCCGAGCAGGGCGGCACGGTCGACGTCCGCGAGATCGCCCGGCGCAGCGGTGTCGGCATGGGCACGCTCTACCGCCACTTCCCGACCAAGGACGATCTGCTCGCCACCGTCCTGGAGCGGGAGTTCGCCTCCTGGCTCACCGCCGCCCACCAGGCGGCGGAGGCGACCGAGGACCCCTGGGAGGCACTGACCGGCTTCTTCGAACAGACCCTCGCCCACCAGGCAGGCAACCGCGCCCTTGTCGAGAGTTACACCGCCACCGGTGGTCCACCGCGTGTATGCGCCGAGTACCGCGACGCCTTCATCGACGAACTGCGCACCCGCTGCCTGAACGCCGGTCTCCTGCGCGCCGGTGTCACCACCGCCGACCTGGTCCTGCTCAGCGCATCCCTGAGTCAGGTCGTCCAGGCGACCGGCGACAGCCACCCCGGCCAGTGGCGCCGCCTGCTCCGTATCTCCCTCGACGGCCTCCGCGCCCGCAACACCGAGCCACTGCCCGAGCCTGAGCCGACACTCCACGGGGACGGGGGCGGGGACGCACCCGCGGGCGACTGACCGGCCGCCTTGTCCCGCAGACCTCGACGTCTGATATTTTGGACGTCGTCTGTTGATAGGTGTGCTGGGAGGACATCGTGGCGCGACTCACCGCTCCGGCCCTGCGCCGGGGCCTGGACATCCTGGAGCTGCTCGTCGACCAGGACGAGGGGCTGCGGGTTCCGGAGATCACCCAGCACCTCGGGCTGCCCCGTGCCACCACGCACGAGCTCGTCAACACACTGGCCGACCGGGGCTATGTGACCGTTTCCAAGGAGACCGGACGCGTCGCGATAGGGCTCAACGCACTGCGACTCGGCGCCGGTTACGAGCGCGGGCTCGACCTCGCGACCGTGGGCCGGGAGTGTGCCGGCGAGGTGGCGCGGGCATGCGGCGAAACGGTCCAGGTGGTCGTACGGGACGGCAGATTCGCGGTGTTCATCGTGCGCATCGACAGCAAGTACTCGGTCCGGTTGGTGTCGCAGGTGGGCAGCCGGCTGCTCGCGTCCTGCACCGCGGGCGGAAAAGCGCTGCTGAGCGCCCTGCCGGCCCGGGAACTCGATGAGCTGTTCCCGAACGACAAGGCGCTGCAGCAGATGACGTCGAACAGCATCTCCACGCGGAAGCGGCTGCTGGCCGAGGTCGAAGAGGCCCGCGAGCGCGGCTGGACCGAGGAGTACTGCGAGTCCAATGACCACGCGGCCTGTGTCGCCGCGCCGGTGTACGACCGGCTCGGCAACTGCGTGGCGGCCATGAGCATCTCGGTGCCGACCCCGCGGTGGGGCGACGCGGAGAAGGAGCACTACGTCGAGTTGGTCCTCGATGGGGCACGGGCGATGGCCCAGCGCCTCGGAGCGAGCGTGTCGTCGTAAATCCCCCCCGAGGTGGCGCTGTACTGACTCGTCACCCGGGGCGGTCACCCGGGGTGGTCGCCCGGGTGGGGTCAGCGTTCCAGCATTCGCATACCGGCCTCGGTGTGGGTGTCTCCGACGGCCGGGGGCAGGCTGGAGAGCCTGGCCAGGACCTCCGCGCTCAGCCGGAGGCGGTCGGCTGCGGTGTTCTCCTCCACGCGGGCCACGCGCTTGGTGCCGGGGATGGGCGCGATGTCGTCGCCCTGGGCGAGCAGCCAGGCGAGGGCGACCTGGGCCGGTGTGGCGCCCGCCTCGGCGGCGATCGCCTGGACCTCGTCCGCGAGACGCAGATTGCGCTGGAAGTTCTCGCCGGTGAAGCGCGGGTTGCCGCGCCGGAAGTCGCCTTCCTCGAAGTCGGCCTCGTCGCGGACGGTGCCGGTGAGGAAGCCGTGTCCCAGAGGTGAGAAGGGGACCAGGCCGATGCCCAGCTCACGCAGCACCGGCAGGACGTGCTCCTCCAGTCCGCGGGTCCACAGCGAGTACTCGGACTGCACCGCGGCGATGGGGTGGACGGCGTGGGCGCGGCGGATCGTGTCCGGCCCCGCCTCGGACAGGCCGATATGCCGCACCTTGCCCTCGGCGACCAGCTCGGCCACGGCCCCGACGGTCTCCTCGATGGGGGTGTCGGGGTCGACGCGGTGCTGGTAGTACAGGTCGATGTGGTCGGTGCCCAGCCGTTTCAGCGATCCTTCGACGGCGGTGCGGATGTTGGCCGGGCTGGAGTCGAGGTTCCACGGGCCCGCCCCGGAGTGGGCGACCATGCCGAACTTGGTGGCCAGCACCACCTGATCGCGTCGGCCCTTCAGAGCCTGGCCGAGGAGTTCCTCGTTGATGTAGGGGCCGTAGATCTCCGCGGTGTCGATGAGGGTGACGCCCAGCTCCAGGGCCCGGTGGACGGTGCGGATGGACTCCGCGTCGTCCGTTCCGGCGCCGGTGAGGCCGTGGGACATGCCCATCGCACCCAGACCGATACGGGAAACCTCCAGGTCACCCAGGTTGATGTACTTCATCGGTGGTCACTTCTCCTGATAGGTGTGGTCGGATCGGCCGGTCACCGCGGCCGAGTGCGGTGACCCGCCGGGTGCGGCTGTCGCCCTCGGGTGGCGGGTGTCCGCGAGGAGCGCCGGGAGGGTCACGGGCGGATGAGGACCTTCAGGGCCTCGCGGTCGTTCATCGCCCGGTAGCCGTCGGCGATGTCCTCCAGGCCCAGCGTGCGGTCGAAGACCCGGCCCGGCCGGATCGAGCCGTCGAGGATGTGCGGCATCAGCTCCTCGATGTAGGCGCGGGCCGGGGCGACGCCACCGGTGAGGCTGATGTTGCGCATGAAGTCGCCGAACCCGAACGCGACATCGCTGTACTGCGGGGCGCCGACACGGCTGATCGTGCCGCCGTCGCGGACCACGCCGAAGCTCTGCACCAGCGCGTCCCTCATGCCCACGCATTCCAGGACCTTACGGGTGCCCTCGCCGCCGGTCAGGTCACGCACCCGGGCGATGCCCTCCTCGCCGCGCTCGGCCACCACATCGGTGGCGCCGAAGCCACGGCCCAGATCGGTGCGCCGGGTGTGCCGGCCCATCAGGATGATCTGCTCGGCGCCCTGCAGCTTGGCGGCGATCACGGCCGCCAGGCCCACGGCACCGTCGCCGACGACGGTGACGCTGTCGCCGCGCCCGACACCGGCGGTACGGGCCGCATGGTAGCCGGTGCACAGGATGTCGGACAGGGTCAGCAGATCCGGCAGCAGCTCGGAGTCCTCGCCGACCGGCAGCTTCACCAGGGTGCCGTCGGCGTACGGGACACGAGCGATCTGCCCCTGGCCGCCGTCGACACCGTTCACGCCCCACTGCCCGCCGTGCACACAGGAGGTCTGCAAACCGTCGCGGCAGTACCCGCAGGTGTTGTCGGCCCACATGAACGGGGCCACCACCAGGTCACCGGGGACGAGGCCGCGCACCTCGGCGCCGGTCTCCTCGACGACGCCCAGGAACTCATGGCCCATGTGGCGGGGGGTGTCGGTGTGCGGCAGGGACTTGAAGGGCCACAGGTCGCTGCCGCAGATGCAGGACAGCACGATCCGTACGACCGCGTCGGTGGGGTTCTGGATCTTCGGGTCGGCGACGTTCTCGACGTGTACGTCGTCGGCCGCGTACAGCAGGGTGGCGCGCATGGGCGCAGCTCCTCGGTATGTGGGCGGGATGGTGGAAGGGGAGCCGCCAGTGGCGGCGCCGGACCGCTCGACCGTCTCCGGGCCGAGGAGGCCGGTCGGCGCGACACCATCGAGCCTGCCGCCTCGCGCCCGTGTCAGGCAGGCCGAGGTGTGCGGGGGAGCGGCCAGCGGGGGTGTGACAGGGCCCCCCTCAACGGCGTGTTCCGGCGGAGGCGGGGAGACACTGGCCCTATGGCACCCGAGCAGCACAGCGGCGGCGAGGAACTGGGGCGCTTCCTGCGCGCCCGCCGCACCCAGACCAGCCCCCAGGCCGCCGGCCTCACCCCGGGGCCCGGCATCCGCCGCACCCCCGGCCTGCGCCGCGAGGAACTGGCCACCCTCGCCGGGGTCAGCATCGACTACTACACCCGACTGGAACGCGGCAAGGAAACCCGCCCCAGCCCCGCCGTGGTCGATGCCCTCGGGCGCGCCCTGCAGCTCGACGACGCCGAGCACCAGCATCTGCGCGACCTGGCCGTCCGCGCCGCCCGCTACGCGCCCAGGCCCGCCCCGGCCCCCGGCCGCACCGTGCGCCCCCACCTGAAGCTGCTGCTGGAAACGTTGCGCCCGAACCCCGCGTACATCCTCAGCCGCAGCATGGACATCCTCGCTCACAACCCCGGCGGCCTCGCCCTCTACGCCGGCATCACCGACTGGCCCGTCAAGCAGCGCAACCTCGCCCGCTACCTCTTCCTCCACCCCGCCGCCCACGAGGTCTTCCCCGACTGGGAGAACCAGATCCGCGGCTGCGTCGCCCGCCTGCGCGCCCTGGCCGGCACCGACCCCGACGCCCCCGACCTCACCACTCTCGTCGGCGAACTGCTCCTCAAAAGCCCCGACTTCGCGGGCCTGTGGGAACGGTACGAGGTCACCGGCCGCAAGCACACCGCCAAGACCTTCCAGCACCCCCACGTCGGCAAGATCACTCTCGTCTTTCAGGGCATGGCGCTCGAAGGCACTCCCGGCCACCGCATGGGCGTCTACACGGCCGAACCCGGCACCCCGGACCACGACGCCATGCTCCTGCTCGACATGACCGCCACGCCCGCCGAGCCACGGCCCTCCGCCTCCGAACAGAAGCGCTGACCGGCCGAGCCGGGCGGCGAGCGACAGCCCCCTTCGGGCATCGTGCGTCCGAGGTTCCGGGACCCGTCCCGGACCGGGGCGATGCGACCAACTCGTACGCCTGCCGGAGCCGTTGAGCCTCGGCGCCGGGGCATGCTCCCCTGTGCGCGGGCTTGCTTTTGGGGACGGGTCCCGGAGGAGGGCGTGGATCCTGGTGGGTGCCCATGCACGCGTCGCCGGCTCGGCCGCCGCCGCGCTACCGTCCGCCTGAACCCTTGGGGAGACGGGCGCGCCAGGTGAGCGACGTCTTCTCCACGCTCGCGGCCAGCCTCTTCGCGGCCGGATCGGCGCCCGCCGAGCGCTGCGAGTGGGCGATCTTCGCCGCCTGGTCGAGGTGTTCGCGCATCGCCGCGAGGAAGAGCGTGTCGAAGGCGGCGCCCTTGGTTCCCTTGATGGTGCGCAGTTCGTCCTCGGTCACCATGCCGGGCATGTCGTGCCCCTGGTGCGGGTTGGTGTCGGGGACGCCCGCTCGGGCGAGTAGCTTCCGTAGCTGGACGAGTTCGTCGCGGTAGGCGGTGGCCACCGGTTTCGCCCACTTCTCCACCCCGGTGTCGGAAGAGTGGCCCGGGACCAGGTCCAGCAGGACCGTCGCCTGGTCGTCCATCGCGATCATCAGCTGGATCCAGCCGATATCGGTGGAGTTGAAGGTCCCCGACGTCGCCTGCCCGCTCGGGGGCCGCGTGGCGGGGTGCCGCGCTGCCGATGTCGACCGCGCCTCGCCCGGCGGTTTCCCGCTGCCGTCCCCGCATCCAGCAGCGAGCAGCGCGGCGGTGGCGAGCAGGACCGCTGCGGACACCGCGCGCCGTGTGACGGTTGCCGCTGTCATGTCGACTCCCCTCGTCTGGCGTGGGCGGAGCCCCGGTGACGGGACTCCGCCCACAGGGAAGGCGGTGTCGCCCTGCCGGGCCACGTGGCCTGCCCACTCCTTATCCGTCAGGGACGGCCGTCGGCTCCGCACTTGACGATCACGTTGATGCAGTCACGCACCCGCCGGGCCATCTCGTCCTCGGGCCAGGCGTTGAAGAAGTCACCGTGCATGGTGAATCCGGCACCCGACGCCAGCTTGAAGCGCGCGGGGTCGCCGCTGACCGGGTAGCGGAGCACCTGGCGCAGCTTCGGCACGGCGACCGGGTGCGTTGCCGGGCACTGGCCGCCGACCGGGTAGGCCATGTGGCTCTTGTGGTCGGGGGAGTCCAGGTCCTTGCCGTTCCAGCACTGGGGGAAGTCGAGGTAGGACTCCAGCATCGAACCGGCCGGGCAGTTCACGAAGTCCTTGGAGGGGTTGACCTCTCCGTGGTGCAGGCAGGACCAGCGCGCGATGGACGTGGGGTCGCCGACCCCGGTGGCCTTGGCGTTGCCCGCCACGATCCGCAGCCCCAGGGGGAGCGGCTTGATCGTGGCGATCACGTCGTCGCGCACACCTTCACCGAGGTAGTAGAAGGTGGTGCCGGTGGGTTCGACCTCTTTGCCGTTGTCGTAGAGGGTCGGGGTCCAATACGACGACAGGTCGGCGGTCGGACTGCAACTGGTCCTGCCCCTCTGCAGGGCGGCCAGATCGGTGCGCGCGTTGGTCGAGTCGTTCCCGAAGAAGCTGTGCATATGGGACGCGCCGGGGAGCCCCGGGAACACGATCGGGTCGTCCGGCAGCCGGTGGGTGAACGGGCACTCGGCGACGAACTCCGCGACGCGTACTGGTGCGTTGGCGCTCCGCGGGCCCGACGCCGCGCCCGCCTTGTCGGTGGCGCGCAGATCGGCACGCGCACTGGCCGGGCCGATGGAGAGCAGGGACAGGACGAGACCGACGGCGGCGAAGACGACGCCCGGACCTCGCCAGCGACCGAGGACACGCCGTAAGGGCGGGAAGCGCGGGGGTGTACGGGACATGACTCTCCTTTCCGTGCACGCACGGAAGAGCGAAAAGAGCGGGAGAGAGCCCAGCGGTGTGGTCACACGGGGTTGCTGAGAGAGCGCTCTCTCGGAGCGATGCTGCGGACGCTAGAGGTGGCCCAGGTCACTGTCAAGCGTCCGCGGCGAGGAGGGTCAAGAGCCTGCGGCAGCGGGGAGGCCGCGGCGTCCGCTCGGTCAGTCCTCGGAGCCCGGATCGGTTCGCTCGGCCGAGGGCAGCAGGTGAATGAGCAGCAGAACGATCCCGGAGATCATGAACACGCGCGTGGCGGCCTCCAGGCCATTCCACTTCTCCGACTGCCACATGGCGAACCATTCGCCGCCGATGCCGATGAACCCGGCGCCGAACAGCAGCATCAGCATCAACAGCCCCACGGTGCCGGCCTGACGGGCGCGGCGGACGCGGTCTCCGGGCGGCCCCGCGAACCACATGGCCGTCGCGGCGAGGAGGACAAGAGCGGCGAGGGTCTCCCAGGCGATGATGGCGACGTAGGCGGTGTCCTGGAGCGCGGTGGAGTCGATGGCCCGCCACATCAGGTCTTCGTCCTTGAACGTGGTGTCCATCGCCAGGACATGCCGCACGAACTGCTGGTTGCTGTCGAAGTCGGTGATGTTCCCGAAGGCGACGAGCGTGATGTACAACGCGATCGTCCCGGTGAGCACCCCCGAGGTCATCGAGTAGATACGGGGTGAACGTATTCTGCCGGTTCGCTCTGCCACGATGACCTCTGTCTCCCGTTGGATCCCGCTGACCATGAAGCGTGCGGGAGCCGTAGCGTACAACTGACTGGATCAGGGCGGTGATGGACGCCGTACTGTGCCGAGCTGAGCCGACGGCGGGGAGACGCGGGTCACACGCGTCCATGTCACAGAGGGTCGGGCTACCCCGTCTCAGGGGTGTAGCCACTGAACGACCACAGAGGAGCACACCATGGACGCGCGACTGAACTACTCCGCCAGCCAGACCGCCGGCAAGGTCCTGAGGCCCGTCATGGCGGCGGGCCGGGCGGTCAAGGAATCACCGCTGCCGGCGGCGACGCAGGAGCTGGTGGCGATACGCGTGAGTCAGATCAACGGCTGCGCCGTCTGCATCGACATGCACACCAAGGAAGCCGCCGCGGCCGGTGAGACCCCGGTGCGGTTGAACCTGGTCGCGGTATGGCGGGAGGCCACCGTCTTCACCGATGCCGAGCGGGCCGCGCTGGAGCTGGCGGAGGAGGGGACCCGGGTCGCGGACGCGGCTCGTGGGGTCGGCGACGAGGTGTGGGCGAATGCCGTCAAGCACTATGACGAGGAGCAGCTCACCGCCCTGGTGATCCTGGTCTCCTTCATGAATATGGTGAACCGGCTGAACGTCATCACCCAGCAGCCGGCGGCCGGTGACTACGAGGCCGGGCAGTTCCACTGACCGGCAACGGTATCGGTATCGGCAACGGGCCCAGGGGAGGGGAGTCGGCGTGAACAAGGTCGAGGAGTTCGAGGAGCTGCGGCCGCTGCTGTTCTCGATCGCCTATCGGATCCTGGGCAGTGTGAGTGAGGCCGAGGACGCGGTGCAGGAGACCTGGCTGCGCTTCGACGGGTCGGCGACCCGGCCCACGTCGACCAAGGCATATCTGTCGGCCACGGTGACGCGCATCTCGATCGATGTGCTGCGCTCCGCGCGTGTGCGACGGGAGGAGTACGTGGGCCCGTGGTTCCCCGAGCCGCTGCTCAGCGATCCGTATCAGGACCCGGCCCGGGCGGTGGAGCTGGCCGACTCGGTGTCGATGGCGGCGCTGTTGCTGCTGGAGCGGCTCAGCCCGCTGGAGCGGGCGGTGTTCGTGCTACGGGAGGTGTTCGCCTTCGGGTTCGACGAGGTCGCCACGGCGGTGGGACGGTCGGAGGCGGCATGCAGGCAGCTCCTGGTGCGGGCGCGGCGGCACATGCAGGCCGGGCGGCCGCGGTTCGAGGCGGACCGGCAGGAACGGCAGGAACTGGCCACGCGGTTCTTCGACGCGCTGAAGGACGGTGATGTGGGCGCGCTGCGGAATCTGCTGGCCGCCGATGTGCAACTGGTCGGGGACGGCGGCGGCAAGGCTCCGCGGCTGGCCAAGGCCGTCATGGGCGCGGAGAACGTGGCGCGGTTGCTGGGCACGGTCTTCCCGTGGCTGCTGCGGATCGACGTGTCGTTCGAGCTTCATGAGGTCAACGGCCAGCCGGGCGCGGTCTTCCGGGAGCGGGACGGCAAGGTGCTCCAGACCCTGGTCCTCGATGTGCTCGACGGGCAGATTCAGGCCATCCGCGCGGTGATCAACCCCGACAAGCTCGGCCACCTCGGGCCGGTCGGCGACGCCTGGGCCGTCGACCGCGAGGTGCGGCAGGCCCGGCGGCGCTCGAACTGACCTCGATGCGTGGTTTCCCACCCCGTGACCGGTCCGACACCCTGATCGTTCGACGATCTTGATAGTCTCGGGGAGCCAGTCGTGCCACATCCGAGGCCAGGGAATCCGGTGTGAATCCGGAGCTGACGCGCAGCGGTGAGGGGGACGGGCGGGGCATGTGACACCACTGGGAGGAGTCCGCGACGGCCGCGAAGCCGCCGCGGACGAGCACCGGGAAGGGGCCCCGTCCGGACGAGCCCGAGTCCGAAGACCTGCTGGTATCTCCGCGCCCCGTGCGGGGAGTACGTCCGTAGGCCAGGCTCCGCGTTCGAGCCCCGACAACCGAGGCATGCCCGTGCTCTGCTCTGCCCGCCGTACCGCGGCCCTCCTGCTCGCCCCCGCCCTCCTGCTCACCGCGTGCGGTGGCTCCGGCCAGGACGGCGCGGACGCCACAAAGCCCGCCGGTGCGGGCTATCCGCGCACCATCGACAACTGCGGCCACAAGGTCACGGTGAAGTCCGCCCCGAAGCGAGCCCTCTCCCTCAACCAGGGCAGCACGGAGATCCTGCTCTCCCTCGGCCTCGCCGACCGCATGGCGTCCACCGCCACCTGGACCGACCCGGTGATGAAGGGCCTGGAGAAGGCGAATGCGACGGTGCCGCGCCTCGCGGACAACGCGCCGTCCTTCGAGAAGGCCCTGGACGCCGAACCCGACTTCGTCACCGCCTCGTTCGTCTCCACCCTCGGCAAGGGCGGTGTGGCCACCCGCGAGCAGTTCGAGAAGCTGGGCGTGCCCACCTACGTCTCGCCGTCCGACTGCTCGGCGGGCCGGGACCCCGACAGCGGTGGCGATGGCTCCCGCAGCAAGCCACTCACCCTGGACACCGTCTACGGCGAGATACGCGACCTGGCCCACGCGTTCGGCGTCGATGAGCGCGGCGATAAGCTCATCGCGGGGTTGAAGCAGCGCGTGCGTACGGCCACCGAGGGAGTGGACGCCTCCGGCGTCTCGCTCATGTACTGGTTCGCCAACTCCCAGTCGCCCTACCTCGCCGGCTGCTGCGGCGCGCCGGGCGCCATCACCCGGGCCGTCGGAGCGAAGAACGCCTTCTCCGACACCCACGACGAGTGGCCGCAGATCAACTGGGAGACCGTGGCCGACCGCGACCCGGACGTCATCGTCCTCGGCGATCTCACGCGCAAGCAGCAGACCGCGGAGACCGCCAAGGCCAAGATGCGTTTCCTGGAGACCAACGCCGCCACCCGCAATCTCACCGCCGTGAAGAAGAAGCGGTACGTCCTGCTCAGCGGGCAGGCCATGAACCCGTCCATCCGTACGGTCGAAGGGGTCGAGCAGGTCGCCGCCGGGCTGCGCGACTTCGGACTCGCCAAGTGACCACCCGCCTCCTGCTGCTGATCGCGGGAGGGCTGGCCGCGCTGTTCGCGTCGATCGCCGTCGCCGTGACCATCGGCCCCGCCGACATCTCCACGGCCGACGTCTGGGCAGCGGTCACCGCCCATCTCGGCCTGGGCGAGAGCACGTTGCCACCGCTGCGCGACGGCATCGTGTGGAACCTGCGCATGCCCCGCACCCTGCTCGCCGCGGTGTGCGGGGCGGGGCTGGCCCTCTGCGGGGCCGTGATGCAGTCCCTGCTGCGCAATCCGCTGGCCGACCCCTTCGTCCTCGGGGTGTCCTCCGGCGCCTCCACAGGCGCCGTCGCCGTGGTCGTCCTCGGCGTGGGCGGCGGGGCCGTGTCCCTGTCGGCGGGCGCGTTCATCGGCGCGCTGCTCTCCTTCGGCCTGGTCCTGGCGCTCAGCCACAGCCTCGGCGGCAGCACCGACCGCGTGGTGCTGTCCGGGGTGGCCGCCATGCAACTGTTCTCCGCGCTGACCTCGTTCACCGTCCTCACCTCCGCGGACGCCGACACCACCCGCGCCGTGCTGTTCTGGCTCCTCGGCTCGCTCACCGGCGCCGGCTGGACCGATGTGCTGCTGTGCGCCGTCGTCCTGGCCGCCGTCCTCCTGGTCTGTCTCGGACACGCCCGGACCCTGGACGCGTTCGCCTTCGGCGAGGAGGCCGCGGCAGCGCTCGGCGTCCGCGTGGCCCGCACCCGCCTCGTCCTGCTGTGCGCGACCGCGCTGCTCACCGCGACCCTGGTCAGCTCCGCCGGGGCCATCGGCTTCGTCGGCCTGGTCCTCCCGCATGCCACCCGCGCCCTCACCGGGTCCGGCCACGCCCGCCTCCTGCCGGTCACCGCACTGGCCGGAGCCATCTTCCTGGTGTGGGTGGACACCGCCGCCCGCACCGTGATCGACCCCCAGGAGGTCCCGGTGGGCGTGGTGACGTCCCTCATCGGCGTACCGGCCTTCGTCGCCGTGCTCTACCGCGGCCGGAGGAAGACATGAACGACTCCCTTCCCGTTGACACCGCGGATGCGGCACCCGGACTCCGCGCGGACCGCGTCAGCCGCCGCGCCGACGGCCGGCTCATCGTCGACGGCATCACCCTCACCCTGCGCCCCGGCGAGACGCTGGGCCTGCTCGGCCCCAACGGCTCCGGGAAATCAACCCTGTTGCGGCTGCTCGCCGGCATCCTCACCCCCTCCGCCGGAGTCGTCACCCTGGACGGCCGCGCACTGCCGCGGGTCGGCCGCCGCGCCACGGCCCGCCGTATCGCCACCGTCGAACAGCACGCCCACACCCAGACCGAACTGACCGTCCGCGAGGTCGTGGCCCTTGGCCGCATCCCGCACCGGCGCGCGTGGTCGCCGTCCACCGCCACGGACACCCGGGCCGTCGACGCGGCCCTGGAGCGCACCGCACTGACCGACCGGGCCGGCCAGTCGTGGCACACCCTCTCCGGTGGCGAGCGCCAGCGCGCCCAGATCGCCCGGGCCCTCGCCCAGGAACCGTACGAGCTGCTGCTCGACGAGCCGACCAACCACCTCGACATCCAGCACCAGCTCGACCTGCTCGACCTCGTCGTCGGTCTGCCGATCGCCACCGTGATCGCCCTCCACGACCTCAACCTCGCGGCGATGTACTGCGACCGCCTGCTCGTCCTTTGCGAGGGACACGTCGTGGCCGAAGGCACCCCCAGCCAGGTGCTGACCCCGTCCCTGATCAAGCAGGTCTACGACGTCCGGGCCGATGTCACCCACGATCCGGGCCACCCGGTCATCCGCTTTCTGCGCCGCACACCGAAGCCGTGAGCCGGTAGACGGTATCCTGCCGAGCGGTTGCATGAACGACGGCGGCTGGACGGTTCTGGCGCGCTTTACCACTAGGCGGCTCTGGAAGGATCCACCACGTGAGCGATGCCGCGGACACACCGCCCCCCGAAGGCGCCCCGATCCGGGTGCTGATCGCGGATGACCAAGCGATGGTGCGCACCGGGTTCCGGCTGATTCTCGCCTCCCAGCCCGGAATCGAGGTGGTGGGCGAGGCCGCCGATGGCTCCGAGTGCGTGGAGCTGGCCCGGCGGCACCGCCCGGATGTGTGCCTGGTCGACATCCGTATGCCGAAACTGGACGGTCTGGAGGCGACCCGGCTGCTGGCCGGGCCCGGAGTGGCGGAGCCGCTGCGGGTCGTCGTGGTCACCACCTTCGACCAGGACGACTACGTGCACACCGCGATCCGCAACGGCGCCTGTGGCTTCCTGCTCAAGGACGCCGGTCCCGAACTCCTGGTGGAGGCGGTGCGGTCGGCCGCGCGCGGTGGCGCGCTGGTGTCTCCCGCGATCACCGTGCGTCTGCTGCGCCAGTGGGCGAGCCGGCCCGGCGCCGCCACCGTGGCGAACCCCCTGACCGGCAGGGAGCTGGATGTCGCCCGGCTGGTGGCGGTGGGCCGGACCAATCAGGAGATCTGCGCCGAACTGCACCTGTCGCTGTCCACGGTGAAAACCCATCTGAGCAACATCCAGACCAAGCTCGCCGTCCGCAACCGCGTGGAGATCGCGGCCTGGGCCTGGGACACCGGAGCGGTGCACAACCGCTAGCGCGGGCGAGCGGACGGCCCGGGCCCGTCGGGGCGTGTGCCCTTCAGGATGTGTGCCGTCAGCACGTCCGCCCGTCATGACGTGTGCCAGTCGGGGTGGCCGGGCATGGCCGGGAGCTTCGTGGAGTACAGCCAGGAGCGCAGAAAGGGCCCCAGGTCGCGGCCGGCGACGCGGCTTGCCAGGCGGATGAAGTCCGCGGTCCCCGCCGTGCTGTCGCGGTGCTCCGCCACCCAGGCGCGCTCGATGCGCTGGAACGTGGCCTCGCCGACCTTCTGCCGCAGCGCGTACAACACCAGAGCACCACCCTCGTAGGCGCCCCAGCCGTAGGGAGCCATGTCCTTGGGCGTGAAGGCGCCGAGGCGGGGATCGGCGACCGGCCCCTGCTTGCGCAGTTGGGCGGTGGCGTCCCGGTACGCGCTCTTCATGGCGTCGGCCGGATCGGTGCCGTGCGCCTCCTGGCTCCACAGGCCCTGGTAATAGACGGCGTGGCCCTCGTTGAGCCACAGATCGCTCCACCGGCGGGGCGAGACGCTGTTGCCGAAGTACTCGTGGGAGATCTCGTGCGCGACGATCGTGTCCGAGCCGTTGGCCTCCATACCCTCCTTGGTGAGCTCCTCCGTGGCGAGCAGGGTCAGGGACTGCGTCTCGAGCTCACCGCCCAGCGGCGTGGCGTAGATGCCGTACGTCCGCAGCGGGAACGGGCCCAGCCGTCGGGTCAGGAAACGCAGCGCCTTGGGCACGACCGTGTCGAGCTGCGGCATGAGGTCGTTGACTTGGCCGGTGGGCAGGGCGTGGCGCAGCTTGATCCCGTCCGGTCCCCGCCGCTTGACCACGGTGAAGTGGCCGACGCCGATCTGGATCAGTTCGGGCGCCAGCTTGTGGCGGCTCTCGAACCGGCGGACGGTATACACCCCTTCGCGCCGGGTGGCGGTGAGTTCGCCGTTCGCGATGGCGTTCACACGCGAGGGTGCGGCGATGGTGATGGTGGTAGGCGCCTTCTGGGCCGGATGGTCGGCGAACGCCGCGATCCGATGTGCGCCCGAGGGCTGGTTGATGGTCTGGACGACCCCCTTCGCCCGCACCATCCCGATCGCCGAGGTGCCGAGCTTCTGGGCCTCCTCAGGGCCCGCCACGGGCGCGTGCACCGTGACCTCCACCGAGAACCCCCGGCCGTCGGGCACCGGGTCCGCGGGAGTCACGCGCAGCTCCTGACCGGTGCGGGTCCAGGTCGCCTCGCGGCCGTCGACCGTCACCGAACGGACCGTGGTACCGGTCAGGTCGAGGTCGAAACGGGACAGGGCGTGGGTGGCCCGGCCGCGTAGCGTGGTGGTCGCGGTGTACGTCTTGAGGTCCTCGGCGAAGCGCAGCGCCAGGTCGGTATGGCGCACGGTGTAGCCCCCGTTGCCGAGTCCGGGATGCAGCGTGTCCCCGATTCCGGCGGCTCCGGGCGTGGGGGCGGTACGGGTGCCGCTCTGGGCGGACGTCGCGTCGGGGGTGCAGCCGGCCACGCCCGTCAGGGCGGTGGCCAGCGCCGTGACGATCCACGGCGTGAGGTTCGAGTGTCGTGTGTGACGAGCCATGAGCCGAGGGTGGCCCGCGGGGCAACCGTCGTGGATCCACCGGATAGCGGGTTCATGGCCACCGGCATCGGCCGAAAGAACGACCGGCGTGCGGCAGGGCTTGTGGGGCATGACGACACCTGCTAATCATTTAACAGGTGTCGAAAGGAGAGGGGCGGGTCATGAGCGTGCGGCAGGGATCGGTCGTCCTTCGGCAGCCGCACCGTCCTCGGGCCATCAGCTTCCTCGGCCTGGAGACGATCGGCGGATGGGCCGTGAAGGTGTACGGCATCAGCGCGGCGGCCGATGTGCCACGCCCCGCGCTGGTGGCCGCGACCGTGGAAACCGCGGCCTCGCTGCTGCCGAGCCCCGCTCGGACGGACAGCCGCTATGGCATCGGGTTCGCCATCGCGCACGACGCGGCCGACTACTGCTTCGCGCTGGTGGACTGGTGGCACGGTGAGCACGAGATTCATCAGCGACTGTTCTCGGCGCCCCGGGAGCGGCCGGATGCGCTGAGTCCGCATCCGGGTGAGGCCATCGGCTGCGTCTGGGAGTTGGCCGTCACCGACTTCGAGCGCCGGGCATGGTTGCGCCATGTGCTGGCCAACCCCGAGGGCCCGGACCCGGATGCCTATCTCAACGCACACTTCACAGGGAGGGTGTAGCCATGGGGATGCCACTGGAGCGGCTGGATGTCTGAGTTCGACGGCGATCGGATCCGGGTGAAGGATGCCTGCCGGCGGGTCCGCGGAGACATCGGTCGTGTTGCCGCCGACTAGGGCCGAGGACGTCGACGGCCTCCCCGACGGCATCGCGCTGCTCCATCACTTCGCCAACACCGAGGACCTCCGCGGATTCGTCGCGCACGGCCGGCGCCTTACGGCTCACGACGATCTCACCACGCCCGGAGATCTGGAACGCTGGCTGCGGGAGCATGGCCTCCTCGACGGCGACACCCCGGACACCAGGGCTCACCAGGGCCACCTGACCAGAGCCCTCGCCCTGCGCGCAGCCCTGCGTGCCGCGCTGCGCCAGGGTGGCGAGGACGGCCAGGACGGCGCCGCCGCCCCGGTCGGCTACTCCTTCGACGTCACACTGACCGCGGCTCACGGCGCCCGGCTGACCATCTCCGCCGACCCCGTGCACACCGCCCTCGCGCACCTCGTGATGGCCGCCCTGACCGCCACGGCGAACGGGACCTGGCACCGGCTCAGGATGTGCCCCGCCCCCGATTGCCAGTGGGTCTTCTACGACAACTCCCGCCCGGGCCGCGCCAAATGGTGCTCGCCGCAGTTGTGCGGCAACCGCGCGAAGACACAGACCTACCGCCGCCGCCGATCGGGCTGAACCAAGCCGTAGTCACGCTGTGCCGTACGCCGAGGAGGCGCCACGCGCGTCCGGCGCGGCACGCTCCCCGCACAGGGCTCTGCCGTCGGCCTGGTCCCGTGTGCTCCGCATCACGGAAACGTCCCCTGTGCTGCGGACAGTTCACGGTATGACGCACACTCCCACGGCCTCCCGCCCCCGGCGGGACACGGCGCCGGGCCAACGGGCCACGGGGCCGGCGCGGCGCCCGCGCGGCCACCACGTATCCCGCTCCGCCGGCCGTACGCCGAAGACCGCGCTCCGGCGCGACATCCAGGGGCTGCGCGGGCTGGCCGTCACCCTGGTCGTGCTCGCGCACGCGGGAGTCCCGTACGTCACCGGCGGATACGCCGGGGTCGATGTCTTCTTCGTGATCTCCGGATTCCTCATCACAGCGGGCCTGCTCAAGGAGGCCGAACACACCGGATCGCTGTCCCTGCGGCGCTTCTACGCCCGGCGCGCGGTGCGCATCCTCCCGCTCGCGACCCTGGTCGCGCTGGTCACCATGGCGGGCTGCCGGATCTTCGCCTCGAAGATCCGCTACACCGAGTTCATGCACGACGCGCTGGCCGGCGCCCTGTTCAGCGGCTGCCGCCGCGGGGCCCGCGGCGTCTGGTGCAGGGGGCACCTCCCAGCGGTAGCTGGGGGCGCCGTGCCAGGCGTCGCGGGCCCGCGAAGATCCACCGGACAGGGCCTAAGTGCAATGCCGTTGTTTTAAGGCCTTGGGCGTGGGTTCCTGGGTAGTGGACCCAGGGGGTGGTTCGGGTGTCTGCGCGTGTGTCTGAGTTATCGGGCCTGGGGTTGTTGACCTGGGTGTATCCACCGGGGTTGGTGGATCGGGTGGTCGCGGCTTGCGGGTGTGCGGAGCAACGCAGACGGCTGCTTCCCGCGCGGCTGGTGGTGTACTTCGTGCTGGGGCTGGCGTTGTTCTCTCCGGCTCCGTATCTGGAAGTGATGCGGCACCTGGTGGAGGGGCTGCGGGGCCAGGGGCTGCTGGGCGGCTGGCATGTACCGGCGAAGTCCTCGCTGTTTCGGGCCCGGCAGCGGCTGGGCTGTGAGCCGTTGCGGGTGCTGTTCGCCTCGACCGCCAAGCCGATGGCCACCGAGGCGACACCCGGCGCGTTCTGGCGGGGGTTGCGGCTGCTGGCGGTGGACGGGACCTGCTGGGACGTGGCGGACAGCGAAGCCAACGAGGCCGCGTTCGGGCGTCCGGGCAACGGCCGCGGGCCGGGCAAGAGCGCGTTCCCGCAGGTGCGGATGGCTGCGTTGGTGGAGGTGGGCAGCCATGCGGTGCTGGACGCGGAACTCGCCGGCTGCCGCACCGGGGAAGTCACTCTGGCCGGCCGCCTGCCACGGTCGCTCGGCCCGGGCCAGCTCGTCCTGGCCGACCGTGAGTTCCTCGGTGTCCCGTTGTGGCAGGCCTTCACCGCCACTGGCGCCGATCTGCTGTGGCGAGTGCCCGCCAACCGCGTCCTGCCGGTCCTCAAGCAGTTCCGGGACGGGTCATGGCTCTCACAGATCCGGGCAAGCAGCGGCCCTGCCCGGCATGAGCCGGTCACCGTCCGGGTTCTGGCCTACCAGCTCAAGGGCCAGGGCGGTGAGGGTGCCGCTGACGGTTACCGGCTGGTCACCACCCTGCTGGATGCCCGACGCCATCCGGCCCGGCAGCTGGCCGCGCTCTACTGCGAACGCTGGGAGGTCGAGTCCGTCTTCGCCGAGATCAAGACCCATCAGCGCGGCGCCCGCGTCGTACTGAGCAGCAAGACCCCTGATGGTGTCCGTCAGCAGATCTGGGCACACCTGCTGGTCCACCACGCCCTGCGTGAGCTCATGCTGAGAACGGCCGCCACCCGTGGTCTGGACCCCGATCGGGTCTCCTTCACCGAGACCCTGCGCTCTGCCCGGCGCAGCGTGACCGTTACACCGGGCAGCTTTTCCCCCTGACCTGCTGGTCAGGGCCTTGGTGATGCTCGAGCAGGACCTCTTGGAACGACTCCTGCCCGCCAGACGCCTGCGCAGCCGGCCCCGAGCCGTGAAACGCAAGATGTCCAGTTACCAGCTCAAGCGAGCTGAACACCGTCTCTGGCCGCAACCGACCCGCACCGGCACGCAAGCCATCCTCATCACAAGACCCCAACGCGCAGGCCCGTAATGCAACGGCATTGGGCCTAAGTGCCCAGCGTGTCGGCGGAGGGGCGTGGCGCGGCTTGTAGGGTACGTGCCATGCCGGATGCCCCGCCCCGCCCCGAGCCGTTCACCCCGCAGACCGCACCCGCGGCGCTCGAGGACCTCCGCGCGCGGCTTCGCGCGACCCGCTGGCCGGACGCGCCCGAGGACGCCGGGTGGTCGCTCGGGACCGACCTCGACTACCTCCGCGAACTCGTCGCCTACTGGGCGGAGGAGTTCGACTGGCCGGCGCAGGAGGCGGCGCTCGCCCGGCTGCCCCGCTTCCGCGTCCGGCTCGGCGGCCTCGGGATCCACTTCGCCCACGTCCGGGCCGCCGCCCCGGCCGGGCCCGCCCTGCCGCTGGTCCTCAGCCACGGCTGGCCGGACTCGTTCTGGCGCTATGCGAAGGTCATTCCGCTGCTCACCGACCCGGGCGCGCACGGCGCCGACCCCGCCGACGCGTTCGACGTGGTCGTCCCCGACATTCCGGGCTACGGCTTCTCCGACCGGCCCACCGGGGCGCCGCTGAACTCCATCGCCGTCGCCGGGCTGTGGGCCGAGCTCATGGACGTCCTCGGCTATGAGCGGTTCGGCGCGGCAGGCGGGGACATCGGCAGCCATGTGAGCCGCTACCTCGCCCTCGACCACCCCGACCGGGTGGTGGCCGTGCACCGCATGGACGGCGGCCTGCCCGTCTTCACCGGCGACCCGGCGGACCTCGCGCCCGAGGAGCGCGCCTGGTTCGAGGAGGTCGCGGCCTGGGGCGCGGCGGAGGGCGCCTACGCCGCCATGCACCGCACCAAGCCGCAGACCGCCGCCTTCGGGCTCACCGACTCACCGGTCGGGCTCGCCGCGTGGATCGTCGAGAAGCTCCGTTCGTGGAGCGACTGCGACGGTGATATCGAGCGGTGCTTCACCAAGGACGAGATCCTCACGAACGTCACGCTGTACTGGCTCACGGGCACGATCGGCTCGTCGATGCGCATGTACCACGCCAACGCCGCGATCCCGCCCGAACAGCACGCCCGCCGGGTCGAGGTGCCGTCCGGCTTCTCGCTCTTCCGCGGCGACATCGTCCGCCCGCCGCGGGAGTGGCTGGAGCGCATGACGAACGTCGTGCGGGTGACCGAGCCCGAGCGCGGCGGACACTTCGCGCCGTTCGAGGAGCCCGAGCTCTACGCGGGGGAGCTGCGCGCCTTCTTCCGCCCCTACCGGGCGGCGGCGACGGACTGAGCCCGGATTCCGCCGCCGCGCCCGGCCCCGCCACGCGTCAGGAGACACGCCACGCGTCAGGGGACCGGCTCCGGTTCCGGGGCCGGGGTCCAGCGCAGGTGGACGGCCTGGTCGGCGGGGTCGGACCGGAGCAGGGACAGCCGGGGCCGTACGGCGTCGGTGCGCGCGGCCGGGGGCTTGCGGCGGCCCGCGCCGAACGGCACCGGCCACTCGGCGCCCGGGCCCCGGTACTCCTGCTCGGCCGCCGCGTGCAGCGTCCAGTGCGGGTCGTACAGATGAGTGCGCCCCACGGCGCACAGATCGGCGCGGCCCGCCAGCAGCAGGGAGTTGACGTCGTCGTACGAGGCGATGGCGCCCACCGCGATGACGGCGGTGCCGGTGGCGGCGGCGACCTCATGGCGGATGCGGTCGGCGAACGGGGTCTGGTAGGAGCGGCCGAAGGCGGGGCGCTCGTCCTTGGTGACCTGCCCGGAGGACACGTCGATGGCGTCCGCCCCGTGGGCGATGAACGCGCGGGCGATCTCGACGGCGTCATGCTCGGTATTGCCGTCCGGCACCCAGTCGGTGGCGGAGATGCGCACGATCATCGGCCGTTCCTCGGGCCACGCCTCCCGCACGGCGTCGAAGACCTCCAGAGGGAAACGCAGCCGGTTCTCCAGCGGGCCGCCGTATGCGTCGGTGCGGTGGTTGGCGACCGGTGAGAGGAAGGAGGACAGCAAGTAGCCGTGGGCACAGTGCAGTTCGAGCAGATCGAACCCGGCCTCGGCGCCCCGGCGGGCGGCGGCGACGAAGTCCGCGGCGATCCGGTCCATATCGGCGCGGGTGACCTCGCGCGGGGCCGCGGAGCCGGGGCCGTACGGCAGCGCGGACGGGCCGACGGTCTCCCAGTTGCCCTCCGGCAGCGGTTCGTCCATGCCCTCCCACATCAGCCGGGTGGAGCCCTTGCGGCCCGAGTGGCCGAGCTGGAGGCCGATGCGGGCGGTGCTCCGCTCATGGACGTAGGACACGATCCGCCGCCAGGAATCGCGCTGCTCGCCGTTCCACAGGCCCGTGCAGCCGGGTGTGATGCGGCCCTCGGGCGAGACGCACACCATCTCGGTCATCACCAGTCCGGCGCCGCCCATGGCCTTGGAGCCGAGGTGGACGAGGTGGAAGTCGCCGGGTACGCCGTCGACCGCGGAGTACATGTCCATCGGCGAGACGATCACCCGGTTCTTGAGCTCCAGCCGCCCCAGCCGGTACGGCTGGAACATCGCCGGTGCCACCGTGTCATGGCCCTGCGCGGTGGCGAAGGCGGCGTCGACCTGGTCGGCGAAGTCGGGGTCGCGGGTCCGCAGGTTGTCGTAGGTGATGCGGCGCGAGCGGGTCAGCAGGTTGAAGCAGAACTGGGTCGGCTCCTGGTGGGCGTACATCCCGATGTTCTCGAACCACTCCAGCGAGCCCTGCGCCGCCCGCTGGGTGGACTCCACGACCGGGCGCCGCTCGGTCTCGTAGGCGGTCAACGCCCGCTCCGCGTCCGGGTGTTCGTGCAGACAGGCCGCGAGGGCGAGCGCGTCCTCCATCGCCAGTTTGGTGCCCGAGCCGATGGAGAAGTGCGCGGTGTGGGCGGCGTCCCCGATGAGCACGAGGTTGCCGTGGTGCCAGCGCTCGTTGCGTACGGTGGTGAAGTTCAGCCACTTGGAGTTGTTGGCGAACAGCCGGTGGCCGTCCAGCGCGTCGGCGAAGAGCTCGCGGACGCGCGCGACGGCCCGCTCGTCGGAGGCGCCCGGTGCGCCGTCGGCCCGGTCGGTGGCGTCGAAGCCGGCCCGCCGCCAGACGTCCTCGTGCATCTCGACGATGAAGGTGGAGCCGGTGTCGGAGTAGGGGTAGCCGTGCACCTGCACGACCCCCCATTCGGTCTGCAGGACGAAGAACTGGAATGCCTCGAAGACCCGGTCCGTGCCGAGCCACATGTACTTGCTGTGCCGACGGTCCAGGGAGGGGCGGAAGACGTCCGCGTGGGCCGACCGTACCGAGGAGTTGACCCCGTCGGCCCCCACCACCAGGTCGTACGACGCGCGCAGCCGCTCGGTGTCCGGCGCGACGGTCGAGAAGCGCAGGGTGACGCCGAGGTCGCGGCAGCGCTCCTGGAGCAGGCGGAGCAGCTCCTTGCGGCTCATGGCGGCGAAGCCCTGGCCGCCGACGGTGTGGCTCTCGCCCCGGTAGTGGATGTCGATGTCGGTCCAGCGGGCGAAGCGCCGGGCCATGGCCTCGGCGATGGTGGTATCGGCGTTCTCGATGCCGCCGAGCGTCTCGTCGGAGAACACGACGCCGAAGCCGAACGTGTCGTCGGGGGCGTTGCGCTCCCAGACGGTGATCTCGTGGGCGGGGTCGAGCTGTTTCATCAGGGCCGCGAAGTACAGCCCGCCGGGACCGCCGCCGATGATCGCGATGTTCACGGGGGTTCCCCTCAACTCTCGGCGACGGCCTCGGTGGCCCGCTCGTCGTCATGGGCCTGGCGTACCTGGCGCAGCAGCTTGAAGCGCTGCAGTTTGCCGCTGGTGTTGCGCGGCAGGGCGTCCCGGAACCGCACATCGCGCGGGTACTTGTAGGGCGCCAGGAGCTGCTTGACGTGGTCCTGTATCTCCTTCACCTTGGCCGCGTCGCCGGACACGCCGTCCCGCAGCACCACGAAGGCGCACACGACCGAGCCGCGCTCCGGGTCGGGGCGGGCCACGACGGCGGATTCCACGACGTCGGGGTGGGTGTCGATGGCGGACTCGACCTCGGGGCCGCCGATGTTGTACCCGGAGGAGACGATCATGCTGTCGCTGCGGGCGTGGTAGTGGAAGTAGCCGTCCTCGTCCCGGTGGAAGATGTCACCGGTGATGTTCCAGCCCTCCTGGACGTAGTCCCGCTGTCGTTCGCCACCGAGGTAACGGCAGCCGACCGGGCCGATGACACCGAGTCTGCCCGGCTCTCCGGGGCCGAGTTCCGTGCCGTCGGGTCCGAGGATCGTGGCGCGGAAGCCGGGGACCGCCTGTCCCGTGGCGCCGGGCCGGATGGCGTCCCCGGCGGCGGAGATGAAGATGTGCAGCAGCTCGGTGGCGCCGATGCCGTCGACCACCTTCAGGCCACTGCGACTCCGCAGATCTTCCCAGGTGGTGCGAGGTATGTGCTCGCCCGCCGAGACTCCGATCCGCACCCCGGCGAGCTGTTGCTCCCGCCCCTCGCGCAGGATCGCCCGGTAGGCGGTGGGCGCGGTCGCCAGGACGGTGACGCCGTGCCGCCGCACGATATCCGCGAGCTGCGAAGGGGTGGCGGACTCCGTCAGCAGGGCGCAGGCACCGGCCCGCAGCGGGAAGACGACCAGCATGCCGAGGCCGAAGGTGAAGGCCAGGGGAGCGGTGCAGGCGACCAGATCGTCCGGTACCAGGCCCATGGTGTGGCGGCCGAAGGTGTTGTCGATGGACAGGATGTCGCGGTGGAAGTGCATGGTGATCTTGGGGGCGCCGGTGGACCCCGAGGTGGGGCCGAGGAGCGCCACATCGTCGGCGGCGGTGTCCACGTTGGTGAACTCGCCGGACTTGACCGTGGCCCTGGCCACCAGATCCTCCGGGCCGCCACCGCCGTACCCGACCACCGTCAGCCCGGGCAGCACGGTGTCCCGGACGGTGCGGACCTCCTCGGTGAACCGGTGGTCCACCAGGGCGATCGACGGCCGGGTGCGTTCGGCGATCGGGGTGAGCTCCCGGGCGCGCAGGGCGGCCATCGTGGTCACCACGACGCCACCGGCCTTGAGGACGCCGAGCCAGGCCGCGACGGTCCAGGGGTTGTTGGGCGAGCGCAGCAGGACACGCTGCCCCGGCACCAGGCCGAGGTCCTCGGTGAGCACCTGGGCGACCTGATTGGCGCGGGTGCGCAGTTCGCCGTAGGTGCACAGTCCGCCGTCCGGGGTGCGCAGGGCGGGACGGCCGGGGCCGAACAGCGCGGTGGGAGTGTCGATGAGCTCGGTCGCCGCGTTGAGCCGGTCCGGGTAGCGCAGTTCCGGCGTCGTGAACTCGAGCGTCGGCCACAGGTGCGCGGGCGGCAGCCGGTCGCGCGTGAAGGTGTCGACGTGTGCGGAGGGTGAGAGGGGGAGCGGAAGAGTCACGGAAGAGTCCTTCCGGGAGCCCGCCGGGAAGCGCGGCGGATCAGGTGGGGCGGATCAGGCCCTCCTGGACGACAGTTGCCAGGTGGCGGTGGTCGCGGGTGAAGAAGCGGCCCGTGCCCAGGCCGCGGCCCGCGTCGGCGGCGACGGCTTCCTGGACGTAGAGCAGCCAGTCGCCCAGCGGCCCCGGACGGTGGAACCACATCGCGTGGTCGAGGCTGGCGGTGACCAGCCCGGGCCTGGCCCAGGACAGGTCGAGCACGCGCAGGACGGGTTCGAGGATCGTGTAGTCGCAGACGTACGCCAGGGCGGCCAGGTCCCGTTGGGCGTCGGTCAGCCCGTCGACCGGGCGGAGCGGGTCGAAGGGCCTCAGCCAGACCGCCTGGTGCGGAAGGCGTTCTCCCTCGACGGTGAGGTAGACCGGGCCGGGGACATGCCGCATGTCGAAGCCGCGACCGCCGGACCAGTACGCCTTGGACTCCTTGGTCATGGACCCGCCGTCGCGCTCCGCGAGGTACTCCGCCGAGCTGGGCAGGGTCTCCGGGTCGGGCACGTCGTCTTCGAACGCGGCGTGGAAGGCCGCACCGGCCTCGCCCGCCGCGAAGCCGGCCAGGCACACATACAGCGGCTTGCCGTTCTGATAGCCGCGCACCTGCCGGGTGCTGTAGCCGCGCCCGTCGCGCACCACCTCCACCTCGTAACGCACCTCGGCCCCGATGTCGGCGGGCCGCAGGAAGTAACTGTGCATCGAGTGCAGCGACTTGCCGTCGGTCACCGACCGCATGGCCGCCGCCGCGGCCTGGGCGACGAGATCGCCGCCGTATGCCTTGGGCCACGGGCAGGGCTGGGTCGTGGCGGTGAACGCGAGGTCGAAGTGCTCGGGCTGGGCGGGCTTCAGGGTGACGGCGGCGGTGAAGACGGCCGAGGTGGGGGGCGTCCCGGACATCAGCGGTCCAGCCAGTCGCGCAGCTCGGCGTCGGCGACGTCGGGCAGGTTGACCACGATGTTCTCCGGCGTCCGGGTGGTCATCCAGGTCAGCGGCTTGGTGCGGGAGAGGTTGCACTCCACGTGCGGCATGAAGGGCGGCACGAAGACCCAGTCGCCCTCCTCCATGTCGACATAGTCCTCGAACCCCTCGCCGAAGTAGATGCGGGCCCGGCCGGAGAGGACATAGCCGCCGGTCTCGGCCTCGCCGTGGTGGTGGGTCACCGAGCGGTAGCCGGGTTCGTTGCTGACCTTGCCGAACCAGAGGCGGGTGGCCGGGGTGTGCTGGATGCTCACGCCCGAGACGCGGACGGCGCCGCCCGAGTCGGCGGTGTTGCCGCTCTCCAGGCCGCCGCGCGTCACCACGGGGGCGACGATGCCGCTGGGCAGCCGGTACATCGAATTGTCGCCTTCGAGGCGGTACTTGCTCAGGTCGGGCTCCATGGGGTCGGCTCCGTTCAGTCGGGGACCAGGATCCGATGTCTCGTGTTTCTCACGGTCGTCATTTAAAGTCAATACACCTGGATGGACCTGCCCGACCGTGGGACAGGACGGAACGCAACCGAGCCGGAGGCCCCATGCCCCCCGTCCCCGTGAACCCGACCACCCTCCCGACACCCAGCGGCTACTCGCACGGAACACTCGTCGGAAACACGCTCCACCTGGGGGGACAGACCGCCCTCGACGCCGATATGAAGATCGTTCCGGGCGGTATCGTCGAACAGTTCCGGCAGGCGTTCGGCAACCTGCTCACCACGCTGCGCGAGGTCGGCGGACAGCCCGAAGACCTGGTGAACGTGACCATCTACCTCACCGACATCCCCGACTACCAGGCACACGGCAAGGAGATCGGCAAGGTCTGGCGCGAGCTCGCCGGGCCGGTCTACCCGGCCATGGCGGGGATCGGCTGCACGGCACTGTGGCAGCCCGAGGCCATGATCGAGATCCTTGGTGTGGCCGTGATCCCGGAGGAACGACTCGTGGCGCCGCACACCGGGGGCTGAGGCGGACGCGACTCGTACGGCCCCGAGCTCGGTCGTGCGGTGCGGCGGCGCACCGGGCCTCGTCCGGGAGCAGGTGATCACTCCGCCGCGCCAGGCGTTAGGGTGCCGGTACATGACCGCGCAGACGACAACGGCCACCACCGCAGCGGGCGAGCGGGAGTCCCGCCACGCCCCGCTCATCCTCACGGTCTTCGGCCTCTACGCCCGGGGCGAGCACAACTGGCTCTCGGTCGCCTCGGTGATCAGCCTCATGGCGGACCTCGGCGTGGAGAGCCGGGCCGTGCGGTCCTCGGTCTCCCGGATGAAACGCCGCGATGTGCTGCGCGGCGAGCGCCACGAGGGTCTCGCCGGCTACTCGCTCGCCGACTCCACCCTGCAGACCCTCGCCGAGGGGGACGTACGCATCTTCCGGCAGGCCAGGGCGTCCCGCGAGGACGGCTGGGTCCTCGTCGTGTTCTCCGTGCCCGAATCCGAGCGCGAGAAGCGGCACGCGCTGCGGACGACCCTGACCCGGCTGGGCTTCGGCACCGCCGCGTCGGGCGTCTGGATCGCCCCCGGACACCTGGCGGCCGAGACCCGGCGCACCCTGGAACGCCGGGAACTGTCCGGGTACGTCGACATCTTCACCGGTGACCACTTCGCCTTCGGGGACCTGCGGGAGAAGGTCCGCGCCTGGTGGGATCTCGACGACCTCACCGCCCTGTACGCGGACTTCCTGGACCGGTACCGCCCCGTCCTGGACGCGGTGACACGGCGTGAGCCACCTCCGCTGGAGGCGTTCCGCACCTATGCGCCGATGCTGACCCAGTGGCGCCGCATGCCCTACCGCGACCCGGGACTTCCCCTGGAACTCCTTCCGCCGGAGTGGAACGGCGTGGCCGCGGGCGAACTGTTCCACCGGCTCCACACCCTGCTGAGCGCCCCCGCGGCGGCACACGCCGCGGGGGTCCTCCGCGCCCGGCGCTGACGCGGCACTCACCTACGTGCCGCTAGCCGACCGCGGCGAAGTCCGTCAGGAGCGTTTGCCGATGGTGATGAACGGGTCCCACTGGAAGTAGCCCACCAATTTCTGCTCGCTGTCCAGGAGCTGGAAGAAGAAGCGGTACGTGACCTGGCCGGTCTTCTTGACGTCCGCCTCCCAGTAGTGGTCCTCGTAGTCCTGGGTCTCGAAATCCGGCTGGTCGGTGGCCCCGTCCTTCGGAATCGGGTAGGTGCCGTCGCCGATCACGATCCGCGGCTTGCTGATGAGCTGGTCGTTGCTCAGGTACCGGTACAGCAAGGCGCAGTATTCGCTGTTGAGCGACAGCGTCGTCTCGCGCCACCTGATGATGTCCCGGGGGTTGGCCCGGAAGTTCAGCTCGGCCCCGGAGGTGCCGATGACGCGATCCTGGCGCGTCGTCATATAGATCAGGGCATGGTCGACCTGCGTGGGCGCGTCGGGGTTCCTCGATGCGTCGGGGTAGCGCTTGGCGATCGAGACCGCGTCGAACGCGATCATCACGTTGATGAATTCCGACATGTTCCTACTCCTCTTCCAGCTTGTATGCCATCGCCCGCGGATAGTCGTGCCGCTGCAGGCGGACGCGGACCAGCAGCGGTCCGGCGTTGACCGGGTCGGTGGGGTCGGTGAGGCGGGTCAGCAGCTCGTCCAGGTCGGAGGCGTGCGCGAGGCTGACCCCGTTCGCCGGGGTCTTCTTGCCGGAGAAGACCTCCGCGAGGCGGTCGTAGTGCCACGGGTGCAGGACGTTGTAGAAGTCCGCGCCGTTGGTGCCGTCCGCGTCGCGCGAGTCCCGGTCCGCGAAGTAGGACGGGTGCACCAGCATCTGCTCGATGCCGTAGAAGTGTCCGTTGTCCATGACGAACACCACCGACCGCAGCCCGAGCCTGGTGTGAGTGGAGATTTCCTGGCAGGTCTCCTGGAAGGCGCCGTCGCCGACGAACACCATCGGGCGGGCGTGGCCGCGCTCGGGGGCGAGCGCGGCGCCGGTGGCCGCGCCGACGGACCAGCCGATGGACAGCCAGCTGATCTGCGACAGGAACCCGCCCGCGGGCAGGGTCAGGTTCATCGAGCCGATGAGGGAGAACGCGGCGTCGGAGACGACCGTCCAGTCCTCCCGGGTCTCCCGGCCCAGGAAGTGGTTGATCCGGTCGAACACGCCGTCGTAGGTGAGCCGTTCGCCGGAGCGGGACGACGAGCCGCCGGCGCGCAGCGTGGCTCGGTGGTCCTGGAGACTGGCGGGCCGGTCGTCGGGCGCGCCCTGGTGGGCGTGGGCCTCGGCGTAGTAGTCGGCGGTCAGGCCCCCGGAGCCGAAGCGCGCCACCAGCGCGTCCTGGAGAGCGGGGATCAGCCGGGTGAGCTGGACGTCGGGGAAGTACCGGGTGCCGACGCTGACGCCGCCCTGGGCGGCCATCACCCAGTCCGTGCCGACACACTGCTCCCCGTCGAGGTTCTTCGAGGTGGACCAGGCGCCGAGGCCGATCCGGCAGGTGGCCCAGTCCTTGAAGATCCAGTGCACATCCGGGTGGCTGGCCTTGCCGTTGTACACGCCGTGGAACTGCGGCCCCCGCTCGTCGACGACGGCCTTGGCGCCGACGGTGGTGCAGAACGGCACCCCGGTGCCCTGCGTCAGGTCGGTGAGCTGCCCGTCGAGGCGGAACCGCTCGACCTCCTCGCCCGCCCATACGATCGGGCGGGGCCTGCCGTCCGGGCCGGGGTGCTCCTCGATCAGGGTCATGATCGCGTCGACGGCGCCCGCCAGCATGGTCTGGTTGCGCGCGCTGAACGGCCGCTCGCGGCGCAGCAGCGGCTCCTCGGCCACCGCACAGGGTTCGTCCCACAGGTCCTCCATGACCTCCAGATAGACGGGCCTGCGCTCGGACAGGCAGGCGGTGAGCGCGGCGTCGATCTGGCCCGGGGCGAGGCCCGGGTTGGAGATGACCTGAGCCTCCACGGTGACCTGCCGGTAGACGTCCAGATTGCTCTCCCGGCGGGGGCTCATATGCGAGGTGAGCAGGCCGAGGGCGCGGTAGTTCTGCCACTGCTCGTAGGGCGGGCAGGCGTTGATGGCGACGAGCGGGACGTGTTCCACAAAGGCGCCGCCGCAGGCATTGAGCAGATTGAACGCGCCGACGCTGTAGGTGACCGCGGCCGCGCCGATGCCGTGGAGGCGGGCGTAGGAGTCGGCGGCCTGGCCCGCGCCGCCCTCGGTGGGGGTGCCGACCCACTCGATGTCGCCCTCGGCCCGCAGGACGGTGAGGAACGGGCCGAGGTGGTTGCCGGGCACGCCGAACAGGTGGGTGATGCCCAACTCGGCCAGCCGGCGGGCCAGATAGCGGGCGACCGTGCACTCGGGGGTGATCTCGGTCATGAGCGGCCCCCCTGGTCCGGGCCCGGGGTGGTGACGGGCGGGGCCTGGTGGACGGCGATGGCGGCGCGGACGGCGCTCTCCAGGGCGCCCTCGATCCAGGCGTGCTTGAGGGAGGTGTGCTCCCCGGCGAAGTGCACGGGGCCCTCGGGCCGGGAGGCGTCCAGGTGGAAGCTGGTCATCTGGTGCGCGGTGTACGTGGCGGCCTCGCCGAAGGCGTACGGATCGCGGGCCCAGCTCTTGGTGGCGCCCCGGCCGGTGAAGAACACCTCGATGCGGCGGCCGTGCAGGGCCTGGAGGTTCCGCAGGGCGTAGACATAGCGCTCCGCCTCCCGCATGGAGTCCCAGCGTGAGGCGTCGTCGGACCAGGAGTACGAGGCGAGCACCACGCCACCGGTGCTGCCCTCGACCCCGTGCGAGGGGTAGTACACGAACCGGTTGGGGTTGTCGGTGGCGGAGCCCCCGCCGAAGCAGTGGGTGGCGGGGCGGACGGCGGGGCCGCGCAGCGGCATGGTGCTGTTGAACTGCCGCACCTCGTCGGTGACACCGCTGTCCTTGACCGCGGCGCCGAGCAGATCGGCGATGCCGGCCTCGGCGAGCGCGGGGGCGGGAGCGGCGCCACTCTCGCCGCCTCGCTGGTAGTACTCGTGGAGGCCCGGTGAGATGCTCTCCAGCTCGTTGCGCCAGTCGTCCTCGGTGAACTCCCACCACCGGTGGCTGAACTCCAGCAGTACCTTGGTGGCCTGGTCGTAGTGGGTCTCGATGATGGCGCGGCGCTTCTTGTACGACATCGAGGGGACGATCTCCACGAAGCGCAGGGTGGAGAACGGGATGGTGACGATCGCCAGGTCCGCGGTCCACAGCTGGGTCGGACCCGCCGGATTGTCCTCGGCGACGGTCTGCACGGCCACGCCCCACCCGCCCGGTCCGACGGCGCCGGTGCCCTCGGGGACGGAGTCGCGGCTGGGGTCGTCGTACTCGAGGCGGATCATGCGATGGCCGAACCGCACCTCGTCGCGCAGGCCCCGGTGGAGGGCGTCGGGCAGCCGCCAACTGCCGCCGGGTATCTCCCAGTAGCGCACGGTGGGGCTGATGTCGGTGTGGCTCAGGAAGCTGTGGAAGAAGGAGAGATGCAGCCGCGAGGACATGTTCTCCAGCGTTCCGACGGCCTCGATGGCCTCGTCGCTGAGCCCGGCGTAGTCGCGCAGGAAGCCGCCCATCGAATAGCCGTCGAAGTCGCGGATCACCCGGGCCCAGCCCTCGACCCACTGGTCGAACGGCTTGTTGACGCGCTGCCCGTCCACGACGTCGGAGTAGTAGTCCCGCACGCTCTCCAGCGCGTCGTCGACCATCTGTACGGCGGGCGCGCGGACCTCGTCGTCGGTGAGGTGGAAGCCCTCGTTGATCCGTTCCGGGGTGGCGGCGTAGTCGGCGCGCCGCACCTGGACGCGGTTGGTGCGGATCCAGGTGTTGCCGCGCTTGTCGGGCTCGCGGAAGTCGGGGCTGTCGTCGCCGTAGCTCCAGGTGCGGCCGGTGAAGGAGGTGTACGTCACCGGGAGGGCGGGGACATCGGGGCCGCTGCCGGTGGTGGGGTCGACGTCCACGTTGTAGAACTGGCGGCGGCCGAGCCCGAGTTTGTCGACGAGGGCGAGGACGAGCGGGTGGAAGTCGGGCAACCGCATGGCCCCGGCCTCGGCGTACTGGGCGGGGTCGTCGAACGGCTGATGGTGCTTGGTGGTGCGGAAGGTCTTGATGCGCCCGCCGACGCGGCCGGTGTTGGCCTCGAGGATGGTGACGTCGTGGCCCGCGTCCTTGAGCAGGCGGCCGGCCACGAGGCCGGTGATGCCGGCGCCGATGATGAGGATTTTCTTGCGGGGGTGGCGGGTGGGGCCGAGGCGGCCGGTGTCGATCAGGGTATGGAGATATTCGAGTTTGAGGTCGGAGTTGTCCGGCCCGATGAGGAGGAGTTCGCGGGCCAGCCTGAGACACGTCTGCCAGCGGGCACGGGTGGCGGAGTTGTCGCGGGGAGCGTCGGTCATAGCTTGCGATCGTAGATATGCAGAAACGATTTATCGATTCTCCAACTTGGTAATGCGTTGGTAAAGTCCAGAAACTGGATACCTTGCGGCTGACGGAATTTCGACTTGCCGGATTTCCCTCTGGGGAAAGCCCGGGATCCGGCTGGGGCGCAAGCTCTACCAGGGGCGGAGGGGGCGGGGGGAATGCGGGTGTGTCCGTGCCGCGGTGAACTGAGTGGTCGTCACACCGGCATACGCAACGGGTCCGGATCGGCCATGCCGAAGCCGTGGAAGGATGTCGAACTCCTGCCCGATAAAGGCAAGGGGGAAGTCGCATCAACACCTGTGGCCGCTTGTGTGTCCCTCAGAAACCCCTTTCGGCGGGGCGGGCGGGATGTCCGTAGGAGTTTCAGGCCGCCGAGGACATGCCGTAGGAGAAACGAGGTGGGCGGGTTTCCGGCCCACCGGCCCGCCGGAAACTCGCCCACCTGTTCGCATGGAATTTCAGTTCGAAGTCGGCACCGCCTCCGGACTCGGTGCGCCGTCCGGAGTGGCCCCGTCCGGAGTGGCCCTGTCCTGAGCGTCCCCGCCCGGCTCCGCGTCCAGGCTTCGGCGGAAGGTCTCGGGAGCGGCCACCATCGTCGCCGCGGCGATGAGGGCACCCGCCGCGACCAGGAGCATCAGACTCCAGGACGCCCCGCCGCTCCACACGATCAACGACGTGGCCAGCATCGGGGTGAAGCCGCCGAGCACCACACTGCCTGCCTGGTAGCCGATCGACACTCCGCTGTAGCGGACCCGGGCGGGGAACAACTCGGCGTAGAACGCGGCCAGCGGGCCGAACACCGGGCCATGCCCGAAGGCCATGACCACGACCAGGGCCAAACAGATCAGCACCGGCGACCGGGTGTCGACCAGCAGGAAGAACGGTCCCGCGAAGGCCGCCATGAACAGCGCGCCCCCGATGAACACCGGCCGGCGGCCCACCCGGTCGGAGAGCGCGCCCCACAGCGGGATCACCGCGATGTCCACCGCGGCGGCGACCATCACCCCGGTCAGCCCCACCTGCCGTGACAGGTCGAGCTGTTCGGAGAGGTAGGTGAGGATGAAGACGGTGAAGATGTAGTAGTTGCCGCCCTCCGCGAACCGGGCACCGACGGCGATCACCGTCGGGGCCGGATCCGGCCTCGCGGATCCGGCCCTACGGAGGCGCTGTGGTCACCAGTCAGGACGTGGCCCGGCTGGCCGGAGTGTCACAGGCGACCGTCTCCCGGGTGCTCCAGGGCAGCGCCCGGGTCTCCCCGGAGACCAGGGAACGCGTTGTGACCGCCATGAAGCAGGCCGGCTATCACCCCAACGCGGCCGCCAGGGCCATGCGTACCCGGCGCGCCGGCACGATCGGCGTGGTCGTCGCGGACATCACCAACCCCTTCTATCCGCAGCTGCTGGAAGCGGTCAGCGAGGAACTCGGCCGCGCGGGGCAGCGGATGACCTTGTGGAACGCCACCGGACCGAGCGAGGCCAGCGCCCTCGAAGCCATCCGGGAAGGCGCGGTGGACGGGCTCCTGTTCACGACGGTGACCGAGATGTCCAAGCCGCTCGAAGAGGCGCTGCAGCGCAATGAGCCCGTGGTGCTGCTCCACCGGGGGCTGGACCACATCGGCTGTGATCAGGTCACCGCCGACAACATGACCGGAGGGCGGCTCGCCGCCCGGTACCTGGTGCGGGCCGGACATGAGCGCATCGGGTTTCTGCGCGGACCGCAGTCGGCCAGCACCGCGCTCCACCGGGAGCGCGGCTTCCGCGAGATGCTCGGTGAACTGGGGCACCCGCTGGCGCCGGGACTGGTGCGGCAGGGGAACTTCTCCCACGACACGGCGCGCGCCGCGATGCGCGAACTGCTCGACCGCCCGCATCCCCCCTCCGCCGTCTTCTGCGCCAACGACCTCACCGCCCTCGGCGCCGTCGACGGCGCGATCTCCCTGGGCGTGCGGGTCCCCGAGGACGTCTGGGTGGTCGGGTACGACGACATCGCGATGGCCGCGTGGGAGGCGTACGGCCTGACCACCGTGCGGCAGCCGATCACCGACATGGCGCGGATGGCCGTACGCATGCTGATCGAGCGGATCGAGGACCGCACACTGCCCGCCCGGCGCCGGGAGTTCCCGGCCGAGCTGGTGGTCCGGCGGTCCACCGCCCATACGCCCGCTTCCTGACCCTGCTCGCGTACGCCGCCGCCCGGGCGCGTGGCGCTCCCGGGCGGGCGGTCTCCGAGGCGTTCGGCCCGGCGGGCCGTCAGGCGTTTCCACGTGGCGGCCCGTCAGGCGGTCAGCCCTCCAGGGTGTTCCGCAGGGCGGCGAGACCGTCCGCGTAGATGCCGTGGAAGAGCGCGACCGCTTCGTCCTCGCTGACGTCGGTGGGGGTGAACGTCCCGGACCACTCGACGTGCGAGGCGCCGGACCGCCCGGGGACCTCGCGCACGGTCAGGGTGGACAGGTAGTCGGTCACCGGGAACGGCGCGTCGAGGATGGCGTAGCTGTACGAGCGCGCCGCGTCGTCGAACGCCACGAGCCGCTCGACGATCACACCGCCCCCCTCGTTGCGCAGCTGGCGGACGCGGCCGCCCTCGGCGGGGACGCTCTCGGAGATGTACGGCAGCCAGTCGGGCAGCGAGTCGAAGCCGCCGATGAGCTGCCACACCTGCTCGGGTGGTACGGGCAGGTCGAGGGACGCGGTGGTGGAGGCCATGGAAATGCTCCTGTCGGGGTGGGAGACGGGAGGGTGGATCAGTCGGTGGGCAGGGGAGCCAGCGGGGAGACAAGGCCGGCGTCGCGCAGCTCGGTCCAGAACGCCGCGGGGACGGTCTCGTCCAGGGCCGCGACGTCCTCGGCGATGCGGCTGGGCCGGGTCGCACCCGGGATGGCGGCGGCGGTCGCCGGATGGGCGAGGGCGAACTGCAGGGCAGCCGCCTTGACGCTGATGCCGTGCCGCTCGGCGAGCTCCTTGACGCGCGTGACCTTCTCGACGATGTGCGCGGGCGCGTCCTGGTATTCGAAGTGGGTGCCGCCCGCGAGGATGCCGGAGCTGTACGGGCCGCCGACGACGAGGTCGACGCCCTGGTCGACCGCCGTGGGGAGCAGCCGCTGCAGGGCGCGGTCGTGGTCCAGCAGGGTGTAGCGCCCGGCGAGCAGGAAGGCGTCCGGCTTCGGCTCGTCCAGGCCGAGGGTGAGCTCAATGGGCTCGACGCGGTTGACGCCGAGTCCCCAAGCCTTGATCACGCCCTCGTCGCGCAGCCTCTGCAGGACGCGGAAGGCGCCGGTGCGGGCGGTCTCGTAGACGGCGAGCCAATCGTCGCCGTGGAAGTCCTGGGCGACGTCGTGGACCCAGACGATGTCGAGCCGGTCGGTGCGCAGACGCCGCAGGCTGTCCTCGATCGACCGCAGGGTGGCGTCGGCCGTCCACTCGTGCACCATCTTGTTGGGACGGCCGTGTTCGAACAGGCCGCCCTTCTCGCCGAGGTCACGGGTGGCGGGGTCCTCCACCTCGTCCAGGATGACGCGACCCACCTTCGTGCTGAGCACGTACTGGTCGCGGGGGCGTCCGGCGAGCGCGTCGCCGAGGCGTATCTCCGCCAGGCCGGCGCCGTAGAAGGGAGCGGTGTCGTAGTAACGGATGCCGTGGTCCCAGGCGGCGTCGACGGTCGCGGCGGCCTCCTCGGTGGAGACGTCGCGGAACATGCTGCCCAGCGGTGCAGTGCCCAAGCCGAGGCGACCGGGGAGCAGGGACTTGATGGTCATGAAAGGTCCTTGCGAAGACGGGGAGGTGGGCGGACTCACGGCCGTCAGCCGGTCCGCCGTTCTTGCGTCTTCGACAGTAGGATTGCCACTTCAGACTGTCCAAGACTCTCTTGGATAGAGTTGAGTCCTCGGAGGTCTTACGTGCTTGACCTGCGCCTATTGCGCTACTTCAGCGTGGTGGCCGAGACCGAACACGTCGGCCGCGCCGCCGAGCAACTCCACATGTCGCAGTCTCCTCTCAGTCGGCAGATCGCCCAACTGGAGAAGAACCTCGGCCTCACCCTGTTCGAGCGCAGCCAGCAGCGCATCCGGCTCACCCGCGACGGCGCGGTCTTCCTCAGCGAGGCCCGGGCCCTGCTGCGCCACGCCGACCGGCTGGAGAACCTGGGCCGCCGGCTGGGCAGAGGTGAAGAGGGCGGCCTGTGTATCGGCTATGTCGCCGACGCCATGCACACGGGTGTGCTGCCGGGGGCGCTGCGCCGGCTCCAGGAGGAGAGCCCCGGCATCCATGTCGCGCTGTACAGCATGCCCGCGGCCGAGCAATTCGAGGGACTGCGCCAGCGCAGCCTCGACATCGCCCTGGTGCGGGAGCCACCGGACCGCGACGACCCCGTGCTCCGGGCCGCGCCGCTGCTGGAGGACCCGTTGCTGCTCGTCCTCCCGGCGGGCCACCCGCTGGCCGCGAGCGAGACGATCTCGGCGCGGGACCTGGACGGCCAGCCGTGGATCGCGGTCGAGGAGCCGGGCGACCCGGTATGGCGGGACACGTTCGTCGCCGCGTGTGTCGCCTCGGGCTTCACGCCCGACATCCGGCTCGACGCCGCGGACCCGCTGACGGCACTCGGCCTGGTGGCCTCCGGCCTCGGGCTGGCGCTGGTGCAGAAGAGCATGGTGCGCGGGGCGACGGACGCCGTGGCCGTGCGCACGCTGCCCTGGCACGAGGCGTCCGTTCACCTGTGGGCGGTCTGGCACCACGTCGATCTGCGGCCGGTCGTCGCCTCGTTCCGCGAGACGGTGCTGTCGGACGAACGGGAGACGGGTGCGGGGCCACTGGCCGGTGGGCTCGCCTCCGGGGTGTGAGATCAGCCGGGGAGACCGCACCCCGGAATCCGGAGTGACGAAGCGTCAAGGGGCGATGCCTCCAGTGACGCCACGGCCGCGACCAGGGTGGTGAGCCTCGGGTCCCGGCCGGCCAGGTCGAGCGCTTCGCGCAGGGCGCCTTCGTATGTCGGCCGGGCCTGGCGGAGCAGTACCAGACCGGCCTCGGTGACGTTGGTGTAGATCCCGCGCCGGTCGGTGGGACACAGGTAGCGGGAGAGGAGTTCGCGGTCCTCGAGCCGGGTGACCAGGCGGGTGGTGGCGCTCTGGCTGAGGACGACGGCGTCGGCGACCTGCTTCATCTGCAGATGGCCGTTCTCCCCGTCGTGCTGTCGGCTCAGCACGTCCAGAACCGCGTACTCGCGGGCGCTGAGCCCATGGCGGGTGTGCAGGGCCCCCTCGAGATGCGTCTCGATCCTGCTGTGCAGCAGTGACAGGGCGCACCAGCTCTGGGCGAGGGGAGTGGCGGCGAGGTCCGGCGTGGTCATGGGTGCCTCCTGGGGTGGGGCGGGGTGCGTCGGGATGGGCGAGGTCAGGGCCCCGCGGCGGTGACGGTGACGTGATACACAGCACGAGCAATATAGCGCGCTTGCAATTAGTGCGTCTGCAAGTATCGTGGACGCTTGTAAAGGGCGGTAGCAATCACTTGGAGTGAACTTTCATGCCCATCGCACTGCTGGCCCTCGCCATCGGGGCCTTCGGGATCGGAACCACCGAGTTCGTGATCATGGGGCTGCTGCCCGAGGTCGCCGCGGACTTCGATGTGTCCATCCCCACCGCCGGATTCCTGGTGACCGGCTACGCGCTCGGCGTCATGGTCGGCGCGCCGCTGATGACCGCGCTCGGTACGAAGATCTCCCGCAAGCGCATGCTGATGCTGCTGATGGGGCTGTTCGTGGTGGGCAATCTGCTCTCCGCGGTCGCGCCCTCCTTCGGCGTGATGGCCGTGGGACGGATCGTCGCCTCCTTCGCGCACGGCGCGTTCTTCGGCATCGGATCGGTCGTCGCGGCCGACCTGGTCGCACCCGAGAAGAAGGCCGGAGCCATCTCGATGATGTTCACCGGCCTGACCATCGCCAACGTCGTCGGCGTGCCGCTCGGCACCTCGATCGGCCAGTCGCTGGGGTGGCGGACCACCTTCTTCCTCGTCGCGGCGCTCGGCGTGATCGGCCTGGCGGGCATCGCCAAGCTCGTTCCCGAGATCCCCAAGCCGGAGGGCGTGCACCTGATCCATGAGCTGGCGGCCTTCCGCAACGCACAGGTGCTGCTGGCCATGGCGATGACCGTGCTCGGCTTCGGCGGTGTCTTCGCCGCGATCACCTACATCTCGCCGATGATGACCGAGGTCGCCGGCTTCGCGGACTCCTCCGTCACCTGGCTGCTGGTCCTCTTCGGGCTCGGCATGGTCGGCGGCAACCTCGTCGGGGGTCGGTTCGCCGACCGGGCGATGATGCGGATGCTGTACGTGTCGCTGGGCGCCCTCGCGGTGGTCCTGGCAGCGTTCACCTTCACCGCCCACAACAAGATCGCGGCCGCCATCTCCATCGCTCTCGTCGGCGCCCTGGGCTTCGCGACCGTGGCCCCGCTGCAGAAGCGGGTGCTGGACCACGCGGCGGGTGCCCCCACCCTCGCCTCCGCCGTCAACATCGGCGCCTTCAACCTGGGCAACGCGCTCTCGGCCTGGCTCGGCGGCCTGGTGATCTCGGCCGGACTCGGTTACACGGCCCCCAACTGGGTCGGTGCCATCCTCGCCGGATCCGCCCTGGCCCTCGCCGTCCTCTCCGCCGCTCTGGAGCGCCGCGACGCCCGCCACATCCACGACGGCGCCACCGCCGAGCCGGTCCGTGTTTCGACCGCCCGGCACTGAGCTACCCGTCACCGAACAGCACCACCACCGTCAAGGAGACCCACCCGCCATGAGCACCACCGAGACCGCCGTCGCCCCGCTGACCACTCAGGACGCCGAGGCCCTCCTCCAGGCCGCCCGCGCCGCCGCCGAGGCGGCCGGGGTGACGGCCGCGATCAGCGTCCTCGATGCCGGTGGCCACCTCCTGGCCTTCCGGCGCGACGACCGGGCCGTACTGATCGCGGGGGAGACCAGCACCCGCAAGGCGTTCACCGCGCTCCAGCTCAACGCCCCCACCGCGGACCTGGTCGACGCGGTCCAGCCCGGAGGCGTCTTCCACACCCTGCCCACCGCCCTCGACCGCCCGCTGCTGTTCCTCGCCGGTGGCGTCCCGGTCCACCGCGACGGCCGGCTGATCGGCGCGATCGGCGTGGGCGGCGGCGCACCCGAGCAGGACCACGGGATCGCCACCACCGCGCTCGCGACGCTCGGCTGACCCCGAACCACACCACATACCCGCAAGCACAAGCGCGAACCGAGAAGGACACCATGACCTCCGTACCCAACCTCACCCTCCACACCGGCCTCGAGATCCCGCAGTTGGGCTTCGGCGTCTTCCAGGTGGAGGACGCGCAGACCACCGACGCGGTGCTCTCCGCCATCGAGGCCGGCTACCGCAGCATCGACACCGCGGCCATCTACGGCAACGAGGCCGGGGTCGGCCGTGCCCTGGCCACCTCCGGCGTCCCCCGCGAGGAGCTGTTCCTCACCACCAAGCTGTGGAACGCCGACCAGGGATACGACTCCACCCTCGCGGCCTTCGACGCCAGCGTGGCCAAGCTGGGCACCGACTATGTGGACCTCTACCTGATCCACTGGCCCACCCCCGCCCGCGACCTGTACCTGGACACGTGGCGCGCCCTGGAGAAGCTGCTGGCCGACGGCCGTACCCGCGCCATCGGCGTGTCCAACTTCCAGCCCGCCCATCTGCGGCGGCTGCTGGACCACAGCGGTGTGGTCCCGGTCATCAACCAGGTCGAGCTGCACCCCTACCTCCAGCAGGGCGAGCTGCGCGACTTCCACGCCCAGCACAAGATCGCCACCGAGGCGTGGAGCCCGCTCGCCCAGGGCGCCCTTCTCCAGGACCCCGCCCTCGCCGGGATAGCGCAGCGGCACGGCAAGACGCCCGCCCAGGTGGTCCTGCGCTGGCATCTGCAGCTTGGGAACGTCGTGATCCCCAAGTCCGTGACCCCCGCCCGCATCCGGGAGAACATCGACGTCTTCGACTTCACCCTCACCGCCGAGGACATCGAGGCGATCAACGCTCTCGACCGTGGTCAGCGCACCGGGCCCGACCCCGACACCCTCAACTGATCCGACGCCACTCCTCTCGACCGCACCGCTGTGGCCGTGCTCATCAGCCGGCCGCGGCGGCGCGGCTCGTTCCCGCCCCTGATTCCCTTCCTCCGCACCCCCGTTTCCCCTCTCCTGGAAGCCGTCTTCGCGTCATGTCCACTGCCCTGAGCCGCCTGACACACCCCCACGGCGGACGCCTCACCCTCGGCCTGGAACTCCCCCTGGACAACGACTGGGGACAGTCCCGGCTGGCCACCGACCGGAAGGCCGGCCGCCCCTTCGGCGTGCCGTCCCTCGACGCGCACGCCCAACTCGCCCGCCTCGCCGACCAGTCCGGATTCGCCGCCCTGTGGGTCCGCGACGTCCCGCTGTACGACCCGGTGCACTTCGGCGACGCCGGGTCGGTGTTCGAAACCTTCACCCACCTGGGCCACCTCGCGGCGATCACCGAACGTGCCGTCCTCGGCACCGCGGCCGTCGTCCTGCCACTGCGCCGGCCACTCCTGGTGGCCAAGGCGGCCGCGACCGTCGACGTGCTGTCCGGCGGGCGCTTCATCCTCGGCCTGGCCAGCGGTGACCGTCCCGTCGAATACCCGCTCTTCGAAGTCGAGTTCACCACCCGCGCCGAAACCTTCCGCAACGGCGTCGAGGTGCTGCGCACCGCCTGGTCCACCCCGCCGCCCGGCCAGGGGCTGGAACTGCCACGCCTCGGCCTCACCGCCGACCGGCAACTCGACGTGCTGCCCAAACCCACCGCCGGGACCATCCCGATCGCGGTCGCGGGCAACGCCCAGCAGAGCCCGGAGTGGATCGCCGAACACGTCGACGCGAGCCTCAACTACCCCCGCGACCTCGGAGCGCTCCGCCTGAAGACGGAGAAGTGGCGGCGGCTGACGGCCGACCACCCCAAGCCCTACCTGACCCCCATGATGCTCGACCTCCTGCCCGACCCCGCGGCCCCCGCCACCGCCATCCGGCTCGGACTCCGCACCGGCCGGGACGGCCTCGTGGAACACCTGGAGAAGATGTCCGCCCTGGGCGTCGCGCATGTCTCGTTCAACCTGCGACCGGGCGAGCGCCCCATCGAAGACGTACTGGCCGAACTCACCGACCACGTACTGCCGCGTTTCCCCTCACCGGTCGTCGCCGAGGGGCCCGCGGCGGGGTAGTCGCGGCGCCGACCGAGGCCAAGCTGAAACTGGCACGGGACTTCGGCACCGACGAGACGGTGGTCATGGACCGCCACGACGCCTCGGCCTCCCGCGGCGCGCCATCGAGCACGGCACCGGAAGCGACCTCACCCTCATCGCCACCGGCTCCATGGTCCACCCCGCCCTGGAGGCCGCGGCGGCACTCGCCGCGGACGGGTACAGCGTCGGGGTGCTCGACATGCACACCGTCAAACCACTGGACGAGACGGCGGTGCTCAAGGCCGCGCGAGGTTCCCGGCTGCTGATGACGGTGGAGGAACACAATGTGCTCGGCGGCCTCGGCGGCGCCGTGGCCGAGCTGATCAGCGAACACGGCGTACCGGTCCGGCTGCACCGCCACGGGATCCGGGACCAGTACAGCCTCATCGGCCCGCCCACACATCTGTACCGGCACTACCGGCTGGACGCCGCCGGAGTCGAGACAGAAGCCCGCGATCTGCTGCACGCCGGGACCCGCTGACCCCGCAACGGCCGATCCTCCGCGTGATCCGCCCGCCCCGGCGCAAAGGCCGGGGCGGGCATGCGGCTCTGCCGGGTCAGCCGAAGTCGGCGACGGCTCCGGCCACCGCCTTCCAGCCCAGCGCCCGCGAAACCTCCTGGCCGGCCTCGACCAACCGCTCACGCAGACCGGCCGCCTCCGCGCCGAGGATCGCCTCCCGGACCCCGCTGATGGACAGCGCGGCACGCACCTGCCCCCGGTAGTCCAGGATCGGCACGCCGAGCGCGGCCACACCGATGGTCACGTCCTGATCGCTGACCGAGATTCCGGTGCCGAGGGTCTCCTCCAGCACCGGCACCAGCGCGTCCGCCGTGACCGGGGTGGACGGGGTGAACCGCTCCAAGGCCCCCTGCCCGAGGTAGTCCGGCCAGGTGGAGCGGTCCTGGAAAGCCAGCAGGACACGCGAGGCCGCCCCGGCGTGCAGCGGCAGCGCACCGCCGAGCTTCAGGGCGAGGGACTGGACCCGCCGCCCGTCCAGCCGCTCGATGCACACCGCCTCACGGCCGCGCCGGACGCACAGGTACACCGTCTCGCCGGTCTCGTCGTGGAGCCGCTCCATCACCGGCTGCGCGAAGCGCCGCTCGTCGAACCGCTCCACCACGGCGGTGCCGAGGCTGAGCAGATGGAAGCCCAGACGGAAGGTGCCGCGCCGGCTGCCACCCTCCACCATGTCGAGGTGCTGGAGGCTCGACAGCAGCCGGTAGACCGAGCTACGGGGCTCGCCCAGCTCCTCGGCGAGCTGGGCGGCCGTCGCCTCTCCTCGCGCCGCGAGCAGATCGAGGACCTCAACGGACTTACGGACGAGAGCCAGACCACCATCATGCGCCACGCGGGCAAAGATATCACTCAGCGGACAAATGGTCTACTGATCAGTAATCAACGGGGGAGGTGGTGCGGGGTGCCGGGATCCGGTCGTCGCGCACGCGGCGCCGGAACCAGATGACCTTTCCGGTCGTGGTGACGCGGGCGCCGAAGGCGTCGGCGAGCGCGGCGACGAGGAACAGTCCGCGGCCGTTCTCGGCGTCGGGGTCGCTGTGGCGCAGCCGGGGCGCCTCCTGGCAGCCGTCCCCGACCTTGCAGATCACGCAGCATCCGCGGCGCAGCCGCAGCCGCAGCCACACGGGGCTGGTGGCGTGCTCGATCGCATTGGTCACCAGCTCGTCCACCATGAGGACGATGTCGTCGGCGGTGGTGTCGGGCACCCCCCAGCCGCGCAGCGCGCTGGTGGTGGCGCGGCGGGCCCGGCCCACGGCGGCCGGTTCGGTGGCCAGTCGTAGGGCCAGCTCCTGCGGGGTGGGGTGGATATCGGGTGAGCCCGTCCGCCGACGCGGCTGTGGGCCGTTGGGGGGTGAGGGGGGCGCGGTGGCGACCGCCCCTGCTGGGTTCACTGTCATTTCCGTGCTCCTTCCCGGGCTCCTTGTGGTCCGGAAGGGTTCGTGGCCAGCCCGTCATGGAGGGCTTCACCTCTCCAGCGTCGCAGCGATTTCTATCACAGTCAAGATCATTCGAATAAATTTCCACACCCCTGCCGCTACCCCGGAATCAAGGGGTGCGGAACGTGTCGATCATGTGTCGTAGAAATTTCTTCGAGATGCATTGACAGGTCTCGAAACCTCTGCGACGTTGTGGATCGAGCCGCTGAACACGTCGAACCGGCCCTCCCCAGCCCGATCAGGGCGAACCTCGGCCCGATCAGGGCGCAGCCGACAGATGAACGCGTCGGCACCGGCAGTCCCCCGCTGGAGCGCGAACCGCCACCCCGCGGGCGGCGAACTCCCCCCAGCCACCCCCCGCACGTCGAGAAAAGGCAATCTCATGGCACATCGGGTCAAGCTGCGCCACAGAGCGCTCGCGGTCTCGTCCGCGGGAATCGGTCTCACCCTGCTGCTCACCTCATGCGGGAACGGCATCAGCGGCCAGGGCGACGACAAGCCGATCGTCGGGCTCGTCACCAAGACCGACGACAATCCGTTCTACGTGAAGATGCGCGAAGGCGCTCAGAAGAAGGCCCGCGAACTCGGCGTGGATCTGAGGACCTTCGCCGGCAAGGGCCAGGCCGACAACGACTCCCAGGTCAAGGCCATCGAGAACCTGGTGGCCGCGGGCGCGAAGGGCATTCTGATCACCCCGGCCGACTCCGGCGCGATCATCCCCGCCATCGACCGGGCCCGGAAGGCCGGCGTCATGGTCATCGCCCTGGACTCGCCGACGGAGCCGGCGTCCGCCGTGGACGCCACCTTCGCCACCGACAACCGGCTCGCCGGCCGGATGATCGGCAAGTGGGCCAAGGGGCGGATGGCGGGGCAACGGCCGCGGATCGCCCTGCTGGACCTCAGCTCGGAGCAGGTCAAGGTGGACATCCTGCGTAACCAGGGCTTCCTGGAGGGCTTTGGAATCGATGTCCGCGATCCGAAGCGGATCGGCGACGAGCGCGACTCCCGGATCGTCGGTCGTGAGGTGACCGGCGCGAACGAGGAGGGCGGACGCGACGCCATGGAGAAGCTGCTGCAGAAGAACGGGTCCATCAACCTCGTCTACACCATCAACGAACCCGCCGCCGCCGGTGCTTACCAGGCGATCAAGGCGGCCGGAAAGCAGAAGGACATCACCATCGTGTCCATCGACGGCGGCTGTCCCGGCGTCAAGAACGTGGCCTCCGGCGCCATCGGTGCGACGTCGATGCAGTTCCCCGTGAAGATGGCCGCCGAGGGCGTCGCCGCCGCGGCCGCGCACGCCAAGGACGGCGACAAGCCCTCCGCCTCCTCCGGACACGGCTTCACCAACACCGGAGTCTCCCTCATCACGGACACCCCCGTATCCGGTCTGGAATCGAAGAAGTCGGACTGGGGCCTGCGCCACTGCTGGGGCTAGCCCCGGCAGGCATCCGACACACCCACCCTTCCGCACCGATTCCAGGAGTTGACCGTGGCCCACGACACCGTCCCCCAACACGCCACAGACCCACCCACCACGCGGCCGGAGCAGCGCGGACCGCTCGCCCGCGGACAGGCGGCCCTGCACACCAAGCCGCTGCTCGGCCCGCTCGTCGTCCTCCTCCTCGCTTCGCTGTTCTTCAGCGTGTGGGTGGGGTCCCGGTTCAGCGATCCGCTCAACATCTCGCTGATCGTCCAGCAGGTGCAGATCATCGGCATGGTCGGCATCGCACAGACGCTGATCGTGCTGACCGCGGGCATCGATCTGTCGGTCGGCGCCATCACCGTGCTCGCCTCCGTGGTGATGGGCAAGGCGGCGGTGGACCAGGGTCTGCCCGTGCCACTGGCCCTGTTGCTCGGCGTCGTCATCGGCGGTGTCTGCGGCGGACTCAACGGCGTGCTGGTCACCCGGTTCCGCATTCCGCCGTTCATCGCCACGCTCGGCACCCTCAGCGTCTTCTCGGCCCTGACCCTCTTCTACTCGCGGAGCGAGACGATCCGGGCTCAGGACGTGCCGCCCCTGCTGAGCTGGCCGGGCCGCTCCATCGACGTCCTGGGCACCGATGTGACCTACAGCTCGCTGCTGATGATCGGCTGTTTCGCCGCCGTGGCCTATCTGCTGCGGGGCACCGCGTGGGGCGCCCATCTGCACGCGGTGGGAGACAACCGCGAAGGGGCCCGCCTCAGCGGGATCCGCACCGGCCGGGTGCTGCTCAGCGTGTATGTCGTGGCCGGGCTGATCTGCGGTCTCGCCGCGTGGTTCCTCATCGGACGGATCGGCTCGGTCAGCCCGCAGGCCGGCGAGAACCTCAACCTCCAGTCCATCACCGCCGTCGTCATCGGCGGCACCAGCCTCTTCGGCGGCCGTGGCCACGTCCTCGGCACCCTCCTCGGGTCCCTCATCGTGGGCGTGTTCAGCAGTGGGCTCGCCCTGTCCGGAGTGGACGCCCTGTGGCAGGTCTTCACCGTCGGTGTCCTGGTGATCGTGGCCGTCGCCGCCGACCAGTGGATCCGGAAGGTGGCGGCATGAAGCCCGGGAACACCAGCACCGATGTGCTCGCCCTGGAGGCGCGCGGCCTGGTCAAGCGCTACGGACACGTCACCGCCCTCGGCGGGGCCGATGTCGAGCTGCGCGCCGGCGAGGTCCTCGCCGTCATCGGCGACAACGGCGCCGGCAAGTCGACGCTCATCAAGTGCCTCTCCGGGGCGGAGGTCCCCGACGCCGGGGAGATCCGCCTCTTCGGGGAGCGGGTGCGGTTCCGCAACCCGCTGGACGCGCGGGATCATGGACTGGAGACCGTCTACCAGAATCTGGCCGTGGCTCCCTCCCGGGACATCCCCGCCAACCTCTTCCTGGGCCGTGAGCGCCGCAGGTCCGGCCCGCTCGGCAGCGTCTTCCGCCTGCTGGACAAGAAGGGGATGCGGGAGGAGACCCGGAAACTGCTCACCTCCCTCGGGCTGCTGACCATCCAGAATTTCTCCCAGCCGGTGGAAACGCTCTCCGGCGGGCAGCGCCAGGGCGTCGCGGTCGCACGCGCCGCCTGCTTCGGCAGCCGGGTGATCATCATGGACGAGCCGACGGCGGCGCTCGGAGTGCGGGAGTCGCAGCGGGTGCTCGACCTCATCCGCGAAATCCGCGACCGGGGCGTGCCGGTCATCCTGATCAGCCACGACATGCCCCATGTCTTCGACGTCGCCGACCGCATCCATGTTCAGCGGCTGGGCCGGCGTGTCGCCCTGGTGCGCACCTCCGACATCTCGATGCCCGACGCCGTCGCGCTGATGACCGGAGCGCTGGACCCGGCGGAGCTCGACGGCAGATCCCCCGCGGGCAACCCATGACCGCACGCAGCGACCACACCCTTACGTATCGGGAGCACGCATGAACGTCATCCGGCCCGCCGTGCGCCGTGTCTCCGGCACCCCCCTCACCGGCACCTTCGCCGCCCCCGAGGAGGCCGGGCCCGACGAGGTGACGCTGTGGTGGCTCGGCCAGGCCGGATTCGCCCTGCGCCACCGCGGCCGGCTGATCCTGATCGACCCGTACCTCTCGGACACCCTCGCCGGGAAGTACCGCGGCACGCTCTTCCCGCACCGCCGGATGCACCCCGTCCCGGTGGCGCCGGAGGCCATCCGCGGGGTCGACGCGGTGCTGTGCACGCACGGACACACCGACCACATGGACCCGGGCACCATCCGCGCCCTGCTCCCGCACAACGACCCGCGCTTCGTCGTCCCGCGCGCCGAGCGGGAACGGGCCCTGGAGCGTGGCGTTCCCGCGAGCCGCCTGACCGGCACCACCGCGGGCGAGCACGTGGAACTGGGGGACGGCATCACCGTCGAACCGGTCCCCGCCGCCCATGAACGGCTCGAACAGGACGAGAACGGCGACCACCGCTTCCTCGGATACGTGCTCACGGTCGGCGCTGTCCGCGTCTACCACTCCGGCGACTGCGTCCCCTACGACGGACAGGCCGAACTGCTCCGCACACTCCGCGCCGATGTGGCGCTGCTGCCCGTCAACGGGCGCGACCGCCACCGCACCGACAACGGCGTCCCCGGCAACTTCACCGTCCGGGAAGCGGCCGAGCTGTGCGAGGCGGCCGGGATCCCGCAGCTGCTCTGCCACCACTTCGGCCTGTTCGACTTCAACACCGTCGACCCCGAGGACGCCCGCGACGAACTGCGGCGCCGTGTCACGCGCCACGCCACGCCACTGTCCTGGACCGTGCCGCGGGTGGGCGACGCCTACGTCCTCACCCCGGGCGACACCACCGCGAAAGAGGACCGATGAACCCCAGCGAACTCCTCGGCGAACTGCGCCGCGTCCGGGTCGTCCCGGTCGTCACCCTGCCCCACGTACGCCACGCCGACCCGCTCGGCGAGACACTGCTCGGAGCGGGGCTGCCGGTCGCCGAGATCACCTTCCGCAGCCCGGCCGCCCGGGACGGGATCGCCACGCTGCGCGCCCGCCACCCCGGGCTGCTGGTCGGCGCCGGTACGGTCCTGGACCGCGCGACCGCGGACCACGCCATCGACGCGGGAGCCCAGTTCGTGGTCGCGCCCGGCTTCAGCCCGGACGTCGTGGACCACTGCCTGGAGCGGGAGATCCCCGTCGTCCCCGGCATCAACAGCCCCACCGGCATCGAGGCGGCCCTGGCCAGGGGACTGCCCCTGGTGAAGTACTTCCCGGCCGAGGCGTCGGGCGGACTGCGGCTGCTGGACGCCATGGCGGCTCCGTACGACGGGATGGCGTTCATGCCCACGGGCGGCCTGACACCGGACAACCTCCCCGACTATCTGAGCCGACCGCACGTGGCCGCCTGCGGCGGCACCTGGATCGCCAGTACGGCGCTGCTGGCCGAGGGCGACTACGAGGCCATCGGGCGCAACGCCCGCCGCGCGGTCGAGATCGCGGCCGAGGCCACCCCTTAAAGCCACACTCCGCCGCGCCCCCTCGAAGCGCGCGGAATGGAACACCCACCCACCACACCCCAAAGGGACAGCATGACCACCACCTATGAACCCGCTCCCGGCACGGCGCTTGAGGGCAAGGTCGCCATCATCACCGGTGGCGCCTCCGGCATCGGCGAGGCCGTCGGCCGGATCTTCGCGGCCAACCGGGCCAAGGTCCTCCTGGTCGACACCGACGGCACACGACTCCAGCAGGTCGTCACCTCCATCCAGTCCCAGGGCGGCAGCTGCGTGGGCGTCGAAGCCGACGTCACCGAGGAAGACCAGGTCCAGAGCTTCTTCCGGACCGCCGTGGACGAGTGGGGGCAGGTCGATCTGCTCGTCAACAGCGCGGGCCGCGACTCTCTTTCACCCCCGGTGACCGAGGTGACGCTGGATGAGTGGAACAAGACCATCGGCCCCAATCTGACCGCGGTCTTCCTGTGCTGCCGCGAGGCGTTCCGCATCATGGAGCAGCAGCCCACCGGCGGGCGCATCATCAATATGGGGTCCTCCTCGGCCCGGTTGGCCTCCGGCCCCGGCCACAGCCCCTACCGCGCCTCCAAGCACGGGATGATGGGATTCAGCAAGAACATTCTCCTTGAGGGCAAGGAGAAGAACATCGGTGTGACGGTGATCAACCCGTCCCACGTCAAGACCCCGATGACCGAGATCATCGACAAGGGCCTGTACGACGGCGACATCCCCGCCTACCTCGACGGCTGGCTGGACGACAAGGAACTCGCCGAGGGCATCCACGCCAGCTGCATCGACGTCGACAACGTCGCCGAGGTCTCCCTCTACGTGGCCACGCGCACGCCCGACGTCACCATCCCCCAGATCGCGCTCTACCCGACGCACAAGGCACACCGCTACGGCATGGAAGTCTGAGGCGGACGAGCGATGAAAGCAGCAGTACTGCAATCGAAGGGCGTCCTCACCCTCACCGACGTCCCTGCCCCCGCTCCCGTGGGCGACCGCTCCGTCCTCGTCCGCGTCGGCGGTGTCGGCGTGTGCGGCTCGGACGTGCTGAGATACGGCCGCGGGAAGGCGTATCACTATCCGCTCGTCCTGGGCCACGAGTTCTCCGCCGTGGTCGAGGAGGCGCCGGAGGGAAGCCGCTTCCGTCCCGGGGACCGCGCCGCGGTCTTCCCCCTTCTGCCCGACCCGGCCGACCCGATGACCCAGATCGGCGAGTACGCCGTAAGCACCGGCTACGACTACTACGGGTCGCGGCGCGATGGTGCGATGGCGGAGTTCCTCCAGGTGCCCGAGGCCAATCTGGTGCCGGTGGCGCGGGATGTGCCGCTGGTCCACGCAGCCATGGTGGAGCCCGCCGCGGTCGCCCTGCACGCCATGCTGAAGTTCCAGCTGCCCGCCCATGCCACCGCGCTGGTGATCGGCGCCGGACCCATCGGCGCGCTGGCCGCCCAATGGCTTCGCATCCTGGGCGCCAGCGAGGTGTACGTGGCCGATGTCGACGAGCGCAAGCGCGCGGTCATGGCCGGTCTCGGCTTCCCGGTCATCGACGCGTCCGCGGGTGACACGGTGGACGCGGTCCGTGAGCTGACCGGCGGCCGGGGCGTGGACTGCGCGGTGGAGGCGAGCGGTCTGCCCGCCACCCTGATCCAGGCCATCACTGCGGCGGCCCCGCTCGGCCAGGTCATGCTGCTCGGCGACCTGTCCGGCGATCTGACCCTGCCCCGCGCCCTGGTCTCCTCCGTCCTCCGCCGTGAGCTGCGTGTCTACGGCACCTGGAACTCCAGGATCACCCCGGCCGGACGCAGCGAATGGGACATGGTGGTCCACCATCTGGGCCGCGATCTGAAGGTGGCGCCACTCATCAGCCACACCCCGAGCCTGGAGGAGGCACCGGCGATGTTCGCCGACATGCTGGAGCGCCGCACCTGGTACAACAAGGTCGTCTTCGCGGTCGCCGACCAGGCCCAGGCCGAGCTCATCCGGCCCGGTGTCGTGGGAGGTGTCGCATGAAGGCCGCCGTTCTGCGCCGACCCGGGGAGCTGGCGGTCGAGGACGTGCCCGAGCCCACCGTCGTCGGCGACGACCTGCTGGTGCGGGTCCGGGCGGCCTCCATCTGCGGCACCGACCTGCGCATCTTCAAGCACGGCCACTTCAAGATCCCGGACGGGCAGCGCCGGGTGCTGGGCCACGAGGTGGCGGGGGACGTGGTGGCGGCCGGGCCGCGGGTGTCCGCGTTCCACCCGGGCATGCGGGTCACCGTCACCCCGAACGTGGGCTGTGGCCGCTGCGACATGTGCCGCCACGGCTACAACAACATGTGCCCCGACTACGAGGCGTTCGGGATCAGCATCGACGGCGGCTTCCAGGAGCTGCTTCGGGTGCCCGGCTTCGCCGTCCAGCGCGGCAACGTCTTCGAGATCCCCGATGGTGTCTCGTACGCGGAGGCGGCCCTGGTGGAACCGTTCTCCTGCTGCTACAGCGGGCAGCGCGGGCTCCGGGTGGGCCCCGAGGACGTCGTGGTCATCACCGGCGCGGGTCCCATCGGCGCGTTCCATGTGCTGCTCGGCAAGCTCGCCGGGGCCCGCAAGGTGATCATCTCCAACCGCAGCCGCCCCCGGCTGGACCTCGCCGCCCGGCTCGGCGCCGATGTGTGCGTCGGGGTCCGCGAACAGGACCTGGCCGAGGTCGTCCGCGAGCACACCGACGGCCGGGGCGCGGACGTGGTCATCACGGCCGTGTCCGATCCCCAGGTGCAGGCGCAGGCGGCGGAGTTGCTCGCCCCGCACGGCCGGCTCAACTACTTCGCCGGCCTCGGCGCCGCGCGGACCATTCCCCTCGACACCAACGCCGTGCACTACAAGGGCCTCACCCTGACCGGGACGACCGGCTCGACCAACGGCGACTACGGCCGTTGTCTGCGGCTGGTCGGCGAGCGCCGCGTCGATCTGTCACCGCTGATCAGTGAGGTGTTCCCCCTGGAGAAGATCCACGACGCCTTCGGCTACGCGGCCTCCGGGGCCGGAATGAAGGCCATGGTCGCGTTCGACGGCGACCCCCACGCCACCACGACACGCCCCGTGGCTCCGGGGGAAGGCAGGTGACTCCATGACCCACCGCTACGTCATGGCCCTCGACGCCGGTACCACCAGCATCCGGGCCATCCTCTTCGACAAGGCGGGCGACATCGCCGCGGTCGCCAGCCAGGAGTTCCCCCAGATCTATCCGCAGCCCGGCTGGGTCGAGCACAACCCGCTCGACATCTGGAACACGCAGGTCACCGTCGCCAAGCAGGTGCTGGCCCAGGCCGAATGCGGCGCCGAGGACATCGCCGCGATCGGCGTCACCAACCAGCGCGAAACTGTGGTGATCTGGGACCGTGCCACCGGAGAGCCCATCCACCACGCGATCGTGTGGCAGGACCGCCGCACCGCCGCGCTGTGCGAGGAGCTCAAGGCCCGCGGCCTGGAGGAGCACGTCAAGCGGACCACCGGGCTGATCATCGACGCCTACTTCTCCGGCACCAAGGTGAAGTGGATCCTCGACAACGTCCCCGGCGCACGGCAGCGCGCCGACCGCGGCGAGCTCGCCTTCGGCACCGTCGACAGCTGGCTGATCTGGAACCTCACCGGCGGCGCCGCACACGTCACCGACTACACCAACGCCTCGCGCACCATGCTGTTCGACATCACCCGTCTCGACTGGGACCAGCGGCTGCTCGACGAGCTCGACATCCCCCGCGCGATCCTGCCCGAGGTGCGCCCCACCAGCGAGGTCTACGGCCACACCGATGAGTCGGTGCTGCTCGGCGCCCGGATCCCGGTCGCCTCGGCCGTCGGCGACCAGCAGGGCGCGCTGTTCGGCCAGGCGTGCTTCGAGGTGGGCACGGTGAAGGCCACGTACGGCACCGGGGCCTCACTGGTCCTCAACACCGGCGAGGGCCCCGTCTTCAGCGACAGCGGCATGCTGACCACCATCGCCTGGGGCGTCGACGGCGGTGTGGAGTACGCCCTGGAAGGTCTGATCTTCGTGGCCGCCGCCTCCATCCAGTGGCTGCGCGACGAGCTGCAGATCGTCTACGACGCCGAGGACACCGAGTACGCCGCCCGGGATGTTCCCGACACCAACGGCGTCTATGTCGTACCGGCCTTCGTCGGGCTCGCCGCCCCGTACTGGGACCAGTACGCCCGCGGCGCCATCCTCGGCCTGACCCGCGGCGCCAGCCGCAAGCACGTCATCCGCGCCACGCTGGAGTCCATCGCCTACCAGATCCGCGACGTCATCACCTGCATGGAGGCCGACTCGGGCATCTCCACCCGGGAGATCAAGGTCGATGGCGGAGCCACCGCCAACAACTTCCTCATGCAGTTCCAGGCCGACATCCTCGACGTCCCCGTACTGCGACCCACCGTCATCGAGTCCTCGGCCCGCGGCGCGGCCTTTCTCGCCGGCCTGGCCACCGGGTTCTGGACGGACCGGGCCGAGCTGACCGACACCTTCCGGCTCGAGCGCCGCTTCGACTGTGCGATGGACCGCGCCCGGGCCGACCGGCTCTACGCGGGCTGGCAGAAGGCGGTGGGCTGCGCCCGGGACTGGGAGGAGCACTGACCCGGCCGCCCATCCGGCCCGTACCACCGCACGGCTCCGCAGAAGGAGAAACCCACATGCCGCGGACGTATCCCGCCGCCGCCCGCCCGACGATGTACTTCATCGGCGTCACCACCACCAAGTCGTCCATCATGAAGGTCTTTCCGGCCTGGGCGCGTGAGCTGAACCTCGACGCCGTCATCGAGGGCATCGACCTTCCGCTGGACGACACCCCCGGCCACTACCGGGAGGTCGTCGACTTCATCAAGCACGACCCGCACTCGCTGGGCGCGCTCGTCACCACCCACAAGCTCAACCTCTACAAGGCCGCCCACGACCTGTTCGACGGCGTCGGCCACGAAACCGAACTGCTGGACGAGGTCAGCAGCATCTCCAAGCGCGGAGGCCGGCTGTGGGGCCATGCCATGGACCCCCTCACCAGCGGCCTGTCCCTGGAGGCCATCGTGCCCGACGGCCACTGGGCCCGCACCGGGGGCGAACTGCTGCTGCTCGGGGCGGGCGGCTCCGCCCTCGCCCTCACCCTGTACCTGCACAACCGCGCGGCGGCCGGTGGCGACGTCCCCTCCCGCATCGTGGTCACGGGCCGCCGCGAGGCCCGGCTGCGCGAGATGCGCACCGTCCACGAACGCCTCGGCTTCACCATCCCCATCGACTACCAGCTCGCCCCCGAGCCGCGCGACAACGACGCCCAGCTGCGGACACTCGCTCCCGGCTCCGTCGTGGTCAACGCGACCGGACTCGGCAAGGACCGGCCCGGATCCCCGCTCACCGACGCCGCCCACTTCCCCCAGGACGGCATCGCCTGGGACTTCAACTACCGCGGCGACCTGGTCTTCCTGGACCAGGCACGGGCCCAGCAGGGCGCCCGCGAGCTGAACGTGGTCGACGGCTGGCTGTACTTCATCCACGGCTGGACCCGCGTCATGGCCGAGGTCTTCCACCTCGACATCCCCACCCACGGCCCCACCTTCGAGCGGCTGTCCCGCATCGCCCGCGACGTCACCAAGGAGAACGCATGAGCGCCACCGCCCCCCGCCCGGCCGTCGTCACCGACTTCAGCCTCGTCACCGGGCTCTCCCAGAGCAAGAAGCCGCTCCAGCGCCGCATCTCCGCCATGGCCGGGATGTACGCCGACCAGGAGGCCGCGCGGCGCCTGGCCGAAGAGGACGTCCTGGTCTACGAGTTCTTCGACATGGGCGTCCCCCAGAGCCCGGGCGAGGTGGCCTACGGCACCAGCATCACCTACCCGGGCAAGGTCGGCGACGAGTACTTCATGACCAAGGGTCACTTCCACTCCGTGCTCGACACCGCCGAGATCTACTACTGCCTGCGCGGCCGGGGCCTGATGATGATGGAGAACCCCGAGGGCGATGTGCAGTGGGAGGAGTTCACCCCCGGCAAGGGCGTCTACGTCCCCGGCCGGTATGCCCACCGCTCCATCAACACCTCGCCCGACGAGCCGCTGATCACCTTCTTCGCCTTCCCCGGCCACGCCGGACACGACTACGGCACCATCGAGTCCAAGGGCTTCCGCAAGATCGTGGTGGAGCGCGACGGCGCCCCGGCGGTCGTGGACAACCCGAAGTGGGCCCAGTGACGGCCCGGATCGCCGTGACGCCCCGCTCGCTGTCCCAGGGCGGTCACCCCGCGCTGGCCGCCTTGGAGGCGGCGGGCTACGACGTGGTCTTCCCCACCCCCGGGCGCCAGCCCACCCGGGAGGAACAGCTGCGGTTCCTGCCCGCGTGCGTCGGCTATCTCGCCGGGGTCGAGCCCATCACCCGCGAGGTGCTGGCCGCGGCCCCCGCCCTCAAGGTCATCAGCCGCAACGGGGTCGGAGTCGACTCCGTCGACCTGACCGCCGCCGCCGAGCAGGGGGTGGCCGTCGAGACCGCCGCCGGAGCCAACGCCCAGGGCGTCGCCGAACTCGCCATCGCCCTCCTGCTCGCCGGGCTGCGCCGCATCCCACCGCAGGACGCGGCCCTCAAGGCCGGGAGATGGCAGCGGATCGAGGGCCGGGAAGTGGTGGGACGCACCCTCGGCGTCGTGGGGTGCGGGCAGATCGGCCGCCGGGTCGTCCGGCTCGGACTCGGGCTCGGCATGTCCGTACGCGCCTTCGACGCGTTCCCCGACCCGGAGTTCACCCCCGCCGGGGACTTCTCGTACACCACGCTGGAGGACCTGCTCGCCCACTCGGACGCGGTGACCCTGCACTGTCCGCCCGCGGAGCGGCCACTGATCGACAAGGGCGCCATCGCGGCCATGCGGCCCGGTGCCTATCTGATCAACACCGCCCGCTCGAGCCTGGTCGACGACGGCGCGGTCCTCGAGGCCCTCGCCGGGGGCAGGCTCATCGGGTACGCCACCGATGTGTACGACCAGGAGCCGCCCGCGCCCCAGGAGCTGCTGCGTCATCCGCAGGTGATCACCACACCCCATATCGGGGGGTACACCGGGGAGAGTGTGGAGCGCGCCACCCGCGCGGCCGTGGAGAATCTGCTACGGGTACTTAACCCCCCTTCCTGAGACCACGGAGCGAGTCATGGCTGTCCCGGCGGATGAGGCCGGCAATGTGCTGCACCTCATCACCAGCAAGCTGCCCTACCTACCGGGCGCGCTGCGCCAGATCGGCGAGTATCTGCTGGCCCACCCCCAGCAGGCGCAGTCGATGACCATTTCGCAGCTCGCCTCGGCCTGTGGAGTGGCCGAGTCGACGGTCTCCCGGTTCGTCCGCGAGCTGCGCATGGACAGCTATCACTCGCTCCGCCTCAGCCTCGCCGAGGCCACCTTCGCCACCCGGCAGGCCGGCGCGGGCCGGGACGAGGAGTTCGTCTACGAGGGCATCCTCCGCGGTGACGAGCCCCCTGCCATCGTGGGCAAGATCGAGCGCAGCAGCCGCCAGACGCTGGCACAGACCGCCAAGCAGGTCAGCGGCGACGCCATCAGCCGCGCCGTCGACCTGCTGCACGACGCGGACGCGGTGGTGTTCTGCTGCATGGGCTCCTCCAGCATCGCCGCGGAGGAGGGGGTCATGCGGTTCACCCGGGCGGGCAAGAAGTGTCTGCTCTACCGCGACCAGAGCGTGCAGGTCATGCTGGCCACCATCCTGACGCCGCGGGATGTGCTGATCGGCATCAGCGACTCCGGCAAGTCCACCGCGATCGTGGACGCCATGCGGCTCGCCCGGCAGACCGGGGCCACCTCGATCGGCATCACCTCGGCCCAGGACAGCCCGCTGGCGGAGCTCAGCGACGTACCGCTGTTCACCTCGAACGTCACGGGGGAGGGGCTGTACGGGGAGTCCGTCACCTCCAAATGGGGCCAGCTCCTGCTGATCGACATCCTCTACGCCACCTACGCGGCGCGCCACTTCGACGACACGCTCCAGCACCTCAAGGAGACCTACGAGGCGGGCATCCGCCACTCCCGTTCCCCCGGAAGCCCGCCGACGGAGAGCTGACCCCCGGGGCCGGTCACCTGGACACGATGTGCAGGATCGCCGTGCCGTCCTCGCCGGCCGCCATCTGGATCACCACGGCGCCGGGCTGAGCGGCCGGCCGCATGGTGTCCACCCTTCCGCACGAGTTGCTGCTGCCGTGGTCGCGCAGCACGGTGATGCACCCCTGGCCCGGACCGCTCGCCCCGCCCTGGGACCGGCCATTGCCCGACTTCACCGTGTACTCGACCTTGTTCGGCCCGACCTCGGTCACCGTCAGCGTCGCCGGACCGGCCGGGCTCGTGAACCGGACCGTCACCGGACCGGACACCGCGATCTCGCAGTTGCCGTCCGCACAGGCGGCGACATCACGCCCGTCCGCCGCCGGTACGGAGGGTTTCGCCGAGGCGCTGCGACCGCCGGACGGGCTTTTCGAGGGCGGCGCGGAACGGGACGCCGACGGCTGGTCATCGCGCGAGGGCGCCCCGTCGGTCTCGTCCGAGCCACCGCAGCCGGCCACGGCCACAGCGGTCAGTACCGCCAGCCCAAGACCCACTCCCGGCCGACGCGCTCGTAGCCTTCGCGCCCTGCGTACCGATGTCGTCGCGGCCATGGTGTCCCCCGTGTTCCCGTCGATGCGTGCCAAGGTACCCGCCGCTCGCGCGATCGCCCCCGCAGGACGCCGATCCGGGTCGCGCGCCGCCTCGTCTGCCGTAGCCCACGGACCTGCCCGCCGGTCGCTCAGGTGGCCCGTAGCGTCGCGGTGGCGATTTCCAGGAAGTCGCGCAGCACCTTCTCCCGCCGGTCCGCGAGGGCGGCCAGGCAGGTCTCGACCGATGGGGCGTCCGTGACGGGGAGGTGGACGAGGTCGGGGCGGGAGTAGGACCGCGCGACGCTCAGCGGGACCAGCGCGATGCCCTGCCCGGAGGCGATGAGCTCGAACTTCTCTTCGAGCGACGACGTCCGTCGCGTCGGCGCGTCGAGCATCCGCTCACCGTCGAGGTCGGCGTAGGTGAGCTCCTGACGGAAGGCCAGCGGATGCGTCGCGGGCATACAGGCCACCCTGGTCTCGTGGCCGATGGGGATGATGCGCAAGTCCGAGTGGTCGAACGGCCGCCGCAGGTAGGCGACTTGGGCCCGGCCGTCCCGGAGCGGCGCGTCCTGCTCCCACCAGCGCACCGGGACGACATCGGTCTCGACGTCCGGGTGGCGCGATGAGAACGCCCGGATCGCCTCCGACACATGCAGCCCCGAGCAGAAGGCCACCACGAGCCGCTGGACGCCCCGATCCACGTCGTGCACGCTCCGCACCGCCGAGGCGACGGTCGCGAGGATCCGCTGTGCCTCCTCGTAGAGCCGCTTCCCGGCATCGGTCAGCTCCACGCTGCGGGTGGTCCGGACGAGCAGAGTGCACTCCATTTCCTGCTCGAAGGCCCTGATCTGGCGGCTGAGGACCGGCTGGGCTATGTAGAGCTGTTCCGCCGCCCGGCCGAAGTGCCGGTGCTCGGCCACCGCGACGAAGTAGCGGAGCTTGCGCAGATCGAGATCCATGCCCTGAAGGTATCAATCGCCGGGAAGGGTATTGGACGCCCGCAGGTGGCCGCCCCGAGACTCAAAGCATGATCGTCATCACCGCTCCCACCGGCCAGATCGGCGGCCGGCTCCTGGACATCCTGCTCAACGAGGCCCCCGACCGAGGCGAAGAGCTGCGGGTCATCGTGCGCGACCCCGCGAGGCTCCCCGACGCGGTCCGCGCCCGCGTCGACGTCGTCACCGGCTCGCACGGCGACGCCGAGGTCGTCGACCGGGCCTTCGCCGGCGCGGACGCCGTCTTCTGGCTGGTCCCGCCGGACCCGCGGGCACCGAGCCTGGATGCCGCGTACTCCGGGTTCACCCACGCCGCCGCGAAGGCGTTCACGGCCCACGGAGTCGGACACGTCGTCGGCGTCTCGGCGCTCGGCCGCGGCACCCCCGTCGCCGGCCGCGCCGGCCATGTGACGGCGTCGCTGGCCATGGACGACCTCATCGCGGGTACCGGCGTGGCCTACCGGGCGCTCGCCTGCCCGTCCTTCATGGACAACCTGCTGCGGCAGCTCGCTTCGATCCGCGACGCCGGTGTGTACACCGACACCGCCGCCCCCGACCGCACCGCACCGACGGCCGCCACCCGGGACATCGCCGCGGTCGCCGCTGGCCTGCTGCTCGACCGCTCGTGGACGGGGACGGGCGAGGTCCCGGTGCTGGGCCCCGAGGACCTTTCGGCGAACGACATGGCGCGCATCATGTCCGACGTGCTCGGCCGCCCGGTCCGCTACGAGCCCCAGTCGCTCGAGGACTTCCGCGCCGGACTCGCCGGACGCGGTCTCGGGGACGCGCTCGTGGAGGGCTACGTCAACATGGCGTACTCCAAGAACAACGGCCTCGACGACGGCGTACCGCGCACCCCTCGGATCACCAGCCCCACGACCTTCCGCGAGTGGTGCGAGCAGGTCCTCAAGCCGGAGGTTCGGGCATGAGCGCCAAGACCGCTCTCATCGTCGGGGCGTCCCGCACTCTCGGACTCGCCCTCGCCACCGAGTACGCGCACCGCGGCTGGAACGTCATCGGGACCGTCCGGGGCGATCGGCGCACCGGCCTCCACGACCTGGCCGAGGCGTCCGGCGGACGGGTCACCGTCGAGTCGCTGGACATGACGGCGCCGGAGCAGATCGCCGCGCTGCGCGAGCGTCTGGCGGAGCGCACGCTCGACCTGCTGTTCGTGAACGCCGGTATCACCCGGGGCAACATTCCGATCGGCGACGTGCCGACCGAGATGTTCGTCGAGGTCATGGTCACCAACGCGCTCAGCCCGATGCGCGTGGTCGAGTCCCTCCGCTCGCTGGTCGCGCCGACCGGGACCATCGGCGTCATGTCCTCGCGCCAGGGCAGCGTCGGCTTCAACACCAGGGGCGGTCAGGACGTCTACCGCGCCAGCAAGTCCGCCCTGAACCAGCTGATGCGCAGCTACGCCGCCCGCTACGCCGACGCCGCGCACACGCTGCTGCTCATGTGCCCCGGCCACGTCCGCACCGAACTCGGCGGACCGGAGGCGCCGCTGACCATCGACCAGTCCATCCCGGGCGTGGTGGACACGATCGACCGCCACAGCGGCGAACCGGGCCTGCGGTACCTCAACTACCAGGGCCAGACCGTGCCCTGGTAGTTGAGGCCGGGGCGGGTCAGTGGGCGAGCTGGCGGCTGATGATCAGCCGCTGGATCTGGTTGGTGCCCTCGAAGATCTGCATGATCTTCGCTTCGCGCATATAGCGCTCCACGGGGAAGTCGCGGGTGTATCCATAGCCGCCGAAGACCTGGACGGCGTCCGTGGTGACCTTCATGGCGGCGTCGGTCGCCGTCAGCTTGGCGACGCTCGCCTGGCGGGTGTACGGGCGTCCGCGGTCACGGCGGCGGGCGGCGTCCACGTAGGTGGCGCGCGCGGAGTCGACGGCGGCGGCCATATCGGCCAGCAGGAAGCCGAGCCCTTGGTGGTCGATGATTCTGCGGCCGAAGGTGGTGCGTTCGTGGGCGTAGGCGGTCGCGGCGTCCAGGGCGGCCTGGGCCAGCCCGGTGGCGCAGGCGGCGACGCCCAGCCGGCCGGAATCCAGGGCGCTGAAGGCGATCTGGAGTCCCTGGCCCTCGGCGCCGATGAGCCGGTCGGTGGCGAGCGGCGCATCGTCCCAGAAGGCCGAGGTGGTGGGGATGGCGTGCAGGCCCATCTTGTCCTCGGGCCGGCCGAAGGTGAGGCCGTCGGTGTGTCCGGGCGCGAAGAAGCAGGAGATGCCGTCGCCGCCCGGACCGGTGCGGGCGAACAGGGCGTAGAAGTCCGCCTTGCCGCCGTGGGTGATCCACGCCTTGGCGCCGGTGATCCGATAGCCGTCGGGGGCCTTGTCGGCGCGGCAGGTCAGGGCCGCCGCGTCGGACCCGGCCTGCGGCTCGGACAGGCTGTAGCCACCGATGAGACGGCCGCTGAGGATGTCCTCCGCCCAGCGCCCGCGCTGGGCGGAGGTGCCGAACGTCAGGAGGGGGAAGGCGGCGAGGGTGTGGACGCTGGTGGCGATGGCGACGGCGGCCCAGCGGGCGGCCAGCTCTTCGAGGACCTGGAGGTAGACCTCATAGGGCTGGCCGCCTCCGCCGAACTCCTCCGGGTAGGGCAGACCCAGCAGCCCGGTCTCGCCCAGCAGGCGGAACAGCCCCTCGGGATAGCTCTCGGTGCGCTCGTGCTCCTCGACGCGGGGGGCCAGCTCCTTGTCGGCGATCTCGCGGACGAGGTCGAGCAGATCCTCCGCCTCGCGGGTGGGAAGCAGACGGTCGACAGGCATGAAGGGCGCTCCTGGGGTACGAACGGGGCGAGGTCTTCGACGTTCATGGGTCCGGGCCTAGGACAGCAACACCCTCCGGGCGAGCACAAGTAAGTTGCGGTTGATCGCGAAGAAGACGCAAACTGAAGCGGCGATTGGCCGGGTGGACGAAAAGAATTTGCGCGGATGTGCGGTGTACGCGGGTCGCGGAACGGAGTGGCGATGCCCGAGTTCGACGACGTGGACCGCCAGTTGCTGCGCATGCTGCGCGAGGACGGACGGCGCACCTTCTCCGAGATGGCACCCGAGGTGGGGCTGTCGGTGGCCGCGGTCAAACGCCGCGTGGACCGGCTCAAGGACAGCGGGGTGATCAAGGGCTTCACCGTGCAGATCGACCACACCAAGCTCGGCTGGGGCATCGAGGCGTTCGTGGAGCTGTCCTACACCGGTACGACACCGGTCGGGGAGATCGTCCGTACCGCCTACACGGTCCCCGAGGTGCAGGCCGTCTTCACCATCGCCGGCGACCCCGACGCCCTGGTGAACGTCCGGGTGCGGGATATCGAGCATCTGCAGCAGGTCATCGACGCCCTGCGCCGGGTCGGACAGGTCACCGGGACCAGGACGCTGATGGTGCTGGGGTCGTGGACACGCAATGACTGACCGCTGACCGCGCGCCAGGCCCTGTCCGGCGGATCTTCGCGGGCCCGCGACGCCTGGCACGGCGCCCCCAGCTACCGCTGGGAGGTGCCCCCTGCACCAGACGACGCGGGCCCCGCGGCGGCAGCCGCTGATGTCACAGGCGCGAAGATCCAGCGGACAGGGCCTAGGCGCGGCCTAGGCGTCGGGGGAGCCCTCCTCGCCGGGGGCGAGGTTCTTCTCGACCTTGGAGAGGATTCTGGCGAAGGCTTCGCGCTCCGCGTCGTCCAGCCCGTCCAGGATGTGCTCCTCCAGTCGCGACCAGGCTTGTGAGACCTCGGGCCGCAGGGCGTAGCTCTCCTCCGAGGCCCGGACGAGCATGACGCGCCGGTCGTGCGGATCGCGTGCGCGGGTGACATACCCGCCCTGCTCCAGTCGCCGCAGCATCAGGGTCACGGTCGACGGGTCCAGGTCGAGCGCCCTCGCCAGCTCCGACTGCCGGACCGGTCCGGCATCCCACAGGGTCATCATCAGGAATTCCTGGCCGGAACAGAGACCGGTCGGGCGCAGCAGCCTGCTGCCGGCGAGGCGGTGCAGGCGGGAAACGCGCGCCAGGGTCTGGCTGACGGCGCCGCCGTATCCGCCCTCCGTCGCGCCGGTGTGCGGGAGCTCTGTGGTCATGGTGGCAAGACTATCGTGGCCGCCCAATCATTGGTCGCCCAATGAATGAGTTATGGTGGCTCTCCGGCGAGATCGTTGGCCGACCAATGATCTCGTTGTCCGCCGTCACGCCCATCAACCCGCGGGAGCCGTTGTGACCACACCCTTCGATCCGATCGACCTTGCCGGACTGCGCCTCCGCAACCGCCTGGTCATGCCCGCCATGGGGCGTGCCCGTGCCTTCGGGCCCGGCGGTACGGTCACCGACTCGATGGCCACGTACTACGCGCAGCGGGCCACCGCCGGCCTGATCATCACGGAGGGGTCGCAGCCCTCACTGGTTGGCCAGGGCTTCCCCAATACCCCGGGGCTGCACAGTGCCGAGCAGATTGCCGCCTGGCGCCGCGTCACCGACGCGGTGCACGCCGCGGGCGGCACGGTCTTCGCCCAGCTCGCGCACGTCGGCAGGATCGGCGACCCCGATCTTCTGCCCGAGGGGCTGGTCCACGTCGCCCCGTCGGCCATCGCCGCACCCGGCCAATTGTTCACCGTCCGCGGAATGAAGGACTTCAGCACCCCCCGCGCGCTGACCTCCCAGGAGGTGCGGGAGGCGATCGCCGATTTCGCCCGGGCCGCGCGCAACGCCATGGAGGCAGGGTTCGACGGGGTCGAAGTGCACGCCGCGTACGGCTACTTGGTCCACCAGTTCCTGGCTCCCAGCTCCAACCTGCGCACCGATGAGTGGGGCGGCTCGGCCGAAGGCCGGGTCCGGTTCGCGGCGGAGGTGGTCGCGGCCGTGTCAGCGGCCATCGGGGCACAGCGCACGGGGATACGCGTCTCGCCCGGCATTCGCTACAACGGAATCGAGGAGCCCGACCTCGAGCCCACGTACGCCCACCTCGTCCGGCGGCTGAACGAGACCGGCCCCGCCTATCTGCACGTCGTCGAAAGCTCCCGCGATCTGACCAACCTCCTCCGCAAGGAGTTCTCCGGAACCTTCATCCTCAACCCCGCGACAGACGGGTTCACCAGCGCGGCGGACCTGACGCTCATCGAGGACGGCACGGCCGACATGCTGTCCTTCGGCGCGCTCTTCCTGGCCAACCCCGACCTGCCGGCCCGGCTGCGAGCGGGCGGACCGTACAACACACCCGATACGACCACCTACTACGGCGGCACCGACGAGGGATACATCGACTACCCCTCCCTGGACGCCTGAGGGACGGAACGCCGGCCTGCCCTGTCCGCACCGGCCATCGGTATGCTCGATGTGGTGTGCGACGCTCCAGACTTCGACCTCGAGCCGTATACCGGATTCGACGCGAACCCCTATGTGGAGCGGACGTTCAGTAGCTGTCCGCTCGAGCCACCCCGTTGCTGCTTCTGCACGGCAATTGGCATGGGGCCTGGTGCTGGACCGAGGTGTTCGCCGCTCTGGCGGGGTCCGGCCGCTCGGCTGTCGCTGTGGACATGGCGGGGCACGGGCTGCGCGGACGCCGGCCCGCCTGCCTCACCAGCCGCCCGTTCGATACCGAGGCACTGGCCACCGAGGTCTCGCCGGTGGCGGACGCGGATCTCGACCAGGTGGGTGACCTGCTCGTTTCGCGGATCAAGCGGGTCGGCCGGGGCGGCCCGGTCACGGTGACCGCCCACAGCATGGGCGGCACCGTCCTGACGCGGGCCGCGGAGCAGGCACCCGAGTCGGTGGCCCACGCGGCGTATCTGAGCGGGCTCATGCCCGCATCGGACGTTCCCGCCCTCGCCTACCTCCGGATGCCCGAGAACGCGGGCGCCCTCGTCCAGTCCTGCGTCCGCGCCGATCCCGCCGCGATCGGGGCGCCGCGGCTGGACCTCGCCTCGGGCGACGCGGCGTACCGCGGGCAGTTGCTGGACGCGCTCTGCGGCGACGTCGACCGGACCGTGGCCGAGGCCGCCTTCGGACTGCTGGCGCCCGACGCTCCGATCGGCATCGTGCGCGGCACCACCACCCTCACCCGCCATGGCTGGGGCTCGGTTCCCCGTACCTACATCACCTGCGCACGGGACATGGCGGTGCGCCCGGCCCTCCAGAAGAAGTTCATCAGCGACGCCACGGTGGCCTTCCCGGACAACCCGACCGCGGTCGCGGCGCTCGACTCCTCCCACTCGCCGTTCTTGTCCATGCCAGGCCAAGTGACGGATCTCATCGCGGAGTTGGGCTGATCCGGTCGGGACCCGGTTTCCGCGGAATGGCCATACGCCCAGAGGTCAGGCCGCGTGCGCCACGGTGAACCGTTCGACGGCGTCCCAGAGTTCGCGCTCGCGCGGTGGGTCGTAGGACTCCTGCGACGACCGCGCCACCCGGGCGCGGTCCACGTAGGAGCCGGCCGGTGCGGCGGTCGTGCCCAGGACGGCATCGGCGAGGTGGCGGCCCGCGGTGCCGCGGCCGATGGCGAACGGCGTGAGGGTCATCACCGGCAGGACGCGCCGCATGGCGAACCGGGAGACGGGACCCGCGTTGCGGGCGAGACCGGTGCCGGGGACGAAGCCTGGGTTGTAGGCGATGGCGTCGATCCCGGCCGGAAGCCGGCGCGCGTACTCGTGCACGAGGTAGATCGCGGCCAGCTTGCTCGTCGAGTACGCGGTGCGGCCACCGGCCGTGCTGCCCGGCTTGGGGAAGGCGCCCGGGCGGGCGAGGACGTCGGGGGAGTTCCAGACCGGGCCCGGCACCATGCCCAGGTTGTGCTTGACGTCGCCGAAGTGGGTGTCGCTGACGGTGATCACGATCCGGGCAGGGGCGGCGAAGTGGTCCTGGAGCAGGCGGACGAAGAGGTGGTTGGCGAGTACGTTGATGGCGAAGGTGGCCTCGAACCCCTCGGGGGACTCGGTCAGCGCGTTGGTGTACTGCATGCCCGCGTTGCCCACGAACCCGCGCAGCGGTGGCAGATCACCACGCTCCAGCCGGTCACGGATCTCGACGGCGGCGGAGCGGACACTCCGCAGCGAGGCGAGGTCCGCCGACACGTGCGAGACCGTGTGCCCGCCCATGGCGAGTTCCTCGGCGAGCCGGGCGCCGGAGGATGCGCGGGCCACGACGACGAGGTGCGCATGGGGCGACTGGCGCAGGATGTGCTCCGCGGCGACACGGCCGATCCCACGGCTCGCGCCCGTCATCACCAGGGTGTGCTTCATGAAAGGGTCCTTCACTGGTCGGCCGATGGCGCCCGGCTCGGGCGCGGCGGCTCCACGCTCGCCGCCTCCGCGCCCGCCGGCCAGTGCCGTCCGCGTCACTAGGACTGGCAGTACCCAGGCTCATCCGGCGCCGCGCGGCGAGAATGAAGCCATGGCTTCCTCCGGCTCCGACTTCGCCGCGCTCCTGCGCGCCTGGCGCGACCGCCTCTCCCCGGCCGACGCCGGCTTCGCCCCGACGGCCGGCCGCCGCGCCCCGGGGCTGCGCCGCGAGGAGCTCGCACAGCTGGCCGGGCTCTCCGTCGACTACATCCTGCGCCTGGAACAGGGGCGCGCGAAGAACCCCTCGGACCAGGTCGTCGGCGCCCTCGCCCGCGCCCTCCAGCTCTCCCGCGCCGAGCGCGACCAGCTCTACCGGAGCGCCGGGCTCCTGCCGCCGCGCGACGGGACGGTCAACGCCCATGTGCCCCCGGGCATCCAACGGCTCGCCGCGCGCCTGGGCGACGTCCCGATCGGGGTGTTCACCGCCGACTGGACCCTGGTGTGGTGGAACGCCATGTGGAGCGCCCTGCACGGCGACCCCGCCGTCCTCCCGGCTGCCGAACGCAACCTGGCCCGCGCCCTGTTCGGCAGCGGCGCCGCCCGCGCCGCGACACCTCACATCCGGCCCGCGCGCGGGCAGGACACCTTCGAAGCCTCGATCGTCGCCGACCTCAAGGACGCCACCTCCCGCTACCCCGCCGACGGCCGGCTCCAGCGCCTGGTGGGGGAACTGCGGGCGGAGTCCGAAGCTTTCGCGCACTACTGGGCCACCAGGACGACCGCCGCCCAGCACACGAGCGACCGGAAGACGATCCGGCATCCGGAGGCCGGCGACATCCACCTGGACTGCGATGTCCTCGTCGTCCCCGGCGCGGACCTGCGCATGGTCACCTACACGGCGGCGACCGGAAGCAGCGATGCGGGCAAGCTCGACCTCCTGCGCGTCACCGGCGCCCGCACCGCCGCTCCGCGCCCATGACCCGTGCCTTTGTGGCCGTACGTGGTCAGTGGCTGATGACGACCTTGCCGAAGCGTGGCCCCTTCTCGAAGTGGGCGAACGCCTCCGGCGCCTGGTCGAAGGGGACGATACGGTCGATGACGGGCCGCAGCCGGTGCTGGCCGATGACCTTGTTCATCCGCTCGAAGTCGCTCCGGCTGCCGACGCTGATCGACCTGAGCGTGGCGGCGCGGCGGAAGAATCGCATCACATCCATCCCGCTGCCCGACGCGAGATTGCCGACGAGGGCGATCTGCCCGCCGTGGGCGACGGCCTCGATGGACTGAGCGAGCGTTCCGGCGCCGCCGATCTCGACGACACGGTCGGCACCGCCGCCGGTGAGCGCCCGCACCTGTGCGCCCCACTCCGGTGTGCTGACGTAGTTGACGACATCGGAGGCGCCGAGCGTGCCGAGCCGTCGGGCCTTCTCATCGCTGGAGGTCGTGGCGAGCACACGTGCGCCGGCCAGACGGGCGAACTGCAGCGCGAAGACCGACACCCCGCCCGAGCCCTGGACCAGGAGCGCATCGCCCGGACCGACTCCGCTCACCGCCGACCACGCGGTGAGCGCGGCGCACGGGAGCGTGGCCGCTTCCTCGAAGGAGAGCTGGTCCGGCACGGCGACCAGGCTCTGCTCGTCGAGGGCGATGTATTCGGTGAGCCATCCATCGCGCTGCGTCCCGTGGAACTCCCCCCACTCGGGGAACCGACCGTACAGCCAGGTCGGATGGAAGGTGCTCACGACGCGATCCCCCACCCGGAACCGCGAAACCCCGTCCCCGACCGCCTCCACGACGCCCGCGCCGTCGGAGAGCGGGATACGCCCCGGCGGAACCTCGATGGGATACCTGCCGGAGACGATGAGCAGGTCGCGCGCGTTGATGGAGCTGGCTTTCACGCGGACCAGAACTTCACCCGCCGACGGAGTCGGCACCGGACGCGTGGCCGGGGCGATCAGGTCGCCGCCCGTATCAATCTGAAATGTTCGCATTTCCCCTCCTTTGTTCTCGGGCCATCTCCACGATAGGGCGGCCCGGCTGGACGATATGTATCCTGGCGTCCGCGGTTTAGCGCAGATCGTCCAGGAGGGTGGAGATGGATCCCGTCGACGACCTTCTCGCCACCATGAAGATCGAGGACGCGCGGTATGTGCGGGTGGACGCCCATGCGCCGTGGGGCATCTCGTTCCCTCCCCGGGACCTCGCCCGGCTGGTGCTGATCTCCAGTGGTTCCTGCCGGCTCGTCGCGGACACGCTCGCCGGGCCGCAATGGCTGGAGGCCAACGACTGCTTCCTGGTCCGCGCGGGCGTGAGATTCACCCTTCAGGACACCACGGGCAGCGAGGTCGTGGACTGCGACGGACTGGTCTCCCAGGCTCCCGGCAACGCGGCGCGGGTCGGGGGCGACGGTGAGCTGACGCAGATCGTGTCCAGCCGGTTCGCCTTCGACGCCGTGGCGGCCGAACCGCTCTTCGCGCTGCTGCCGCCGTTGTTCCGGCTGAACCTGGACCACGCCTCCAGCCACCTCCTGCGCACCACGTTCGACCTCATCGCGAGGGAGAGCGCGGCAGGCGGGCTCGGCGGTGGCTTCATCATGAGCCGGCTGTCCGACGTGCTCTTCGTCCAGGCACTACGGACCTGTTGCGCCGATGTCGGGGGCGGCACCGTCGGCTGGATCGCCGCACTGCGAGACCCCCGGCTGGCCGTCGCCATGCGGGAGTTGCACGCGGATCTGGCCCATCCGTGGACGGTCGACGAACTCGCCCGCAAGGCGGGGATGTCACGCTCGGCGTTCGCCGCCTCGTTCAAGGAGAAAACGGGGGATACCCCGCTCGGCTACCTCACCTCATGGCGCATGTACCGGGTGAAGGTGCTGCTCCGGGAGACGCCGCTGAGTGTCCAGGAGATCGCGGTCAGGGTCGGCTACGACACCGGGAGCGCGTTGAGTCGTGCCTTTTCGGCCAGGGAAGGCGTCACGCCCGGGGCCTGGCGGAAGGGCGAGGCACACCGTCGGCGTCCCCTGTCCGGTGTGACAGCCGCCTGACCACGTCCGGCGTCGGCGTTCGGCGTTCGGCACCGGGGCCGGAGCGCGCGGCGCTCCGGCCCCGGCCGGTCGTCCGGGTCAGGACGCGGGCAGCTCACCGCGGACCGTACGGGCCGCCGTGACCAGGTTCCGCAGTGAGGAGCGGGTCTCGGGCCAGCCGCGGGTCTTCAGGCCGCAGTCGGGGTTGACCCACAGCCGCTCGGCGGGGATGGCCTTGAGGCCGGTGCGCAGCAGTTCCGCCGCCTCCAGCGCGCTGGGCACGCGGGGGGAGTGGATGTCGTACACACCGGGCCCGGCCTCGCGCGGATAGCCATGGGCGGCGAGCTCGCGGGCCACCTGCATATGGGAGCGGGCGGCCTCCAGGCTGATGACATCGGCGTCGAGGTCGTCGATCGCCTGGACGATGTCGCCGAACTCGGCGTAGCACATATGGGTGTGGATCTGGGTGCCGGGCCGTACGCCGCCGGTGGTGAGGCGGAAGGCTTCGGTCGCCCAGGACAGATAGCCGGGCCGGTCCTCGGCGCGCAGCGGAAGGGTCTCGCGCAGAGCGGGTTCGTCCACCTGGATGACCGAGGTCCCGGCCGCCTCCAGGTCGCCCACCTCGTCGCGCAGGGCGAGGGCGACCTGGCGGGCGGTGTGGCCGAGGGGCTGGTCGTCGCGGACGAAGGACCAGGCGAGCATGGTGACCGGGCCGGTGAGCATGCCCTTGACCGGGCGGTCGGTGAGGGACTGGGCATAGGCCGTCCAGCGCACCGTCATCGGCTCGGGGCGCGAGATGTCACCGGCCAGGATCGGCGGGCGGACGTAGCGGGTGCCGTAGGACTGCACCCAGCCGTGCTGCGTGGCGAGATAGCCGGTGAGCTGCTCGGCGAAGTACTGGACCATGTCGTTGCGCTCGGCCTCGCCGTGCACCAGCACATCCAGGCCGGTCTTCTCCTGGAAGGAGATCACCTCCTGGATCTCGGCCTTGATGCGCTCCTCGTACCCGGCCGTGTCGATCCGGCCCCCGCGCAGGTCGGCGCGGGCGGTGCGCAGTTCGCCGGTCTGCGGGAAGGAGCCGATGGTGGTGGTCGGCAGCAGCGGCAGGCGGAGGTGGGCGCGCTGGGCCGCGGCGCGTTCGGCGTACGGCTGCGAGCGGCGGGCGTCGGCCTCGGTGACCGCGCCGGTGCGGGCCCGGACGGCCGGGTCGCGGGTGATGGGGGAGTTGGCGCGGGAGGCGAGGGCGGCCCGGTTCGCGGCCAGTTCGGCGGTGATCGCGTCGGTGCCGCGGGCCAGGCCCCTGGCGAGGGTGACGATCTCCGTGGTCTTCTGCCGGGCGAAGGCCAGCCAGCGCTGGATCTGCGGTTCGATGTCCCGCTCGGCCGCCGCGTCGAGGGGGACATGCAGCAGCGAGCAGGAGGCGGCCACATCGACCCGGTCGGCAAGACCCAGCAGGGTGCCGAGCCTGGCCAGGGACTTCTCCAGATCGTTGACCCAGATGTTGCGGCCGTTGACGACACCGGCGATCAGCCGCTTGCGGGGCAGCCCGCCGACGGCGGCCAGCGCGTCCAGATTCGCGGCGGCGGCCTCCGTGAAGTCCAGCGCCAGCCCCTCGACCGGGGCCTTGGCCAGCACGGGCAGGGCCTCGCCGAGGCGGTCGAAGTACGAGGCGACCAGCAGCTTCGGGCGGTCGGTGAGGGCGCCGAGATCGCGGTAGGCGCGGCCGGCGGCGTTCAGCTCGGCCGGCGTGCGGTCCTGGACCAGGGCGGGCTCGTCGAGCTGCACCCACTCGGCACCCGCCGCCCGCAGATCGGCCAGGACCTCGGCGTACACCGGAAGCAGGCGGTCCAGGAGGGTGAGCGGCTCGAAGTCCGCGGGCGCGCCGGGGGCGGGCTTGGCGAGCAGGAGGTAGGTGACGGGCCCGACCAGGACCGGCCGCGCCGCCAGGCCGAGGCCGAGGGCTTCCGTCAGCTCCGCGACCTGCTTGGCGGAGTTGGCCGCGAACACCGTGTCCGGACCCAGCTCCGGAACCAGATAGTGGTAGTTGGTGTCGAACCACTTGGTCATCTCCAGCGGCGCGACGTCCTGCGTGCCCCGCGCCATGGCGAAGTAGCCGTCGAGCGGATCGGCCGCGACGGCGTCCCGGTGGCGGTCGGGGATCGCCCCGACCATGACGGTGGTGTCCAGCACGTGGTCGTAGTACGAGAAGTCACCCGTGGGAACTTCGTCGATACCCGCCCCGGCCAGCTGCCGCCAGGTGGTGCTGCGCAGTTGGGCGGCGGTGGCCCTGAGCGCGTCGGCGGTGACGCGGCCCTTCCAGTAGCCCTCGATCGCCTTCTTCAGTTCCCGGTTGGGGCCCTGGCGCGGGTAGCCGTACACGGTGGCCCGTGCTGCCGCGGCTGCGGACTTCGGTGTCACGGAGATCTCCTTCGCGAGATGAATCCCTGAGATCCCGGCGACGGGAGGAGAGCGCGAAGGGTGACACACCGGGCTTTCGGCCTCGCGCGGCAAAAGCGCGGCCAACTGCCTGGTATGTACGCCGACCCGCCCTCGAGGTCACCGAGATGTCCGCGCACGAATCGTCCGTACGCGGGCAGATGGCAGGTCTTCGGACTCACGGGCGCGTCCTCTTGGAGGAGGACACCTAGTGGCCGTCGCTTCCCAGGCCCTCTCACCGGACCCAGTGCGTATGACGGCGGTCGTTCCCGCTCACCGCTGCGGGGCAGTCCCGGATTCCCACCGGGTTCCCTCTTGCGACGCATCCCGCCTGGCGGACGGGGCGAACCAGCTGCACCAGCCAACCTACGGGGCCGTCCGGCGGTGTGCAGGGGGCGGTCCGGTATTCGGGATGGTGAATTGGAACACGCGATGGCCGAGGGTACGACCGGTGCCGCCCGGGCCGTGCACCGGCCGCACCCCATCCATCAGCGAGCTCAGGGGGTCAGCACGCGCCGGAGTCCGACCCGCCCGCCAGATTGACCGGGACGGTGACGAAGGAGAACTGGTTGCTGGCGCACACGCCGGGGAAGGCCGTGCTGCTGGAGTTGTTGACGGTGACATCGGGCGCGTCGTCCGCGATGGCGCCGCCCGCGCCGACGGCGAGGGACGCGGCGGCGAGGGCGAGCGTGGACAGGGCGGTCCGGATACGCATGGGAACTCCTTGCTGAGAATCTGCCGCCGGATATGACCGGCTTCGCATGCATGGTGCCCCTTTGGCAGGGCAATCGCGGCCCACCGTCCCCCCAATGGCGGAAGCCCACCCCCGCAGCCGTCCGGCCGGCCCAAGGCGCGCGTCCGGTCATCCGCCGCCGCGCCGACCGTCGTCCGCCGGTGCGGACAGCGGGATCGTCGGTGGACGGCTGGGGTCGGGGATGCGGTCGGTGAAGCCGCCGGGGACCGAGCGGCACTGCTGCTCGCGGAAGTGGACCGGTGCGGTGCCCACTCGGCGGGCGAACAGTCTGCTGAAGTAGGCGGGATCGTCGTAGCCGACGCGGCGGGCGATGGCGGCCACCGGCAGTTCGGTGCCGACGAGGAGTTCCTTGGCGCGGCCCAGCCGGATGCCGAGGAGGTAGTCCTTGGGGCTGCACCCCGCGCCGCGGCGTACCGCGGTGCGCAGTTCGGCCGGTGTCATGCCGTGCCGGGCGGCGTGTTCGGTCACCGAGAGCGGCTGGAAGGCGTCCCGGGCCAGGGCCTGGAGCACCGGATGTCCGTCGGCGCCGGTGTCGGCGCGGACGCGGCGGAGGGCGACGAGGAGTTCATGGACGGCGGCCGCGGTCTCGACCTCCAGGAACGGATTGCCCTGGCGCGCGGCGCGGGCGATCCGGCCGATGGCCGTACGGGCGGTGGCGGTGTCGGTGAGCGCGACCACGGGGCCGTCCGCGTCGAGATAGCCCAGGTCGGCGTAGGCGGCGGTGGCCGGTCCCGTGAAGTCGACGAACGCCTCGTCCCATCCGGTGTCCGGGTCCGGGGCGTAGTGGTGGGTGACACCCGGGGTGAGCCAGAGCAGCGCGGGCGCGGTGACGGTGCGGCGGCGGCCGTCCGCGCCGCGGAACCATCCGCGGCCCGCGCTGATGACCACCGCCACATGGTGGTCCAGGACGCGCGGGCCGACGACGGGCAGGGCGCCGTGCTGGAGGCCGACACCCAGACACACCAGGCCGAGCCGGTGATGGGCCGGGCTGGGCGTGAAGTACCGCATCCAGGTGTGATACATCCGCGGTCCCCTCCGGTCGGCTGCTCCCATCACTCGCCGATCTTTGTCCACGGACTGCCCGGCCGCCAAGGGGAGGGTGGCCCTGGCGCGAGGGGGGAGGGGCTTACCGGAGGTGGGGGTTGGCGGAGGGAGCCGGGTCGCGGAGGTGTGTCCGCGCGCCCCGCTCCCTCCGCCGTGTCAGTCCAGTTCCTCCACCGTGAAGGAGTCGAGCGTGAACTCCGCGGTACCGCTGTCACCGGTCTTGCGCAGCCCCACCCACATCTCGCCGTCCGCGGGTGCGGTGACGGTGTAGCTGTGGGTGGCCCGCCCGGTGGCGGTGGGCAGGGGGGTGCGCTCCAGCTCGCGTGGTCCGGGTTCGTCCACGGCCGTGATCCAGGCGTACTGACCGGCCGCCTCGTTGGCGTACGTCAGGCTCACGCGGTAGCGCCGCCCCGGGCGGAAGCGGGCGGTGTGCGGCACCGTGCGGTAGACGAGGCCCGCGTTCTCGCCGCGTGACTTGAGGGACTGGCCGCCTTCGAGTACATCGTCGATCATCTTGCCGTTCCATCCGGCCTGGGTGAACGGGGCGTGCCGCTGGGCGATATGGGTGCGGGGGTCGGTCACCCCGCCCGCGTCGCCCTTGACGAACGGGCCCCAGCCCTGTGGAACCCGCTCGAAGTCCTCGTACACCAGAGTGCCGGGCTTCGTCGTGCGCCGGGCCCGCACCACTCGCAGCCGGTCGAAGCGGACGCGGGCGCTGCCCTCGGCCACCGCCAGGGTGAGAGTGACCGGGCCGCCGCCGTCGGGGACGGTGAAGGAGGTGAACATCCGCTGGAAACGGGTGCCGTGTTTGCGGTCGGCTGCCATGTGGTTGACGGCGGTCGAGGTCTCGGTCCAGTTCTCCGCGGTGACGCCGTCGGCGGTGTGCACCCGCAGCGCGGCCCGCCGCCGCTCACCGGCCTTCGCGCCCACTTCCACCTGGACGGAGGCCATATAGCCGCCGGGGGCCAGCCGGTCGAGTCGCTGGCCGACGGTGGCGGCCGCGCCCTCGCCGATGACCAGTTCGTAGTCGCCCAGCGCGCTGCGTGCGACGGTGGCCGGGCCGGTGGTCTGCCGGCCGCGCAGCGATCCGGAGTGGAAGCCTGGGTCGTACAGCGGGGTGCCCTCGCCCCAGCCGGGGGCCGCCTGGGCACGGGCCCGGGAGCGCAGCACCACGTACGGGACGTCGGGGTCGGCCGTGATGCTGACGTGGCCGTCGCGCACCGGCAGGGTGACCGGCTCGGCGCGCCCCTGGTCGGTGAGGCGGTACAGCACCACGGACCGCTGCCCCGACCAGCCGCGCGGCAGCCGCCAACGGGTGGTGCCACCCGCGGGGTTGTAGTGGTAGAGCTTGGCCGGGTCGGTGGCCTCGCGCGGCTCCCACGGCAGCAGATACCCGCCGCCGTCGTAGACCAGCCGTCCGTCGGTGGTGATGCGGCGGACGCCACCGGTGTCGGTGACCGAGGTGTGGCCGGGCCCCTCGAAGGTGATCTCGTGGTCGTCCCAGGTGCGGACGGGGTACGCCTGGAGGTATTTGGCGGGCAGGCTGTGGGTCCAGATGAGCCGGTAGAAGGCGGTCCAGTCGGTTTTGCCGGTCCAGCCCTCGAAGTTGCCCATCCGGGGGATGCCCAGCAGGGTCGGCCACTTGTCGGCGAAGACGTCCTTCTGGTGGTTGCGGATGAAGCGGATGAGCCGGGAGTTGATACCGCGCGAGGTGTCCGGGCCGTAGTCGGTCTCCGTGGCCCAGTGCGACCACAGCGAGGAGCGCTCCAGCCCGTGGCCCCATTCGGTGGTCAGTCGCCAGCCCTGGTCGCGCAGGGCCCGCTGGAGCCGGTCGGAGTTCCAGCCGGACTCGCGGAAGACGTCGATATAGAGCGCGGCGAGGGCCGGGTCGGTGTCGTTCCGAAGGTCCTGGAAGCGCCGGATGATATCGCCGGAGACCAGGTCGCGGCGGGGGTCGATGCGGTAGGACTGGTCCAGCCAGTCCCACTGCTTGTCGTTTTTGTCGACCAGCGTCTCGGAGAAGGCGTTGGCCACCGGATAGGACTCGGTGGCGTTGACGTGCACCGCGAAGTCGCTGTTCCAGCGGCGCCCGGAGCGCAGCAGGGTGTTGAGGTCGGCCAGGCCACCGGCGCGGGTGTTGTAGTTGCCCGCGTAGTCGGGGTGGGCGGAGTCATGGCCTTCCGACTGGTAGCCCTTGAGCAGGGTGTACTGCCGCAGTCCGTCGGTGGCCAGCGCGATCCGCTTGACGTTGTCGAGGGTGTCGAGGAAGGGATTGGTGGCCTGGCTGGCGAAGTTGAACGGGATGTGCGGGACGACCCGCAGATGCTGTTCGTCGGCGCCGAGCGGGTTCACCATGATGTCGCGGAAGGCGATGGCGGCGTCCTGCCAGTCGACCACGCCGTCGCCGTTGCGGTCCCGGGTGAGGACCACGGTGGCCCAGGGCAGCGGTTCGGTGGCGCCGACGGCCGCGGTGGCGGCCCGGTGGGTCCACTCACCGCAGGTGAGCCGGGCGGTGATCTGGCCGTCCTCCCGTACCGTCTGCCGCCACAGCCGTCCGTTGTCCCAGGTGGTGCCCGCGGCGGAGGAGGGCTTGTCCCAGACCGTGTTGGTCTCGACGGCGGCCCCGAGCCGGTCGGTGCTGACGACGGCGTAGGCGCAGCCGATGGGCGCGCCGTCGGTGGGGGTGTCTGCCGTGGGCCGGACGGCGGTGTCACCGCTCTTGGCCTGGTCGAGGTCGATCCGGGCGGCCAGCAGGGTGGCGCCCGGCTGGTCGGCGCGGACGCTGAGGAACGCCAGTTGGGGGATGCGCAGGGTGCCCACGCGCAGCGCGTCGGTGTCGGCGATCCGGGTGACCCGCCAGTCGACCTGCCATTCGCTGACCCGGATCCGGATGTCGATCTCGGCGTCCGCGCTGGAGGTGGACGCGTTGGCGGTGTCCGTGCCGGAGGTGGCCGTTGTCGTGCCGAAGGCGAGGGTGTAGCTGATGTGGTCGGGGCCGCTGGTGACGGCGGTGGTGCGCGGGGTGCGTTCGACGCCGTCGATGAGCACCGAACGGACCGGCTCCCGCTGGCCGTGCAGCACCGCGCCGGTCTCGCGGTCGATGTACGCGACGATGCGCGGGAACTCCGGGTCCACCCGGACCTCCAGCCGCTTCGACCGCAGCGTGCGCTCGGTGGCGCGGGCGTGTGCGGCTCCACGGCCGGGTGCGGTGTCACGGGCGTGCGCGGTGCCACCGCCCGTGCCGATGGCCGTTCCGATTCCGGCCAGTGTGGTGGTGACCACGACCGCTCTGCGGCCGGGCCATCCCTCCTTCGGCCGCCCGTCCTCTGCGTAGGTCAACGCGCCGGCTCCTCCCTCGCTGGTGAGAATGGTGCTCCACCTTGGGACGGCGGCGGGGCGGGCGCCCATGGACAAGTGCGCGGGGGTGTTGGACTAACGGGCCGTACCGTCGGCGCCCAACGGGCCGTGGTGCGTGCCGGTCACCACAGCCGGTCGATCTCGCCGGGGTACAGCCCGATCCGGGCGGCGAGGAAGTCGGCGCGGTGGCGACGGGCCGTGGCGGAGAAGAAATGCGCCATCGTGACCTTGTCGAAGGAGGGCTGGTCGCTCGGGAAGGGGGCGTCCGGGGTGCCTCCGATGAGCACCGTGCCGGGCAGCGGCTGCCATCCGGCGCCCGTGTAGAAGTCCCGCAGCGGCCGGTCGCAGGTGAACAGGCCCAGGTCGAGACCGGAGTCGGCCATCGCCCGGTGGGCGGCGGCGACGAGGCGCGCGCCGTGCCCCCGGCCGCGTACGGCCCGCCGGGTGACCACGGTGCTGAGTCCCCCGGCCCGGTAGGACCGGCCCGCGTGGGTGAGGGTCGTGGTGAGGATGTCCAGGGCGGCCAGCACGGTGCCGTGGCCGTGGCCGTCGTCCACGAGCAGCATCGACACCGGGCGCAGCGCGGGGTCATGAGTGGGTCCGGGTTCGCCCGCGGTGCCGGGATCCGTCGCGGGCCACGCCTCCTGCTGCAACTCCCACACCTGGGCGCGGAGCGGGGCCGGTGTCTCGGCTTCGGGGTAGGACAGGATCAGCACGCGCCCATTGTGGCCGATGCCGTTAAGAGTGTTCTAAGAGCGTGTTCTGCCAGGGTGGGGACTGACCTGTGCCCATCCGAAAGGCCCGTGATGTCCGCTGCCGCGTCCTCCCCGTCCGGCCGGGGAAAGCCCACCGACCCCCGGACGGCGGCCGTGCTGGTGGTGGACGACGATCCGGAGGTCCGCGCCGCCCTGGTGGACGGTCTTGCCGTGGAGGGGTACGAGGTGCGGGTGGCCGGGGACGGGCTGGCGGCCCTCAGCGCGATCGCCGCCGAACCGCCGGACGCCATCGTGCTGGACCTGGCCATGCCGGTGATGGACGGGCTGGCGGTGTGCCGCCGGCTGCGCGGCCTCGGCGACCGTACGCCGGTCCTGGTGCTCACCGCCCGGGACGAGATCAGCGAGCGGGTGGCGGGGCTGGACGCGGGGGCCGACGACTACCTGGTCAAGCCGTTCGCGCTGGACGAGCTGCTGGCCCGGCTGCGGGCGCTGCTGCGGCGTGCCGCGCCCGTCGAGGCGCTCGACGAGAACGCGTCCGGTGTGCTCTCCTTCGCCGATCTGACCGTCCATCCGGAGAGCCGCACCGGAATGCGTGGCGGACGGCGGATGGAGTTCACCCGTACCGAGTTCGCGCTGCTGGAGGTGTTCCTGCGCCATCCGGGCCAGGTGCTGCCGCGGGAGCTGATCCAGGAGCTGGTGTGGGGCACCGAGTTCGCCTCGGACTCCAACTCGCTGGCGGTCTACATCGGCTATCTGCGCCGCAAACTGGAGGCGGAGGGCGCTTCGCGGCTGGTCCACACGGTGCACGGCATCGGTTACGAACTGGGCGAGCGATGAGCGCCGCCGGCCGGTCTGGAGAACGTGGGTCTGGAGAACGCCGAGCCGGGGACCGCCCAGCGGGCAGCCGTCGATCCGGGGAGCGCCGAGCCGGGAGCCGCCTGACGGGCCGTCTGCCGCTGCGCACCCGGATGGCGCTGATCACCTCGGCCGCGGTGGCGCTGGTCACGGTCGGGGTGTGCGCCGCCGCGTATGTGGTCATCCGCTACGAACTGGTGCGTCAGCTCGACCTCCAGCTCACCCAGCAGGCCACCCTGCTCGCCCAGGAGCGGCGTGACGAGGGCACCGGGACGCTGTACGGCGAATGCCGGTGGCTGGCCGCCCCGGCCTGCGCGCAGGTCGTCACCCCGCGGACGGGCACACCGGGGCACCCGGCGGGCAAGGATCTGCTGATCCCGGTCACCGACGCCACCCGCCAGGTGGCCGCGGGCACTCGCGGCGCGTACTACGGCGAGGTCACCGTGCGCGGACACCGGATGCGCACGCTGACCACCCCACTCCGCGGCCCTCGCGCGCTCCAGCTCGCCGTGCGCTCCGACACCGTGGAGCAGGGCGAACGCCAGGCCGCGCGGCTGCTCGCCGCCATCGGCGCGGCGGGGGCGCTGCTCGCCGCCGGGCTCGGCTATCTCGCCTCCCGTCGCGCGCTGGCGCCCGTCACCCGGCTCACCGCCACCGCCGAACGGATCGCCGCCACCCGCGATCCGGCCCATCGCATCGAACTGCCGCCGGAGGAGGGGCGGCGGCGCGGGGACGAGATCTCCCGGCTGGCCGGGAGCTTCAACACCATGCTCGGCGAGCTGGAGGAGTCGGTGGCCGCCCAGCGCCGTCTGGTGGCCGACGCCTCCCATGAGCTGCGCACCCCGCTGACCGCGCTGCGCACCAACGCCGAGTTGCTGGCCCGTGCCGACCGGCTGTCCCCCGCCCAGCGGGACCGGGCCGCGTCGGCGCTCGGCGGCCAGTTGCGCGAGGTGACCGGCCTGGTCAACGACCTGATCGAGCTGGCGCGGGACGAGGAGCCGCTGCCGCTGGTGGAGCCGGTGCGACTGGATCTGCTGGCCGCGCGCCGTGTCGAGGAGGCCCGCTCGCACTGGGCGCACACCGCCTTCACCACGGAGCTGGCCGAGGTCACGGTGGACGGGGTGCCCGCGCGGCTGGCCCGGCTGCTGACCAATCTGCTGGACAACGCCGCGAAGTTCAGCCCGCCCGGCGCCGAGGTGGAGGTCCGGTTGACCTCTGGCGCACACGGCATCGATCTCACCGTCCGTGACCACGGGCCCGGTATCGCCGCCGAGGACCTGCCGTACGTCTTCGACCGCTTCTACCGCTCCCGGCAGGCACGTGCGCTGCCCGGTTCCGGGCTGGGGCTGGCCATGGCCCGGCAGATCGCCCGGGCGCACGGCTCCGCGCTCACCGCGGCGGCGGCCGACGGCGGCGGTGCGCTCTTCCGGCTGCGCATCCCGCGCCACCGGTCCGGCGGTCCGGCTCCGGAGGCGTGAGAACGGGCGCTTCCAGAAGCTGTTCCCGGAAGCCCTCCGGGGCCGCTTCTTAGAAGCCCTCTTATATCGGCTCGCTATCAACGTCCCATGAAACGCAACCACTTCACCTCGCCGCGGGTGACCGCCGCCGTGGCGCTCGCGGGCGCGGTGTCCTGCCTCGCCCTCGCCTCGACCACCCTCGCCTCCACCACCCACTCCGGCACCACCCGCTCCGGGAAGGACGCACCACGGCCGGTCGTGGTCGGTGGCCACCGTGTGGAGGTCCCGGTGTCGGGCGGCACCGCCACCGTCGACACCACCTCACTGCGGGTCACGGCCCGTACGGGGCAGGGGACCATGGAACTGTCCGCGCCCGCCGCCACCGCTCCCGGGAAGCCCGGCTCCGTGACCACCTCCCCGGGCACCGCCCGCTGGAGCTATCCGGACACCGGACTGGATGTCACGGCCCGCGCCGGTGACAACGGCCGTCTGGTGCTGTCGGTGACGGCCACGGGCGAGGCGACTGGCACAGCCACCGGGAAGGCCGCCCGCACCCTGTCGTGGCCGGTCACCGGCACCGACCGGCGCGCCACCGCCGTACAGCTGCCGCGCGGCGAGGGGCTGTCGCTGCCGGTGGCCGACCGCTTCTGGAACTCCTCCCGGGCCGATCTGGTCGACACCGACATGGCCATGGAGTCGGATCTGTCGATGCCGCTGTGGGGCTACACACTTGGCGACCGCCAGGGTGTGAGCTATCTCGTGCCCAGCGACATCGGAACCTCGCTGCGCGTCACCTCCGACGCGGGCAAGCTGCGCACCGCCGCCACCCACCGGTTCTCGCGCGCCGACGGCACCACGCGGTACACCGTGGCCTTCTCCCTCACCGACGGCTCCCCGGTGGCCGCCGCCCGCGACTACCGCGCCTGGCTCGGCGAGCACGGGCAGTTGAAGAGCCTGCGGGAGAAGATCCGGGAGACACCGGCCACCAGGAAGCTGCTCGGCGCCTTCCACGCCTATCTGTGGGGCGACGCCCGCAAGGCCGACTTCATGGGCAGGCTGCACGGCCTCGGCGTGGACCGGATGTGGCTCGGCTACGACGCCGACGACCGGCCGATGGACGCCGCGGCCACCGCGGCCGCGAAGAAGGCGGGCTATCTCGTCGGCCCGTACGACTCGTTCGCCAACGGCCAGGACCCGGCCACCTCCGACGCGCCGACGTCCACCTGGCCCGGCACGGTGTACCCGGACTTCTGCGTCCGGGACGCCGACGGCAAGCCCGTCCCCGGTTTCCACGACCGCGGCTGCTACCTCTCCTCCGAGGCGTTCGAGAAGGCCGAGCCGCGCCACCACTACCTCGCCGACCGCACCCGCGAGATGACCAAGGCGGGCGCCGACAGCTACTTCCTCGATGTGGACGCGGCCGGTGAGCTGTTCCGCGACCACAGCCCCGCTCACCCCATGACCAAGGCGCAGGACCGCGCCAACCGGCAGGCCCGGATGAAACGGCTGTCCGACCGCGGGCTGGTCCTGGGCTCGGAGTCCGCCGGGGCCTGGGCCAACCGGGACCTCGCCTTCGACCATGGCTCGGGCACGCCGGTGGCGGGCGGTCTGTGGACGGCGCAGCGCGACAAGGAGACCTGGGGCGGCTACGCCCCCGCCGACGCACCGGGCGTCTTCTTCAAGCCCGCGGAGCTGCCCGCCGATGTGGCGAAGGCGATGTACGACCCGGTGTACCGCGTGCCGCTGTACGAGACCGCGCTCCATGACTCCGTGGTGAACACCGAGCGCTGGGAGCTGTCGTACGACAAGCTGCCACGGCAGAAGACCGACCGCGCGCTGCTCGGCATGCTGTACAACACCCCGCTCAACTTCGTGCTCACCGGTGACTCGCTGAAGAAGAACGGTCGCGAACTCGCCACCCTCCAGAAGTACTTCGCGCCCCTGCACAAGGCGGCCGGTACCGAGCCGCTGACCGATTTCCGGGCGCTGACCGCCGATCGCACCGTGCAGCGGACCGTCTTCGGCGACGGCACCCTCACCGTGACCGCCAACTTCGGCAGCACACCCCACAAGGGCCTGCCCGGTGGCTGTGTGGACGCGGGGCTCCGCGGCGACACCACGCCGCGGCGGCTGTGCCCGGCCTTGGTGGCGAGCGGGTCCTAGGACGGGCCCGGGGTCCTCAAACGCACTTACGTGCTGAGCTTGTCGAACATATTCCGTTGACCGAGGAACGGCCGAGGCACAAGACTGTCGCCCTGGTCGGGATCAACGGCATACGTGGGACGGTGTGCGGTGGCTGGCTCGGACATGGCCCGTGACCTGCAAGTCAAGGAGACTTTGTCTGATCGGCCGCTGTGGACAGCGGACTTCCGGCTGTTCTTCACCGCCCGCACCACCTCTCTGCTGGGCGACGCGATGCTCCCCGTCGCGATCACGGCCGCCGTGATCCGGGCGGGATACGGGGCGAGTGGGGTCGGCTATGCGCTCGCCGCGCTCGTAGCGCCGTTCGCAGCACTGATCATCTTTGGCGGGGTGCTGTCCGACCGGTTCGGCGCCCGGCGGCTGATGGTTGTCTCGGACACAGCTCGGCTGTGCTCTCAGGCGGTGCTCGCGCTGCTGTTCCTGCTGGGTACGCCGCGGCTGTGGCAGATCCTGGTGCTGCTGGCCCTGATCGGGGCGGGCAGCGCAATCTTCCAGCCGGGAGTCGCCAGCATCACCCCGCGGATAGCTCAGGACGTACAGAAGGCCAACGCCACCCTCCGTATCTCAGAGTCCGTCACCGCCGTGATCGGCCCGTCGCTGGCCGGCCTGCTGCTGGCGGTCTCCTCACCGGCAACGGTGGTCGCCCTCGACGCCTTGACCTATGGGGTCAGCGGCGCCTGCCTGCTCCTCCTCCGCTCGGTCCCGATGGGCCCGGCCGCGCGGGACGGCGAATCGTCGTTCCGGGCCGATCTCGTCGAGGGATGGCGGGAGTTCCGGGCCAGGACCTGGCTGTGGAGCGTCATCGTCGTCTTCATGCTCTGGCAGCTGGCCGGCGCCGGCCCCACCATGACCCTCGGCAACAGCACGCTCGTCACCGACTACGGAGCATCGACGTTCGGCTTGGTCATGTCGTCCCTCGGGGCGGGAAGTGTGCTGGGCGGGATCGTCGCGATCAGGCTCCGCCCGCGGTATCCGCTCCGGGCCGGCGCCCTCTCCATGATCCTTTGGGCGCTCATGCCGTTGGGGGTCGCTCTCGGCTTTCCCCCGCCGCTCATTGCCGGGTGCTACGGGGTGAGCGGCGTGGGCATGGCGTTCTGGATCGTCATGTTCCACACAAGTGTGCAGACGCACATCCCGCAGGACGTCCTCGGCAGGGTGCACGCGTACGACGCGGCCGGCTCGCTGGTGATGAAGCCAGTCGGGCAGGCCGTGGCGGGGCCGCTCGCGGTCGTCACGGGGACGGCGCCGCTGCTGTGCGTGTCCGCGTCGATGGCGCTCGTCGCCTGCGCCCTGCTGCTGGCAATCCCGGCCGTGCGCGGCCTGAAGCGCGTAGCGGGCTAGCCGCAATGCCGTTGCATTACGGGCCTGCGCGTTGGGGTCTTGTGATGAGGATGGCTTGCGTGCCGGTGCGGGTCGGTTGCGGCCAGAGACGGTGTTCAGCTCGCTTGAGCTGGTAACTGGACATCTTGCGTTTCACGGCTCGGGGCCGGCTGCGCAGGCGTCTGGCGGGCAGGAGTCGTTCCAAGAGGTCCTGCTCGAGCATCACCAAGGCCCTGACCAGCAGGTCAGGGGGAAAAGCTGCCCGGTGTAACGGTCACGCTGCGCCGGGCAGAGCGCAGGGTCTCGGTGAAGGAGACCCGATCGGGGTCCAGACCACGGGTGGCGGCCGTTCTCAGCATGAGCTCACGCAGGGCGTGGTGGACCAGCAGGTGTGCCCAGATCTGCTGACGGACACCATCAGGGGTCTTGCTGCTCAGTACGACGCGGGCGCCGCGCTGATGGGTCTTGATCTCGGCGAAGACGGACTCGACCTCCCAGCGTTCGCAGTAGAGCGCGGCCAGCTGCCGGGCCGGATGGCGTCGGGCATCCAGCAGGGTGGTGACCAGCCGGTAACCGTCAGCGGCACCCTCACCGCCCTGGCCCTTGAGCTGGTAGGCCAGAACCCGGACGGTGACCGGCTCATGCCGGGCAGGGCCGCTGCTTGCCCGGATCTGTGAGAGCCATGACCCGTCCCGGAACTGCTTGAGGACCGGCAGGACGCGGTTGGCGGGCACTCGCCACAGCAGATCGGCGCCAGTGGCGGTGAAGGCCTGCCACAACGGGACACCGAGGAACTCACGGTCGGCCAGGACGAGCTGGCCCGGGCCGAGCGACCGTGGCAGGCGGCCGGCCAGAGTGACTTCCCCGGTGCGGCAGCCGGCGAGTTCCGCGTCCAGCACCGCATGGCTGCCCACCTCCACCAACGCAGCCATCCGCACCTGCGGGAACGCGCTCTTGCCCGGCCCGCGGCCGTTGCCCGGACGCCCGAACGCGGCCTCGTTGGCTTCGCTGTCCGCCACGTCCCAGCAGGTCCCGTCCACCGCCAGCAGCCGCAAGCCCCGCCAGAACGCGCCGGGTGTAGCCTCGGTGGCCATCGGCTTGGCGGTCGAGGCGAACAGCACCCGCAACGGCTCACAGCCCAGCCGCTGCCGGGCCCGAAACAGCGAGGACTTCGCCGGTACATGCCAGCCGCCCAGCAGCCCCTGGCCCCGCAGCCCCTCCACCAGGTGCCGCATCACTTCCAGATACGGAGCCGGAGAGAACAACGCCAGCCCCAGCACGAAGTACACCACCAGCCGCGCGGGAAGCAGCCGTCTGCGTTGCTCCGCACACCCGCAAGCCGCGACCACCCGATCCACCAACCCCGGTGGATACACCCAGGTCAACAACCCCAGGCCCGATAACTCAGACACACGCGCAGACACCCGAACCACCCCCTGGGTCCACTACCCAGGAACCCACGCCCAAGGCCTTAAAACAACGGCATTGGGGCTAGCCGCCCGTACCCCTTCTCATCGGCTAGCCGGTTGTTGCGGGCGGGCCATGTCGAGTCCTGACGCCGCCGACGCCACGGTGCGTCGAAGCCGAAGCCGAAGCCGAAGCCGGCAGGCGTTCGGCTCAGCGCCGTGCCGACGCCAGCGCGGGAGTGGCCGCACGGGCCTGCGGCCCCAGTTCGTCCACGAGGCCGGAAAGCGTCTGCGGCCCCCGCGAGTTGCTGAGCACGACGTCCAGGCCGTCGTCGACCGCCAGCCGGGCGAGCGTGCTACCGATGTGTCCGGTTCGGCGGCTCCCCTGCGCAGCCCGCTGTGCGGGCGTCGGGGACGGGCCGCAGGGTGATCAGAAGACGTAGGGGATGTCGTGTATGACGTCCTGGTGACGGATGCGCCAGACGCCGTCGGTTCGGCGAAGGTTGAAGCGGTAGTACCCGGACTCGATGGGCTTGATGGCGCCCTGGGCGCCGAAGGTGCCGGCGGGCCACCCGCCCTCGGGCTTCCTGGTTCCGACGACGTCGTAGGTGATGAACTGGGTATCGATGCCGGCCTCGTCGCCGTCGACGGAGACCAGATGGTCGTAGGTGGTGTGGTGGCTCCAGCCCAGGGGCGGGTGCGGCGCCATGGCCGTGGACATGGCCGCTGCGATCTGCGCTCCTCCGGAGAGGGTTCCCAGCAACTCCATCCCATCGGGCCCGCGGTGGTAGTGGACCTCGACGACCGCGTCGGCCTCGTAGAGCTGTGCCAGCGCCTCGCCGTCGCGCCGGTCCGCAGCCCGGGTGTATCGGGAAACGATCTCTCTGATCTCGTTCTCGGTGCTCATGACATTCTCCGGATCTCTCTGTGGTGCCTGTCGGTGTCCGGACTTGTACGGCAGACGGGCGGCCGGTCGCTTGTGCGAGGCAGGCGGTCACCTTGGGTGATCGCAATCTGCGTGTGTGAAAAGTACATATCCTTCGACGGAAATGCAACTGTAAGAGTTGCTAATATGGGGGCGTCGGGAGCCACCCGTACCAAGCGGCGGAAGAAGGGGGTGCGAGCATGCTGGACGTGAGGTTCTCCAGTGCGCTGAAGGTCATGCTCCTGCTGGGCCATGCCGAGGAAGAGGGCAGTCCCGTCCTCAGCTCGACCCAGCTCGCCAGGAGTCTGGACACGAACCCGAGCCTGGTGCGCAAGCTGATGGTCCCGCTGGTGCAGGACGCTCTCGTCGCGTCCATCAAGGGCCGCAGCGGGGGTGTCCGTCTCGGCCGGCCCGCAGACCAGATCACGCTGGGAGAGATCTACCGCTCATCCATCGGCGACAAGCCGCTGTGGGCCCCCCGGACGGAGGGGCCCCGGGAGTGCCTGGTCACCAACCACTCCGCTGAGTACTTCGTCAGGCTCACCGATGAGACCGAGGCGGCCGTCCTCGGCGCGTTGGCGGGCCGCACGCTCGCCGACAGCCTCGACGAGTTGCGTGCCATCGACCGGGCCGGCGGTGCCCCCGCCGCGGAACGGCCGCTCCCCGCGCCCCGTCATTAGCTCGACTGGGATATCCCGGTCGACTCGACCATCGTGCGCTTCGCCGGGGCGGGCTCTGTACATGGTCTATCGGCAATAGGGAATTACACGCCTGGGATCGTGTGTGCTATAACGTAAGCGTCTAAATACCAAAGACGATTACGTCGATGTCCAGCACACCCGGCCCGCGGGCCGGGCTCCTTGCCGAAGAACGGGATGCCCCATGACCACCACCTACCCCGCCTTGACCGAGACCGACGCCGCCGCCCTCGTGGCGCGGTTGCGCGAGACCCACCGCAGTGGCCGCACCAAGTCTCTCGCCTGGCGCCGCGAGCAGCTCACCCGGCTGCGCGCGCTGCTGACCGACAACCGCGCGGTCATCGCCGACGCCCTCTGGGCCGACCTGCGCAAGAACCCCGCCGAGGTCGACCGCGCGGAGATCGACATCACGGTCCGCGAGATCGACGACTACCTCGAGCATCTGGAGGAGTGGCTCGCCCCGCAGCCCGCGGAGGTCACCGTCTCCCACCTGCCGGAGGGGACCACGGCCCGCACCGAGCTCGATCCCCTCGGTGTCGCCCTGATCCTCTCGGCCTGGAACTATCCGATCTATCTGCTGCTGACCCCCGTCGCCGCCGCGCTGGCGGCCGGCAACGCGGTGGTCATCAAGCCCTCCGAGCTCGCCGAGCAGACCTCCGCCCTGCTGGCCCGGCTCCTTCCGGCCTACCTCGACAACGAGGCCACCGCCGTGGTCGAGGGCGGCGTCGCCCAGACGACATCGCTGCTGGCCCAGCGCTTCGACCACGTCTTCTACACCGGCAACGGCACCGTGGGCCGGATCGTGATGCGCGCGGCCGCCGAGCATCTGACCCCCGTCACCCTCGAACTCGGTGGCAAGTCCCCGGTCTTCGTCGACCGCGACGCCGACCTCGCCGCGGTCGCCGCCCGCATCGCGTCCACCAAGTTCTCCAACGCCGGACAGACCTGCGTCGCCCCCGACTACGTCCTCACCGACCCGGACACCGCCGAGGCGCTGGCGGTCGCCCTGACTCAGGCGATCGAGCAGCTGTACGGCACCGACCCGCGCTCCGCCGACCACTACGGACGCATCGTCAACGAGCGCCACTTCGACCGCCTGTCCGCGCTGCTCGGCTCCGGCCGCACCGTGACCGGCGGACAGAGTGACCGCGCCGAGAAGTACATCGCCCCGACCGTGCTGGTGGACGTGAAGCCCGACGAGCCGGTGATGCAGGAGGAGATCTTCGGCCCCATCCTGCCGATCCTGACCGTCGCCGACCTCACCGAGGCCATCGCCTTCATCAACGACCGTGACAAGCCGCTCGCGCTCTACGCCTTCACCGAGAACGACACCACCCGGGCCCGGCTGATCGCCGAAACCTCCTCGGGTGCCGTCAACTTCGGCTTCCCGATCTTCCATCTGACCGTGCCGACCCTGCCGTTCGGCGGCGTCGGGGAGAGCGGCATGGGCAGCTACCACGGCCGCTACTCGCTGGAGACGTTCAGCCACCGCAAGGCGGTCCTCGACGTCCCGCTGACCTGACCGGCCCGGTCATCCACGGATCGCGAGAGAACGAGGACACGAGCGAGATCAAGACCCGGTTCCGGTGTCAGCTTCCGGGCCGGGTCTTCTGCCGGGCCCGGTACGCGGCCACATTGCTCTTGTTGCCGCAGACTTCGTACGAGTGCCAGCGCTGGGTGCGGCTGCGCGTGGTGTCGTAGAACACGTGGCCGCAGAGCTCGTTGGCGCAGATGCGGAGACGGGGCCAGGTGCCGTCGGAGACGAGCTCCGCCACTGCCAGGGTGATGCCACCCACCACGGGGTCGCCACCGATCTGCCGCAGCCGCACCGCCCCGGGCTCCGAGAAATCCTGCCGCAGCGTGACAGCGGACGCCCGCTCGGCGAGCTGTGCCCAGCCGGGTGCCGCCCCGGCACTGTCGGGTGCGGACGCGATGTCCATGAGGGTCGTGCGCAGCCCGCGGATCTTGGCGATGCGCTGCGGTGACGGCGCCTCCGCCGCGGGCTGGCCGAACGGGCGCAGGACGGCGCTCGCCGTCTCCGGGGTCTGGAGCGTGTCCGGAAAACCGGGACCGTGCGGCCGGGAGTTGAGCAGGTCCACCATCGCCGCCGCGGTCGTGGGAATCCGTCGCGCTGAATCCGATTCTTCGCTGGCCACCCAACCACCCTAGCACATGGTCTATTGACGAATGGGACTTACATCCCGGTGGTCGGGCATGCTATAAGTAAGCGTCTAAAATTAAACATCCATTACAAGATCATCTTTCGGGATCAACCTCGAGGACACAGCTCATGACTGCCAAGAACGGCTCGGACCTCCGGCCGGAGCGGGGCCAGGGCCCGCCGATCCTGTCCGGTTCCGCCGCTTCGGCCGGACCCGCGCCGTACGCGGCCCCCGCCTCCCATGGCTCGCGGAGCGCGCGCATCAGCCTGCTGGCGATCTCGCTGGGCTCCGCGGGGCTGGGCGGAGCCTGGCAGGCGGCGACCTCCGTCGCCTCGGCGTGGATCCAGATCAGCGATGTGCTGTTCGTGATCAGCGGACTGGTCTGGGTCGTGCTCCTGGCCGCATACGTGCGGCACGGCGGAGCCCGGTGGCACAACCTGCGCGAGGATCTGCGCCACCCGGGCCAGGGGTTCGCCCTCGCGTACGTCCCCATCATCGGCATGCTGATCACCGGTCACTTCTCGCGCTTCGGCGAGGAGGGCGCCCGCTGGGCCTACGCCGTCTTCGTCGTGGCGGCCGCGCTGGTCGCCGCGCGTCTGCTCGCCCACTGGTTCACCGGCGGGCTCAGCGAGACCACCCTGCACCCCGGCTATCTGCTGCCGGTCTCGTCCGCACCGTTCATCGCGAGCATCACCGCGTCGACGCTGGACCTGCCCGAGATCGCGGCAGCGTCCTTCGCCGTGGGGGTTCTGTACTGGCTGGCCTTCGGCACGGTCATCCTCGGCAGCCTGGTCGCCGGCAGTCCGCTTCCGCCACCGGCCCGGCCCACCCTCACCGTCCTGGTCATCCCGCCCGCCGTCGGCAGCAACGCCTGGCTCGCCGCCCACGGGGGCCGTCTGGACGGGGTCGGCTACGGGTTCTCCGGCATCCTGTTCTTCACCCTCGCCCTGGTCGCCTTCATGCTTCCGACCCTCCGCGAGCGGTCCTTCCACACCGGGCTGTGGATCTACAGCTTTCCGGTGGCCGCCACCACGAACTTCCTGGTGCGGTGGATATACGCGGCGGACGTGCCGGGCCGGGAGATGGTCGTCTGGACACTGCTGGCGGTGGCGAGCGGCGGCTTCCTCCTCCTGGGCGCCGCGACGCTTGTCCACGGTGGCCGGCACTGGCGCCTGCGGACCGGGAACCCGGACCTCGGGTGAGTCGGGCGCAACGCCGCAGATGCGAGGAGAAAGGCTCCTTCCACCTCGCATCAGCCGGATCTTTGATCCCTCGGCATGGCATGTGCGTTTGCGTGGGACGCGGGGTCGGGTAACGGTCCTCCAGGAGGTGGTAGCCCGTGAGTGACTCCCTCGTAGCTGCCGGCACGGCTGCCGGTCCGGTGGCGGAACTCGCCCTCACCGGCGATGTGACCCGTCCGGCCCGGCTGACGGTGTCCGAACTGCTCTCCTGGCCCCAGCACCGGGCACAGGTCAGCTTCGACTGCGCCACCAGCGGCATCCAGCAGCACCGCTTCACCGGACCGTACCTGCACGACGTCCTGGTCTCCGCCGGTCCCGCCTTCGACCCCGCCCGGCGCAAGGACCGGCTGCGCTTCCTGATCGCCGTACGCGGCGCGGACGGCCACCGCGCGCTGCTGTCCTGGGCCGAGATCGACCCGGACTTCGGCCGTGCCCCCGTCCTGCTCGCGGTCACCATCGACGGCACCTCGCTCGACCGCGCGGGCCCGCAGCTCGTCCTGCCCCAGGACCGCTGCGGCGCCCGGTACATCAGCGGCATCGAGGCGATCCGCGTGGACGGCGGATACACCGTCTGGACCTGACCGGCGCCGGGCGCGGCCCGGCGGCCGGGGCGTCTCCGCGGTGGCGTCAGACCAGCGGACGGTAGGCGGTGAGCGTGACGGACAGCGTCACGTCGCAGGGCTCGGGCAGCAGCGCGACGCGCTCCCTCAGCCGCTCGCCGTGCTGGTGCCAGGCGTTGGGTCCCATCCCCACCAGCCGCGGCACGGCTTGGTGGTCCAGCGTCATGGTGCTCCGCGAACGCTCCCGGGCCACCTCGGTGAAATGCGCCGAGAACCGGTCCGCCAGCCGCTCGTCCTTCTGCTCGTCCACCCGCAGCAGTCCCAGGGCCTCCACCAGTTCCCGTAGATGATCCGGCCGGGGCGTCACCACCAGCAGCACACCCTCAGGGCGCAGCATCCGGCGCAGCTCGGCCGGATTGCGCGGTGCGAAGACGTTGAGGACCACCGACGCGGCCCCGTCGGCGAACGGCAGCCCGTCCCAGGCGTCGGCCACCACCGCGCTGATACGGGGATGCGCCCGCGCGGCCCGGCGGGCGGCGAACTTGGAGATGTCGAGCAGGACACCCTCGGAGCCCGGGAACTCCGACATCACCCGGGCGAGGTGGTAGCCCGTGCCGCCGCCGATGTCCACGACGCAGCCGGGGTCCCCGCCCGTGGGTGCCGGTGCCGTCTCGCGCGCCAGCGCGGCCAGTGCCCCGGCGATCGGTGCGAAGTGACCGGCGGCCAGGAAGTCCGCGCGGGCCGCCACCATCTCGGCGGTGTCCGCGCTGAACTTGGCGGCCCCGCGCAGCAGATTCACATATCCCTGCTTCGCCACGTCGAAGCTGTGCCCCTGGGAACACCGCAGCGCGCCGTCGGCCATCGTCATGGCGTCGTCGCAGCAGTGCGGACACCGAAGGTACCGAACCGCCTCTTTCCGCATCGTGTCCCCCGTGCCGCTGTTGTCCTGACAGGAGCTCAGCCTATGCACATCTCGGCGGGGCGGTGCGGCCGGGTCGGTCGGCCGGTGACGCCGACAGGGCGTGGCGGGGTCCGTGAAGAGGATGCGGACATAGTTCCGGCGCCTTTCCGGAACCTGCCCGAAGTCGGTGATGAGTGCGGCGGCGAGGGAATTCCGCGCGATGACGTCCATGCGCCGCCCCATGACGACCACCTGGCTGGAAAGGTCATGGACGAGCAGTACGGCGGCGTCCGGACCCGCGGCCACTGACGACCGCTGGTCCTCGATCCTTGATCGCGGAATGAGGGAATGGCGCATAAACGACGAAAAGCGTTTCCGTCTGAATTCGGCAAACCGTCCATTAAATTGCGGAATCATGAATGCGTGATTACGATCCGCCGCAGCGAGCACCCCCACTCAAGCCGCTCACTGCCGGAAAGGCAGGCCCTCATGGGTATTTCACGCCGCCATCTCATCGGTTCCGCGCTCGGCGCGACGGCGCTCGGTGCCCTGGGCGCCGCCAAGCTGACGACGGGCACCGCCGCCGCGGCCAGCCCGCCCGGTGACGTCGTCGGCAAGGTCACCGTCGGCTATCAGGGCTGGTTCGCCTGCGCGGGGGACGGCGCCCCGATCAACGGCTGGTGGCACTGGGCCGCCAACATGTCCCAGCCGCCGTCGCCGGGCAACACGGGCATTCACAGCTGGCCGGATATGCGCGACTACACCAAGGGCTACCGGACCAACTACAGCAACCTCAACAACGGCCAGCCGGCCACCTTGTTCTCCTCCTACGACCAGCAGACCGTCGACACCCACTTCCGCTGGATGCAGCAGTACGCCATCGACACCGCCGCCCTCCAGCGTTTCAACCCCTTCAGCCCCGAGGGGCCGACGCGCGACGCCATGGCCACCAAAGTCCGGTCGGCGGCGGAGAGGTACGGCCGGAAGTTCTACATCATGTACGACGCCACCGGCTGGCTCGACATGAAGAGCCAGCTGAAGCAGGACTGGACGGACAAGATGAAGGCCCATACGGCGTCCTCCGCCTACGCCAGACAGAACGGCAAGCCGGTGGTGGGCATCTGGGGATTCGGCTTCAACGAGGCCAACAAGCCCTGGTCGGCCGCGGACTGCCTGGACGTCGTCAACTGGTTCAAGGCCCAGGGCTGTTATGTGATGGGCGGGGTTCCGACCCACTGGCGGTCCGGCAACGAGGATTCACGCCCCGGCTACATGGGCGTCTACCACGCCTTCAACATGCTCTCGCCGTGGATGGTGGGACGCATCGGCAACATCGCCGACACCGACCGCTTCTTCTCCGGCGTCAACACCCCGGACCAGGCCGACTGCAACGCCAACGGGATCGACTACCAGCCCTGTGTGCTCCCCGGGGACACCCAGTCGCGGCAGCGCGCGCACGGCGACTTCATGTGGCGGCAGTTCTACAACATGGTGCGGGTGGGCGCGCAAGGCATCTACATCTCCATGTTCGACGAGTACAACGAGGGCAATCAGATAGCCAAGACGGCGGAGAACGCGTCGATGGTCCCGGCCGGTTCGGGGATCTGGGCGCTCGACGAGGACGGCACCGTCTGTTCCTCGGACTACTACCTCCGCCTCACCGGAGACGGGGGCCGGATGCTCAAGAAGGAGATCGCGCTGACCCCCGACCGGCCCACGAAACCGGTCGTCTAGCGCGGTTCGCCGGGGCCCCGGCCGGGGCCCCGGCACAGCACGGCTCAGCGGCGGCGAGCGGCCTCGAACCGGGTCACCCAGTACGCGGTGCGGTCGAGATACGCGGTCTCGGCCGCGGCGCCCGTCCTCCCGTACGCCCCGCTGTAGGTCCGGTAGCTCTGCGCGGTGGGCGGGGCGGAGGCCGCGGGCTCGATCTGGCTGCCCTCGTGCCACTCGTTGAACGAGGTGATCGAGATCCAGGTGGGCGGGCCCCCGTTGGCGGGGGAGAGTGCGTTGTTCCACTCCAGGTCGTAGGTGGCGCCGTCGTCGCGCTCCAGGGTGGGTGTGGTGTTCCCGGGCACGGCGCGGTCGTCGAGGTAGCCGGGGCCGATGGACGGCGCCCAGACCATGCCGTGGTCACGGCAGTACGCGGCCGGACCGGCCCACTGCGGGTTGTTGCCCGCGGCGATGGCGTCATAGGTGTACATGCCGCCGAAGTGCGCGACCTTCGATACGTCCGTGGTCTGGGCCAGCACGATGGCGCGGTCGGCCACCTGGTCCAGCGGGGCCCAGTCGACGATCCGCAGGGACTCGAAGACGTAGTACGCGCCGCGGTCGCCGTGCGCCGCGTCCCGGTAGAAGGCCGGGTGGCCGCCGTACCGCTGGATGAGATAGCCGACGTCGTCCACCACGGACTGCGCCGTGCGGCCGGCGTAGGGCTCGATATGCCAGGCCACCTTCAGCCCGCGCGCGGCCGCCGCGTCCAGGAGCAGCGGCACCCGCTGGTCCTCGTAACCGCCCTGCCCCCACCAGCTGGTGACGAGCACACCGGTTCCGGCCTGGGCCAGCCACCCCATGTGGCGGTCGACCGCGGCGCGGTCGCCGGAGTCGTAGGCCCCGGCCGCCGGGTAGAAGTCGGAGCCGATCCGGTCGGGCGGGGTGAGGCCGCCCTGCGGCCAGTGGCGCCAGGAGCCGTTGACCTCCGGGCTGCCGTACCAGGGGTAGTAGAAGATGTGCACGTTTGGCGAGGGCGCGAGACGGGTCGCGGTGGCGGGTGTCCTGGGGTCGTCGGCGGGTGCCGCGGCGGCCGCCCGGCCTCCCGCCGCGGCGAGCGCGCCGGCGCCGAGGGCGCCCGCGGCCGTGGCCGTCAGAAAGGTCCGGCGACTGGTGCCGGGGCTCTGAGCCATCTCATGTTCCTTCCGTGGGGGAGGAGCGGTGGGGACCCTCGGCGACGGCGTCGGCGGTAGGCCGGGCGTGGGCGGGGGCGAAGCCCAGCAGCCGGGTGCAGCGCGAGGTGTCGTACAGCCCCGCGAAGCGGGACAGCGGCGCCACGATCCTGGCGGTGGGGTGGTAGCGGGCGAGCAGTTCGGCCGTGGGGATGTCCGATGAGGTGTCGGGGGCCGCCACGTACAGCACATGGCTGCCGCGCGACTCGGCGGCGAGCGCGGCTCGCACCGCGGCGGCGGCGTCGCGGGTGTCCAGCCACCCCCACAGGTCGCTCGCGTGGTGTCCGGGGTCCGCGCGCACGGCGGCGAGCTGGCGCGTCAGCCGTGGGCCGGTGCCGGTGAAGGGGAAGCGCAGACACACGGTGTCGGTGCCCCAGCGCCGGTGGGTACCCTCGGCGACCTGTTCGAGGACCAGCTTGGAGAGTCCGTACGGGTCCTCGGCGAGCGTGGCGTGTGACTCGTCGACCGGTACATAGCCGGGTGAGCGCGGGTGGGTCGACCACGCCAGTCCCAGCGCGCCGATGCTGGAGGCGGCCACCACACGGCGCACCCCGGCGCGCCCGGCCTCGTCCAGCGCCAGGTAGGCGGTGTGGCAGTTGGCGGTGAACTGGCCCGCCGGATCCCGGGTGTCGGGGTGCGGGATGGCCGCGAGATGGACGAGCGCCGCCACCCCGCGCAGCGCTTCCCGCACCAGCTCGCGGTCGCGCAGGTCCCCGGCGAGGCTGCGCTCCAGACGCGGGTCGTGGACGGGGTTACGGTCGGTCGCGGTCACGCGGTAGCCGTGGTTCAGCAGGTAGTCGACGACATGGCGCCCGATGTGGCCCGCGGCGCCCGTCACCAGCACGTGGGTCATCCCTTCACCGCCCCGACGAGTCCGTTCACGAAGTACCGCTGCAGCGCGAGGAAGAGCAGGATCACCGGGATCACCACGATCAGCGCACCGGCCATCAGGCTGTTGTACTGCGGCACGTTCTGCGTGGAGAGCTGTTGCAGGCCGAGGGAGAGCGTGTACGCGGACTCGTCGTTGAGCGAGACCTTGGTGAGCAGATACTCGTTCCAGGTCGGGATCGCCGTCAGCAGCGCCACGGTGATCAGCGCCGGCCGGGCGAGCGGCAGGTAGACACGGGCGAAGATGTGCGGCTCCCCGGCCCCGTCGACCCGGGCGGAGTCCCGCAGCTCCTTCGGTACGGCCGTGAAGGCGCCGGTCAGCAGCATCACCGACAGTGGCGCGGTGCCGTTGACGAACGGCAGGACGAGCCCGTAGTGCGTGCCGAGGATGCCGAGGTTGTGCTCCAGCAGGATGATCGGCAGCAGCACCGTCACCCCCGGGACGAACAGCAGCGCCACGAACAGGCGGTACAGCCAGGCGCGGCCCGGGAAGCGCAGTACGGCGAAGGCGTATCCGGCGGCGGCGTAGATCAGCAGCGTCAGCACCACGGTCAGGGCGGTGACCTTGTGAGAAAGCGGATATCTGGCATGCATACGAGCCCCTGCCTCATGCCGATACGTTCAGAAGACCGAATGACGTTGGAGTAACGGAACATAGGCTTGCCGTGATATAGCGTCAAGACAAGCTGCGTAAGGTGTCGGCAACCGGGGCCAGCGGGGCGCCGGGCCGGGGAGCGGAGGCTGGCGTGGAATCGGTGTCGGGAGCAGCGCGGGTCCGGCGTCACGAGGACGTCAAGTCCGCAGCGCGCGTCCTGGAAGTGCTCGAACTCCTGGGTGCCGAGGGCGCCCGGCTCTCGCTCGCCGACATGGCGAGCACCCTGGCCGTGCCCAAGAGCAGCCTGCACGCCGTGTTGCGCACCATGGAGTCCCGCCGCTGGGTGGAGACGGACCCGTCGGGAACGCTGTACAGCCTCGGTCTCAAGGCGCTGCTGACCGGCACCGCCTATCTGGAGAGCGACGACCTCGCCGGGATCGCCGGGCCCGTGCTCGACCTGCTGGCCGAGGAGACCGGCGAGGCCGTCCACCTCGGCCGGCTGGACGATACGGACGTCGTCTACCTGGCCAAACGTGAATCCCGCCATGCCCTGCGGATGTACTCGGCGGTGGGCCGCCGGCTGCCCGCGCATGCCACCGCGCTCGGCAAGGCGATCCTGTCCCAGTACGACGCGGCCGAGATCCAGCGCCGGCTCAACTGGCCGTTGACGGCGCTGACTCCGAGCACCGTCACCGACCCGGACGAGCTGCTCGCCCAGCTCGCCGACGCCCGCAAACGCGGCTGGGCGGAGGACGAGGGCGAGAGTTCGGTGGACATCCGCTGTGTGGCGGTCCCGCTCGGTACCGGGCACGGCGGCGGCGACGCGATCAGCTGCTCGGCGCCGCGCAGCCGGATGGACGACGCCCGGCTGAGCGAGATCGCCGCCCATGTCACCGAGGCAGCCCACTCGTTGCGCACCCTGCTGAAGCGCCTCGGCGAGCACTGAGCCCCGCACACCGCCGCGCGCCCCGAGCCCGACCGTATCCCGGTACGGTCATTGACACCGCTCCTGAACCCTCCTTACGTTCGAATGGACGATTGCCATTCGGCTACCGGAATGGGAGCGCATGTCCGCACCCCATGAGCCGCACCTCCCGCTGGCCCAGGCCCCCTGGGTGGAGGAGCGCGGCGACAAGCTCCGCATCACCGCCGTACGCACGTTCCTGACGGCCCCGCAGGGCTGCCCGTACCTCATCGTGCGGATCGAGACCAACGACCCCGGGCTGTACGGCCTCGGATGTGCCAGCGACCCTCAGCGCACCCTGGCCGTCCGCAGCGTGATCGACGACTACCTCGCGCCGCTGCTGCGCGGCCGCGACCCCGGCGACATCGAGGACCTGCACCGCCTGGCCCTCAACAGCGCCTACTGGCGCGGTGGTTCGATCACCGGCAACGCCCTCGGCGGCGTCGATGTCGCCCTGTGGGACCTGAAGGCCAAGCGGCTCGGCGCCCCGCTGTACGCCCTCCTCGGCGGCCGCTTCCGCCACCGCGCAGCCGCCTACACCCACGTGGACGGCCGGGACGCCGAAGAACTCGCCGACAAGGTCGCCGCCGCGCGCGAACGGGGCTTCGGACACGTCCGCGTCCAGACCGCCGTCCCCGGTTCCGACACCTACGGCGCCGCCCCCTCCGGCGCCGAGGAGGCCCGGGCCCGACACGACCGCTCCGGTCGCTGGGACAGCGCCGCCTATCTGCGCGCGGTGCCCCCGGTGCTGCGCCGCACCCGCGAACTGGTCGGCGACGGCGTCGAGTTGCTGCACGACGCGCATGAGCGCCTCGACCCGCGCCAGGCCGTGGAGTTCCTGCGCCGGGTGGCCGACGCCGGGCTCTACTTCGTGGAGGATGTGCTCGCCCCGGAGGACGCCGCGCACTTCGCGCGGCTGCGCGCCGCGTCCCCGGTGCCCCTCGCGATGGGCGAGCTGTTCAGCGATCTCACCCAGTTCCTGCCGCTGCTGGCCGGGCCGCTGATCGACTTCGCGCGGATCCGGATCCCCACGCTCGGCGGCCTCACTCCGGCCCGTAAGCTCGCCGCCGCATGTGAGCTGCACGGCGTCCGCCTCGCCCCGCACGGGCCGGGCGACGTCAGCCCGCTCGCGCAGGCGGCCACCGTCGCCCTCGACATCTCCAGCCCCGCCTTCGGCGTCCAGGAGGCGGCGACCTTCCGCGAGGCGGTTCTGGAGGTCTTCCCCGGGACGATCGTGCCGCGCCTGGGGGCGATGGAGCCCCGGGAGGCCCCGGGGCTCGGAGTCGACTTCGACGAGAGCGTCGCGCGCCGCTATCCCGCCCCCGAGCCCCTGGCCCACGACCGCTGGGCCCTGCTGCGGACCACCGATGGGAGCGTGCAGAGGCCGTGAGACCGAACGCGACGAGCGCCACCCCAGCGGAGGCTGACCGAGAGGGGACCGCTGTGGGCGAGCCGCTGAGGACAGGGCTGGTCGGCGAGGAGGCCGACGCCATCATGGGCGCGGCACAGCGGGCCGGGCCGCGGGTCGGCCGCGCGCCGGACACGGTGCGCGGTCCGGGTACCCGGACCGCGCGCAAGGCCGTGGACGCGCACGGCAGCGAGGGCTCGCTGTCGGTGCCGGATCCCGACACCTTCGACGGTCCCGTGGAGCTTTGGCGCGGTGGCGCCTGGGAGCCGCTGCCGCCGTCGGCCGGATATGCGGGCTCCGCCGGGGGGTACGGCCTGGCCGACCTGGCGTGGGCGCTGGAGGCGGGCCGCCCGCACCAGGTCTCCGCCGAGCTCGCCCGCCATGTCCTGGACGTCATGCTCACCCTGCTCGACGCCGCCCGGGAGCGGACCTCGCTCCCGGTCGGCACCACATGTTCCCGTCCCGAGCCCGTGCCCTTCGTGGGCGAGCTGTCCGCGTCGGCGGGCCACGGCTAGGGCGGTGTCGAGTACGGGCACAAGGGTCCCCTCCACCCTGCCCAAGGCCCGTACCGCGGCGCGACGGCGCGCGCCTGTGCTCAGCACTTCCGCGAGTATCCCCACTGCATACGGAGGACCTTCGTGCACAGGAAACGCCTCGGACTGCGCAGATCCCTCGCGCTGTTCGCCGGAACATTGCTCACCGGCGCCACCCTGACGCTCACCGCCCCGGCGGCGGACGCCGAGCCCGACTCCGGCCGGACGGCCGCCGCCCCCGCCGCTGCCCCCGTGTTCCAGCAGGTCACCCTGGCCAAGGGGGTGGCCGAGACGGGTGAGCCGATGTCGCTGGCCGTGTTGCCCGACCGCTCGGTGCTGCACACCTCGCGCGATGGCACGCTGCGGCTCACCGACGCCGCCGGCACCACCAAGGTCGCCGGCACCCTGCCGGTGTACAGCCACGACGAGGAGGGGCTGCAGGGCGTCGGGGTCGACCCGGGCTTCAGCGCCAACCGCTTCATCTACCTCTACTACGCGCCGCCGCTGAACACCCCGGGCGGTGACGCCCCGGAGAACGGCACGGCCGCGGACTTCACCAAGTTCGACGGCGTCAACCGGCTCTCCCGGTTCGTGCTCAAGACCGACGGCACCCTGGACCGGGCCAGCGAGAAGACCGTGCTGGAGGTCAAGACCTCCCGTGGCATGTGCTGCCACGTCGGCGGCGACATCGACTTCGACGCACAGGGCAATCTGTATCTGTCGACCGGCGACGACTCCAACCCCTTCGCCTCCGACGGCTACACGCCCATCGACGAGCGGGCGAGCCGCAATCCGGCCTTCGACGCCCAGCGCAGCGCGGGCAACACCAACGACCTGCGCGGCAAGATCCTGCGCATCAAGGTCAAGGCCGACGGCTCGTACGACATCCCTGCGGGCAACCTCTTCGCCCCCGGCACCGCCAAGACCCGCCCCGAGATCTACGCGATGGGATTCCGCAACCCGTTCCGGATGAGCGTCGACAAGGCCACCGGCGTGGTCTACGTGGGCGACTACGGGCCCGACGCGGGCAACGCCAGCTCCACCCGCGGTCCGCAGGGCATGGTGGAGTTCGCCCGGGTCACCAAGGCCGGTAATTTCGGCTGGCCCTACTGCGTCGGCAAGAACCAGCCGTACATCGACTACGACTTCGCCACCGGCACCTCCGGCTCCGCCTTCAACTGCGCCGCGCCGAAGAACACCTCCCCGAACAACACCGGCCTCACCGACCTGCCCCCGGCCCAGGCCGCCTGGATCCCCTACGACGGCGGGTCGGTGCCCGAGTTCGGCTCCGGCTCGGAATCCCCGATGGCCGGACCGGTCTACCGCTACGACGCCAACCTCAACTCGCCGGTGAAGTTCCCGCAGGAGTACGACGGCGACTTCTTCGCGGGGGAGTTCGGCCGCAAGTGGATCAAGCGGATCGACCAGGGCGCGGACGGCACGGTCAGCTCCATCAACGCCTTCCCCTGGACCGGCACCCAGGTGATGGACATGGCCTTCGGCCCGGATGGCGCGCTGTACGTCCTGGACTACGGCACCGGATGGGGCGCGGGTGACGCCAACTCGGCGCTGTACCGCATCGAGAACGTCGTCGGAGGCCGGGCGCCGGTCGCCCAGGCGGCGGGCGACAAGACCTCGGGGCAGGCGCCGCTGCGGGTCGGCTTCTCCTCGTCCGGCACCAGCGATCCCGACGGCGACGCCATCAGCTACAGCTGGGACTTCGGCGACGGGGGTAAGTCCACCGAGGCCAACCCGGCGCACACCTACACCGCCAACGGCACCTACACCGCCACCCTGACCGCCCGGGACCCCGGCGGCCTGACCGGCACGGCGAGTGTCCACATCACGGTCGGCAACACCGCGCCGACGGTCACCCTGGAACTGCCCGGGGACGGCCGGCTGTTCACCTTCGGCGACAAGGTGCCCTTCCGCATCAAGGTCAGCGATCCGGAAGACGGCACCATCGACTGCGCCAAGGTGAAGATCACCCACCTGCTCGGGCACGACAGCCACGCCCACCCCATCACCTCGGCCACCGGCTGTGAGGGCACCCTGCAGACGCTGGCGGACGGAGAACACGACGAGAACGCCAATATCTTCGGGGTCTTCGACGCCGAATACACCGACAAGGGAGCGGGCGGCCAGCCCGCGCTGACCACCCACACCCAGCATGTCGCTCAGCCGAAGCACCGCCAGGCCGAGCACTACACCGCGTTCCAGGGCATCGAGCAGGCGAGTCACTCCACCGCGCACGGTGGCAAGACCGTCGGCTTCACCGACAACGGCGACTGGATCTCCTTCAAGCCGTACCTCCTGAACAACGCCACCAAGCTGACGGCCCGCATCTCCTCCGGCGGACCCGGCGGCACCATCGAGGTCCGCGCGGGCGGCCCCACCGGGACGCTGCTGGGAACCGCGACCGTGCCCGCCACCGGCGGCTGGGAGAACTTCCAGGACGTGAGCGCCACGCTCGGCGGCGCCCCCTCGGGGACGACGACGCTCTGCTTCGTCTTCAAGGGCGTCACCGGCCAGGGCAACCTCTTCGACCTGGACGACTTCACCTTCACCACCGGCTGAGCCGGGACCGAGCCGGGCCGCGCCGGGCAACCCGAGGGGAACCGCCGGACGGCCCACGCGGCGGGGAGGAGAACGCCGACTCCTCCCCGCCGCATTTCTGTGCCCGGTGTCAATTCTCTTATCTGACACAGTCGATGGAGGGCCGCTTATTTTCCTCCTGACAGGGTGTCGGATCGCTTCTTTTACCCAGTAAATTCGCAGGTCAGAGGAGCAGCTCACGGCAACGGGAGGGTAATTGGGCCGAAGCGTTGACGTGATAACACACATGGTTTTACATAAGCGTCACGCGCACTTTCCCGGGGGCAGGCAGGAGGAAGGGCCGACCATGCACGACGACCGCCACGCCGTGGAGGAGCGCATCGCGAAGTTCATCGCCGAGCGCCTGCGCCCGGCGCTGTACGGCGACCGCGTCCCGCTGGAGGTCGCCGCCTGGCACCTCCCGGGGGAGCCGGTGCCGGTGGCCGACGCGCTGCGCGCCGAGTACCGGCCGTTCGTCATCGGTGGCAGCTGGGGCGGCCCGTGGTCGACCACCTGGTTCCGCGCCACCGCCACGGTCCCCGAACGGTGGGCGGGCCGCCGGGTGGAGGCCCTGTTCGACCTCGGCTTCGATCTCTCCCGCGGCCCCGGAGGCCAGGCCGAGGGCCTGGTCCACGACGCCGACGGCACCCCGCTGCAGGGCCTGCACTCCCACAACCGCTCGGTGCCGCTGACCCCCCGCGCCGTCGGCGGCGAGAGCGTGTGCCTGCTCGTCGAGGCCGCCGCCAATCCGCCCATCGTCGGCAGCGCGGGTATCGGCACCCACTACGGCCACCGGCTCACCGCGGGCGAGGAGGACCTGTACCAGTTGCGCCGCGCCGACCTCGTGGTCCGCGAGGAGGACGTCTGGCAGCTCCTCCACGACATGGAGGTGCTGGACGAGCTGATGCGCGAACTGCCCCTCGGACTGCCGCGCCGCCACGAGATCCTGCGCGCGCTCCAGCGGGCCGTGGACAGCGTGCCCCCGCGCCGCGTCGCCGCGGGCGCCGCGGCGGCCCGGGGGATCCTGCGCCCGGTCCTGGACCGGCGCGCCCACGACACCGCGCACACCATCGCCGCCGTGGGACACGCCCATATCGACTCCGCCTGGCTGTGGCCGCCGCGCGAGACCGTGCGCAAGTGCGCCCGGACGTTCTCCACCATGGCCGCGCTGGCCGAGGAGTACCCGGAGCTGGTCTTCGCCTGCTCCTCCGCCCAGAGTTACGCGTGGATGCGCGACCACCAGCCGTACGTCTTCGAGCGGATCAAGAAGGCGGTGGCCGACGGCAACTGGGCGCCGGTCGGCGGCATGTGGGTCGAGGCCGACGGCAATCTGCCCGGCGGCGAGGCCCTGGCACGTCAGCTCGTCCACGGTCGCCGCTTCTTCTCCCAGGAACTCGGCGTGGAGACCGACGGCGTCTGGCTGCCCGACTCCTTCGGCCACACCGCCGCCTACCCGCAGCTCGCCGCGCTCGCGGGCGCCCGCTGGTTCCTCACCCAGAAGCTGTCCTGGAACGAGACCAACAAGCTGCCCCACCACACCTTCTGGTGGGAGGGGATCGACGGCACCCGGATCTTCACCCACTTCCCGCCCGTGGACACCTGCGACGCCACCCTGTCCGGCGCCGAGCTGGCCCACGCCGTCGCCACGTACGCCGAGAAGGGCGCGGGCACCCGCTCCCTGGCCCCCTTCGGCTTCGGCGACGGCGGGGGCGGGCCCACCCGCGAGATGCTGGAGAAGGCCCGGCGCCTGGCCGACCTCGAAGGCTCGCCACGGGTCAGGGTCCAGTCGCCGTCGGACTTCTTCCGCGAGGCCCGCGAGGAGTACCCCGAGGCGCCCGTGTGGCGCGGCGAGCTGTATCTGGAGACCCACCGCGGCACCTACACCAGCCAGGCCCGCACCAAGCGCGGCAACCGGCGCAGCGAGGCCCTGCTGCGCGAGGCCGAGCTGTGGGCGGCGACGGCCGCCGTCCGCACCGGCGAGCCCTATCCGTACGAGACGCTCGACGCGCTGTGGAAGCAGGTGCTGCTCCACCAGTGCCAGGGCATCCTCCCCGGCACCGCCATCTCCTGGGTCCACCAGGAGGCCGAGCAGACCTACCGTGCCATCCACCGCGGCCTGGAGCGCATCGTGGCCCGCGTCGCGGGCACCCCGGACACCGCGGAACCACTCGCCGTCCTCAACGCCGCCCCCCACGCACGGCGCGAGGTGGTCCGCCTGGATGCGCCGCCCGCCGCCGGCGGCCCGGTGCAGAAGCTGTCCGACGGCCGGTACGCCGTGCTCGCCCAGGCCCCCGCGCTCGGCGCCGCCGTCCTCGGCACCGGCACCGCCGACCAGGTGCCGGTCACCGCCCGTCCCGCCGACGGGGGCGGATACGTCCTGGACAACGGCGCGCTGACGGTCCGTATCGACAGCGACGGGCTGGTCCGCTCCGTCTACGACCACGACCGCGGCAGGGAGTCCATCGCGCCCGGTGGCGCCGGGAACCTGCTGCAGCTCCACCCCGACGATCCGGTGCGCTGGAGCGCCTGGAACCTGGACGCCCAGTACCGCAACGCCCATCGCGACCTGGACACCGCGACCGCCGTCCGGCTCGACGACGAAGGGCCGCTGCTGGCCTGTGTCCGGGTGGAGCGCACCACCGGCCGGTCCGTCGTCGTACAGCGCCTCGGCCTGGCCGCGGGCAGCCGGATCCTGGAGGTCGACACGGACATCGACTGGCGGGAGGAGGACACCGTCCTCAAGGCCGCCTGGCCGCTGGACGTGCACGCCGAACGCGTCGCGTCCGAGATCCAGTTCGGCCATGTCGAGCGGCCCACCCACGAGAACACGAGCTGGGACGCCGCCCGCTTCGAGGCGTGGGCGCACCGCTGGATCCACATCGGCGAACACGGCTGGGGTGCGGCCCTGCTCACCGACTCCACCTACGGGCACGACGTCGCCCGCCTCACCCGCGAGGACGGCGGAACGACCACCACCCTCCGGCTCACCCTGCTGCGCGGCCCCCACAGCCCCGACCCCCATGCCGACCGGGGCCGGCACCGTTTCCGCTACGCGCTGCACCCCGGCGCCGACATCGGCGACGCCGTGGCCGCGGGATACGCGTTCAGCCTCCCCTTGCGCCCCGCCGCGCCCCGGCTCACCGGACCGCCGCTGGTCGCGGTGGGCGATCCGGGCGTCGTGGTGGAGTCGGTCAAGCTCGCCGACGACCGCTCCGGCGACGTCGTGGTCCGGCTCTACGAGTCGCGAGGCGGCCGGGTCCGCACCACCCTGGCGGCCGGATTCGCCGTCGCCCGCGTCCAGGTCGCCGACCTGATGGAGAATCCAACGGTCGAACTGGCCCATGCGCAGGGCGTGTTGGGCCTGGACTTGCGCCCGTTCCAGATCCTGACCCTCCGGCTGGCGCGCGGGGCGTCGTGAACCCGCCCTACCAGGACGCCCCGGGGCTGCCCGAGGAGGACCGCAGGCTGCTGCGGCACTGGGTGGCGGAGGGCGGTTCGCGTGCCGTCCGCGCCGCCGTCGTCCTGCTCGCCGCCCAGGGCCTGCGCAACGCCGAGATCGCCCGGCGGCTCGATGTCTCCCGGCAGACGGTGGGCAACTGGCGGCAGCGCTTCGACGTCTCCGGCGTGGCGGGCCTGCGGGAGCGTCCACGGCCCGGGCGGCCCAGCATCATCGACGAGGCCGAGGTCATCACCCGTACGGTGCTGGCGCCCGACGGCGCCGGCGCCTCTCGCGCGATCGCCCGCGAACTCGGCTACAGCCACGCGGCCGTCGCCGCGATCCGCCAGCGCTGGCGGGTCACCCCCGGTAACGCCACCGTTCCCGCCGTGCCCACCCGCCCCCCGCTTCCGCAGGCCGAGGTGTGGGTGCTCGGCCTGTATCTGGACACCGACCGGGCGCTGCTGCTCGTCGGCACCCGCCCGGCCGCCCACGAACGGCACCACGGCGGCTCGCCGGGCGCCTCTCCCGGTGCCGATGTCATCGCCGCGGTCGACGCGGCGGTGGAGGCCGCGCTGAAGGTCCCGCCGTCCCCGGCGCCGGGGGAGCGGCGTGGTCAGGACCGGCCGGCCCGATACCTGGCCGAGGCCCGGCGCCGCCACCCCGGCGCCTCCCTGCACGCCATCACCCTGTGGGATACGGGGGAGGGCGGGCCGTCGTCCCAGCGGTGGGCCCGGGGCGGGGTGGTCCACCACGCCCTTCCGGTGCGCACCACCTGGCGCACCTTCCTGCGGGCCATGGTCGGCCTGGACTGCACCCGGCACCCGGAGTCCTCGCACCGCGTCTACCTCGACCTGGCCGCCGCCCTCACGCGCTACGCGGACCGGCCCGGCAGCGCCCGCGAGCGGCAGCCCGTGCGCTGGCTCCGGGAACCCATCGCCACCCACTTCGCCGGGGCCTCCCGGGCCGGTGGTGGCGAGCAGCGCCGGGAGTCCTGGGGCGGCGCGAACCAGATCGACCTCGGCTCCTTCAACGAGTGCGTGGTCATCGAGGCGGTACGGCTGGCCGGGACCATCACCCGCGGGGAGATCTCGCACCGCACCGGCCTCACCCAGCAGTCGGTCTCCCGGATCTCCCGCTCGCTGCTGCACCGCGGCATCCTGGTCGAGGACGACCGGCGGCAGGCCACCTCCGGCAAGCCGCGCACACCGGTGCGGCTGCGCGGTGACGCCGGGCACGCGCTGGGCATCCATGTCGACCCCGAGGTGCTGACGGCGGTCGTGGTCGACCTCGACGGCGCCATCGTCCGCAGCCGTACGGAACCCGTCGCGCAGACCGCCAGCCCCGACCAGCTCGTCGACCACATCGCCCGGCTGGGCCGCGGGGTCCTGTCCGCCGCCGGTGGCGCGGTGCGGCCCGGGGGATTCCTCGGCATCGGCGTGGCCACCCCCGGCCCCGTCGACGTGGCCTCCGGCACCGTCCTCGACCCGCCGCTGCTGTCGGTATGGCGGGATGTGCCGCTGCTGTACATGCTCAAGGACCGCTTCCCCTGCCCCATCGTCATGGAGAAGGACTCCTCGGCCGCGGCCATCGGGGAGCGGTGGATCGGGCGCGACCGGCGCGCCCGTGACTTCGTGTACCTGTACCTGGGCACCGGGGTCGGCGCCGGGCTGTTCCTGGGCGGCGACATCCACCGCGGAGTCAGCGCCAACGCGGGGGAGTTCGGCCAGCTGTGCGCCGTCGCCCTGGAACGGGTCGGCGCGGACGGCAGACCGGAGATCCTGCCCGAGTGCAATCCGCCGGTGTCCATCCCGGAGACGGCCGCCCGGCTCGGCATGGTCCTCGGCCCGCGCGCCGCGCACGACCCGCGCGAGGCCCACCGGGTGGTGAGCGCGGCGGCCGGGGCCGGCGACCCGGTCGCCGAGAAGGCCGTGCGCCAGGTCGCCGGGGCGATCGGCAGAGGCGCCCTGTCCCTGGTGGACCTGCTGGACATCGACCTGGTCGTGCTCGGCGGGCCGTTCTTCACCGACGGGGTCGCCGGCCTCTACACGGCCGAGATCTCCCGTATCGTCAACGACTTCCCGACCGCCAGACGGCTGCGCCGGGTCGATGTCGAGCGGTCCGTGCTCAGCCGCGAGGCCGCCGCCGTCGGCGCCGCGTCGACCATCTTCCACGCCACGTTCACACCACGGCTGGCGGGCCGTCCCGCGCCCACGAGGCGGTGACCGGATGGCCGGCCAGAGCTTTTTGTCAACGGGCTTTGCAAAGTGGGGCCGACTCGGTACGGTCCCCTTACGCCCACGGAGGCAGCCCCTCCCCTCACCGAGGCTCGCAGCCGTGCGGCGCCCTGGGCGCGACGGCGCGCGCCTGTGCCCAACCCCCTTTGAGAATCACACTTCTCCCCGGAGGTTCCCCGTGCACAGGAAACGTCCCGATCTGCCCGCCCCCACCCGGCGCCGCTCCGTGATCAAGGCCGCGGCCGGTGCCGTGCTGCTCACCGGCGCGGCGTCCGTGCCCGCCTGGGCCACGTCCGCCCGCAGGCGGCCGAGGGCGGGCCGGGTGCTGGTGTTCTCCAGGACGGCGGGCTTCCGCCACGACTCCATCCCCGACGGCATCGCCGCCATCAAGGACCTCGGCGCGCAGGGCGGCTTCGCCGTCGACGCCACCGAGGACGCCGCCGCCTTCACCCCCGGCAACCTCGCCCGCTACGCCGCGGTGGTCTTCCTGTCCACCACCGGCGACGTCCTCGACACGGGCGGGCAGACGGCCTTCGAGGGCTATGTCGCGGCGGGCGGCGGCTACGCGGGGGTGCACGCCGCCGCCGACACCGAATACGACTGGCCGTTCTACGGCGGGCTGTGCGGTGCGTGGTTCCAGTCCCACCCGGCGATCCAGCGGGCCACGGTGAAGGTCGAGGACCACGCCCACCCGGCGACGGGCCACCTCGGGGACACCTGGGTGCGCACCGACGAGTGGTACAACTACCGCACCAATCCCCGCGATACGGCCACCGTGCACGTGCTCGCCGCGCTGGACGAGTCCTCGTACACCGGCGGCACCATGAACGGGGACCACCCCATCAGCTGGTACCAGAAGTACAAGGGCGGCCGGGCCTTCTACACCGGCCTCGGCCACACCAAGGAGTCCTACACCGAGCCCGCCTTCCGGCAGCACCTCCTCGGTGGCATCACGTACGCCATGGGCGTGGCCACAACCGGCCACGGCCGCTGACCCGGCAGCCGGGCCGCGGGACAGCGGCCCGCCGGGACGGCCGGACGGATCCCGGACCGAGGCAGATCCCGGACCGAGGCAGACCCCCACTCACCCCTTCCTGGAGTCGCAGTGACCCCTGATGTGCCGCGCCGACACTTCATGGCCCTCGCCGCCACGACCACCACGGGCCTCGCGGCCGCCGGCCTGCCCGCCGGGACGGCCCACGCCGCGGAGGCCGCCGGGCGCGAGAAGGCGGACCGGCCGCTGGCGCTGTGGTACCGCGAGCCCGCCGCCGACTGGCTGAGCGCCCTGCCACTGGGCAACGGGCGGCTCGGCGCGATGGTGTTCGGGGCCACGGAGACCGAGCGGCTGCAGCTCAACGCGGACACCCTCTGGGCGGGCGGGCCGCACAGCTACGACAACCACAAGGGCCTGGCCGCCCTGCCCCGCATCCGGCAGCTCGTCTTCGACGGAAAGTGGCCCGAGGCCGAGACGCTGATCAACTCCGATTTCCTCGGGGTGCCCGGCGGCCAGGCGCAGTACCAGACGGTCGGCAGCCTCCTGCTGAGCCTGCCGACGGCCGGTACGGTGACCGGCTACCGGCGGGAGCTGGACCTGGATTCGGCGGTGGCCACCACCACGTACACCCGCGACGGTGTGACCTTCACCCGTGAGGCGTTCGCCAGCGCTCCCGACCGCGTCATCGTCGTCCGGCTGTCCGCGTCGAAGAAGGGCGCGCTGTCCTTCGGCGCCACGTTCGAAAGCCCGCTGCGCACCTCCCTGTCCTCGCCCGACCCGCTCACCGCCGCGCTCGACGGTAGGGGGGACGCCACGGGCGGGGTGGCCGGCGCGGTGGGGTTCCGCGCGCTGGTGCGGGTGCTCGCCGAGGGCGGCACCACCACCAGCGCGGGCGGGACCGTCACCGTCCGGGGCGCCGACGCGGCGACGGTCCTGGTCGCCATCGGCACCACCTATGTGAACTGGGAGAACGCGAACGGTGACGCGGCGGGCCAGGCGGCCGGAGACCTCAACCCGGCGGCGAACCGCCCGTACGGCCAACTGCGCGGCCGCCATGTCGACGATCACCGCGCGCTGTTCCGCCGTACCTCGCTGGACGTGGGCAGCAGCGACGCGGCGGCCCTGCCCACCGACGAGCGCGTCTCCCGCTTCGCCTCCGGCGGCGATCCGCAACTGGTCGAGCTGCACTTCCAGTACGGCCGCTATCTGCTCATCGCCGCATCCCGCCCCGGCACCCAGCCGGCCACCCTCCAGGGCATCTGGAACGACCTGACGAGCCCGCCCTGGGGCTCGAAGTACACCATCAACATCAATACCGAGATGAACTACTGGCCGGCCGCCCCCGCCAACCTCCTGGAGTGCTGGGAACCGGTCTTCGCCCTGCTCGACGAGCTGGCCGTGGCCGGGCGGTCGACGGCGCGCAGCCAGTACGGCGCGGACGGCTGGGTCACCCACCACAACACCGACGCCTGGCGCGGCACGGCCCCCGTCGACGGCGCCTTCTGGGGCATGTGGCCCATGGGCGGCGCCTGGATGTCCATGGCCATCTGGGAGCACTACCGGTACACGCGAGATACGGAGAAACTGCGGGCGCGCTACCCCGTCCTCAAGGGCGCGGCCCAGTTCTTCCTCGACGCGCTGGTGACCGACCCGGCCACCGGCGCGCTGGTCACCTGCCCCTCCGTCTCCCCGGAGAACGCCCACCACAGCGGAGGCGGCGGCTCGCTGTGCGCCGGGCCCACGATGGACACGCAGTTGCTGCGCGACCTGTTCGGCGCCGTGGCCTCGGCCGCCGACACCCTCGGCACCGACGCCGCCTTCCGTGACCAGGTGCTCGCCGCGCGCGGACGGCTCGCCCCCATGAAGGTCGGCGCGCAGGGCCAGCTCCAGGAGTGGCAGCAGGACTGGGACGCGGGCGCCCCCGAACAGGAGCACCGCCATGTCTCCCATCTGTACGGGCTGCATCCGAGCAACCAGATCAGCCGGACCCGCACCCCGGACCTCTTCAGCGCGGCGCGCACCACCTTGGTGCGGCGCGGTGACGCGGGCACCGGGTGGTCGCTCGCCTGGAAGGTCAACTTCTGGGCGCGGCTTCAGGAGGGGGACCGTTCGTACAAGCTGCTCGCCGATCTGCTCACGCCCGAGCGCACCGCCCCCAACCTCTTCGACCTGCACCCGCCGTTCCAGATCGACGGCAACTTCGGCGCCTGCGCCGGAGTGACCGAGTGGCTGCTGCAGAGCCAGCACGACGAGCTGGATCTGCTGCCCGCCCTCCCGTCGCAACTGCCGGACGGGAGCGTGCGGGGCCTGCTGGCGCGGGGCGGTTTCGAGGTGGACCTGAGCTGGCGGGGCGGCGCGCTGAACGAGGCGCGGCTGACGGCCCGGGCGGGCGGCCCGGCGCGGCTGCGCACGGCGAAGGACGTGCGGGTGACCTCCGGGGACGCGCCCGTCCCCACGACCCGGCCGGAGCCGGGTGTCACGGCCTTCACCGCGAACGCGGGCGCCGTGTACGTGGTGCGTCCCGCCTGAGCCGGGGCTCAGCTGTCGGTGGCCGACTTCCAGGCGTCGATGTAGGACGGGAGGTTCTTCTGGATGTCGCTCCAGTCGGGCTGGAAGACCTCCACGCCGTCCATCAGCTTGGTGAGCGCGGTGGCGTTGGCGTCGGTGGCCTTGATGTCCTTACGGGCCGTGAAGCCGCCACCGACCTCGCTGACCTGGTTCTGGGCCGTGCGGCTCAGCATGTAGTCCAGGAGCTTCTCGCCGTTCGCGGTGTGCGGGGCCTTGGTGACCAGGCCGGCCGCGTACGGCAGGGCGAAGGTGGTGGGCTTGCCGCCGCGGCGGGCCGGGAACCAGATGCCGAGGTTCGGCATGGACTTGGACTGGGCGTAGTTCATCTGGACATCGCCGTTGGCGACGAGCAGTTCGCCCTTGTCGACCTTGGGCGCCAGCTTGCCGGTGGACGCGGCCGGGCCGACGTTGTTCTTCTGCAGCTTGGCCAGGTACTCCATGGCGGGCTTCTCGCCGCCGAAGTCGTGCATCGCCTTGATGAGGACGGCGGTGCCGTCCCCGGCGACGCCCGGGGTGGAGTACTGGAGCTTGTTCTTGTAGCTCCCGTCGAGGAGGTCCTCCCAGGTGGCGGGGGCCCGCTTCACCTTCTTGGTGTGGTGGACGAAGCCGAAGTAGTTGTTGACCACGGCCGTCCAGGTGCCGTTCGCGGCCTTGTCGGCGCCGCCGACCTGATCGGCGCCCTTCGGGGTGTACTTCCGCAGCAGGCCCTTGGCGTCGGCCTGCTGGATGAACGGCGGGAGGGTGACGAGGACGTCGGCCTGCGGATTGAACTTCTCGCGGGTGGCGCGCTGCACCATCTCCCCGGAGCCGCCCTCGACGTACTCGACCTTGATGCCGGTCTCCTTCTGGAAGTCCTTGAAGATCCGGTCGTACCAGCCGTCGCCCTTCTCGCCCTTGAGGCCGTCGGCGCTGTAGACGGTGACGACCTTCTCGTCGGAGGCGGCGGTGTTGCCGCCGCAGGCGGTCAGCGGGAGGGCGAGGACGCAGAGGGCGGCGAGCGGCTTGCGGATGTTCGTGGGCATGGCGAGGTGAACTCCTTGCGGTGGGAGGGGAATCGCGGGGTCAGCGGTAGGAGGCCCGGGTGCGGATCCGGGAGACGGCGAGCAGCACCAGCAGGGTCGCCGCCATCAGGACCACGGCGATCGCGGAGCCGGTGAACAGGGCGCCGCGGTCGGTGGCGGCGTAGATCAGGACCGGCAGCGGGGTCCAGTCGGGCGGGTAGAGCATCATCGTGGCGCTCAACTCGCCCATGGACAGGGCGAAACAGAGGCCGACGGCCGCGGTCAGGGACGGCAGCAGCAGCGGCAGCCTGACCCGCCAGAGCACGGCGGCGGGGCGGGCGCCGAGCGAGGCCGCCGCCTGCTCGTACGCCGGGTCCAGACGGGTGATCGCCGCGGCCACCGACTGGTGGGCGAAGGCGGTGACCAGGACGGTGTGGGCGGTGATCACGATCCAGCGGGTGCCGTTGAGGAGCACCGGCGGCTGGGAGAAGGCCACCAGGATCGCCAGGCCGACGACGACGGAGGGGACGGCGACCGGCAGCACGAACAGGGCGTCCAGGACCTTGCGCGACCGCCTCTTCAGGCCCGCCGCCGCGAGCGCGGCCCAGGTGCCCACGGCCAGCGCCAGCAGGCTCGCGGTGACCGCCGTGACCAGGCTGGTGGTGAGCGCCTGGAGGGCCTCGCCACGGGTGGCGGCCTGGTAGTTGGCGGTGGTCATTCCCGAGGGCAGGACGCCGGACCAGTGGGTGGCGAAGGAGGCGCCGAGGACGACGAGGAGCGGGAGGGCGAAGAGGGGCAGGAAGAGGATCAGGAAGACGCTCCACACGGCCCATCTCGCCTTGCGGCTATGCACCAGCACGGCGGCTCACCACCCGGTAGAGGCCGTAGAGGCCCACGGAGATCAGGACGTTGACGACGGCGACCACGCAGGCGCCCGGGTAGTCGGACTCCAGGATGGCCTTGCCGTAGACGAGCATCGGCAGGGTCGTGACGCCCTTGGCGCCGGTGAAGAGCACGATGCCGAACTCGTTGAGGCACAGCACCAGGACCAGGCTGCCGCCCGCCGCGAGGGCGGGCAGTGCCTCGGGCAGGATGAGCTGCCGGATGATCCGGGGCGCCCGGGCGCCGAGCGAACTGGCCGCCTCCAGCTGCGCGGTGTCGAGCTGGGAGAACGCGGCGAGCAGCGGACGCACCACGAACGGCGTGAAGTACGTGATCTCGGCGAGCAGTACGCCCCAGGGTGTGGTGAGGAACTGGAAGGGCCCCTCACCGGCGCCGGTGACATCCGTCCACAGACCGTTGGCCATGCCGGTCGAGCCGTAGACGAACAGCAGGGCGAGGGTGATCAGGAAGGACGGGAAGGACAGGAAGACATCGATGAAGCGTGCGGCGGCCCGTGCCCCCGGGAAGGGCACGAAGGCGATGATCAGCGCCAGCACGAAGCCGAGCACCAGGCATCCGGCGGTCGAGGCCGCCGCCAGCCACACGGTGGTCCACAGCGCCTCGCGGAACGCCTCCGAGGCGAAGACGTCGGCGTACGCCTGGACGGAGGTGCCACCGGTGTCGGGCCGTACGGACTGCTGGACGACGAGGGCCAGCGGATAGAGGAAGACCAGGGCGAGGAGGCCGACGGGCGGCAGCGCCCACGCCCAGGCCCAGGCCGCCGCGCGGGGCCGGGCCTTGGCCGGAGTGCTCAGGGTCGCGCTAGCCATGGCCGCTCACCCCGGCGGTCAGCAGCACGGCGTCCTCGGGCGCGAAGTGCACGGTCACGGGGTCGCCATGGGCCGGTGGCTCGCGCAGCTCCCGCACGTCGGCCATCACCCGGTGCCCTGCCACATCGACGTACAGCCGGTGGGTGGCGCCCCGCCACTGGATCTCCGCCACCGTGCCGGTGAGCCGGTTGGGGCCCGCACCGATGCCGACCAGATGGGGGCGTACGCACAGGGTGGCGGTCGCGCCCGGTACGGCCCCCGCCGTGTCGACCGCGATCTCGGCGTCGGCGAAGGACACGCCCGCGGAACCGACCGTCACCGGCAGCAGATTGGCGTTGCCGACGAAGGAGGCGGTGAACGCGTCGGCCGGGGCCCGGTACAGCTCCCGCGGGGTGCCGCACGCCTGGAGCCGGGCCTTGTCCATCACCGCGATCCGGTCGGCGAGGGTGAGCGCCTCGACCTGGTCATGGGTGACGTACAGGATCGACACCTCGGGCAACTCCCGGTGCAGCCGGGCGAGTTCGGCCAGCATGCCGGAGCGGAGCCGGGCGTCGAGCGCGGACAGCGGCTCGTCGAGGAGGAGGACGTCCGGGCGGATGGCGAGCGCGCGGGCGATGGCCACGCGCTGCTGCTGGCCGCCGGACAGCTCGCGCGGGTGGCGGCGGGCGTAGGCGGCCATGCCGGTCATCTCCAGCGCCTCGGCGACCCGGGCCCGGATCTCGGCCTTGGGCACCTTGCGGGCCTTGAGGCCGAACGCGACGTTGTCCTCGACCCGCAGATGCGGGAAGAGCGCGTAACTCTGGACGACCATCCCGATGCCCCGCCGGTGCGGTGGCAGGTCGGTGACGTCGCGGTCGCCGAGGAAGACCCGCCCGGAGGCGGGCCGTACGAACCCGGCGACCGCCCGCAGCGCGGTGGTCTTGCCGGATCCGGACGGCCCGAGCAGCGCCATGACCTCGCCGGGTGCCACCGTGAGGTCGAGGGCGTCCAGGACGACGTTCCCGTCGTAGGCGACGGTGACCGCGTCGAAGCGGATGCCCATCAGCCGACTCCCCGCAGCAGGGCGGGCAGGTCGGCGACCGAGTCCAGTACGTGGGTCGCCCCGGCCGCGCGGAACGCCTCGTCGCCGTGGGCCCCGGTGCGCACCCCGGCGACCAGCCCCGCCCCGGCCCGGACGCCGCTGAGCATGTCGTAGGAGGTGTCGCCGACGACGGCCACCTGGGCCACGTCCTCGGCGGCCCTGGTCCGCAGGAACGCCTCCAGCACCATGTCCGGGTACGGCCGCCCGCGCCCGCCCGCGTCGGCGGGGCACAGGGTGAGCGGCACCAGGTCGCGCCAGCCGAGCGCGTCCAGGATGGCGTCCTGGGTGACGCGGGCGAAGCCGGTGGTGAGGACGACGGTACGGCCGTCGGCGGCCAGCTCCTCGATGGCCTCGCGGGCCCCGGGCACGGGTGCGATCAGACCGCCGTCGACGAGTTCGCCGTACGCCCGCTCGAAGGCGGCGTTGGCGCGCTGCGCCAGCTCCTCGGCGCCGAACAGATGGCGGAAGACGGAGATCTTGGACTCGCCCATGGTGGCGCGGACATAGGCGAGCTTCTCGGCGTGGTCGGGGGTGCCGGGCCGGACGCCCAGCTCACCGGAGGCGGCGTCGAAGGCGCGCTCGACCAGGCCGCCGTCGGCGACGGTGGTGCCGGCCATGTCGAGGGCCACCAGGCGGATCGTGCCGGTGGTATCGGTGGTATCGGTCGGGGTAGTCATGTGCGTCACCAGCCCAGTTCGTTCGCGGTGGTTTCGGCTATCGCGGGCGAGCAGGTCATACCGCGCCCGCCGGGCCCGGTGACCAGCCAGACACCGTCGCGCACCCGCTGGCGGTGCACGACCCGGCTGGTGTCGGTGCACTGTGCGTACACCCCGGCCCAGCGGCGCCGGATCTTCGGCAGCGGGCGGCCGAGGAGGGACTCCACGACGCCGGTGAGGTGGTCGTAGGGGTCCTCGAGGGTGTCGAAGGCGAAGGGGTGCTCGTACTCGTGGGTGTCGCCGATGGTCAGTCCGCCGTCGGCGCGCTGCACCATCAGCAGCTGCATACGGTGCTCCCCGGCCGTGTCGGCCTGCGGCTGCCGCGCGTTCAGCTCCTCCAGGGCGGGGGAGGCGTACGCCGGGTAGTAGCGGAAGCTGTCGGCGTCGGCGACCGAGGTGGTCAGCGGCTCGCCCAGGGGGCCGGTCTGCATCATCTGGAGCCGGACGCGGCGCACCGGCAGATCCGGACCGGCCAGCTCGCGGACCAGGCCGCCGAGCCAGGCGCCGGTGCACAGGACGACGGCGTCACCGGTGTGCACCTCGCCGTGGTCGTCGCGGACGGCCCGCTCGCCGATCACCTCCCGCACCTCGCGGCCGGGCAGGAACGTGTACCGCGGGGAGTTCAGCAACTCGGCGCGCAGGGCGAGCTGGGCGGTGCGCGGCTCGACGGCCGCGTCCCGCTCGCAGTACAGGGCGGCGTCGAACTCCCCGCGCAGCGCGGGGTTGAGGGCCCGTGCCTCGCCCGCGGTCAGCAGCTTGTAGCCGCGCACGGCGGCGTCCGCGCGGGCGACGGCGGCTTCGGCGACGGCCAGCTCCAGCTCGCCGCGGACCGGGGTCAGGGAGCCGTTCGGACGGAAGCCCAGCGCCGGAACGCGGCCGCCGATGTCCTCCCACAGCTCCCGGGCCCGCAGCGCGGTGCCCAGCTCCTCGCCCCCCGCTCGGCCGCTCACCCAGATCTGGCCGAAATTGCGTAGCGAGGCGCCGCGAGCCTCCGTCTCGCGCTCGATCTGTACGACCTCATGGCCGCGTTCCACTGCGTGCCAGGCGTGCATGGTGCCCACCACGCCGGCTCCGACGACTATCACTCTCACGACCGTCACGCTCCATGCGTTTGGGGAACCGGAGGAATCCGGCTGTCAACGAGAGCGTGAACCGAGCATCACATTTGGGCTAGACCCGTTATCTTTTTGTGATGTCGCAAATACGGGCAAAGCGGTATTTTTCAGCCGCTCAGATGTGTCGTGAAGGAGAACCGGTCGCCCCGGTACAGCGTCCGCACCCGCTCCAGCGGACGCCCGGCGGTGTCCCGCGAAACACGGTGGATGAGCAGCATCGGCAGGGCCGGCGGGGTGCCGATGAGCAGGGCCTCGCGCGGTGTGGCGAGCACGGTCTCGATCCGTTCGTCGGCGTCGCCGAAGACGATGTCCCGCTCGGCGAGGTAGGCGTAGAAGGACGAGTCCGGATCGAAGGCGGTGTCCAGATCGGGCACGCGGGCCTCGGCCACATACGTGCTCTCCAGGCCGACCCGCTCGTCATCCGCGAGCAGCACCCGTTCCAGATGCCAGACGGGCTCGCCGCGGGTCAGGCCGGTCTCGGCGGCGAGTGCGTCGGGGCAGGGGAAGCGGTCGAGGGTGACCAGCGCACGGCCGGGGGTGCGCCCCTGGCGCCGTACGCCCTCGGTGTAGCTGGCCAGCGACAGCGGCTGCGCCAGCTTGGGGCCCGCGACCACCGTGCCGCGGCCCCGCCGCCGCAGCTTGCCCTCCAGCACCAGCTCGCGCAGCGCCTGGCGCACCGTCTCCCGGGCGACCTCGAACCGCTCGGAGAGATCACGCTCGGTGGGGATGGGGGAGCCCTCTCCCAACTCGTCCACCAGCCGGTCGATCTGGGCCTTGACGGCGTAGTACTTGGGCACGCGGCCGTGCTCCGGGATGCCGGAGCGGACGGGGGCGCCGGGGGCCTGGTCGTTCGGGTAGTCCACGCGGAGATCGTCGCAGACGGGGTTTCTACCGGGCCCCGGAGGTGCCGGACTCCAGCAGCCGGCCGCCGTCCCAGACCACGCCGACCTGGCGGTAGTACGCGGCGATCGGCTCGTGGATCTCCAGCCGGGCCAGCTCCTCGGTGGGCGCCTCGAACAGCTCCAGCTCGGCGTCGCCGACCCATGGCCGCCCGCCCTCGAAGGAGGCGGCGCCGGACTCGACCAGCTCGTCGAGGGCGAGCCCCTTGCCGTTCTCGATCGAGGGCAGCCAGCGGTGGTGGGCCATGGGGTGGCCGTTGACGAAGCCGCCGGTCTCCGACGGCTCGCGCAGGGTCACCACGGCCTGGGCGAGGCGCCGGTCGGCCGCGGCGAGGGTCGCGCCGAACCGGGCTCCCGCCTCGATGCGCGGGGCGGGCCCGTACGGGTGCGGGCGGGTCTGATGGATGGAGCCGAGCTTCTTCGGATATCCCTGATGCAGCCCGCGGGCGATCGCGAAGTCCTTGTCGACCCAGATGTAGACACAGCGGGAGTACGTCCGGCCCCGGTAGGCGCAGCGGACGACCGCGAAGGTCTCCTTGTACTGGGAGAGCACCGGGTCCAGCAGCTCCCGCCCGCCGGTCGCGCAGGACTGCCAGTCGGCCCAGATCAGCGCGACCGCTCCCGGATCCTCGGCGGCCGGCTCCAACGGCTCGGGCAGCAGTTCGCGTACGCGCGCCGGGTCGGTGCGGTACTCGATGGTGAGCAGGTCGCCGGAGTAGTGCCACGGCGGGGAGGGGATGAGGGCCGAGGCGCCGGTGGCGGTCTTGGGCGGGAAGTAGCCGTGGACGCCGGTCATGCCGTCACGCTCCTGACGCGGATGGGCTGAGAGGGGGGCAGGGCGAGCGTTCACCCACGCGCGAGCCGCTCCAGGCGGGCGTGGAGCTGGTCGACGTAGCTCTCGGACTCCGGCTTCATCAGCACACTGCGCAGGATGCGCGCACCGTCCGCGTCCCGGATGAGCTTCGGATGGAGCGCCGCCAGGCGATCGGCGCCGAGGCGGACCGTGCTCACGAAGACCGGGTCGCCGTCCGTCATCCCCTCCCGCAGGATCCGGGCGCTGGCCGCGTCGATCTGCGACAGCGCGGCGGCCTCGGTCACCGGGAAGTAGCTGACGATGTCCAGTTCCGGGGCCTGGTACAGCTCCAAGTGCTCCGAATTCTCGATGAGTTCCGCCCAGCGCAGGGCCGCGCGCCGACCCGCCGCGAGCGACTGCCCCAGCCCCTCGCGCGTGGGCGGTATCAGCTGGAAGGTGAGCCACAGGGCGGCGGCGGCCGCGCCCGCGCGCGAACACTCCAGGCTGATCTCACCGAGGTGCAGCTCCTCGGAGGTGAAGTAGGTGTACGGAGAGTCGTGCAGATAGAACCGGCCGACCGAGGGGTCACGGAACAGGACGGCGCCGCAGCCATACGGCTGGAGGCCGTGTTTATGCGGGTCCACGACGATGGAATCGGCCTCGGCGATGGCCCGCCACGGCTCCTCGGGCAGGCCCTCGGGACCCTCCGCCCCGGCCAGCAGGGTGAAGAAACCGCCGTAGGCGGCGTCGACGTGGATGCGCACACCGTAGCGCTCGCGCAGCGCCAGCGCCTCGTGGATCGGCTCGACGGCGCCGAACCCGGTGGTGCCGGCCGTGAGCACGACGGTGCCGACGCTGCCGGTCCGCAGAAGCTCCTCCAGCGCGTCGAGGTCCATACGGCCGAGGTCGTCGATCGGGACCGGATGGCCCTCCACGCCCAGGACACCGCACATCCGGCCGTGGGTGTAATGGGCCTCGGTGCTGTACGCGACGCCCTTGCCGGGGTGCAGCTCGCGCGCCACGAAGAGCGCCTCGAGGTTGGCGATGGTGCCGCTGGTGGTCAGGTGCCCGAGATGGGTGTCGTAGCCGAACATCGTGGCGAGCTGCTGGACGGCTTCCCGCTCCATGTCGGCGGTGGCCGGGCCGCCGTCCAGGGCGTGGTTGTTGGGGTTGATCAGCATCGCCGTGAGGTAGCCCACGACCGCCGCCGGATGCGGCGGCTTGAGCATCTGGCCCGCGTAACGGGGGTGGAAGAAGGGGTAGTTGTCCTTGAGTCGCTCGGTGAAGACCTCGAACGCGGCGGCGAACCGGTCGTCGTCCACCGCCAGCGCCGGATGGGCCTGGTAGGGGCCGAAGGTCTTCGCCCAATCGGCGTTCGACGCCAGGGCCGTGGCGAGCCAGCCGTTCAGATCCATATGGTCCACTCCTTGGTCACGACGAGCTTTTGTTCAGGGCCGCTTGGGCGGGCGGATGCCGCGGAACTCCCAGTCGCCGCCGAGGGCGGTGGACCGGACCTCCTCCGACTCGGTGGGCTGCGCGCCGACGTCGGTGCGGATGGGGGTCGGGCCGGTGACGATGTGGTTGGTGAGCCGGCCCAGGCCCTCCACCTCCACCTCCACGACGTCGCCGGGCTGTACGGGGCGGGAGTTGGCGGGCGTCCCGGAGAGCAGGACGTCGCCGGGGTAGAGCGTGATGGTGCGGGCGATGTCGGCGACGAGGTAGTGCATGTCCCACTTCATCTCGTCGGTGGAGCCGTCCTGCGCCGGCCTGCCGTTGACGTAGGTGCGCAGGTACTTGCCGTGGAAGTCCCAGTCGGTGACGAGCCCCGGACCCAGCGGGCACAGGGTGTCGGACCCCTTGACGCGGAGCATCGAACCGGCGTCGGTGTCCCGGAAGTCGTGCAGGCCGAAGTCATTGGCGATCGTATAACCGGCGATGTGCTCCGCCGCCTGCTGGGGCGCGATGTTCCGGGTGGTCTTCCCGATGACGATGGCGACCTCGCCCTCGTAGTTGAGCCACGCGCAGCCCTCGGGGCGGACGACGGCGCCCTGGTGGGAGTTGAGCGCCGAGGTCGGCTTGTGGAAGTACGTGGGGGCCGCGGGGAGCCGGCTCTGGAACTCGGCGACGCGGCTGAGGTGGTTGAGGTGGACGGCGATCACCTTGGAGGGCACCACGGGCGGCAGATGCCGGGCCTCCTGGGCCGTGACGCGGCGACCGTCGCCCGTGACGAGTGCGTCGCCCTCGCGGACGGTCTCCACCACGGCGCCGTCGAGGAGGATGCGGCGGTATTCGGGCATGTCGGCTCTCCTCAGACGGGGCTGTGCGGGGTGCGCGCGGTGGTGGAGGCGGGCGAGCCGGCGCCGGTCCAGCCGTCGGCCGGGCGGTCGAACCAGAGGTGGGCCTGACCGGTGCCGACGGCGTTCTCGTACGCGCCGTACTGGCGGGCGCGGGCGACGCACGCCCGCTCGCCGAGCGCACCGGCCATCATCAGGTAGTGGAAGAACTTCGCCTCGGGCCGGTACGTCCAGAACGTGTCCATGGTGTCGAGGACCTTGTCGTGGCGGCCCTCCTTGAACCAGGCGATGCGCTCCTCGTCGGCCGCCCTCGCCTCGGGGGTGAAGATATGGCGCGGGTCGCTGGACTCGTGGTCCCGGATCTCGCGCAGCGGCCAGAAGGTGTGCGAGAGGGCGCCGGAGGCGATCAGGAGAACACGGCGGCCGGGTGTGGCGGCGATGCCGTCGGCGAGCGCCCGGCCCAGCCGGAAGTGGTCCTCCATGTCGCCGGTCTGGCAGACCCCGATCGTCAGCCACCGCTTGCCGGGCAGGCCCTCGCCCAGGAACTTCCACAGGTTGACGGTGGCGTACTGGATCGGCAGATAGGCGTCGTCGATCGCGGTGATGAAGGTGGCGTGCGCGTCGGCGAAGTGCGTGATGGCGTAGGCGAGTTCGGGGTCGCCGGGGAAGTCGTACGGCATCCGGCACATGCCGCGCGGCAGCTCCTCGGAGGTGTACAGCCCGGCGCGCCGCGGCTGGGCCGTCACGACGAACTCGACCGTGGTGGCCCAGTGGGAGTCCAGGACGACGACGGTGTCGTAGTCGTCGCGCTCGAAGACGTCCTCGCGGAGCTGCCGGAGCCCGGTGACGAGGGTGATCTCCTTGCCGTCGTTGAGCTCGCGCCGGGTCTCCTCCGGGAGCACGATGGTGGGGACATGGGCGAGCAGGCCGGCCCCGACGATCTCACCCATGGTCGTGGAATCCCTTCGGGGCCAGCACGCGGTTCTTCAGGTCGCAGTAGAAGTCGAAGCTCCAGGTGCCGCCCTCGCGGCCGACGCCCGAGAGGCGGGAGCCGCCGAAGGGCGCCCGCAGGTCGCGTACGAAGAAGCAGTTGACCCAGACCGTGCCCGCCACCAACTGGGCGGTGACGCGCTCGGCACGCCGGTGGTCGCCGGTGGCGACGGTGGCGGCCAGCCCGAAGCGGGTGTCGTTGGCGAGGTGGATCGCCTCCGCCTCGTCCACGAAGGTCTGCAGGGTCAGGACCGGGCCGAAGACCTCCTCCTGGACGACCTCCGAGTCCTGGGCGACATCGGTGAGGAGCGTGGGCCGGTAGTACAGACCGCCGAGCCGGGCGTGGGAGCCGCCGCCGAAGACCACGCGGGCACCGGCCGCGGCCGCCCGCCGCACGAAGCCGTCGATCCGCTCGATCTGGCGGGGGTGGATGGTGGGCCCGATGTCGGTGGCCTCCTCGCGCGGATCGCCCTGCCGCAACCGGGCGGCCTTCGCCACGAAGCGCTCGGTGAACTCGTCCGCGATCGACTCCTCGACAAGGAGGCGGGTGGCGGCCAGACACACCTGCCCGGCGTTGTCGAACTGCTCCACGGCCAGGTCGACGGCCAGCTCCAGATCCGCGTCCGCGAAGACCAACAGCGGTGATTTGCCGCCGAGTTCCAGGCTCAGCGGGGTCAGGTTCGGTGCGGCCGAGGCGGCGATGCGCCGGGCGGTCGCCACCGAGCCGGTGAAACTGATCCGGCGGACGTCCGGGTGGGAGGTGAGGTCATCGCCGATCTCGGCCCCGTGGCCCTGGACGATGTTGAGCACACCGGGTGGCAGTCCCGCCTCGGCCGCGATGTCCGCGAGCAGCGAGGCGGTCAGCGGGGACCACTCCGCGGGCTTGAGGACCACCGTGTTCCCGGCGGCAAGGGCCGGGGCGACCTTCCACGTGGCCAGCATCAGCGGCGCGTTCCACGGGGTGATCAGCACACACGGGCCCGCCGGGTCCCAGCTGACGTGGTTGGTGTGGCCGGGCGCGGCGGAGCCGCCGGTGTGCGTGGCGAAGTCCTCGTGGCCCAGGGTCAGCAGCCAGTCCGCGAAGAAGCGGAAGTTGCGGGCGACGCGTGGCATCACACCCCGGCGGTGCGAGCGCAGAAGCGCGCCGTTGTCGGTGGTCTCGACGATCGCCAGCTCTTCGAGGCGCTTTTCCACCCCGTCGGCGATGGCGTGGAGGATGCGGGCGCGCTCGGCCCAGGGAGTGGCCGCCCAGCCGGGGAAGGCGGCCTTCGCGGCGGCCACGGCGGCCTCGGCCTCGGCGGGGCCGCCGCGGGCGATGCGGGCGAGGGTGCCGCCGTCGATCGGCGAGACGTCGGGGAAGGTGTCGGCGGACGCCACGCGCCGGCCGCCGATCCAGTGTCGGGTGTCGACGGCGACGCCGGCGATCCGCGCCTCGTGCACAGCTGTGTCCGGCTGTTGGGGCATGTCCCGATCCTCCAGCTTGTTTGGCCCCAAACAAGCTAACTGCGCCACGAGGCGGGGTCAAGGTTGCCGTGGTGGCCTTCGGCGGCCGGGTGCCGCGCCGGGAAGCCGTGCCGAGGTGCCGCCCCCGGGCGTGGTCACTGGCGGGAGCGGCGGCCCGAACGGCGCGGGGCCAGATCCCTTCCGTCGAGGAGCTGCCGTCGGCGCTCTTCGCCGTGCTCCTCCAGCTGGGCCACGATGGCGCGCAGCCCGTTGGCGAGCCGCAGACAGTCCTCGGCGCTGAGCGGGGTGGCGACGAACGCCTCTTCGGCGTTGAACGCGGGGAAGAGGCGCTCCATGAGCTCCTCGCCCTCGGGGGTCAGCGAGAGCAGGACGCGCCGGCCGTCGTCGGGGTGGGGCGCGCGGGCCACCAGGCGGCGTGACTCGAGAGTGCGCGCGATCCCGGTCAGTGTCCCCTTGGAAACGCCCGCCTCCTCAGCGACCGACCAGGTCTCGGCCTCGCCCCAGATCCACAGCACCCACATGACCACGAAGCCGGTCCAGGTCAGATCGTGCGGGCGCAGCACGGAGTTCTCCAGGTGCTGGCGAACGGCCGCGGCGGCGCGGTGGATGTTGGCGACGGCGGCCATCTGTTCGCGCTGCAGCTCGAAGCCGCCGAGCCGTTCCTGGACGGCCTGTTCGGTCTCGGTGATGGATCGGCGGCGCCCGGGCACGATGGCATCCTCCTCGGCTGCGGGCGGCAAGGGCCGCCGTGTCATTCGTTCGCGATCAAATGTAGCCCCGGGTGCGCCGGTCGCCGGGGCGTTCGCGCCCTGGTCGCATCGCGGCGATCCCTTGTGGACGGCCCGGCCGCCTCGTATCGTGTGGGCCCTCCCGTTTGGCATCAAATAACTTTGCGGAGCGACCATTGAGCGCCGAGACAGCCGACCGCGTCCGCCAGCGGACCGAGGCACTCGCCGCCGAGGGCATCGACGTCGTACGGGTCGCCTATCCCGACATGATGGGCTCCGACCGCGGCCGGGACATCCTGCTGCACCACCTGCCCCATGCGGTCGGCCATGGACTCGCCTTCAGCCGGGCCGTGTACCACACGGGCGCACTGGGCGATCACTCGCACATCCCGGGCGGTCTCGAAGCCGGTATGCCGGACATCCTCGTACGCCCCGACCTCACCACGCTCGTCGCGCTGCCGTGGGAACCGGGTGTGGCCGGATGCATCGGCGACGTCCGGGACCCGGCCACCGGACTGCCCGTGCCCGAATCGCCACGGGATCTGCTGCGGCAGGTCATCGGCCTGCTGATCGACGGGGACCTGACCGCGGTCGTGGGCCCGGAGCTGGAGTACGTCCTGCTCGACCCGGACCCGGCCTCGCCCGTCGGCTGGCGGCGCTACGCCCCCGCCCCGGGTCACGTCTATACGACCGGCCGCGAGGGCGACCCGGACGGGCACCTTCTGCGGACCGTCCGGGCGCTGCACGCCCTCGGGCTCGACGTCAGCGGCGGCAACCGCGAGTTCGACAGCGGCCAGTTCGAAATCAACCTCAGCCACTGCGAGGCGCTGGACGCCGCCGACCGGGCCTTTCGCTTCAAGGCCGCCATCAAGGAACTCGCCCATGCGGAGGGCAGGTTGGCCACGTTCATGGCCAAGCCGCTCAACGACGGAGGCGGCTCGGGTTTCCACCTCCACCTCTCCCTCGTCGACGCGGAGGGCCGGAACGTGTTCGACGCGCCCCGGGGCGCCTACGGCCTGTCCGTCACGGCTCGCCACGCCCTGGCCGGGGTGCTCGCCCACGCCCCCGCGCTCTCCGCGCTCCTCAACCCCACCGTCAACTCGTACAAGCGCTTCGGCCCGGACACGACGGCCCCGTGGCTGATCAACTGGGGGCTGGACAACCGCAACGCCCTGGTGCGCATCCCGCCCGAGCGCGGCGGCGCCACCCGTCTGGAAGTGCGCCTCGGCGATGCCACCGCCAATCCCTACCTCGCCATCGCCGGTGTGCTCGCCGCGGCCCATCTGGGCATCGCCGCCGCCGAGGAGCCCCCGGCGCCGATGACCGGCCAAGGCCACGACCTGGGCACCGCCGCCGCGCTGCCGACCGGCCTCGGCCGGGCACTCGACGCGCTCGAGGCCGACGACCGGCTCACCGATGTGCTCGGCAAGCCCTTCGTGGACGCCTTCCTCACCTTCAAGCGCGATGAGCTGGCCAGGTACCAGCGATACGTCACCGACTGGGAGTTCCGCGAATACGCCCGGATCACCTGAGCCTCCCGGCACAGCCGTGCCGCGATCGGCGCGGCTGTGCCGGGCGGCGCTATCAGCCGAGATGCCGGGCGAAGAACCGCAGCGCGCTGTCCAGCTCGAAGGCCGGGACGTCCCCGTGCCTGCCCGGGTTGGCGTGCAGCGTCTTCTCGGCCGAGGCCAGGGCGTCGAACAGCGCCAAGCCCTCGGCCCGCGGCACTCGCTCATCGTCCCACTGCACCAGGAACTCCACCGGGACGGTGATCCGCGCGGCGTCCCCGGCCGAGGCCAGAGCCCCACCCAGGCCCAGCACCGCCGCGCGGACCCGGGGTTCGGCGGCAACGAACGGAACGCCGAGTCCGCACCCCAGCGAGACCCCCCAGTAGCCCACCGGCCCGGCGCCGACGTGTTCGAGTCGCTGAACCGCGTCCAGGACCGCCCGCCATTCCGGGACGGTCCGGCGGGCCACGAGCGCCTGGAAATCGGCGATGAGCTGGGCCAGTTCCTCTCCGGCCGCCACCCGGGCCTGGTTCTCGGTCGCGATCCGGTCGTACTCCTCGACCACCGGACGGTCGCCATGCCCGGGTACGTCGACCGCCACCACCGCGAAACCGCACTCGGCCACGTAGCGGCGTGCGCGGGCCAGGACGTCGGGGGCCTTCTTGTGCTGACCGCCACCGTGCCCCATCAGGATCAGGGGACGTGTACCGGCGGCACCTTCCGGTGTCCACAGCACACCGGGAATCTCACCAAGGGTGAAGAGCTGTTCGCGGACACCGTCGGACGATGTCTCGGAGATGAAGCGCATGGCGTTTCAAGCCTTTCGGGATGCCTTCCGCGGGCACTCCCTGGACCATGCGGGGGAGGGAGGCCCGACCTGTCACAGCGTTGATCGGTCTCACCTCCTCGGTTCGCGGCAGCGCACGGCGGCACCGAAAATATCACGCACCGAAGCCACCCTGTTCCCGGCCGGGGCGCTGGTGCGGTGCGGACAGGGCCGGGAGTTCGGGGTGGTCGCGCAGCGCCGCGACGACCGCGTGCACCGCCGCGCGCTGCGTAGTGCCGCGGCGCACCGCGATGGCGACGTTGCGGTGCACCGGTGTGCTCAGCTCCCGGGTGGCGACGGCGTGGTCCGGTGTGATGGCGAGAGCGGGCAGCAGGGCGATCGACCGGCCCGACTCGACGTGTTGCAGCAGCATCAGATAGTTGCTGAACCGGCAGGCCACCCGGGGTTCGAAGCCCGACTCGCGGCACAGCCGTACGGTCAGATCCGCCATATACGACTGCGGTCGGTCACACGCCCAGATCTCCTCCGCGCAGGCCGCGAGATGCACCGTCGTGCGGCCGGTGAGGGGGTGGTCAGGTGGCAGCACCAACACGATCGGGTCGGTTCCCAGGGGAATGATCTCGAGGTCCGCGCCCCATGAGAGGCCGACGTAGTCGGTGGTCGTGACAATGACGTCCGCCTCCCCCGAGCGGAGGGCCGGTCCGCTCTCGTGCGGCTCCAGCTCGATCAGTTCCAGGTGCAGCCGCGGGTGGGTAGTGGCCAGGCGGGTCGCCGCCGGGACCGCGAGGGTGTAGATGGCGCTCTGGAACGCCCCGAGCCGTACGCTGCCGATGGGCTCGTCGTTCAGGGCGTGCAACTCGGCCTCGGCCTCGGCCATCTGGTCCAGGATCTCCCGGCCGCGACGGGCCAGCAGAAGACCGGCCGGGGTCAGCCGCACCTTCCGCCCGGTCCGCTCCAGCAGCCGGCATCGGGTCTCGGTCTCGAGGACCGCCAGTTGCTGGGACACCGTCGAGGCGCTCAGATGCAGCGTCTCGGCGACCGCGCGGACGGTACCCAGGGTTTCCAGCAGGCTGAGCAGCCGCAGCCGGCCCGAGTTGAGCATGCGCCCGATTGTAGGTTCGGCCGTACGATCTCGCTGTACGGTTCCACCTGACAGAGCGGTCGGATCTGTGCGATGGACACGCGCAGCGGCGCATCCCTACCGTCGTTCATATGCCTTCCGAGACTGCCGGTGCCGCCCCGGAGCGCCACCTCATCCGCTACAGCGGCCACGCCCCGTTCACCCCCGAGATCATCGCCCGCGCCGCGGGCACATCGGTGTTCACCGAGAGCGGTCGCGAGCTGCTCGATTTCACCTCCGGCCAGATGAGCGCGATCCTCGGCCACTCCCACCCGGCGATCGTCGCGACGGTTCGCGAGCAGGTCGCCCTCCTCGATCACCTGCACAGCGGCATGCTCAGCCGCCCGGTCGTCGACCTCACCCGCCGGCTCGCCGAAACCCTGCCCGAGCCGCTGGAGAAGGTGCTGCTCCTGACCACGGGGGCGGAGGCGAACGAGGCCGCGGTGCGGATGGCGAAGCTCGTCACCGGCCGCCATGAGATCGTCTCGTTCGCCCGGTCCTGGCACGGGATGACCCAGGCCGCCGCGAACGCCACCTACAGCGCCGGCCGCAAGGGCTACGGACCCGCCGCGCCGGGCAACTTCGCACTGCCGGTCCCGGACCGCTTCCACCCCGACATCGTCGACGCCGAGGGCGCGCTCGACTGGCGCCGCCAGCTCGACCTGGGCTTCGACCTGATCGACGCCCAGTCGGTCGGCAGCCTCGCCGCCTGCCTGGTCGAACCGATCCTCAGCTCCGGCGGCGTCATCGAACTCCCGCCGGGCTATCTCGCCGCCCTGGCGCAGAAGTGCCGTGAGCGGGAGATGCTGTTGATCCTCGACGAGGCGCAGACCGGGCTGTGCCGCACCGGCGACTGGTACGCCTTCGAGCACGAGGGCGTCGTCCCGGACATCCTCACGCTGTCCAAGACGCTCGGCGCGGGGCTGCCGCTGGCCGCCGTGGTCACCAGCCCGGAGATCGAGCAGCGGGCGCATGAGCGGGGGTTTTTGTTCTTCACCACCCACGTCAGCGACCCGCTGCCGGCCGTCGTCGGCAACACCGTCCTCGAGGTGCTGGTCCGCGACCGCCTCGATGAGCGTGCGCGCGGGCTCGGCACGACACTGCGCGGTCATCTCGACGCGCTCGCCACCCGCCACGACGCCGTCGGCGATGTCCGCGGCCGTGGGCTGCTGCTGGGAATGGAACTGGCCGGCGATCAGATCCTGGGCACCGGTGGCGCCGACCGGCTCGGCGCGGCCGTCACCCGGCGCTGCTTCGAACTCGGGCTGCACATGAACATCGTCCAGTTGCCCGGCATGGGAGGCATCTTCCGGATCGCGCCCCCGCTGACCGCGAGCGACAACGAGCTCGCCCACGGTGCCGCCATCCTCGACCAGGCGCTCACCGACGCCGTCAAAGACCTCTGACGGCATCTCCGGTGACGGATCTCCAGGGTTCGCATGACAGATGTCAGATGAACGCATGACAGACCGCACTGCCACCGGGGCCGCCGCGCCGGGAGTCTGGAATGCATGGACACTGTGATCGAAACCGCCGACCTACGGCGGCACTATCGGGGCTTCGAGGCCGTGCGTGGCATCGACCTCACGGTCGCCCGCGGTGAGCTCTTCGCGCTGCTGGGGACCAACGGGGCCGGTAAGACCTCCACCCTCGAGGTCTTGGAGGGGCAGGCGACCCCCACCGCCGGAACCGTCCGGGTGCTCGGCCGCGACCCGTACCGCGAACGCGCCGCCGTCCGCCCCCGTATCGGGGTGATGCTCCAGGAGGGCGGCTTCCCGACGGAGCTGACGGTCACGGAGACCGCACGCATGTGGGCGGGGTGCACCAGCGGCGCCCGCCCCGTGGCCGAGGCCCTGGAACTGACCCGGCTGTCCAAGCGGGGGGCGGTGCGGGTCAAGCAGCTCTCCGGCGGCGAGCGCCGGCGCCTCGATCTCGCGCTGGCCCTGCTGGGACGGCCCGAGGTGCTGTTCCTCGACGAGCCGACCACCGGCCTGGACGCGCAGTCCCGCCGTGAGACCTGGGAGCTGATCCGGGAGCTGAAGCAGCAGGGTACGACGGTGCTGCTCACCACCCACTACCTGGAAGAGGCCGAGCAGCTTGCCGACCGGCTGGCCATCATGCACGCGGGGCGGATCGCCACCTCGGGGCGGGTTGCCGACGTGGTCGCCGAGCGGCCCTCGCGGATGAGCTTCGAGCTGCCCCGGGACCACTTCCTGGGTGATGTGCCGCCGCTCGCACCGCTGGGTGTGACCAGCTACGAGGAGGCCGGCGGGACGGTCCGGCTGGAGACCACCGATCTGCAGCTCACGGCCACGGCGCTGCTGGTGTGGGCCCGGGACAGGGGTGTGGAGTTGCGCGGTCTCGACGCCCGGTCGGCCACGCTGGAGGAGGCGTTCATGGAGATCGCGAAGGGCCTGGACAGCGAGGAGGCACGATGACGACGTCAGCAGCCCGTACGGCACGTACGTCCGTGGCCACGGCCACCCGGCGCACCGCCGCCGACCGCATGACCGCCCTGGGCCGCGCCGAGCTGACGCTGCTGCTGCGCAGCAAGGCGTCCCTGGTCACCGCGGTGATCCTGCCCAGCGTGATGGCCTTCGCGATGCGCGGCACGGTCGAGGAGCTGGACCTGGGCGGCACCGGCCTGTCGGTGGCCACCGTCATGCTGCCCGCCGCACTGGCCACGGCACTGCTCTTCTCCGTCTACACCTACCTGGTCGGCGTGTACGTGGTGCGTCGCGAGGGCCTTGTGCTCAAGCGGCTGCGCAGTGGCGAGGTACGCGACTGGGAGATCCTCGTCGGCAGCGCGCTCCCGGCGTTCGTGCTGGCGGTCGTGCAGTCCCTGCTGCTGACGGTCGGGATGACCGCGTTCCTCGACGCGGACGCACCGGCCGCCCCGCACCTGGCGGTGCTCGGTCTGCTCGGCGGAGTGGCGATGATGGTCGCCGGGGCGGCGCTGACGGCGGCTTTCACCCGGACATCGGAGAGTGCCCAGATGACGTTCCTGCCGTTCTTGCTGGTGACCATGGCCGGCTCCGGGGTCTTCGCGCCGCGTGAGGTGATGCCGGACACGATGGCCGACATCGCCGCCTGGCTGCCGTTCTCGCCGGTGATGGACCTGCTGCGGGGCGGCTGGACGGATGACCTGGCCGCTATGGATCAGCTCCGGGCGGTGATCCTCACGCTGGCATGGACGGGCCTGGCGGTGTTTGCTGTGCGTCGGCGGTTCCGCTGGGGACCGCGGAATTGAGAAGGGCGGGAGCCTGAGGTGGCGGAGCCCGAGGTGATGGAGCCAGAAGTGGCGGAGCCAGAAGTGGCGGAGCCCGAGGTGGCGGAGCCCGTGATGACAGGGTCCGAGGTGGCGGAGCCCGAGGTGTCGCGGCCCGCGGTGACGGGGCCGGGGAGCCTGAGCGTGGAGACCTGGGTGGAGCGGCTCGGGGGCCCGGACGGCCCCGAGCGCTACCGCCGCTACACCCTCGGCACTCTGGCCGCCTTCGCCGCCGCCGAGGTCGCGCTGTGGGCGTTCTGGATCAAGACGTCGGACGCCGGCACGCTCGGGTCGGCCCTGGTGGCGGCGGTGGGCGCGGCACACGTCGGCGCCCATCTGCTGCTCTCCCGCGCGGCCCTGCGCCGCTACCTCGGTGCCGGACCCCGCCCGGCCGGGCTGGTCGCGCTGTACGTCGTCGCCACCGTGGCCATGGCCGCGGTGGGCTGCGCGCTGCTGGCCGCCGGCCGCATCGGGGACCGGGACCTGGTGACCTACCTGGTCTGGCTGATGATGTTCTACGCGGGCCCGCCGATGCTGGCACTGCCGACCCGCACCGGGGTGGTGCTGGTCGGGGCGGTGCCGGCGGCGGCGCTCGGCGCGGCGGCGGCGAGCGGGCTGTCGGGGGAGCTGCTGGCCCTCGCGGTCGGCGGGATCCTGTTCATGGTTCCGTTCATGGCCACGGGGATGCGGGTCACCGGCTGGAGCGTGCGGCTGATCGAGGAGCTCGCCAGGGCGCGGGCGACACAGGCACGGCTGGCCGTCGCGGAGGAGCGGCTGCGCTTCGGCCGCGATCTGCACGATGTGCTCGGCCGCAACCTCGCGGTGGTGGCGCTGAAGAGCGAGCTCGCGGTGCGGCTGGCGCGGCGGGGCCGGGAAGAGGCGGTGGCCCAGATGGAGGAGGTGCAGCACATCGCGCAGGAGTCGCAGCGGGAGATCCGCGCGGTGGTACGCGGCTACCGCACCGCCGACCTGCTCACCGAGCTGGCCGGGGCCCGATCCGTACTGGAGGCGGCCGGGATCGACTGCCGGATCGAGAACGGCCCGGCGGCGCGGCTGCCCGCGCACACGCAGGCGGCGCTCGGCTGGGTGGTCCGCGAGGGCACGACGAACATACTCCGCCATGCGCAGGGCGCTTCGCGCTGCGAGGTGTCGGCGCGCGCGACGGTCTCGGGCTGGGTGGCGCTCGTGATGGAGAACGACGGGGCAGGCACGGCCCCCCGGCCCGGCACCGGCAGCGGCCTGCCGGGACTGCGCGAGCGCCTGGTCGAGGTGGACGGCACGCTGACCACCGAACTGCGACCGGGCGGGATCTTCCGCCTGACCGCGAGGATTCCCTGGGAGACGGCCGAATGATCAGGGTTCTGCTCGCGGACGACGAACACCTCATCCGAGGCGCCCTCGCCTCGCTCCTCGCGCTGGAGGACGACATCACCGTCGTGGCGGAGGCCGGAACCGGCGACGAGGCGCTGGCCATGGCCCGGGCACACCGCCCCGATGTGGCCGTCCTGGACCTGCGGATGCCCGGATGCGACGGGGTGTCGGTGGCGGCGACGCTGCGGGACGCGGTGCCCGAGTGCACGTCGATGATCGTCACCAGCCACGCCCGGGGCGGGGCGCTGAAACAAGCGCTGGGCGCGGGCGTGCGCGGCTTCGTGCCGAAGACGGTGTCCGCGCGGCGGCTGGCGGAGATCATCCGTACGGTGCACACGGACGGCCGCTACGTCGACCACGAGCTGGCGGCGGACGCCATCGCCGCGGGCGAGTCGCCACTCACTCACCGCGAGGCGGAAATGCTGTCGCTGGCCGAGGACGGGGCACCGGTGGCGGAGATCGCGTCCCGCGCCGCGCTGTCCCCCGGGACGGTGCGCAACTACCTGTCGGCAGCCGCGGCCAAACTCGGCGCGGAAAACCGCCACGTGGCGGCTCGCATCGCCCGCGGGCACGGCTGGCTGTAGCCGCCCTACCTGAGCGAAGAACGCGACCGCCGACGTCGGCGGTGGCCGAGGACGAGGGCTCCACCGCCCAGCAGAAGGGCCGCCGCGCCCCCGGTCACCCACGCGGCGGCCGTGTCGGCGGGCCGGGACTCCTCACGGGCGCGGGAATCGGAAGGCTTGGCGGCGGGCGACGGCCGGGCCGAGCCGGTGGCCGTGGCGGCCTTGATGATGAGGTCGGTGACCTCCTGAGGGTGGGCGATCATGGCCACGTGGGAGGAGTTGATCTCCACCGTGTGAGAGTGGGCGCGCTTGGCCTGGAAACGCTCCTGCCGGGGGTTGATGGTCTTGTCCTGCTTGGCCACGAGGACCCAGGACGGGATCTGCCGCCACGCGGCCACCTTGGCCTTCTCCGAGAACGCGGCCGTAGCGGCGGGCCGTTGGGTCGCCGCCAGCAGCTTCGCCGTACTGGCCGGGAGGTCCGCGGCGAAGACCCGGTGGACCTTGTCCCGCTTGAGGTAGAGGTCCGTGCCCCGCATGCCGTCACCGGCCCGGTAGGGGACCGCCCTGGTGGCGGTGGCGAGCTCGCTGGGGAACCGGGTGGCCAGCGACTGGCCGCTCTCGCCCTTGTCGGGCATCAGGGAGGACACGTACACCAGCGACTTGACCCGGGGGTGGCCCGCCGCGGCCGAGCTGATGACCGCGCCGCCGTAGGAGTGGCCCACCAGCACGATCGGGCCCTTGACGCTGTCCAGGACGGAGGCGATGTAGGTGGAGTCGGTGTACAGACCGCGCAGCGGATTGGCGGGGGCGATGACGGGGTAGCCGTGGCGCTCCAGGCGCTGGATGACACCGTTCCAGCTCGAGCCGTCCGCGTACGCGCCGTGGATCAGCACCACTGTGGGCTTGCCGCGGGACGTGTCGTCCGCCGCGGCGGCCGGGGCCGCCACGGTCGCGCACACCGCTACGGCGCACCCGGCCGCCGCGACGCGTGCGCGGGTCAGTCCGCGTCCGGAGCCGAGAGCCGGAGACGCCACCATGGTGTTCTCGCTTCCCTTGAGGTCTTCCTTCGGGGTGTTCCTTCGACGTGTTCTGAGAGCTTCGCCAGAGGGTCTTCGCATGGGCTCGCCCTTGGAGCCATGCCTCCTCAACGTTCGCCGGACCCGTGGCACCGGGCCGCGCGGCAGGGTCCGACCGGGTGAGACGGGTGATCCACCGGGGTGACACCGCGCCGCGCCGCCGTACCCCCGTGGCCATGAGCGGCGCGCCGCTCGCCGCTCGCTCCGGCGGGCAGAGGCACGCCTGTCGGCCTCCGGAGGCATTCAGCGGAGCCGATGAGCGTGTCGGGATGCGGTGGCCGAAGCGGCGGGGTGGGATGAGCGCGGCGCTGTCCGGCTGTTCCGCACCGTCCCCGAGACCGTCGGCACAGGGAGAGGCCGTCACGGGCGCCCGGCTGCGGGATCCGCCGGAACTGGTGAGCCGCCACGGGCTTCTGCGGGCACGGATCGTCGTGCAGCGGCGCAAGGTCGATGTGGCCGGAAACACTCCCCTACGACACCGGCCCGGCCGGCAACCAGTTCCCCCGGGCGAACCTGGCCACCCTGATCTCCTCGGGGAAGCCGGTGGCACGCGTGGCCCCGCCCTCGGCCTTCGCTCCGCCGGAGGATCTGAGCGATCTGCCGCTCGCCCGCCGGCGCACCGTCGTGTTCTCCGAGAACAAGGCGGGGACCAAGTACTACATCAACGGCAAGCAGTTCGACGCGCACCGGGTGGACCTCAGATCGAAGCTGAACACCACCGAGGAGTGGACCGTCGTCAACACCAGCGACGAGCAGTACTCCTTCCATGTGCACACCAACCACTTCCAGTTGATGAGCATCAACGGCGTACCCCACCACGGCCACAGCCTGCAGGACATCGCCAATGTGCCGGCCAGGGGCAGGCTCGTCATCCGGATCCGCTTCACCAACTACACCGGAAAGACGGTCCTGCACTGCCACATCCTCAACCATGAGGACATGGGCATGATGGCCATCCTGGGCATCGTCAAGTAACCGGGCGGGCGCGCACAGCTTCCTCATCGGGAGTCCTCCCCGCGGACACGGGCCTGGTGCGCAGGCCGGCCGCCGGCGGGTTTCCCATGAACTACGTGCACTGTCCTGGTACTGCCTTTGCCTCGAGTTCGCCGAGCATTGGCCTGAGCTTGTTTCCATGCAGGAATGGACCACATCACCTTCTTGGTGGCGGTCGTCATCATCACGGCCCTCGCCTTCGACTTCACCAACGGCTTCCACGACACGGCCAACGCGATGGCCACATCCATCGCCACCGGCGCGCTCACGCCCAGAACGGCGGTTCTGGTGAGCGGGATCCTCAACATCGTCGGCGCCTTCCTCTCCACCGAGGTCGCCAAGACCATCTCCGGTGGCATCGTCGACGACACCTTGGTCACCCCAGGCATGATCTTCGCGGGGCTGGTCGGGGCGATCCTCTGGAATCTGCTGACCTGGCTGGTCGGGCTGCCGGCGAGTTCGTCGCACGCGCTGTTCGGCGGACTGATCGGGGCCGTGTGGGTCGGTGCGGGCTCGCACGGCGTGCACTTCGACAAGGTTGTCGAGAAGGTGCTGATACCCGCGGTGGCCTCGCCGATCGTGGCCGGTGTCGCCGCGCTGCTGGCCACCTACCTCGCCTACCGGCTCACCGACCGCGCCCGCAAGAAGTCGGTGACCAAGGGCTTCCGGATCGGCCAGATCGCCTCGGCCTCGCTCGTCTCCCTGGCGCACGGCACGAATGACGCGCAGAAGACCATGGGTGTCATCACGCTGACCCTGATCTCGGCGGGCTCTCTCGGCCACGACGCCGGTCCGCCGCTGTGGGTGATCGCCTCCGCGGGGCTCGCCATCGGCCTCGGCACCTACCTGGGCGGCTGGCGGATCATCCGCACCATGGGCAAGGGTCTGACCGAGATCCAGTCGCCGCAGGGCTTCGCCGCCGAAACCGCCTCCACCACCGTCATCCTCACCTCCGCGCACCTGGGCTTCGCCCTGTCCACCACGCAGGTCGCATCCGGCAGCATCCTGGGTGCCGGGCTCGGCCGACGGCTGGCGGAGGTGCGTTGGGGTGTCGCGGGCCGCATGGTGATCGCCTGGATGGTCACGCTGCCCGCCGCCGCGCTGGTCGGCGGCGTCTCCGCGAGCGTGGTCACCAACGGCGGCAACATCGGCGCGGCGGTCGTCGCCCTGGTCGGTGCGGCCCTCGCCGGGGGCATCGTGCTCCTCTCGCGCCGGAACCCGGTGGACGCGAAGAACGTCAACGACGCCCACGAGGTCACCATCCGCACCGAGCCGCCGGTCAAGGTCGGCACGGCCGCGTAAGTCCCCCTGAATCACGGAGAGTTGAAAGCGATGCATCTCGACTGGACCGCACTCGGCCAGGTCGCCGCGGTGAGCATCGGCGTCACCGTCGCCGTGGTCGTCGTCTTCGCCCTCGGCGTCCTGGGCCTCGCCCGCGTGGAGACAGCCCGTGAGGAGAACGGCACCGGCTCCACCGTCGGCCTCACCCAGGCCGGCCTGTGCTTTGTGGCGTGCGCCGCGGTGGTGGCGTACGGAATCTATCTGATCGTGCCGCAGTTCCACTGAGAGCCGAAAGGAAGGACCGGATGACAACGCCGCCCTTGCTGTCCGAGCTGTCCGACCTGCGGGTCGACTACAGCGACCACGACGACCCCGTGCTCATCCGGCCGGACGGAAGCCCGGTCGACACCTGGCGGGAGAACTACCCGTACCCGCAGCGCATGGAGCGCAAGGAGTACGAGTGGCACAAGCGGCTGCAGCAGATCGAACTGCTGAAGCTGCAGAGCTGGATCAAGGAGACCGGACGCCGGCTCGTCATCGTCTTCGAGGGTCGGGACGCGGCCGGCAAGGGCGGCACGATCAAGCGCTTCACCGAGCACCTCAACCCGCGCGGCGCACGGGTCGTCGCGCTGGAGAAGCCCACCGAGCGCGAACGTGGCCAGTGGTACTTCCAGCGGTACGTGGAGCATCTGCCGACCGCGGGTGAGATCGTGCTCTTCGACCGGTCCTGGTACAACCGGGCCGGTGTCGAGCGGGTCATGGGCTTCTGCTCGCAGGACGAGTACCAGCGCTTCACCCGGCAGGCGCCGCTGTTCGAGCGGATGCTCGTGGACGACGGCGTCGACCTGGTGAAGTTCTGGTTCTCGGTGTCCCAGAGCGAGCAGCGCACCCGCTTCACCATCCGCCAGGTGGATCCCGTACGGCAGTGGAAGCTCAGCCCGATGGACCTGGCCTCGCTGGACCGCTGGGACGACTACACCGCCGCGAAGGTCGCCATGTTCCGGGAGACGGACACGGAGTACGCGCCCTGGACGGTGGTCAAGAGCAACGACAAGAAGCGGGCCCGCGTCGAGGCCATGCGCAGTGTGCTCGCCCGCTTCGACTACACCGGCAAGGACGAGGAGGTCGTCGGCGTCGCCGACCCGCGCATCGTGGGCGCTGCGGCGGGCCTGCTGGAGGCGGGCGAGGACGACACCAACGACACGAACGACAGCACCGACGGCACCACCAACGACAGCGGCGACGACGGACGGCGCTGACGCGCACAAAGCGAAACCAGGCAACCCGTTGTCTCCCGCATCGTTCAGACAGCCGTAACCGACGGCGAGGGGCGTGCACACCTGTTCTCCGCAAGGTGGGCGTTATCGCCGGTGCCCTCACCTCCCCGAGAGGCCCGAATCGCCCCACCGCTCGAAAGACGACCATGCCTCGCCACCTCCACCTCCCTCGCCCAGCAGTACGCCCCGCTCGTCAAGCTGCTGGAGGCCGAGACCGGCAAGAAGGTCCAGATGCAGAAGGCGACCAGCTACGCCGCCGTCATCGAGGCGCAGCGGGCGCACAAGGCGGACGTCGCGCTCTACGGTCCGCTCTCCTACGTCGTCGCCAAGGACAGTGGAGTGGGTGTGAAGCTGGCCGGCGCGCTGGTCACCGCGAAGGGCGCCAAGCCGGGCTACAAGTCGTACGGCATCACCCGCAGTGGCTCCAAGGACATCAACAGCCTCGCCGATTTCAAGGGCCACAAGGTCTGCTTCGTGGACCCGACCTCGACGTCCGGATACCTCTATCCGCAGGCCGGTCTGCTGAAGGCGGGCGTGAAGGCCGCCGACTACACCAAGGTCATGGCGGGCGGTCACGACGCTTCGGCGCTGTCGGTCGCCTCCGGCGACTGCGACGCGGGTTTCGCCTTCGACACCATGGTGGACGGCGACCTGATCAAGCAGGGCAAGCTCAAGAAGGGCGAGCTGAAGACCGTCTGGAAGTCCTCCGAGATCCCCGGCTCGCCCGCCGCGGTCTCCACCGACCTCACCGCGAGCCTGCAGAAGAAGATCATCGACGCGTTCCTGACCAAGGGCAACGCCGACTACATGGCGTCCAAGGGCTACTGCTCCGGCGACGGCTGCAAGATCGACGACAACTGGGGCTTCGCCGCGGTCAATGACTCCGACTACGACAGCGTCCGCGCGGTCCGCGACGCGACCAAGGACGCGCAGTGCAAGGACGGCTCGTGACGGCCCCGGCCCCGGCCCCCACCGCCACCGTGGCCACTGCCGCCACCGCCACTGCCACCGCCTCCCCGGTCACCTCCGGGGAGCCGGTGATCCGGCTGGACGGGCTGACGAAGCGGTTCGGCACCGGCGCCGGCTCCCTGCTCGCCGTGGACGATGTGTCGTTCGAGGTGCGGCCCGGCGAGGTCGTGGCGCTGCTGGGGCTCTCCGGCTCCGGCAAGTCGACGTTGCTCTCGCTGCTCGACGGCCTCCAGGCGCCGACCTCCGGCGACGGCACCGTCCTCGGCACCGCGCTGGCCCGGGCCGACCGGTCCGAGCTGCGCGCGCTGCGCCGCCGGATCGGCTTCGTCTTCCAGCAGTTCCACCTGGTCGGGCGGCTCAGCGTGCTGGAGAACGTGTGCACCGGCGCCCTCGGGTCGCTGCGCGGACCCCGGCTGGGGCTGCTCAGCTACCCGCGTGCGGTGCGGGAACGCGCACTGGACGGGCTGGAACAGGTGGGCCTGGCAGCACACGCCTTCCAGCGGGCGGACACCCTGTCCGGCGGCCAGCAGCAGCGCGTCGCCGTGGCCCGCGCCCTGATGCAGGAACCGGGCCTGCTGCTCGCCGACGAGCCGGTCGCCTCCCTCGACCCCGAGTCCTCGGCACAGGTCATGCGGCTGCTGACGCGCGTCGCCCGGGAGCGGGAACTGACCGTGCTGTGCAGCCTGCACCAGGTCGACCTGGCCCTGTCCTGGGCGCACCGGATCATCGGCCTGCGGTCGGGCCGGGGCGTCATGGACGTGGCCACGGAGGGCATCGACCGCGCGACGGTGATGCGGCTGTACGAGGAGGTGGCCGCCGGGAGCGCCGAGGGCGTGGCCGCCGCCGTCGCGGCCGGTTCGGCCGTCGCCCCCAGCCCCGCCTCCGCCACTGCTCCTGTCCCGGTCACCGTGTCGGCGGCGTTCACGAAGGGGGACTGAGTGTCCGTAGTCGACCATCATCCCCCGACCGCGCCCCCGCCGCCTCCGGTCCTGGCCCCGGCGCCACGCGCCCGCACCGGCGGACCCTGGCCCGCCGACCGGCGGGTGGCGGAGGGGCTGGAGGCGGCGCACAACCGGCCGGTGTGGCTGGTGGCGAGCCTGAGCCGGGACGCGGCCTCCGGGCGTGCGGTGATGTGCAGCTCCACCTGGTCCCGCCCGGACAGTGTCCGGATCATCGTCGAGCTCGACGGCCCGGTCATCCCCTGACCCGATCCCGCTTCCGGCGCTGGACATACAGGCGGTTGCCCTCCGGGCCGGTCCATTCCAGTCGCACCACACCGGGGACGGCGGCGTCGGCGATGCGCGACGGGTGCGACCAGTAGCCGAAGTTCGGATTGCGGAAGAACGTCGCCCACAGATGGCCGCCGTGATCCACGAAGAAGTTGTTGTGGCCCGCCCCGACACCCGCGGTCCAGCGCTGGGAATACGGCCCCTCGAAGGTGTCCGAGACGGCCACGACGGCGTCGTACTGGTACTGCACACGGCCGGGACCCGGTGGGTCGTAGGCGTAGCGCGTGCTGCCGTCGGAATCGATCGACGTACGGTCCCACGCGGCCTGGACGAGGTAGTACTTGCTCCGGTACTTGAACACGTACGCGCCCTCGAGATACGGCTCGGGGGAGTACGGCATCTGCCGGAACGTGGGGAGCTTGGTCGTCGGGTTGATGTCCTCCATGTCGTTCCGGAACGGTGCGTACAGGTCGTTGTGGAGCACCAGCCACGCGTCGTCGCCCTCGGTGTAGAGGCTGCCGTCGATGTGGTGGTAGGCGCCGGGCTCGATGAAATCCGGGCCTCCGATGAACGATTCGCCGAAGGGCTTGTCGAGGTTGCCCTCGACGAGCCGGTACGGGCCCTCGACCCCGCCCTCGCTCACCAGCAGGAACGAACCCACCTTCCGGGAGTGGTCGCCCATGCACGCGACGAGGTACCAGGTGCCGCGGAAGTAGTGCAGCTCCGGGGCCCAGACCTGGCCGCGCTTGCCGAACTGGTCGTCGTACCAGTACTCCTGCCACGGAGCGACGACCGTGCGCCCGGGCCGGTTCTCGCCGACGAACTCGGGCGACCACACCTTGCCCCGCTCGGCGCCGGGCCGGATGCCGGTCGTGTCCACCAGTCGCCATGGCCCGCGAAGCGACGGGGACACCCACACGAAGATGCCGTCGTTCCACGGGGCGGCCGCGCTGAGCCCGGGCACGCGGGTGGTGCCGGTGGCCACGTACATCGGACGGCCGTCCACGACAAAGCAGTTGACGTAGGTGTCCCGCATCCAGACCAGGCCGCGCTCCCGGTCGCGGGGCCGCCGTTCGAGCGGGAGGACGAAGGAGTTGTCCTGGCGCGGCCACAGGTCCAGCCGGGTGTCCGCGAGGCCGTAGGGCTCGAGTTGGGGCCAGTTCGACGGGTGTCGCCCTATCGGCGGGGCCCCCGTGGGTGATGCCTGGGCCGCGGTCGCGGGCAGTCCCGCCGCGACTCCCAGGGATCCGGCGACTCCGGTCAACAACGTCCGTCTGTCGATGTGCAACCTGTTCTCGGAGTTGGTCGGCATGGAGCACAGCATGCGAACGCCCGCTGATTTTCGTCAAGAGTCAGTACAAAAATGATCCGGAGGGGGCCGAATGGTAAGAGGCGGCTGCCGACCGCGCATCCGCACCGCCGGGCCATGACCGTGGCCCCCTGCGATGGGTGCAGTATGGGGTATATCGGGGTATCTGGCGGGAACCCGCTGCGGGGCGCCCGGAGGGCCCGGACACTCCGCCCGGAAAGGCGGTCGCTCTATGGATCTGCCCCGTGCTCGCGCGCACGGCACCGTGACGCAGCGACTGATCGGCGATCACCTGTTGTCCGGCCGCATGGAGCCGGGGGAGGAGATCGCGCTGCGCGTGGACCAGACGCTGACGCAGGATGCCACCGGCACGCTGGTGATGCAGGAGCTGGAGGCGCTGGCCCTGGACCGGGTCCGGACCGAGGCCAGTGTGCAGTACGTGGACCACAACATCCTGCAGGCCGACGAGCGCAACGCCGAGGACCATCTCTTCCTGCGCTCGGCCGCCCGCCGCTTCGGCCTGTGGTTCTCCAAGCCCGGCAACGGCGTCTCACACCCCACACACATGCACCACTTCGGCGCTCCCGGCAAAACCCTCGCCGGTTCGGACTCGCACACCTGCGCCGGCGGCTCTCTGGGCATGCTCGCGATCGGCACCGGCGGCCTGGAAGTGGCACTCGCCATCGCCGGACGGCCCCTCCACCTCACCATGCCCAAGGTCTGGGGCATTCGGCTGACCGGGGAGCTTCCTCCCTGGGTGAGCGCCAAGGACGTGATCCTGGAGCTGCTGCGCCGTCACGGAGTGCAAGGAGGTGTCCAACGTGTTCTGGAGTACCACGGACCCGGTCTCGCCTCCCTCACCGCGATGGACCGGCACGTCATCGCGAACATGGGGGCGGAACTCGGCGCCACCACCACCGTCTTCCCCTCGGACGAGGCGGTGCGCGGCTTCCTCGACGGGGTGGGGCGTGGCGATGACTTCGTCGAGATCGCCGCGGAACAGGACGCGTCCTACGACCTCGACGAGGAGATCGACCTGTCGTCCTTGGAGCCGCTCATCGCACGGCCCACCTCTCCGGGAAACGTCGTGCCGGTCAGGAAGGTGGCCGGAGAGCCCATTGCCCAGGTCGTCATCGGCTCCTCCGCCAACCCCGGATTCCGCGACTTCGCCGTCCCGGCCGCCATGGTGGCCCGGCGGCAGGTCCCGGCCGGGGTGAGCTTCGACATCAACCCGACATCCCGCGAGATCCTCCAGGACCTGACGCGCCGCGGCGCGACGTTCGACCTGATCGCCGCCGGTGCCCGGATCCACCAGTCGGGCTGTCTGGGCTGCATCGGCATGGGACAGGCACCGGCCTCCGGACGCAATTCCCTGCGCACCTTCCCGCGCAACTTCCCCGGCCGTTCCGGCACCGAGGACGACGCGGTGTGGCTGTGCTCACCGGAGACCGCCACGGCCTCCGCGCTGACCGGCGTCATCACGGATCCGCGCGACTGGGCCGACCGCCTCTCGGCGGTTCCTCCCGCGCCGGACCTACCCGACCCGCCCGCGAACAACGACGCCATGCTGGAGCCGCCGTTGCCACCGGACGAGGCCGCGCGCGTATCGCTGGAACGCGGCCCCAACATTTCCGCACTGCCGGAGCTGGATCCGCTGCCGGACAGCCTGCACGGCCCCGTCCTCCTCAAGGCCGGCGACGATGTCTCGACCGACGAGATCTCCCCGGCCGGAGCGGCCGCCCTGCCCTACCGCTCCAACATCCCCAAGCTGGCGGGATTCACCCTCACCCGGCTGGACCCCGACTACCCGCGGCGTGCCGAGGCGGTCCGGGAGGACGGCGGGCATCTCATCGTCGCCGGTGCGAACTACGGCCAGGGCTCTTCCCGCGAACACGCCGCCATCACACCGCGCTACCTCGGGCTGCGAGCGGTCATCGCCAAGTCCTACGCCCGCATCCACTGGCAGAACCTCGTCAACTTCGGTGTTCTGCCACTGGAGTTCGTGGATCCCGCCGACTACGAGCGCATCGAGACCGACGACCGGCTGCATCTGTCCGGGCTGCGCGGGACCCTCTCCCCGGGCGGTGCCCCGACTCTTCGCGTCCGCAACGCGACCCGGGACGAGGAGTACGCCGTCCGTCACCGTCTCTCCCCCCGACAGCGGGAAGCGGTTCTCGCCGGTGGCGTCATCCCGGCACTCGCGCACGAGCAATGAGTGGTGAGCACTGTGACATTGAGTGAGGGAAGCCATCGCCTCGGGCCGCCGGGCGGACGACTGCTGATCAAGACCAGCCGTACCGGGCTCGGCCGGAGGGCGGGGCACGATCTGACGATCGAGGCCACCCGCTGGTCCGGGGAGGCGACGGTGGTCGGCGGTGCCCCCGAGGAGTCGTCGGTGACCGTGACGGTCGAGACGGACTCGTTGAGCGTCCGGGAGGCGACCGGCGGGCTGAAGCCGCTCAGCGAGGGCGACCGGGCCGAGATCGAGCGGACGCTGGAGGGCAAGGGACTGCTGCACACCGCGGAGCACCCCACGATCACCTTCCGCTCCACGCGGATCACCGGAACGCCCGAGTCCTTCGAGATCACGGGCGACCTCACCATCAAGGGCCGGACCCACCCGGTGACGGTGCACGGGAGCGGCGATCCCGGGGGAACGCTGCGCGGCTGGGCGTCCGTCACCCAATCCACCTGGGGCATCAAGCCGTACAGCGCGTTCCTGGGCGCGCTGAAGCTCTCCGACGAGGTCCGGATCGAGTTCGAAGCGACCGGGCCGGAGCCGGCACCCGGCCCCGGATAGTCGCCGGGGCCGGGTCGCGGGCGCCGCTAGGTCTGCGTCCGGGACGCGGCTTGGCAGCTTTCCGCGCCCTTGCATTGCTGGAGCGCGGTGAGGGTGTGGTGCAGGGCGGCCCGTTGTGCGGCCGAGAGCGACGCCGCCCGGTTGGTCAACTGGTCGGGGTCGGAGCCCAGCGCATAGAACTCGCGCTCCCCATCGGCGTATTCGACGTAGAGGGAGTCGTCGGTCCTCATCGCCGTGTAGGTCGGCGGGTCGCCGCTGTCCTTGGGCGCCGCGTCGGGGTCACCCTCCTTGGACGTCGCGTGATGGTGTTCGACCAGGGCGGCCTGGCGCCATTCGTTCTCCGTCCGGCCGTGCATCAGGTCGCTGAGGCTGCGCCCGTCCACGGTCGACGGCGGCTTCACGCCGGCCAGGTCCAGGAAGGTCGGGTTGATGTCGACGTTCTCCGCGAGCCGCGACACCTCCGCACCGGCCGGAACGCCGGGTCCGGTGACCATCATCGGCACCTTGACGTCGGTGTCGTAGGCGGTCTGCTTTCCCGGGCGGAGCCGGTGTTCGCCCATGTGGAAGCCGTTGTCGGAGCCGAACACGAGGTAGGTGTCGTCCGCCAGGCCCTTCTCCTGGAGTGTCTTCTCCAGCTGACCGATCATGGCGTCGACCGCCTGGACGGAGCGCACCCGCTTGGCGAACTTCTGGTCGGTCTCCTCCTTCTCCTTCGCCGTCAGTGGCGACAAGGAGCGCTGCCACTTCGGCGCGTTGCGGGTGGCCTTGTCGTAGGCGTCGGTCCGGGGCGCCTTGAGCCCGGGGAACGTGTCCTTGTCGCGCGGCGCGGGTGTGGCGGGGCCGTGCGGCGCGAACGTGGCCACCTCCAGCATGAACGGCTTCTTCGCATCCGCCGAGGAGCCGATGAAGGAGGTCGCCTTCTTCGACAACACGTCCGTCAGATAGTCCTGGGGGGCCTTCCCATAGGGCACGACCTTGCCGTTCTCGTTCAGGTCGTACTTGTACTCCTTGTAGCCGTCCCCGGCCACGTCCCACTCGTCCCAGCCGGAGGGGACATACGGCTTGGAGGTGCCGTTCTTGTCGGCCGGCTGGTACCCGTTGAGGTACTTGCCCATGAACCCGGTGCGGTAGCCGGCGCGCTGCAGCGCGGGCCCGAAGGTCTTCTCCTCGTTGCGGTTCTTCAGGAACGCGCCGTAGCCGCCGTCGTCGCCGGTGTTGGTGAAGACCCCGGTGTTGTGCGGGTACTGACCGGTGAGGAGGGACGTACGCGACGGACAGCACAGCGAGTCCGTGGCGAAGAAGTTCGTGAAGGTGGTGCCCTTCTTCTGGAGCTGCCGCACATGCGGCAGGTACTCCACGAGATTCCACGCCAGGTCGTCCGTGAGGACGTACACGATGTTGGGCTTCTTGCCCGAGCTCGAGGTGTCGGCCGTGGGGGAGTCACCTTCGGTGGCCGCGCTCACCACTCTCGCGCACGAGGCCAGCAAGGCGATGGCCAGAGCCGCACACAAGGCGGCGAGGACACGTGGACGGCGACTGCCGAACATGGCGCAACCTCCTACGAGTTGGGCGTCTTCGTCGCTCGGACCGTAGGAGAGGGCTTTGTGTGTTTCTTGTGAGGCACCCGCCGGGCCCAGGGGCGGCCCGGCGTGCCTGTCGTGGATATGCGGTCAGTGCTGCGGCGTCGTGGCCGACGGCGTGGCGGCGTGTTCCTTGACGAGTTCGTACGAGCGCAGGCGGGCCGCCAGCGCGTAGACCGGCGTGACCAGCATCAGCTCGTCCGCCCCGGTCGCGTCCGCCACTTCCGCCAGCCGCCGCACGACGGTCGCGGGCGTGCCGTAAGCCTGCTGGGACCGGAAGGCCGCCAGCGCCTGCCGATCCTCCGCCGTGAACGGGTGCGCGGACGCTTCTTCGGGCGAGGGGAACGGAACCTCGCTGTGCCCCTTGAGGAGCCCGGCCTTGACCACATCCATCGGGCCGGACAGCCGCGCCGCCTCCTCCTGGGTCTCGGCGCAGATCGTTTCCACGCACACCAGCACCCGGGGGCTCGCACACCACGGGGACGGCGCGAAGTGCGCACGGTAGTGGCCGAGCGCGGCGAGGGTGTTGTCGGGGCGGATGTGATGGGCGAAGGCGAGCGGCAGGCCGAGCTCCGCGGCGAGCGCGGCACCGGCGGTGCTGGAGGCCAGCAGCCACGGCTCAGGCAGCGGGCCGAGCGCGACCTCCTCGACCAGGAACCGCAGCGTCGCCGCCACGTCGTCCCGGTACTCGTCGTCCGTCGTCGGTCCGGCGCCGCGCCGCAGCGCCCGGGCCGTGGACTCGTCGAAGGTGCCGGGGCCGCGGCCGATGCCCAGGTCGATCCGGTCGGGGTGCAGCGCGGCGAGGGTGCCGAACTGCTCCGCCAGCATGATGGGGGCGTGGTTGGGGGCGAGTACGCCTCCGGAGCCCAGGCGGATGGCCGATGTCGACGCGGCCGCGTGGGCGGTCAGGACCACGGGTGGGAAGGCGCCGATGGCGGGGGAGTGGTGGTGCTCGGCATACCAGAGTCGGTGGTAGCCGAGGGCGTCGAGACGCTGGGCGAAGGCGGTGGTGTCACGTAGCGTGTCCACGGCTCGCGTACCAGTCTGGACCATGGCGACTTCCAGCGCGGAGAGCGGCACATCGATCATGCAGTGAGCATACGGAGTGCGGGTAGCCTCAGGCAGCCGTTCGCCCAACGACCGGTGACCGGGTCACCCACGCCGGGGGCGCGGCGCCCGGAAGCCGGGCCCCGGCGCGTCGGCGAGGGCGTCATCATGGCCAACGACATCGGCAGCCGCGACCCCGACGCCTTCAGTGGCGACCCCGAGCGGCTGGACCTCCGGCGCGACGCCCGCCGCCACCTGGCCTTCAGCTTCGGGGTGCACCAGTGCCTGGGCCAAACCCTCGCGCGCATGGAGCTCCAGGTCATCTACAGCACCCTCTACCGGCGCATTCCCACACTGAAACTGGCGACCGAACTGGAGAAGATCCCGTTCAAGCACGACGGGATCGTCTACGGCGTCTATGAGCTTCCCGTGGCCTGGTGATGTCCCTCGGACATGCACGTCCGAGCCGCGGGTGGACCAGACAGAGGATCCATCGATCAGGAAGGCAGTGCGCATGCCCGAGTCCAACCTGCCCGTGCCGGTGCCGGAAGCCGTCGGCAAGCTCTACGACGAGATCCTCCACGAAGAGCTGAGCTACGGCTTCGTCAACCGCCGGCTCCACATCGGCTTCTGAGACGATCCGGAGTCCGACACTCCGTACGAGGAAGCGGCCGTACGGTTCACCGACGTCGTCATCGAGCGCCTCAAGGTGGACGCCAACGCCCATGTCCTCGACCTCGGCCGCGGGGTGGGCGGACCGGGCCTGCAGATCGTGGAGCGCACCGGTGCCAGGGTCACCGGCATCAGCATCAGCGAGGAGCAGATCAAGGCAAGTGCTCAGAGAGGTCTGCCGGGTGCTGCGCCCCAGCGGCCGGCTCGTCCTCACCGAGTTCTTCGAGCGCGGCCCGCGCAAGGCCGAGCGGAACCCGGCCATCGACGGCTGCCTCCTGGCCGTGGCCGGGCGTCCCTGATCAGTCCTCCCCGGCACGACTGAACCTCACCGGTCGACGCCGGGCAGGCCGCCTCGGCGTCGGCCGGTGTGCGTTTGTTCGCGGTCGGGGCGGCAGGCAGTTCGGAACCCTGATGGCCGGGTAGGCGTTGGACCGCTTGAACGATGAGTAAGGAGCGGAACCGCATGGCTGCCACCCTGGACGAGATCACACGCGCTTGGCTTCAGGAACCCAGGTTCTGGCAAGTGGCCACCCTGAACCCGGACGGGTCGCCGCAGTTGACCCCGATGTGGGCCGACCTGGAGGACGGCCTGGTGGTGATCAACACCTCGGCGGGGCGCATCAAGGAGGAGAACCTTCGGCGCGATCCCCGGGTGTCACTGTGCTGTATGGACACCGAGGATCCGTATCACCGGGTGGAGATCCGGGGCCGCGCCGTCCGCTTCGTCGAGGGGGAGCCGGGCGTACACGTCATGGACCGTCTGGCGCGGAAGTACCTCGGCACGGAGACGTTCCCCTGGCTGGCCCCCGGCGAGGTGCGCGTGGCGGTGTACATCGAGCCGCACCATGTCCACCGCGTCGTAGGCGTCGAGAAGTTCCGGCCCGGAGTGCTGCCGGACGCCTGAGCGCACCCCCCGCGGGGCCGCTCGGGTGCTACAGCCCTTTTCCGCCACGTGGGAGGCTGGTCGTCAGCGGGTACGTGTCCGGGCACCGGGGGGAGTGCGGCATGGAGGACGAGCAACGGCGCCACGACGAAGGCGAGGACGGTGCGCGGGCGCTGCGAGCGTGGACCGCAACCGCCGCCCGCCAGGCCAGTGAGGTGTTGCGACGAGCGGGGGACGACCCGGGGCGGGCCGTCGCGCTGGCCCATACGATCGAGCATATTGCCGCCATCGAGCGGGTGTTACCCGAGGACGATCCGCTCCGGGACGGTTTCGTCCCCTTGCTCGGCATCCTGTTGTGCGTCCGGATCGGCAGCCGTGGGACGGGCGACACGTCCGACGCCGCCCGGCGCGAACGGGAGTACGCGCTGCGTCATCTGCGCTGGGCCGACCGCACCAGACCGCTGACCGACCCGATCGCCGCGAAAGCCCGGGGAGCGCTGCTCCGGCTGCTCGTCCCCGCGCACTACGCGCGGGCCGTGCGGGCGGAGCGGCAAGACCCCCGCCAGGAGCCACGGCTTCGGGCCTTTGGCCCGCGGCCGCTGACCGCGTCCCTGCGGGAGGACCTGGCGGAGGCCAGGGAGGTCATCGAGCGCCTCGCCGGTGGCCCGAAAGATCCAGAGGTGCGTCGGCTCCTCGGGTTCCTCGTGTCGGAGATCGAGCTGACGCTGTCGTCCGCCTCCGGCTTCTCTGCCCGGTCCGGGGAGAGTTCCCCGGCCGCCGCCGAGCAGTCCGATGTGGCGGCGCCGCAGGAGGAGGGCACGCCGGAGCCGACGGGCACAGCCACCCTCGGGGAAGCCGGGGAACACTCCGGCGACCCGCTGGCCGACGCCGTCCAGAGCGTACTGCGCTGGGCCTCCGACGACCTGGCGCGGTTCACGGAACTCCTGGTGTGGCTGTACAGGACCGCGGACCGCCGCACGGTCTCCCCCGAGGAGGCCGACGGGGAAGTGGTGGCCCTGGGCCTGGACCGACCGGTCCTCGCGCCGCTGCGCGCGCTGCTGACCGGGCTCAGGTCGGGCGAGGGCGACCCCCGGATGCTGGCCCAGCGGGTCCGTCACGGCGCGGACGTCGCCCGGCGGGCCCTGTGCGAGCTGCCTGCGCACGCACCCGAACGGGCCCGCATCGCCAAGCTGCACGCCGTCCTGCTGGTGCACGCCAACCTCCTGGTGCCCGGCACGATGGACTTCGACGAGGTGGACGAGGCCATGTCGGAGCCGGGGCCGGACCCCGATGACCTCCCCGGCGGCCCGGGGTACGTCGGCCTGGGGCCGCGGCTGGGCGCACTGGTCGATGCCGTACGGGTCTCCCAGACCGGGGATCTGGCACACCTGGAGACCAGCGCCGTCCGGCTTCGGGAGATGATGGACACGTTGCCCGGGGACGGTGAGAAGGCCATGGCCAACCGTCGTGCCCTGGCCATCGGCCTGGCCGGACGCCTCCATGAGGCGGCGACACTCGGGGGCAGCCTTCGGGCCGCCGACGCCGCCCGGACGCTGGCCGGCGAATTGCGCGCCGCACACGAGGGCGAAGGCCCACCGCCGTCCACGGACACGCTCACCTTGATGGTGTTCACCGCCCAGCATGAGCTGGCTCTGGCCCGCCGCAGCGGGGATCCCACCGTGCTGCCGCGCCTGGTCGAGGAGCTGACCGGCCTGTACGCCACCCTGCCGCCCGACCAGGAGAACCGCTTCGCGCTCGCCGCCACTCTGGCCGAGGTGCATCAGGAACAGGCCGCCCGCAACCAGGATCCGGAGGAACTCCGCGCCGCGGCCTGGTACCTGAGGGAGGTCGTGGGGACCGACTCCCGGCGGATCGCCCCCATGCTCAGACCGTACTTTCCAGCCGTGCGCACCTCCGCGCTGATCCAGCTGATCAGGATCGAGCCCAGCCGGGACGCCGCCGACGCGGCCATCGCGGAGGTCCACCGGATCCTCGACGGACCGCAGCCCACCCCTCACGAGGAACTCCGGCTGCGGTATCAGCTCGGCCGGGCCCTGCTGCACGCGGCCCGCCACCTCGATGATCCGGACCTGCTCGACGTGTGCATCACCGAGCTGTCCCAGGTCCGCGAGATGTTCGCCCGGGGACACGGCTTGCCGCACTCCGCCGACACCCTGACCCAGCTCTCCGAAGCCCACTGGCTGCGCCGCCAGCGCGGCGGTCCGAGCGCCGACGAGGACCGGGAGGCCGCCCTGGCCGCCAGGAGCGAGGCGCTGGTCAGGCTGTCCGCCGACGTTCTCCTCCAACTCGGCTCCGAACACGGCCTGACCGTGGCCCGCTTCGGGTCGGCACAGGCGCTGTGGCTGGCCTACTGGACCACCGTGTGCGGCCGTCCGGCCGATGCGGTGCACGCGCTGGAACGGGGCCGGGCCCTGGTGCTGCGGGCCGCGGCCGCGTCCCGTGGCATTCCCGAGCTCCTCGAAGCCCGGGGACACCCGGACCTGGCCCGGCAGTGGCGCGCCGAGGTCGCCGCGGACGCGCCCCGGCCCGACACCGCGGGCCCGCTCGAGCCCGACACCGCGGCCACGCCGAGCGGTCAGTCCACCGGGCCCCGGATCCCGGGCACCCTGCGGCGCAGGGCACTGGAGGCGCTGGGCGCGGGCAGCGGCGCGGACGCCTGGAAACTGCTCGGCCCCCCGGACCTGCCGTCACTGACGGCCGGTCTCACCGCCGCCGGGGCCGACGCACTCGTCTACCTCGTCCCCGGTGAGCGCCCCGGCATGCCCGGCTTCGCACTGATCCTTCGCCCCGGCACCGGCGACGCGCGGCCCACCGTCCTGAAGCTGCCGCTGCTGACCCCCGGCAGCCCGCCACTGGAGCGCTACCTCGACGCCACCGCCCGGCGCTCCCGGGCAGCCGCCGACGCCCCGGCCGACATGGGCCCGCGGATGGCGCGGGACGGGCAGTGGGAAGCGGCGTTGCGCGATCTGTGCGACTGGGCCTGGCCCGCCGCGATGGGCCCCGTCCTGGCAGCCGTAGGCCCGCTCCACCAGCCGCCGCGGATCGTGCTGGTGCCCTGCGGGCCACTCGGCGCGGTCGCCTGGCACGCGGCCCGCACCCCGTACGGGACCGACGGGCGCGAGCACCGGTACGCCTGCGAGGAAGCGGTGCTCAGCTACGCGCCCTCCGGCGGCGAGTTCCTGCGGGCCGCGACCCGGGACCGGCTGCCCACCACCGCCGGGCAGGTGCTGGTCGCCGACCCCGAACTCAGCCTCGTATGGGCCGAGATCGAGGCGGAGGCACTGCGCGCGGCCTGCTACCCCGACGGCCTCCGCTACGGCGAGTTCCCCACGGCCACCGCCATCGACGCGCCGGGCACCCCCGAGGACATTCTCGCCGTCCTGCCCGGCGGCGGCTCCCCGGTCGCCGTCCTGCACATCTCCTGCCACGCCCTGGCCGGCCCGGACCCCACGCGTTCGGCACTGTGGCTCGCCGCCCCACCGGCCGGTCCCGAGGACGCCGGACGCCTGACCGTGGCCCGCATCCTGGACGGCGCCGCCACCGGGCAGCCGGACACCGCGGGCCCGTTGGTGGTGCTCAGCGCCTGCGAGACGGACCTGAGCACCCGCGACCACGACGAGGCCCTGACCCTGTCCACCGCCCTGATCGCCCGCGGTGCGGCCGATGTCATCGGCTCGCGCTGGGCCGTCCACGACGCCACGACCGCCCTGATGATGGCCGTCTTCCACGACTTCGCCACCAGGCAGGGCCTCGCCCCGGTGGACGCCCTGCGCGCGGCCCAGCTCTGGATGCTCGACCCGAGGCGCGAGCCACCGCCCACCCTCCACGGCGAGCTGTGCGACGAAGCCGTCCGCACCGACCTCGACCGCGTCCACCTCTGGGCCGCCTTCACCCACCAGGGCAACCCGGCTGCCCGGCGCGCGGGATGACGCGGATTGGCAGGGGGCGCGGGACAGCAGGGCGCGGGCCACCAGGCAGCAGGAGGGGCCACGACGGAGGCCGGCGGACTATCCGAGGAAGAGCGGGAACTTCGCGGCCGACTCGCCCAGTTCGGCCTGCTCCGCGTCGGTCGGGGCTCTCCGGCCGGTGCCGACCAGCAGTGCGTCCGTGTCGGACCACGACGCGGGGAACGCCGCCCCGGCGATCCGCTCCAGCATCTCGCGTGCCCCGGCGAGGCTCTCGGCGGGCGGTTCCGCCGCGCCCGGGAGGTGTGCGATCAGGTCGAGGTGGTGCAGGGTCCACTCCAGCACGTACACGGTGAGGTAGTCGCCCGCGGTGAACACCTCGTCGCGGGTGCTGACCCACAGGCCCGGGTCGGCGAGCTCGGCCGCGCGCCCGGCGGCGGAGCCGACGTCGTCGAGGTGGAATTTCAGCAGCCACGGCTCCTCGTACGCGGCGGCCATCCGGACGGTCAGCGCGTCGAGCGGGTCGTCGCCGGTCGGTGGCGTTTCGGCGACCTCCCAGTAGGTCACCGCGTTGCGCGTCGGTTCCGTCTCGGCGGGCGTCACGAGGGTGATCAGGACGTCCTGGGCGTCGATGATCAGGTGGCACACCAGGTCCCGTACGAGCCAGCCGGCACAGCCGGACGGCCGGGCGAAGTCCTCGTCCGGGAGCTCGGCGACCGCCGTGCGCAACGCCGTCCACGAGCGTGAGAAGAGATCCACGGCCGCAAGCTAGCAGCGCGCGGCCCGCCCGGCGAGCGATTTCTCCCCCCGGCCACGAACGCTGAGTCCGGGCCCGCGAATGGGGGGCAGTGGTGCGTCGGTGGGTTCCGCCGGGCCGGCCGCGTCCCGAATCGTCGAGGCCGTCGGCCCCGGGCCGTCATGTGTCGTAGTGGCGGACGTCGTCGAGGTATTCGCGTGCCCGCGCCTGGACCAGCGGGGGCAGTTCACCGGCGGCCAGATCCGCGAAGGTGGTCTTCTCCAGCACCTGCCGCAGACTCGCCCGCACCGCGCGCCACACATCCGGGAGCACCGCCGCCGCTCCCGGGTACTCCAGACCGCTGAGGCCCACATCCCGTACGTTGGCCAGCGGGCCGTCCATGGCGCGGATCGCGTCGGCGAGGGTGATCTCCTTCGCCGGGCGCGCCAGCAGATATCCCCCTTCCGGACCCCGGACACTGCGCACCAGATGGGCCAGGCGCAGCTCCCGCAGGATGCCGAAGAGGAAACGCAGTGGAATGTCCTGCCGGGTCGCCACCTGCTCGGCGGTCAGGGGTGAGCCCTCCGCGGCCGCCAGTTCGGCCATCGCCCGGACGGCATAGTCCGACTTGGCTGTGATCCGCACCTGGGGAAGTTATCACGCACGTCCGTTTCATGGGCCGAGGCACCATACCGCCGGCTTGGGCACCGGCCTCCGGCCAAGTACTCACCGCCGTTCAGCCATCAGTTCACCAAGTTCATTGAATTGGTGCACTTAGCTGGCTACCGTACCGGTTGCGTGAGCGGGGCACCGGTTCTGCTCGGCCGCCGGTTCCCGGGAAGCAGGAGGTATCACATGGCATCGCCAGAGCCGTGTACGACGTCAGGGCCGTGTACGAGGACCGTCGCCATCGTGGGGGCGGGCGCCGCCGGTGCGCTGGTGGCGATCCAGCTCTGCGAGACCGCGGCACGCCGCCGTACCCCGTTCGAACTCCTGCTGATCGACCCGGCCCCGGAGGCGGGGCGCGGCATCGCCTATTCCACCCTTGACTCGCGCCACCGCCTCAATGTGCCGGCGGGCAGGATGAGCTGTTACCCCGACGACCCGGGACACTTCGTGCGGTGGCTGTGCCACCACGGTGAACCGGGCGTGCGCGGCGGCGACTTCGCGGAGCGCTACCGCTACGGCGCCTACCTCGCCGACACCCTCGGGCGAGCGATCATGGCGGCGCAGGGTGTCGTCACCGTCCGCCGGCTGCGCACCCGGGCCACCGGCTGCCGCTGGACCACCCTCCCCGGCGGGGACCCGACGGCCCGGCTGGAGCTCGCCGATGGCCGGACCGTCGACGCGCACCGTGTGGTGCTGGCGACCGGACCGTCCCGTGCGAACGCCGAATGGGCGCCCGAGGCACTGCGCGGCAACGACCGCTTCATCGCCGACCCTTGGGCGCCGGGCGCCCTGGACGCCGCCCTCGGACAGGGCGACAAGGAGGATGTCCTCCTCGTCGGCACCGGGCTGACCTCGGTGGACATCGCCATGACGCTCGACCGCCCCGGCCGCACGGTGCACGCCGTCTCCCGTGGCGGAAGGGTGCCGCAGGCGCATGCCGTGGACCCGCTGCCCGCCGCCGCGTGTACGACACCACTGCACGGCCTGCCCCTGCCCGCGCTGCGCGCCGCGGTACGTCAGCACATCGGCCGCGTCATGCGAACCCACGGCGACTGGCGGCCCGCGGTGGACGGGCTGCGCCCGGTCACGGCCGAGATCTGGGCATCGATGTCCACCGAGGAGCGAGCCGAGTTCGTGGCACAGTACGGCTCCCTGTGGAACACCCACCGCCACCGTATGCCTCCGGCCACCGCGGAGGCGGTGGGGCGCATGCGCCGCTCCCGGCGGATGCGGACGTACCAGGGGCGGTTCGCTTCCACTTCGGCGCGGCCCGACGGCTCCCTGACGGTCTCCCTCACCACCGGTGACGGCCCGCGAACACTGCCCGTGGGCTGGGTGGTGGACTGTACGGGGCCGGGCCTGCGGCTGTCGGACACGGCCGACCCGCTGTGGCGGAGCCTGCTCGACCAGGGCGCCGCGCTGCCCGGCCCGCTGAGCATGGGCGTGGCCACCGACGACGGACGGTTGCACGGCGCCGACGGCAGCAGCACACGGCCGCTGTGGACCCTCGGCGCTCCCCGCCGTGGCGAGTTGTGGGAAACGACCGCCATCCCGGAGATCCGCGCCCAGGCCGCCACCATCGCCGAGGCGGTCCTCGACCCGTGGACGGCGCCCGCCCTCCCCGCCGGTGGCGGCCCTGTCCGGCGCCGGACACGCCGACCCACGGACGCCTCCGGTTTCCCCCTCAGCACGCACGCGGCCGCCGCCACCGCCTACCGCCTCGGGGTGGACCGGCTGCTGAAGGTCCGGGCCGGGGCCCCGCAGGCGCTCCGCCGCTCCGTGGCGCTCGACCCCGGATTCGCCCTCGCCCATGCCGCGCTCGCGCTCATCGGCCATGAGTGCGGGGCCGACGTGGACGTTTCCCGGGCGCTGGCCGATGCCCGGCGCGCGGTGCGCGAGCGGGCCGACGACTACGAGCGTTCCTTCGTGGACGTCGTCTCCCGCCGTGTCCTGCACACGCCCGCGGACGGTGACACCGCCCTCCTGCGCCACCTGGAGGAGTACCCGGGCGATGCGCTGGCGCTCGCCGTCGCGGTGCCCACCATCGCGTTCTCCGGTCTGCGCGATCTCGACGGCACTACCGCACTGCGCGTGGTCGAGCGGACCGCCCCGGCGCACGGGGGAAGCTGGTTCCACACGTCCCTGCTCGCCTTCATGCGCCAGGAGGAGGGGCGTTACGACGAGGCCGGAGCCCTGGCCGAGCAGGCGCTGGCCGCCGAGCCCGCCTCCGGACACGCGATGCACGCCCTGGCCCATGTGCACTATGAGCGCGGCGACCACGAGGCGGGCCGTGAGCGACTCGGACGATGGCTGGCCCACCAGGGCCGGGGCGGTACCCACCGCGCCCACTTCTCCTGGCACGCCGCCCTGCATGAACTCGCCCTCGAGGACACGGCGGCGGTCCGCCGCCGGTGGGCGGAGCAGTTGTCCCCCGGGAAGGTGGACGGGGTCCGCGCCCTGGTCGACTCCGGTTCGCTGCTGTGGCGGGCCCGGCTGGCGGGCGCGTGGCAGGGGCCGTTCCCGATCGGCGATGTCCTGGACACGGCTCCCGTGGACGTCCTGGAGCGTCCGGCCACCGCGTTCGTCGCCCTGCACGCCGCCATCGCCCTCACCGCCGCGGGCGACCTGCCGGGGCTGCGGCGGCTGCGGGTCCACGCACTGCGCGCGGATGAGGTGCAGCGGAGTGTCATCGCCCCGTTGTGCGCGGCGTTCGAGGACATCCTCGAGGAGCGCTGGACCGAGGCGGCACGCGGTTTGGAGCGGCTTCTGCCACGGCTCCCCGGTGTCGGTGGCAGCGCGGCGCAGCGCGAGATTGTCGAGGAGACGCTGCTGTTCGCGCTCGTGTCCGCAGGGCGTTGCGATGCGGTCCGGGGGCGTCTGGAAGAGCGGCTGGACCGCCGTTCGTCCCCCCACGACCGGCGACGGCTGATTGCTCTCTCGTCCTGACCGCCGTCGTGCACCGATGTCCTGGCTCCCGGGCGCCGTGGCCCGGGGCCGGTCGGTGCGGGCGATGACGTTTCGGTGGACGATGACGGCTCGGTGGACGATGACGGCTCGGTGAGGGGTATGACATCGGCGGGGATGACAGTGGACCAGACCACATCCGTCTGATGTCTTGACCGTGAACTGACAGACGGTATGGTCTAGACCTAGTGCGGGCGTAGATTCGCGACCGCCTTCGCGGCCCGTCAAGCGTTCCGTACAGCCACCCCCCACATCCCCCCACATCCTGACCTTCGGTAAGGGCTTCCCGTCCGGCGTGGCGCCCTCACCGCTAAGGAGTTGGCATGAACATGAAACGCAGGGTGTCCGTTTTCGTCGGCGCGGGTATAGCGCCCCTGATCGCGTTGAGCCTCCCGGCGGGCGAGGCAAGCGCGCACGGCTACATCTCGAACCCGCCGAGCCGTCAGGCACAGTGCGCCGCCGGGACCGTGGCCTGTGGCGACATCAAGTACGAGCCGCAGAGCGTCGAAGGTCCCAAGGGGCTGACGAGCTGCAGCGGTGGCAATTCGCGGTTCGCCGAACTCGACGACGACAGCAAGGGCTGGGCCGTCACGCCCGTCCCGTCCAAGGCGAGCTTCACCTGGAAACTGACCGCGCGTCACGCGACCAACACCTGGCAGTACTTCGTCGGCGGTCAGAAGATCGCGGAGGTCAACGACGGCGGGGCGCAGCCGGGCGAGACCGTCACCCACCAGGTCGACTTCGGTGGTCTGAAGGGCAAGCAGAAGGTTCTCGCGGTCTGGAACATCGCGGACACCTCCAACGCCTTCTACGCCTGCATCGATGTGAACGTCGGCGGCTGAACGTACGCCATTGAACGCCGGGCCGGTCGCCACCGAGGCGGCCGGCCTTCGCCGTGCGCACGGCGTATGCGCAGGGGCGGCGACGGGCGGCTCAGGGGCGCGGCCGGGTCGTGGCATGGGCGTCGGCGAAGTCCCAGACCACCGGGAGCAGTTGGTCGGGTGTCTCGGACTGGGGCAGATGGCCGGTGCCGGGCAGCAGACGGAACTCCGCGTTCGGTATGGCCTGCGCGTACGCACGTCCGTAGTCGGCGTCCACGACCTGGTCGCTCGCGCCCCATGCCACGAGGGTCGGGTGGGCGGCCTTGGTCAGGCGCTCGGCCAGGGTGGGATCGGCCATGGCATGTGGGCCCGAATACACCCGGAGCGTGGCGCGGTTGGCGGCCATGACCGCGCGCTGCGCCTCGGAGAGCGCGCTGGGGTCGAAGCGGAACTTCGAGGGGTCGTGGAAGGAGAGGCGGGACAGCTCGACGGGCGTCAGGCCGAAGGTGTCGGCGATCGGGTGGCCGGGGACGTCGATCCCGACCGCGTTGACGAGGGTGACGCTGCTGATCCGGTCGCTGCCCAGTGCCGCCAGTTCGGCGGCGATCCAGCCGCCGATGGAGTTGCCGACGACGGCCACGTCCCGCAGGTCGAGTGCGTCGAGCAGTTGCGCGTAGACCTGGGCCAGGGTTTTGGCGTCGGCCAGCCAGTCGGGGCGGGCGGTGCCGTCGAAGCCGGGGTGGACGGGGGAGAACACCCTGGCCGACCGCTGCTCGGCGAGGAGGCCGGCGAACGGGGCGACGGTCTGCGGGCCGCCGCCTCCGTGCAGGAGCAGGAAGGGATGCCCCTGCCGGCCGTGGAGGTCGACCGTGACATCGAGAGTGCCCTGGTCGAGAGTGAGGGTGTGGGTGGTGCGGGTCACGTGGGTGCTCCTCAAGTGGGTTGTCTTCCAGTGGAGTTGGCCGGGTCCGGCCATCAGGCGAAGTCGGTCGCGGGGACCGTGGCGTAGTCGCTCATGGCCGCGACGGTCGCCTCCGGGGTCAGTTCCGGCAACCCTGTTCATCGCTGCCTCCATCGTGAGAGCTGACTCTCGTGAGAGTAGAGAGGCCGAGCCTCGTTATGCAAGTCCACTCTCACGATGAGAGCGTGTTGCTACGATGGAGGCTGGAGTGAACAGGAGGAGGGGTTCTGCGATGACTGCGCAGGCGGGTACCGGCCGCATCAACCAAAAACAGCGCACCCGCACGGCGATCGTGGCGGCGGCCCGCGAACTCATCGGCACGGGCGCCGAGGTGACCATGCCACTGGTGGCCCGCGCGGCACTGGTGTCGGAGGCCACCGCCTACCGGTACTTCCCCGACCTCCACTCACTGATCAGCGAGGCGTTGGCGGGCGTCTGGCCGCCGCCCGCCGAGGCGCTCGCGCCGGTCGCGGACTCCGCCGACCCCGTCGAGCGCACCGCCTTCGCCTGCGAGTTCCTGCTCCGCGGCGTGCTCGCCCGCGAGGGGGCGGTACGGGCGATGATCGCGGCCACCATCACCAAGCCCGCCACCGCGACCGCGCGGCCCGGAATCCGTTTCGGGCTCATCGACCATGCGCTCCGGCCGCTCGACGGCACCCTCGGGGCGACGGATCCGGAAGCGTTCGCCCAGCTCAAGCGGGATCTCGCGGTGGCCGTGAGCGCCGAGGCGCTCTTCATCCTCATGGATCTGTGCGGGCTCGATCCGCAGGCCGCCGTGGCCAGCGCCGTGCGCACCGCGACCAGCTTGACGCAGGCCGCGGTGCGCACGATCGAGTAGCGGTTCGGGGAGCCATCAACCAGCGCGGAGCGCTTGGCTAGCGGGGTCCGTACGTAAGCCTCCGCAGCAGCTTCTCGGCGGGCCCCGGAAGCGAACGGCGCTGCAGGAGATAGGCCCCGGCCACCGTGGCGAGCCAGACCAGGACGGCGCTCAGGCAAGCGGTGAGCGTCGGGCTGCCGGTGCGCTCTCCGAGCGCGAGGGCGAAGGGGGAGAGCAGCACCACCCATGCGAGCGACTGGAACAGGTAACCGCTCAGCGACCGCTGGCCCAGGGCCGCCAGCGCCGCCACAGGGAGCTTCGGCCGCGCGTCCGAGCGGGCCTTCGACAGCCGCAGGGCGAGGAGCCCGAACAGCGCCACGTATCCGGGGCCGCCGAACTGGCCGCTCACTTCGTACAGCAACAGGAACGCGTCCGCGGTGGCGCCGTCGACATGCACGAATCCCGCGCTGACGAGGCCGATCGGCGCCCCGCCCGCGAAGGCGATGCCGAGGGCGATCACGGCGGTGCGGATCAGCAGGCGCCGGTGCCGGGCCGGGTCCTCCAGTACGCCCCGGCGCGCGGCCCACGCGCCCAGCCAGACGATCACGATGATCGGCACGACGGTCAGCGTGTGGATCGGCCACTCGCCGAGCCGGTCGGCCACGGACGCGGCGTAGTCGGGGGCCGAGAGCGAATCGACACCGTCCGTCGGCACGGCGGCGGACCCTGATGTGCTGTTCGTGGCGTGATACACGGCGATGGCCGCCACAACGGCGACGTAGACCACCATCCAGCCCCATAGCCACAGCACGACGCGCTGCACCCGCTCACCGCGGCGCAGCAGCAACAGGGTGAAGAGGATGCCGACGATGCCGTAGGCCCCGAGGAAGTCACCGAAGTTGAGCAGCGCGGCGTGCACGAGGCCGAAGGCGACGAGCCACGCGTTGCGCCTCAGCAGCACCGAGCGCGCCGCGCCGGGCCCGGTGCCCTGAGCGTCCTGCCTGCGGGTGAGCTGCACCAGCCCGTAGCCGAACATCACGGCGAACATCGGATAGGCGCGAGCGTGCACGAAGACGAACATGGCGAGGTTGAACCCGCGCTCCCAGCCGTGGGGGGACGCCTCGGCGCCCGGCTGGTTGCCGAAGGTGAACACCGCGGAGTTCGCGAGCGCGATGAACAACAGCATGGCGCCCCGGGCCAGGTCGGGCGCCAGGGCCCGTTCGGTCCGGCGCACAGGGCCCCGTGCGGGGCCCGGGGCATGGGACTGCGTTATGGCTGTCACCTGGAACTCTCTCCGTCCTGACATGAGGGCCCATGGGGCAACGGGACATGAGCGAGCCCTCGGCACCGGCTTAGTATAAGTGATAATCTATATGTAGAAAACTAAGTAGCCGTGCGTCATGATGTACCTGGTGAGCAACCGAGGTACGAGAAGGAGAAGCGCCATGTCGGCCGACCAGGAGGAGGCGCCCGCCGAGCTGGCCCGCCTGTGGAGGCTCCCGGTATCGGCCTCGGGCCTCGGCCGGCCCGCCGCGCTCGACACCGAGCGCGTGGTGCGTACGGGGGTGGAACTGGCGGACCGCGACGGGCTGCCGGGCGCGACGCTGCCGAAGATCGCGAAGGAGCTGGGCGTCTCCCCGATGTCCCTCTACCGCCATGTCGGATCCAAGGACGAGCTCCTCGTCCTCATGCGGGACCTGGCACTCGGCGCTCCGCCCGACGTCGAGACCGCTCCCGACCGATGGCGTGCGGGGCTACGGCAGTGGACCGTCGCCCAGCGGCTGGTCAACCACGACCGGCCCTGGCTTCCCCGGCTCCCCATCGCGGGGCCGCCGATGGGACCTCATGAGATCGCGTGGATGGAAGCGGGCCTGAGCGCGCTGAGCGGCACGGAACTCGACTGGGCCGCCAAGGTCGGCAGTCTGACCCTGCTCAGCGGCTATGTGCGCCACGCCTCCCTGCTCGCCCAGGAACACGCGCAGGGCAGGAGCGAGACGGGCCTGAGTCAGGAGGAGGCCGAACGGGCCTACGGCAGGACCCTGGCGCGGCTCATCACCCCGGACCGCTTTCCGCAGGTGGCGCTGCTTTTCTCCTCGGGCCTGTTCGAGGCGGCGCCCGATGGCGCGTACGACGACCCGGCGACCGACCATGACTTCGTCTTCGGCCTCGAACGCGTCCTCGACGGGATCGCCGTCGCCGTCGACCGTGCGCGGACGGCGACGGGGGAGGGGGCGACGCCGTAACGTGGGGGCTCGCGCAGCTCCCCGGCTCGGGCCCGGCGGCCCGGACGGAGCGTCGTCAGGTGGGTGGCGGAGCAGGTCAACTCGGTGTCGGGGCAGCGGCGTGCCCCCTCGCCCGCCCTCGCCGGGCGACGATCGCGTTCACGGTCTTGCCGCCCGGCTCCTCGCTGACGGCCGTGGCCGTGGCCATGTCGCAGATCATCGCCCAGCCGAATCCGCCGCCCTCCCCGCGGACATCCGGGGTGCGCCGCTGGGGCGGTACGCGGCTGGCGTCACCGACGGCGATGGCGATGGCGTCGGGCTGGGCCGACAGGCGCAGCGAGCAGAACCGGCCGCCCGAGTGCCGTACGGCATTGGTGACAAGCTCCGAGACGACCAGCACCACCGCCTCGGCGGCGCCCTGATCGGGCGCCGGATCCAGGCTTTCCAGGAAGGTGCCGGTGAGATGCCGTGCGTGCGAGGCCGCTTCGGGGCGGCAATCCAGGGTTGCCCGCAGCACGGACGGCGGGGTAGCCGTCCGCTGGGCCGTGGCGGTGTGCATGACGCTCACCTCGTTTCATCGGGTGCGTTTCGCGCGGTTTTGACGATGCAGACGCGCTTACCCGATGCGACGCTTCCGAAAAGGGGTGTCTCAGGATCCCTTTCCATAGGTGCGCGGTGCGGAGGTGGACGGCGGCAGATCGCCGTTGAAACGGGTGTCCACGTAATCGGCGAACTGGAACCGGCGCGGGGTGAGCTTCAGCTTCGCGAAGGTATCCGCGATCTCCTGCTCGGAGGCGACTGCGCGCTTGTCGACCGCGACGTACACCCGGGTGCCGTTGGTCCGCTTCACGGAGTCCAGCGCCACCTGGTACGGCAGCCCGGTCTCCTTGCCCCACACCTTGGCCCACTCCTCGGGGTGCTTGTAGACCCAGTCCTGGGCCCGCCGCAGTCGCCCGAGATAGTCCTTGATGACCTTCGCCTTCTTCTTGTCCCCGAGGGAGGAGGGGTTGGCGACCTGGAAGTTGAGGCCGTTGACCACGCCCTTGCCCGTGGTGAGGACCCGCCCGTCCGACTGGCGCAGCGCCTGGGAGGTGTACGGGTCCCAGACGGCCCAGGCGTCCACCTTGCCGCGGGTGAAGGCGGCCAGGGCGTCGGCGGGCTGCAGGAACTTGACCTGCACGTCCTTGATCGAGAGCCCGGCCTTGGCGAGCGAGGCGACCAGCTGGTAGTGAGCCGAACTGCCCTGAGCGACCGCCACCGACTTGCCCTTGAGGTCGGTGGTCTTCTTCAGCGGCGACCCCTTCTTGACCAGGATCGCCTCGCCGTCGGCCGTGCCGCGCTTGGCGGCCACGACCTTGATGTCCGACTTGGCTGCCGCGGCGAAGACGGGCGGGGTGTTGCCCACCCCGCCGATGTCCACGGCCTTGGCGCTCACGGCCTCCAGGATCGGCGGGCCGGAGGTGAACGTCGACCACTTGATCTTGTAGGGGAGGTTGTCGAGCTGCCCGGCGGCGCGCAGCAGCGCCTCGTCGTTGCCCTTCTGGTCACCGACGTCGAGGGTCACATCGCCCTTGCCGTCGGTGTTGCCGGAGGAGCCGGAGCCGTTGTGCGGCGACGAGCTGACACATGCGGACAGCAGCAGGGCGAGGGGGAGGGACAGGGCGGGGAGGATGCGCCGTCTCATGTCAGCAGGGTCCGTTCAAGAAGGTCGGGAAGTTCGGGAAGCACGAGAAGTTCGGGGGAGATCGCGAGAGGGCGCGATCGGTTGAAGACGTGCGGGCCAGTAAGGGAAGAACCAAGCGGCCCTCAGGCCACCTTGTGGACGGCCGGCTCGGGCGCCTTCACACCCAGCCGGTCCAGGAGCTCGGTGCGCAGCTCGGCGAGGAGCGGATCGGCGATGTCGCGCGGCCGGTCCCGGTCCACCCGGATCTGATGCGCGATGACGCCCCCGTCCATCACCAGGACGCGATCGGCGAGCAGCAGCGCCTCCTCCACGTCATGCGTGACCAGCAGCACCGCGCAGCCGCGCCGCTGCCACAACTCGGCGACCAGCTGCTGGGCCGTGATCCGGGTGAGCGCGTCCAGCGCGCCGAACGGCTCGTCCAGCAACAGCAGATCGGGCTCGCGCACCAGCGCACGGGCGAGCGAGGCGCGCTGGGCCTCACCGCCGGAGAGGGTCTTGGGCCAGGCGTCGACGCGGTGGCCGAGGCCGACCTCCTTCAGCGCCTGCTCGGCCACGGCCCGCCCCGGGCGGCCGGGCAGCCCGAGCAGCACATTGCGCCAGACCCGCTTCCAGGGCATCAGCCGTGGCGCCTGGAAGGCGACGGCCTTGCGGCGCGGCACCAGCACCTCGCCCTCGATCTCCCGGTCGAGCCCGGCGAGCACCCGCAGCAGCGTGGACTTGCCGCAGCCGCTGCGACCCAGCAGCGCCACGAACTCGCCTGCCTCCACGTCGAGTTGGAGGTTGTCGATGACCAGGCGGCCGTCGAACGAGCGAGTCAGCGAGCGAACCCGCACCGCCGCATCGCCGCCCTCGCTCCCAGCCTTCCCCTTCTCCAACTCCTTCTCCAGGGAGTTCACTTGCCGGTGAAGTTCGGTCGCCATTGCAGCAGCAGCCTCTCCAGAGTGCGGACGATGAAATCGGCGAGCAGGCCGAGGGCGGCGTAGACGACCAGGCAGACCACGATCACATCGGTCTGGAAGAACTCCCGCGCGCGGTTGAGCAGAAAGCCGATCCCGTCATCGGCGTTGATGGTCTCGCCGAAGACCAGCGCCAGCCAGGCGGTGGCGAGCGAGTAGCGCAGCCCGGTCATCGCGCCGGGGAGCGCCCCGGGCAGCACCACATGGCGGATCAGCCCCCAGCGGCCGAGCCCCAGGGCGGTCCCGGCCTCGATGAGCTGGGCGTCCACGCCCCGGATGCCCGCGTAGACGTTCAGATAGAGATGGAAGGTGACGCCCAGTGCGATGAGCGCGATCTTCGGGGCCTCGCCGATGCCCATCCAGATGATGAACAGCGGGATCATGCCGACCCAGGGGATGCTGCGCAGCATCTGCACGCTCGCGTCGACGAGGTCCTCGCCGAGCCGGGAGAGCCCGGAGATCAGCGCGAGCGCGACACCGATCACCCCGCCGATCACCAGCCCGATCAGCACCCGCTGCACCGACACCAGCATGGCGTGCGGGAGGGTGCCGTCCTTGAGCAGGTCGGAGGCGGTACCGGCGATGGTGCCGGGCGAGGCCAGGATGTCGGAGGGCAACACACCGGTGGCGCTGGACACTTGCCAGAGCACCAGCAGCAGAAGGGGTCCGGTCGTGCGGCGCAGCCAGCGCGGCACGGGGCGGCGGCGCGCGGAGAGCGGCACGACCGGTTCGAGAACCGGGGACATGGGGGCTCCACAAAAGGGGTACGCCTCGATGCCCGTAGGCCACGGCGGTCAGCGTGGTACGGCGGAACGAGACAGCGGCGAGCGGGAGAAGTGGGGAGGGAGAAGAAAGGTCAGCGGAGGCCGGGACACGCGGCGGACGCCACCCGCAGCAGGTCGATATGACCGCGCGTGGTGAGCAGGGCTGACGTAGACATGCCCTTGAAGTTAGCGGCGGCGTCCGGAACCGGTCAACGGTGTCTTGCCCCTCGGACCTTTGTTGCGGGAGTTTTACGCGGTGGCGTACCAGGATGGTTCCATGAGCACATTCCGTACCCACACCATCAACGTCACCACCGGCTCCACCGAGACCGTCGCCGACCTCACCGCCGACTGCGAGGCGTATCTACGGGAGGTGGCGGGCGGCGGCGACGGCCTGCTCAATGTCTTCGTCCCGCATGCCACGGCCGGGATCGCGATCCTGGAGACGGGCGCCGGCAGCGACACCGATCTGCTCCTCGCACTGCGCGATCTGCTCCCCGCCGACGACCGCTGGCGCCACCGCCACGGCAGCCCCGGCCACGGCCGCGACCACGTCCTCCCGGCCCTCGTCCCCCCACACGCCACCCTCCCGGTCATCGGCGGCGGGCTGGCGCTGGGCACCTGGCAGTCGGTGTGCCTGGTCGACACGAACGTCGACAACCCGGACCGCCAGGTCCGGTTGAGCTTCCTGGGCTAGGCGGCCCGGTCCGGATGCCGCCTCGGCGTGCTGAAGGGGCCCGCGGATGACCGGGATAGTCTGGGCCCGTCAGCGAAGATCGCACATAGGCGGAGCACATGACAGACATCATGGAGACAGCGGCGCGCACGGTGTTCGAGCGCTACGACCTCGACGGGGACGGTCTGGTCACCGCGGATGAATTCCGGCAGGTCGTCGCGGAGCTGGAGGGCTCGGAGATCACCGCGGCGGCGGCCCAGGCGCTGATCGACTCGCTCGACACCAACGGCGACCGCCAGATGTCCTTCGAGGAGTTCTGGGCGGCCATGAACCGCTGACACTGCCGCCTCCGGCACGTGAGCGTGCCGGAGGCGACGGGGGTCGGGCAGCGGGCTACGCCCAGCAGCCGTTGACCGTGGCGGCGAGGCCGTCGAGGGTGTCCTTGGTGGCGGCCGGGTCGGCGGAGGACTGGTTCTCGATGAAGGAGAAGACCTTCCACCGGCCGTCCGCCGCCTTCGTCAGGCCGCTCAGGGCGATGGCGCCGGTCAGGGTGCCCGTCTTGGCCTTGACCTGGCCGACGGCGCACTGGGAGTCCGGGGTGTCGAAGCGGCCCCACTCGGGCCCCAGGGTGCTGCCCGCCTCGCCCGCCACCGGCAGGCCCTCGTCGATGGAGCGCAGCAGGCCGCCGTAGCGCGGATCGGTGAGCAGATCGAGGATGTCCGCGACGGTCCGCGCCGGGATGCGGTCCGCGCGGGAGAGCCCGCTGCCGTCGTAGATCTCGAAGTTCTCCATCGAGACGCCGTAGCGCCGGCTGAGGACGTCCCGCACCACGGCCGTGCCGTCCTCGTAGGTGGCGGGCTTGCCGGCGGCGATCGCGGTCATGCGCAGCATCGTCTCGGCGATGTCGTTGTCGCTCGTCTTGAGCATCTTCTTGACCGTCTCGGCCAGCGTCGGGGACAGATGCTGTCCCACCGGCACATCCGTGGCCGACGCCGTGCCGCGGGTGACCTCACCGTCGACGGTGACACCCTGGTCGGCGAGTTGCTTGGCGAAGACCTTCCCCGCGTCCATGGAAGTGTCCGCGGACAGCTTTCCGTCCACCACCAGGGAGCGCACCGGCGAGACCTGGTCGTCGTAGTACGAGTCGTTCCAGCCGTTGGCCAGGGTCGGCTCGGCGAAGAGGCTGTCGTCGATACGGATCTTCACCGAGCCCAGACCCGCACTCTTGACCCCGGCGGCGGCGGACTTGGCGAGCTCGGTGACGTCGGCGGTGGTCAGCAGCCGGTCGCCGCCGCCTATGAGGGTGAGCGTGCCATCGCCGTAGACCACCTTGGTGGTGAACCGGTGCTCGGGGCCGAGCACCGTCAGCGCCGCCGTGGCGGTGGCCAGCTTGGCGTTGGACGCGGGCATCAGCGCGGTGTCGGCGTCATGTCCCCAGATCACCTTGTCGGACGCGGAGTCCAGCACGATGCCGCTGAAGGAGTCGCCGAGGTTCGGGTTCTGGGCGCGGGTGTTGAGGTTGTCCGCGATCTTCTGCTCGGCGGGGTCGAGCCCGTCGGCGGCCACGGACTGGGCGGTCGTCGCGGTGCTCTTGGTGCTCTTGTCGGCGGCGAGCGCCGACGGAGCGGACAGCAACGCACCGGTGACCGGGACGGCGGCGATGATGAACGCGCGGCGGACCGCGAGGCTCATGGGCTTGGCTTTGCGATGACGCCCACTGGACGAGTTCGCGCTGGACATGTGGGGGGCTCCGCGGGCGCGTAGAAGGATTAACGGGGAGACAGCGAAGTAAACATTTTAGCCGCAACTGATCAACTTCATTCCGCAGGGCGGTGGACATGTGGTGAACCCCCTAGGGAGATACGCCGGCGCACCGACTCCTCCGGCTATTTACGAGATGTTGCGACCACCGTTGAGAACGATCGCCTCGCTGTCCGTATCCATCGGCGTAGCGCTGTGCTTTCCGCCCCGGGACGGGGGTGATGGGGGCGCGGCGCGATGTGGCCGAGGGCAACACGTCCCCGGCGTTTGAAGGCTGCCGATGAGGGGCGAAGGATGAGGAACAAGAAGAGACACAAGCGATCCAGGGTCATCGGGCTGACCGTGGTCGGAGTGACCGCACTGGCCGTGGGCGGCGGGGCGCTCCTGATGACCGACAACGATGCTTCCGCCGCCCGCCGATCGGCCGGGCAGCAGGCACCGGCGCGGGCGGCGATGACCGTCAAGTGCCCTGATGCCGCGACCCGGCTGTCGAGTGTGCCGCAGCAGGCGCGGCCCGCCGTGGACAAGGAACTGGCGACGATGGACAGCCAGGTCGCCGACGCCTACCAGCAGCTTGCCACGCGCGGCGCGAGCGCCGACCAGGACTGGGTGCGTACCCGGGTGCTGGAGCCGCTGACCACCCAGCGGCGTGGCGCGCTGAACCGCATCGGGAACGAGATCGGGCGCGTGGCGAGCCGCCCGTCCGGCCTGGACACGCTGGCGTCCTGCACCGTTCAGCAAGCGGCCCCGGCCGCCGCACCGGCGGGCGCCACCTCCGCACCGGCGGGCGCCACCCCCGCCGCGGGAACGGCCGCCCCCGCCGCTCCGGCCGCGGGTGGCCAGGCGCAGTCCGGCCCGGTGAAGGCGGACTTCGTGGACATCCGCAGGGTGCGGCCGAACGTCAAGAACCCCCGTACGCGGGGCAACGCCTCCCGCGGCACCTTCTCATCGCGCTGCGGCCGCAATGAGAACAAGCACTTCAACTCGGACAACGTGATCGTCGCCCCCGGTGTGAGCAACGGCGCCCACCATATGCACGACTACGTCGGCAATCGCGACACCGACGCCTTCTCCACCAACGACGGCCTGGCCGCCGCCGGGACCACCTGCACCAACGGTGACCGCTCCACCCACTACTGGCCGGTCCTGCGGCAACAGGACGGGACGAAGGAGGCCGACGCCGACCAGCCCGGCGGCGGCACCGAGGGCAATGTGGGGCGGATCCTGCGCCCGGAGACCGCGTCGATCAGCTTCCGTGGCAGCGCGGTGTCCAAGGTCGTCGAGATGCCCAAGTTCCTGCGCATCATCACCGGCGACGCCAAGGCGTTCACCAACGGCACGGCCAATGCCAACGCCTCCTGGAGCTGCACCGGATTCGAGAACCGGCAGTTGAAGGACAAGTACCCGCTCTGCCCGAAGGGCAGCAAGGTGGTCCGTACCTTCAAGTTCCAGAGCTGCTGGGACGGCAAGAACGCCGACAGCGCGAACCACCGCACCCATGTGGCCTTCGCGGACGCCAAGGGCACGTGCGCCAAGGGGTTCAAGGCCATCCCTCAGTTGGTCCAGCGGATCACCTACAAGGTGGCGCCCGGTTCGCTCTTCGCGGTCGACAGCTTCCCCGAGCAGTTGCACAAGCCGGTGACCGACCACGGCGACTTCATCAACGTGATGTCCAACTCGCTGATGAAGAAGGCCGTGAAGTGCATCAACACCGGGCGTAAGTGCGGCTGACCGCCGCTCCTACGGCCCGGTGCCCCGGCCGGATGGCCATCCGGATGCTGTTGGTTAATTCGGAGCCGGGCGTGACGTCGGCCTTCAAGACCCGGTTGTGGTCTTGAAGGCCGACGTTGTCGTATGGGGTGGGTGCAGATGTCGATGCAGCCGAAGGGCTCTGGGGAGATCCCGGTGGACACGGTGCGGGTGGCGCGGGCCGCGTTCCCGAAAGGGAGCCTGGCGATCCGGGTCCGTGATGAGCTGGGGCCGCTGTTCGACGATGAGGAGTTCGCGGGTCTGTTCCCGTCGCGGGGCAGGCATGCCTGGTCACCGGGGCGCCTTGCGCTGGTGTTGGTGTTGCAGTTCGTCGAGGGGCTGACCGACCGGCAGGCCGCAGATGCGGTCCGGGCTCGGATCGACTTCAAGTACGCCCTCGGGCTCCGGCTGGATGATCCGGGCTTCGACTTCTCCATCCTCTCGGAGTTCAGGGATCGGCTGGTTCAGGCGGACGCTGGACGGTGGGTGCTGGACGGCATCCTTGCCGCGGCCCGGGAAAAGGGGCTGCTCATCGGTAGGGGAAAGGCTCGGACCGACTCCACGCATGTGCTGTCGGCGGCGAGGGAGCTGTGCTGGCTGGAGATGGTCGCCGAGACGCTGCGCGCGGCCCTGAACGCGCTTGCCGCAGCCGTTCCCGACTGGCTGTCCGAGGTCGCCGGGCCGGACTGGTTTCGGCACTACGCCACCCGCGCCGAGGACTCACGGTTCCCCAAGGCCCCGGCCAAGCGGGACGAGATCGGCCAGCGGATCGGAAGCGACGGGATGCGGCTGCTTGAGGCCGTCACCTCGTCCGGTGCGCCTGCCGCATTACGGACGGTGCCGGAGGTGGAGGTCTTACGGCAGATGTGGGTGCAGCACTTCCATCTGGTCGAAGGTGAGGTGCGGCGGCGGAACCCAAAAGACCGGCCGCCGGGCGCGATTCGCCTGGTCACCCCCTATGACATCGAGGCGCGCGGCAGCGTCGAGCGTGACACCTTCTGGGACGGCTTCAAGGTCCATCTCACCGAGACCTGCGAGCCCGATGTCCCGAACCTGATCACCAATGTCGTGACCACCGTCTCCACCGTCCCTGACGTGGCCATGACCTCAGCCATCCATGCCGGACTGGCCGCCCGCAGCTGTCTGCCCGCTGAACACTGGGTCGATGCCGGCTACCCCACCGCTGCCCACATCGTCGCCGCCCAAGACGACCACGGGGTCGAGCTGCACGGTCCGATCGGGCCCGACACCACACCTCAGGCCCAGGTGAGAAGCAAAGGCCACGGCCAGGACGCCTTCATCATCGACTGGAACAACCGCAGCGTCACCTGCCCCGGCGGGATCACCACGGACAAGTGGCAGGAAGCCCTCTCCCACCGCGGCACCCCCGTGGTTCGGGTGAAATTCTCGACCTCCGACTGCCGGCCGTGCCCACACCTGCGGGACTGTGTCAGCTCGCCGACCGCAGAACGGCGCCAGCTGACCTTCCGACACCACGAGGAACACGACGCCATTGGCCACGCTCGCTCCCTCCAGCAAACCGATCGCTGGAAGGAGCGTTACAAGATCCGCGCGGGGGTCGAAGGGACGATTTCTCAGGGTGTTCAGCGCTGCGGTCTGCGCAGATCCCGCTATCGCGGGCTTGCCAAGACCAGCCTCCAGCACCAGCTGACCGGAGCGGCGATCAACCTCGCCCGCATTGACGCCCACCTCACCGGCGCCCCACGAGCCCGCACCCGCACCAGCCACTTCGCCCCGCCGACCACCCGATCGACGGGGCGAAGCAGGCCCGACTCCGAATTAACCAACAGCATCCGGATGGTCATCCGGCCGGGGCACCACCCGCGTGGAAAGCGGGCAGTGGATCACTCCTGCGATCTGTCTGGGATCTGTCCTGGGATCAGTCCCGCGGTGTGCCCTTGGGCAGCTGGCGCCAGGTCACCTTGGTGTGGGACCGGAAGGCCCAGTCGAGCATCTTCTTCGCGTCCGGGTAGCGCTTGGGAGCGTTGAGGATCACGCCCACGACGGTGCGTCCGTCACGCTTCGCGGCGAAGACGAGACACCTGCCGGGCGCGGTGCCGGTGCCCGTCTTGATGCCGATCGCGCCGCTGTACGAGCCCAGCAGCCTGTTGGTGTTGTTCCAGTAGTACGTCCTGGTCCCGCCATTGGCGGCCGGGGCCTTCTGGATGGTGTCGACCGACTTGACGACCGTGCCGAGGGTGGAGTTGCCCAGCGCGTGCCTGGCCAGCTTGGCCATGTCGCGGGGCGTGGTGTAGTTCTGTCCGCCCTCCGAGATGCCGTCGAAGGTGTCGTAGTGGGATTTGGTCATCCCCAGCGCGGACGCCTTCTTGTTCATCTGCGCGATGAACGACTTGGTGCGCTTGGCGGTGGTGTCACCGGTGCCGAACGTGTCCGCGAGCGCCATGGCCGCGTCACAGCCGGACGGCAGCAGCAGGCCGTACAGGAGCTGCTTGACGGTGAGCTTGTCCCCCTTCTTCAGGTCCGCCTTGCTGCCGCCGACGCGGGCGGTGTAGTCGATGTACGACTGTTTGACGGTGACCTTCTTGCCGAGATTGAGCCCCCGGGTGTCGAGCACCACGACCGCCGTCATGAGCTTGGTGGTGCTCGCCATCGGCCGCTTGGTGTCGGCCGCCTTGGCCCAGAGCTGCTTGTTGGTGTTGTTGTCCAGCAGATACGCGCCCTTGGCGCTGACCCCCGACGGGCCGCTCCTGGCCTCGGTGGCCTGGGCCGCGTTCGCCGGTACGGCGACCGTCAAGGCCGCCGCCGAGGCGATGACCGCCGTCCCCCAACGGCGGATCGCCTTACCCCCACGTCTTTCCATACGCCCTCCGTCTCTCCTACGACATGCCCGTGAATATCCGGGCATGCGACGCATGGTCTCACGGCCTCAACTGTGCGCCGCGACCCACTCGTAGGCCCGCTCGGCGTCGAACTCCGGCTGCCCGCCCCGGAAGACCAGCCCGGCGGAGGCGAACTGCTCACCGTCCGGCGACGGCCCGGCCACGTACGGAACGGCGATACAGCCCATCCCGGCCCGCCGCGCCGCCTCCACCCCGGGACCGGCGTCCTCGACCACCACACACCCGCCCGGATCGACGGACAGCAGCCGCGCGGCGGCCAGGAACACATCCGGCTCCGGCTTGCCGCGGCCGACATCCTCCGCGGACACATAGACGGGCAGCAGCGTGTCCAGCCCCGTGGCCTTGAGCGCGGTCTCGATCGCCGAACGGGACGAGCCGGAGGCGACGGCCAGCGGATGCCCGGCGGCGCTCAGCCGCTCCACGAAGGTGCGCATCGCGGGAAAGATCTCGGTCGTGGTGGCGGCCAGCTCCAGAAAATGCCGGTTCTTGACGGCCAGCAGCTCCTCCACGGACGCCCCGATGCCGTACCGGCCGCGCAGGGTCTCCAGGGTCTCGCGGGTGCCGATCCCGATGAACTGGGAGTGCTCCTCCCAGGTGAAGCCGGTGATCCCGTACCGCTCGAGAGTCCGCCGCCCCGCCTCGTAGTAGAGGGGCTCGGTGTCCACGAGAGTGCCGTCCAGGTCGAAGATCACGGCGGGCATGGTGTTCATGGGGACAGCATGCCAAGAGTCCGGCCCGCGGCGTCGGCGCAGCCGGCCGCCGCCCCGCCGCGGCCGCTCCGGCTACTGCCGGAACTCCGCGTCGGGGCAGCCGTCGGGGTCGTCCTGTTCGAAGAGCACGGGGTCCTCGGAGGAGCCGCCGACCATGAGTTTCTGGTCCTCCGCCGGGGCATCGCCCTCGGAGGCGCTCTCGTCGAAGTTCAACGCGACATACGGGTACTTCTCCTCGCTGGGAACGGTCGTGCCCAGCTGGTACGCCCAGCTCCCCTGGCCGTCGAAGTGGCGTCCGTCGTCCTCGAACGGGTCGTATGGCCAGTTGCGCACCTGGATGTCCCCATTGGGGTAGAGGCTGACGCGCATGCCGTCGGGGCCCCGGTACGTCCCTGGCAGAACGGTCTCGGAGACCTTGATATTGGGCCGCAGGCACTCTCCCGACACCGCGTTCAGCACCCCGATGCACCCCACGGGGAGCACGAGGCATGTCAGCCCGATCAGCGTGAACCTGAGCGGGCGATTGCGCCAGATCCGGCGGAAGGGGCCTGGCTCATCGGTTTTTGTCATCGCCATGAGTCTGTCAGTGGTCGGCTGGGTCGACGCGCTCGGTCCATACCATCCGTTCCTTAATGCCCGCGCCGGGGCCGGTGTCATGGTTGGCGATCTTCTCGACGGACGAATATCCGGGTATGAACGACTCCATGTCGGTGTCGTTCTTCAGGGTGTACTGCACGACGAGTTTGCCATCCGGATCGGTGCCCTTGACGACATAGTCCACATCGTAGGAGCCGAGCAGGGACTGTGCCTCGTTGGTGTCTCCGCCCCAGAGATTGTCGACTCCGGACAGGCCAGCCATGTCCTTCAGGAAGGTGGCCCCTTGCTCGGGGAGCGACTTCCCTGCGATCTGGTACTTGACCCTGCCCTCCGGGTGGCCGGCCTTCCACCCGTCCAGGGTCTGGCTTCGGATGCTGTCCATGCTTTCACTCTTGCGGAGCTGCTCGACGAATGGGTCGTGCTGGGAGAAGGAGTACGTGTCCTCGCCGGTCCCGGCCAGCCAGTTGGCCGCCAGGGTGCGGGGTGTGAGGTGGTTCTTCTCCGGGTCGGGGTCAAGACCGCCCAGCTCGCGGCCGAGTTGGTCGTAGCGATCCGTGCTGATTCCATCGGTGGGATTGATGTCCGTGCGCACCGTTCCGGTGTTGAACCAGAGGTCGAGACCGATGTTGTCCATCAGTGTGATGGACAGATTCTGGTCGGCCTCGAACGCGTCACGGAGAATCAGGTTGAGCTTCTTCTGGGCGGCGTCGACCTTATTGGCGTCCTTTTCGGAAAGGTTGTCCTGCACATCGCATGCGCTGCCCAGGATCACCTTACCCTCGGGGCCTACGTACATCCCCTCCTCGCCGAACCCCTTCACCGCCTCGTGCAGGCGCTTCTGGACGGCCTTCAGCTCTCCAGCCCCGTCCTCGAGGGACCTGCGCATCGCGTCGACCACCTTGGCGGCGGCCGTCGTCTGACGCTGGATGTCGTCGATCTGCGCCCAGGCGTAGGGGGCGGCCATGCCCTCCCAGTAGCCCTTGTCGCGGAGCGGCTTGAGCACCTCGTCCCGGATTTTGTCGTCCAGGTTCTTGATCTTTTCGTGGACGCCTTTCCACTTCGATGCCAAGCTATCCAGGGCGCCGAAGTGGGCGGTACGGAAGTCCTCGTAGAAGGACCCCATCAGTACCTCCAGATCGACGAAGCGGATGGGTCCTGGGCAAGGCCCTGGTTCTTCAGATAGGGACTCTGGCTCTTTCCATTGCCGAACGAATCCCCGGTGCCCCCGTCCTGTTTCACATGGGTGTTGGCCGCCAGGCGCAGACTCTCGGAGATATGGGCGAGCCAGGCGGTGACCGTGCCAGCCTGCTCCTCCCAGTGTTTGTGCGAACGCTTCAGTGCGCTCTGTACCTGGAGGCCGTCCACGGCCTTGGCCGCTGTGGCTGTCGGCTCCTCCAGGGATGCCGCCTGCTTGTGGAGCGTGTCGTAGACGTCGTCCGCTTTCCCGGCCGCCCCGCGCAGCACGCTCGGCGCGATCACGAGGTTCTGCGGTACCGGTCCCTGCACGCCTGGGCCCAACGGGCGTTGCGGCGTCGGCGCGTTGCGGTCGTAGATGTTGGCGGAGCCCGGCGGGGCCAACAGGGGTGGTGGTGCGAAGATACCTTCCGTGAGCGGCCTGTCCGGTGGCAGCGGCAGCTCGTCGTCCTTCGGCTCCGGCAGATCTTCCTTGCTCATGAATTCCCCCCAGTCGTGAGCACGGCCATGCGTCAACATGCTGAGCGCCGTTCACCTCGACGGATGATCCCCACGCGCGGTGAGCGACCCGCGGGTCCGCGACGGACCAGCGTTGGTCTAGACCGCTCTGTTACCGTCGGCGCCGAGCGGATAACGGAACCGGAATCGGCGGAAGGGTAGTGCGGTGGGCGCGAGTGGGAACGGGCTTCGGGCGTATATCGGGTCCTTCACTGTGGCGGGCGGTGCCGGGATCACCGTCGCGGATGTCGACGACGAGACCGGCGCGCTGCGGATCCGGAACTCCACGGATGTGGTCGTCAACCCGTCCTATCTGGTGCTCGCTCCCGGCGGGCGCGTGCTGTATGCGGTGAGCGAGGCCGAGGAGGGGGCGGCCGCCGCGCTGGATGTCACGCAGGATCCGCCCGCGCTGCTCGGTGAGCCCGTGCCGGTGCTGGGCGCGGGGCCCACCCATCTCGCGCTCGCCGGTGGGCGGCTGCTGACCGCCAACTACGGTTCCGGCAGCGTCAGCGCGCTGCCGGTGCTGGAGGACGGCCGGCTCGGGGAGCCGGTGGCCGTGCTGCGGCACGAGGGCAGCGGACCGCATCCGGAGCGGCAGGAGGGGCCGCATGCCCATGCCGTGGCGCCCGATCCGTCGGGCGGCTGGCTGCTCGCCGTCGACCTGGGGATCGACGCGGTCCAGGTGTACGCGCTGCCGGGGCCGCGTCCGCACCACGAGGTCCGGCTGCGTCCGGGGAGCGGTCCGCGCCATCTGGCGTTCCATCCGCGTGGCGACCGCGTGTATGTCATCAACGAGCTCGATCCGACGATCACGGCCTGCCGCTGGGACGCGGCGTCCGGCGTTCTCGAACCGCTGGGCGAGACCCGTCTGGTCCCCGAGGGTACGGACGTCGAGTCCTACCCGGCCGAGCTGGTGGTCTCCGGGGACGGCCGTTTCGTATGGGCCGCCACTCGCGGTCACGACAGCATCGCGACGCTCGCCCTCGACGCGCCCGGCGACCGCATGGAGCTGGTCACCACCACGCCCTGTGGCGGCCATTGGCCCCGCGATCTGACGCTCGACCCGTCGGGACGCCGGCTCTACGTGTCCAATGAGCGCTCGGGGGATGTCACCTGGTTCGACATCGACCCCTCGACGGGGGTGCCGCGTCGAGGGGGTTCGGTCCCGGCACCGGCGGCGTCCTGCGTGGTCTTCGGCTGACGTATGCCGGGCGGATACGGGGCTCAGTGGATACGGGCCCCTCGAATACGAGCGGGGCGGTGACCTTGACGGTCACCGCCCCCGCTTTCTCGTGCTTTGCTTCGTCGTGCGTTGGTTCGTCGCGCGTTGCCTCAGCGCATCGCCGGCGACGCCTGCTGCAGTGTGATGCCCAGCGCGGCCGCGTACTTCGCCAGCACCAGCTTGCCCACGGCCGGGTAGTCGCCCAGCGCCTCGGCCGCCGCACAGCCCGCCTCCTCGGCCGCCGCCGAGATCAGCTCGGCGGAGACCTCCGGGCCGATCAGGTACGGCGCGAGGGCGAGCCGGGCGGAGCCGGCCGAGCGCAGCTGCTCGGCGACGCGGAGGACGGCACCGTCCACGTCCAGCGCGGCCGCCATCACCGGCACCGCGAGGCGCGCGGAGAGCAGCATGCCGGTGATGCCACCGGCCTGGGCCGCCTCCTCGCCGCCGACCGTCGCGAGGATGATGCCGTCCGCCGCGGTCGCGACCGTGAAGAGACGGGCGCGGTCGGCGCGGGCCAGACCCGCCTCCGACAGACGCACGTGCAGGGCCTCGGCGAGCAGCGGATGGGGGCCGAGGACGTCGGTGAGTTCGGCCGCCGAGCCGCTGCTCATGACGGCCTGGCGTATCCGGCGCAGCTGTGCGCTGTCCGGGCCCGCGAGCAGCGGGACCACGACGGCCGCCGGACCGTCCGTGGGGACCCTGGGGAAGGGCGGGACCTCGTCGACGACCTCGCCCGCGGCCTCGGCCGCGGCGATCGCCTCCGCCGCCTCGTCGGCGAGGGCCTTGGCGGCCTCGGCCGCCTGTCGCAGACGCTCGGGGTTCTCCTGGGCGGCGCGGGTGAGCACGGCCTCGAGCTGCGGGTACTCCTGTCCGTCCCCGTCCAGGAAACCGATCTGAGCGTCGAGCCCCGGCATCTCGGAGCGGGCGATGCTCACCAGGTCCTCGGCAAGGCGCCGGGCACCGTCGCTCGGGGCACCCGGGACGGCCAGCACCAGCGGAGGCGCGCCGAGAGGCGCGGCGGCGGCCTCCGGTCGGCGGTGCCGTCCGGGCTGGCGGGGACGCGGCATTCGTACAGGCAGGCCGGACGCGGGCCCTGTGGGGGAGCTCATGGCGCCGCATGTTAGTCGCTCGATGGGCTCGGCTGTTCGGGAGGGTGTGACTGGGAGTATCTGTCCCACTTTGTCGACTGGTGTTGTGTGGTGATGTGCGCTCAGCGGCCATACTTGCTCGAAGAATCGACCATGTGTCCGGAATTGCCGGTCATGGAATCCCATACTGGGCACCTATGCTGAGCGCCCATATGGGACACCCGCGTCGGGAGCCGTGCGTCGTGGCTACGGGTTGGGGCTGTGCGCCGTGGCCAAGGGGTGAGGCCCCGCATCGGAAGCCCCGCGGCATGCCCGCACGGGGGGCTCAGATGATGCTGAGCAGCGCGGGGTCCCGGGGCAGCCGCAGTCCGTCGGCCGCCAGCGCCGCCGCGACGCACAGCGCCCCGTCCAGGGGATCCCCGGCCGCCTCCGTGACCCGGACCCCGGGCAGCCGCGCCGCCAGCTCCTCGCGTACGGGCGTCAGCAGTGGCGCGCCCATGCGGAACAGCCCGCCGGTGAGCGCCACCTCGCTCGACTCCAGCCGAGGGCAGACCGCCTCCGCGGCCTCGGCGATATGGCGGGCGGCTGCCCGCAGAATCGCCTCCGCGACCGGATCCTCCCTGGCGCACCGGCCCACCTCGGGGGCGAACGACGCCAGGACGGCGGGGCGGTCGGGGCGCGGGTACAGCCGCCCCGGCAGCCCGGTCGCGGGGCCGAACACGGCCTCCAGACGGGCCAGCAGCGGCTTCGAGCCGCCCTCGCGTCCGTCGTACGCGCGCATGGCCGCCTCCAGGCCCGCCCGGCCGATCCACGCGCCGCCGCCGCAGTCGCCCAGCAGATGGCCCCAGCCGTCGGCGCGCCGCCAGCCGCCGGTGGCCCGGCGGATGTCGCCGCCCGTGGCCGTGGCGTCCGTACCGGATGCGCCGTGCGCATCGCCCGGGCCGTCCGTACGGGATACACCGTCTGCGGCAGATTCGCCGTCCGTACCGCCCAGCCCACCGACAAAGCCCTCGGGCACCGCGCCCAGCGCGATCAGGCCCGTGCCCGCCGCGACCACCGCGCCGGGACGCTGTCCCAAGGCCCCGGCGTACGCGGTCACCGCGTCGGCAGCCAGGGCGAGTCGCCGTACGCCGAAGGCGTCGGCCAGCGCATCCGGAAGCTTGGCGCGCAGATCGTCGCCGAGTGTGGCCATGCCCGCCGCGCCGACACAGACCGCGCCGAGGTGTCGGGCCCCGGCCTCGCGCAGCAGCTCCCGGGCCGCGGGCAGGACCCGGGCCAGGAGGCTCTCCGCGTCGATGCCCCGGTCGCCGACGGCGGCGGGCGTGGACGAGGACCAGGTCAGTGGCGAGGACCAAGTCGGTGGCGAGGACCAAGTCAGTGGCGAGGACCAGGTCGGTGGCGAGGACCAGGTCGGTGGCTGCTCCGCGGAGCCGCCGGGAGCGTCTGCGCGTGCCCCCGCACCCCGTACGCCGGGAGCGTCCGCGCGCGCCACCGCCACCCGCACGCCGGAACCGCCCGAATCGATCCCGAGCACATGCGTCACCGCATCGTCGGGCACCGTGTCGCTCACCGGCTCAGCCGAATCCGCGCGAGTCCTGCTTGAGCGCGGTGTCCACGGTGAGGGCCGTGGCGATCACCAGGCTCAGCAGCGGATCGGGCAGCTGGCGGTGGATCTGCAGCACGTAGTTGTCCGCCGTCGTGAACATCGTCTTCGCCAGGCCCTCAAAGGTCTTGGTGATCCGGGCGACCTCGCTGTCCGTGTGGTCGACGATGGCGAAGTTCCAGGCCCGCCAGTTCTCCGCCTTGATGGCGCCGACCTGCTGGCCATTGACGAGCATGCCGAAGTTGATCTTGCCGATGACGTTCTGCTGGACGATCTCGCCGACCGGCTGTCCGTCCGGGCGGGTCACCACCACCTTGGACTTGATGAACTTCGCGGGCCGGGTGAGCACCAGATGCGGCTGCCCGTTGGCGTCGCGGATCTCCAGCTTGTGCGTCATGAACTGGTCGAGGCTCGAGACGAACCGCGCGACCTTCTTCAGCGTGCTCTGGCCGACCTGGACCACCGAACCGAGAGTGCGCCCCTGCTGGTCGAAGACGCTGTACTCATTGGTGAGCTCGATCAGCTTGGCCTTCTGGTTCACCACCAGCACCGGTTCGCTGAACAGCGTGCCGCCGCCGCCCATCGTGGGCCCCACATGCGCCTGCTGCTGCACCTGGTGCTGGACCCTGGCGGGGTTGGGGTTGGGCGGGGCGGCCTGCGTCGGAGGGGCCTGGCCGGGCTGGTCCTGGTGCGTATGCGCGGTCCACTGGGCACCGTCCCACCAGCGCAGCTGGTTCGGCGTGCCCTGGGGGTCCGCGTACCAGCCCGCAGGGGTGTTCGGATGTGATGTCATGGCGGGCAGACTACCCCTCGCCCACCTGGAACGATGGGGTCAGGGAAGGCGCCAGTCCACGGGTTGGGCCCCCTGCTGTACGAGCAGGTCGTTGGCGCGGCTGAACGGACGTGAGCCGAAGAACCCCCGGTCGGCGGACATGGGGGAGGGGTGCGCGGACTCGACCGCCGGAAGGCTGCCCAGTAGCGGCCGTACGTTGCGGGCGTCGCGGCCCCACAGGATGGACACCAGGGGGCGGCCGCGCCCGGCCAGCGCCCGGATCGCCTGCTCGGTGACGTCCTCCCAGCCCTTGCCGCGGTGGGCGGCGGGCCGGCGCGGGGCCGTGGTGAGCGCCTTGTTGAGCAGCAGGACGCCCTGCTGGGTCCAGGGCGTCAGATCGCCGTTGGACGGGCGCGGCAGACCGAGGTCGGTGTGCAGCTCGCGGTAGATGTTCTCCAGGCTGCCGGGAAGCGGCCGGACCTCGGGCGCCACCGAGAAGCTGAGCCCCACCGCGTGTCCGGGCGTCGGATACGGATCCTGACCCACGATCAGCACCTTCACCTCGTCGAAGGGCTGCTGGAAGGCGCGCAGCACATTCGGCCCGGCGGGCAGATAGGTACGGCCTGCCGCGATCTCGGCCCGCAGGAAGTCGCCCATCGCCGCGATGCGTTCCTCGACGGGCTCAAGTGCTTTGGCCCAGCCCGCTTCCACAATTTCATTCAAGGGTCGTGCTGCCACACCGCGTCACTCTAGTGGCTCAGCGGGTGGCCGTGTGCCGCCTCGCGATCACTCTCGGCCGATCCCGCTCGCGATCACTCTCAGCCGATCACGGCGGCCCGGACGCACAGCACATCGGGGAGATGGCGGGCGATCTGCCGCCAGCTCTCGCCCTCGTCGGCGCTCGCGTACACCTCGCCGTTGCGATTGCCGAGGTAGACCCCGACCGGGTCGGCGTCATCGGTGCGCAGCGCGTCCCTCAGCACCACTCCGTAGTGGAGCTCGTCCGGCATCCCGGCGGAGCGCTCCTCCCAGGTGGTGCCCGCGTCCTCGGTGCGAAAGACCCGGCAGCGGTAGCCCGGGGGGTAGCGGTCCGAGCCGTCGTTGACGGGGAAGACGTACGCGACGCCGCCGCGGCGCGGATGGACGGCGACCGCGAAGCCGAAGTCCGCCGGGAGGTCCTTGCCGATCTCGGCCCAGTGCGCCCCGCCGTCGTCGCTGCGGTACACCCCGCCGTGGTTCTGCAGATAGAGCCGGTCGAGATCGACCGGGTCGCGGGCGACCTTGTGGACGCACTGCCCGAACTCCGGGTACTGATCCGGCAGGAAATCCGCCTTGAGCCCGCTGTTGGACGGTGCCCAGCTCTCCCCGCCGTCCGCGGAGCGGTACACCCCGCCCGAGGACACGGCGACCATGAGCGCCCGAGGGTCCCTCGGATCGGGGACGACCGTGTGCACGGCCTGCCCGCCGAACCCCTCGCCCCACTCCGGCCGCTGCGGGTGGTCCCACAGGCCGCGCACGAACGCGAAGGTCTCCCCGCCGTCCTCGGAGCGGAACAGCGCACCCGGCTGGGTGCCCGCGTAGACCACCCCCGGCTCGTCGGGCCCGGCGGGCTGGAGCTGCCACACCCGCTCCAGCGAGGTGTCGGTGCCCTCGGGGAACTTCACCGCGGGCTTGGCGGGCTCGTGCCAGCTGCCCCCGAGGTCGTCGGAGCGGAAGACCGAGGGGCCCCAGTGCGAGCTGTCCGCACCGGCCAGCAGCCGGGGGCGGTCGCCCCGGGTGTCGATGCCGACGGAGTACACCGCCTGCATGGGGAAGTGGGGGCCGGTGAAGTCCCAGCCCGCTTGGCCGCCGCGGCGGCCGAGGAAGAGACCCTTACGGGTGCCGACGGCGAGCAGGACATCGTTCATGACGGCTCACTCCTTGGAGTGCGGGTGCGGGTGCGGGCGCGGGCGCGGGTGCGGGCGCGGGAAGGGCGGCGGAACGAACGGCGAGCGGATCGGTGAAGGAGAAGGCAGTGTGTCCGGCATCACAGAGTCTGCACCCGACCACCGACAACCGGAGGGAGCGCGTCCGCATTTATCTGAGGGCGTCCGCGTCGCCCCAGGTCATGGGTGTGTGTGCCGATGGAGACCGGGCGTGCTCGTACGAGGGGCTTCGTAATTTGACGATCGTCGTACTACGATGTTTACCGTACTACCGCGCGGTCCGGCCGGGCCCCGCGAGGAGAAACGGAGACGTTGATGAGTGCCCTCTTCGAGCCCTTCACCCTGCGGTCGCTGACCATCCCCAACCGCCTCTGGATGTCGCCCATGTGCCAGTACAGCGCGGATGGGGACGAGAGCGCCGGGGTCCCGCACGACTGGCACTTCGTCCACTACGGCGCCCGCGCCACCGGTGGCACCGGGCTGATCCTGGTCGAGGCGACGGCCGTCTCCCCCGAGGGCCGCATCACCCCCGGAGACCTCGGCATCTGGAACGACACCCAGGTCGAGGCGTTCCGTAAGCTCGTCGGCTTCCTCAAGGGGCAGGGCACCGTCCCGGGCATCCAGCTCGCCCATGCCGGCCGTAAGGCGTCCACCGACGCCCCCTGGCGGGGCGGCGCGCCGCTCGGCGCCGACCAGGGGAGCTGGCAGCCGCTGGCGCCGAGCCCGATTCCGTTCGACGAGGGCCATCCGGTGCCGGACGAGCTGTCCGTGGAGCGGATCGGCGAGATCACCCGCCAGTTCGCGGACGCCGCCCGGCGCGCGCTCGCGGCCGGGTTCGAGGTGGCCGAGATTCACGGTGCCCATGGCTACCTCATCGGCGAGTTCCTCTCCCCGCACAGCAACCACCGCACCGACGGCTACGGCGGCTCCTTCGAGAACCGCGTCCGCTTCGCCCTGGAGGTCGTCGACGCGGTCCGCGAGGTCTGGCCGGAGGACCTGCCGCTGTTCTTCCGTATCTCGGCCACCGACTGGCTGGAGGAGAACGGCTGGACCCCGGAGGACACCGTCCGGCTCGCCGCCCTGCTCAAGGACCATGGAGTGGACCTCCTCGACGTCTCCAGCGGTGGCAACGCCGCCGGAGTGCGCATTCCGACGGGGCCGGGCTACCAGGTGCGGTTCGCCGAGCGGGTGCGCCGGGAGACCGGGCTGCCGGTGGCCGCGGTCGGGCTGATCACCGAGGCGGAGCAGGCCGAGAAGATCGTCACCAACGGTGAGGCGGACGCCGTCCTGCTGGGCCGCGAGCTGCTCCGGGACCCCTACTTCGCCCGCCGCGCGGCGGGCGAAGTAGGCGGCCAGGTGCGCAACCCGGACCAGTACCACCGCGCCGTCCGGTAACCCGGATCGCTCCCGTTCCCTCCTGGCCTGAAGTAGTACGGCGATTGTCAAACTACACTGGGGGTCACGGAACGAGGCGATGAGGAGCAGCCGTGCAGACGCAGACCACGTCGACCGGGCCCCAGCCACAAGCGACGGGGCGCTCGCTGGAGCACCCACGGCGCGAGGCGATCCGCCTCGAGGATGTGCTGCACGCGCTCTCCGACCCCATGCGGATGCGGGTGGTGCGGACGCTCGCCGAGGAGTCCGCCGAGCTGACCTGCTCGGTCATCGACCTGCCGGTCAGCAAGTCCACCAGCACCCACCACTTCCGGGTGCTGCGCGAATCCGGGGTGATCCACCAGATCTACCGGGGCACCGCCAAGATGAACGCGCTGCGCCGGGAGGACCTAGACGCGCTGTTCCCCGGTCTGCTCGACAGCGTCCTCGCCGCCGCGGCCCTCCAGGAGGGGCGCGGCGGCGGCGACCGGGGCTGAAGCCCGCCCGCCCGGCAGGTGGTTGAAGAGCAGATTGAGCGCGATCGCGGTGACGCACCCGGCGCTGATCCCGCTGTCCATCACCGTCTGGAACCAGTTCGGGAACTCCTTGTAGATCCCCGGTACGCCGATCGGCAGCAGCCCCACGGCGACCGACACCGCGACCACGGTGAGGTTGTGGTTGTCCCGGAAGTCCACCCCGGCCAGCGTGCGCAGCCCGCTCGCCGCGACCGTACCGAACATCACCAGACCCGCCCCGCCCAGCACCGGGGCCGGGATCGCCGCCACCACCGCGCCCAGCTTCGGGGCCAGCCCGAGCAGCACCAGCATGCCGCCCGCGGCCGCCACCACCCAGCGGCTGCGCACCCGGGTCATCCCCACCAGGCCGACGTTCTGCGCGAAGGCGGTGTACGGGAAGGTGTTGAAGACCCCGCCGAGCACGGTCGCGGTGCCGTCCGCGCGCAGTCCGTCCGCCAGCCGCCGCCGGTCGACCGGGCGCCCGGTCATCTCGCCCACCGCGATGAAGTCGCCGGTGGTCTCGGTCATCGTCACCAGCGCGACGACCAGCATCGACACCACGGCCGGCGTCTCGAAAGTAGGGGAGCCGAAATGGAACGGGGTGGAGACCCCGACCCAGTCGGAATCGCCCACCCCGGAGAAGTCGGTGAAGCCCAGCGGTATCGCGGCCGCCGTCCCGGCCACGATACCCACCAGCACCGCGACCCGGCTCAGGAAGCCGGGCGCGAAGCGCTGGACGGCCAGGACCACGACCAGCACCCCGGCGGCCAGGCCCAGGTTCTTCGGCGCGCCGAAGTCCGCCGCGCCCTGGCCGCCCGCCGCCCAGTTGCCCGCGACCGGCAGCAACGACAGGCCGATGATCAGTATCACCGTGCCGGTCACCAGCGGCGGGAAGAACCGCAGCAGCCGCCCGAAGACCGGCGCCAGCAGGATCATCGCCACCCCGGCCACGATCACCGAACCGTAGATCGCGCGCAGCCCGCCGCCCTCGGTGCCGATCAGCACCATCGGGGTGACCGCCGCGAAGGTGCAGCCCTGCATGATCGGCAGCCGGACGCCGAACCGCCACAGCCCCACGCACTGCAGGACCGTGGCGATACCGCACAGCAGCAGATCGGCGTTGATGAGATACGCCAGATCGGCGGGGGACAGCTTCATCGCGCCGCCGACGATCAGCGGCACGGCCACCGCGCCCGCGTACATGGCCAGCACATGCTGCAGTCCGAAGGCGGCGAGCCGGCCGGGCGGCGGCACCTCGTCCACGGGATGGCGTATGGACACGGGAGGACGTACGGACGTCATGGCGGCTCCTCGCACGGCGACGGGATGGGCGACGGATCAGAGTGACGCAACCGTAGAAGTCTTCAACAATCTGTTGATTTCAGGGGTGTTGCCGTCGTGTGTCAACCCCTCCGGCAGCGCGGACCCGGGGACCGCCGGCGGAGCCCGCCCGGCGCCCGGCCCGGTTCACTCCTGCTCGCGCGCCGCGCCCAGCAGCCCCGTCCAGTCCGGAATCTTCACCTTCGTACGCCCCAGCGCCGCCCCGAGTGCCTCCTCGGCCGCCTCGATCCGCAGCCAGCCGGTCCACTCCACCGGCTCCACCCCCGCCTCGCGCAGCGCCCGCAGCGGATCCGCCACTACCGGGCGGGCGGCGAGCGCCTCCGCGTCGGCCAGCAGCGAGGCCACGGTCTCCTTCGCGCACGGCCGGTTGGTGCCGATCACCCCGGTCGGCCCGCGCTTGATCCACCCCGCCACGTACTCCCCGGACGAGGGCTCGCCGCCGCGCAGCACCCGCCCCGCCGCGTTGGGGACCGTGCCGCGCTCCTCGTCGAACGGCAGCCCCGGCAGCGGCACACCCCGATAGCCCACCGACCGCAGCACCAGCGGCGCCTCGATGTCCTCGAAAACCCCGGTGCCCGCGACCCCGCCGCGCCCGTCCGGCGCGGTCCGCTCGAAGCGCACCGCGCGCACCGCGCCCTCGCCCAGCAGCGCCACCGGCCGCAGGAAGAACCGCAGATGGATTCGGCGCGGCCGGCCCACGGGCGCACGCCGCGCCCAGTCGCGCAGCACCTCGACATTGCGCCGGTTGACCGCCGGCAGCCCCGACGGGTCCTCGTACCCCGGGTCCAGCGCCAGCTCCTCGGGGCGCACCAGCACCTCGGCGCCGGTCAGCGAGCCCAGCTCACGCAGCTCCTTGGTGGTGAACTTCGCCTGCGACGGCCCCCGCCTGCCGACCATATGGATGTCCGAGACCCGGCTGTCGGACAGTGCCCCGAGGGCGGCGTGCGGCACATCGGTGGGCCGCAGCTCCTCCGCCCCGCGGGCCAGGATGCGCGCCACGTCCACCGCGACATTGCCCACCCCGACGACGACGGCGGAGTCCGCCCCGAGCGCGAAGGCGTCGCCGGTCGCGTCGGGATGGGCGCTGTACCAGGAGACGAAGTCGGTCGCGGAGAAGCTGCCCGCCAGCTCCTCGCCCGGAACGCCGAGCCGCCGGTCGGTCGCCGCCCCCACGCAGTAGACCACCGCGTGGTAGAGCTCCAGCAGCCGCTCGGGCACCAGCGGGGGCGGGCCCACATGCACATGGCCGAGAAAGCTGACCCGGGGATGTTCCAGGACCGCGCGCAGGGTGTGCTGCAGCGACTTGATCTTCTCATGGTCGGGCGCGACACCGTAGCGCACCAGCCCGTATGGACAGGGCAGCCGGTCCAGCACATGCACCGACACCTCGGGGACAGCCTGCTGCTGGACGAGCGCTTGGGCGGCGTACACCCCACTCGGCCCGGATCCGACGACCGCGACGCGAAGCACGAAGGAGCCCCTTCCGCAGGATGTCTCCAGCATCCCACCCGGCGGGGCGCCGTGTCCGGCACTACGCGCCGGGGGACCGGCCCGGATGACGCCTCCCGGCCACCGGTCCACGGGCCCGCGACCGCGCCGCGAGCCCGGCTCGACGAGGATCGGTTCAACGGACCCGGTACGGCCCCGTACGTCCCGGTGGGCGCCCCTCTACGAGATCCGCCTACGAATATCCGCCTACCGCTGTCCGTCTACGACATCCGCAGCATCCGCCGGATCTCGCTGCTCTGCTGCGCGATCACATCGCCCGCCATCTCCTCCACCTGGATGTTGTTCCCCTGGGCCAGCACATCCGTGGCCATGGAGACCGCGCCCCGGTGATGGGCGATCATCAGCTTGAGGAAGAGCGTGTCGAAGTCGGCGCCCTCGGCGCCGCGCAGCCGCTTGAGCTCGGCCGCGGTGGCCATTCCCGGCATCTTCGCGTCATGGCCCTCATGGCCCTCATGGGCGCTGTCGTCGCCCTTCGGCGCGCCGCCGTTGGTCTTCTGCCAGCCGCGCATCGCCTCGATCTCCGGCTTCTGCCCGGCCGCGATGCGCTCCGCGAGCCGCTTGACCTTCGCCGACTTGGCCCGGTCGGTGGCGAGGTCGGTCATCACCAGGGCCTGCGCATGGTGCTCGATCATCATGCGGACGTAGGAGCGGTCGGCCGTGTTGGGGGAGTCGTCGTCCCCCGCCTTCGCCGCCTCCTCGGCCGACAGCTTCTTCGCCGCCTCGCCGGGCTTGCCCGGCGCGATCACCGCGGGCTTCCCGTCCTTGCCCTTTCCGGCGTCGGCCCCGCCGCCGCTCTCCGCGTCACAGCCGGTCAGGACGAGTGCCAGGGCCGCCGCCACGGCGGCCGCGAGGGATGCGGTGGGGAGCGTCGTACGGCGGTTCAACACCGTGGCCTCCTGGGGCGCTTGGGATCCGCAGACCGTCTTAGCACGTCAGCGGCGCGACCGTGCCGGGCGCGTTGGGAAATTCTCTTTACGAACATGTTGCTACCTGTTGTGGTGTACATGGATAGAGCGATACTTCCTCCGGTCCGTCAACCGTTCAACTCCGAACGGGGACGGCGAAAAAGGGAGGACGCAGTGAAGCCGTGGGAAAGACCTCCGCAGCGGCGCAGATATCTCGGCGCGGCCGCGGCCGCCTTCGGTCTGGTGGCCACCTTGCTGGCCGCGGGCCCGGCGGCAGCGACGCCCGACCCCGGTGACGCCCCGCACAAGGAGCGGGTGACGAAGGGGCAGCAGTCGGAAGCCAGGGCCGCCATCGAGAACGGCGACATCCCCGGCGTGGACCAGGTGGTCCACAGCGACAATGTCAGCCACCTCACCAACATCCCCAAGCAGGACCTCAAGGGCATCAACACCGACCTGGCCTTCCAGGGCAAGTACGCCTTCGCGGGCAACTACGACGGCTTTGTCATCTACGACATCAGCCGGCCGAAGAGCCCGAAGATGGTGAGCCAGGTGCTCTGCCCGGGCTCGCAGAACGATGTTTCGGTCTCGGGAGACCTGCTCTTCCTCTCCACCGACTCCTCGCGCAGCGACAACTCCTGCACCAGCACCACCCAGCCCGCGACCGAGAAGTCCTCCTGGGAGGGCATGAAGGTCTTCGACATCAGCGACAAGCGGAACCCTCAGTACGTCGCCGCCGTCGAGACCTCCTGCGGTTCGCACACCCACACCCTGGTGCCCGAGCGCAAGGACGTGTACGTCTACGTCTCCTCGTACGCGCCCAGCGCCACCTTCCCGGACTGCCAGCCCCCGCATGACGGCATCTCCGTCATCAAGGTGCCCCGTAAGGCGCCCGAAAAGGCCGCGGTCATCGACTTCCCCGTGCTCTTCCCGGACGGCGGAAACCCCGGCGGGTCCACCAACCCCGGCGTCTCGCAGACCACCGGCTGCCATGACCTCACCACGTTCCCCAAGCTGAAGCTGGCGGCGGGCGCGTGCATGGGCGACGGCGTACTGCTCGACATCGCCGACCCCGCGAAGCCGAGGGTCATCGACCGGGTCGAGGACAACGTCAACTTCGCCTTCTGGCACTCGGCGACCTTCAACGAGCGCGGCACCAAGGTCGTGTTCACCGATGAGCTGGGCGGCGGCGTCGCCGCGACCTGCAACACCGAGGTGGGCCAGGACCGCGGCGCCGACGGCATCTACGACATCGTCGGCAAGGGCGACAAGCGCAAGCTGGTCTTCCGGAGCTACTACAAGATCCCGCGCCACCAGGCCGACACCGAGAACTGCGTCGCCCACAACGGCTCGCTGATCCCGGCCAAGGGCCGCGACATCATGGTCCAGGCGTGGTACCAGGGCGGCGTCTCCGTCTGGGACTTCACCAACTCCGACAAGCCCGAGGAGATCGGCTACTTCGAGCGCGGGCCGCTCTCCAGCGACACGCTCGTCACCGGCGGCTCCTGGTCCGCGTACTACTACAACGGCTACATCTACTCCAATGACATCGAGAAGGGCTTCGATGTCCTGAAGGTCCACGACCGGCGCACCGACAGCGCCGCGTCGGTCCGGCTGCGCGAGCTGAACACGCAGACGCAGCCCGACTACCGCTGAGAGCCCGTCCGTTCACTCCGGCGTGCTCATCCGGCTCCCGTCGGGCGGTTCCTCGCCCGGCGGGAGCCCGAGCTCCCAGTCCAGTCCGTAGCGGTGGAACAGCTCCGCCCGCAGCCGCTCGGGCGGCATCGGCGCGCCCGGCAGCAGCACCGCGACCACCGCGCCCATCAGCAGGGCGCGCAGCAGCCGGTAGTCGGTCTCGGGGTCCTCGGAGCCGTACCGCGTGACGGTGTCCCGCAGCAGACCGGCCAGCCGCTGCTGCTCGGGGCACTGGATGAAGCCCTCGGCCGTGAGGATCCCCGCCATATGCGTCCGCATCAGCCGGGGCCGGTCCCGGGCCAGCCCCAGGATCGCGTCGATCGCCCGCGCCATCAGCTCCCGCCCGGTCTCCTCGCCCTCCGGGCGCGGCTCCCGCTCGAGCCCCCGGGCCAACTCCATGTGCATCAGCCGGTGGACGGCCGTCTGCAGTAGCTGCCGCTTGCCCGGGAAGTAGTACGAGACCAGGCCGCGGGCCGCCCCGGCCCGGTCGGCGATATGGGCGAGGGTGGTCGCCTCGTAGCCGTGCTCGTCGATCAGCTCGACCGTCGCCTCCAGCAGACGGGCCTGGGATCGGCGGCGCAACTCCTCATTGACCGACGGGCTTCGGGGGACCATGCTGTAACTCCTGCGTTGGCTGGCTGTCAGCCAATATACTCAGGCGACGTTCGGTTGTCCGCCGATCCTTCGAGGGCCGCCGTATGTCTCCGCCGGTTCGGGCGGCATGGGGGGATCGCCCGAACCGGTGGGTTCGCCCCGTGAGATCCCTTTCGGGCTTCGTTCCGCGGGGCCTAGGGGGCCGTGGCGGCGTCCGGCGGCAGGCCGAGAACCGCGCGCAGGGCGTCCGGACGCCGGTCCACCGGGAGATGGTCCACCAGGTGGACCCGGCAGCCCAGGGCCGCCGCTCCCGCGTCCGCCCGGCGGTCGTCGCCCACCATCACCGCGTCGCCCGGGGCCACGCCCAGCGCGTCGCACGCGGCCTGGAACAGCCTCGGGTCCGGCTTCTGCACCCCGTGCTCGTACGAGAGCGCATAGGCGTCCACCAGCGGGTCCAGGCCGTGGGCGCGGAAGACCGGGCGCAGATCCCAGCCGATGTTGCTGACCACCGCGATCCGCACCCCGCGCCGGCGCAGCTCGCCCAGCACCTCGCGGGCGTCGGGGTAGGGCCGCCAGGCGGCGGGCTCCATATGGCGGTCATAGAGGGCGTCGTAGAGCTCGGGGCGGGGCAGCGGCACCTCGCGGGCCATACCGGTGAAGGCGGCCCGGTGCGGCTCGGCGCCGCGGTCCCGTACGGCCCACACCTCCTCCAGGTGCGGCGGCACCGCGAGCGGCGGGGCGCCGCCGGGCAGCGCACCGGCCTCCTCCAGGTTCCGCGCGTACCGTAGGACATCCTCGTCCGGGACCGCGGTCCCGCTCCGCTCCAGCACGGTGCGGAGCCAGGACTCGGCGGACTCGATTCGGAACAGCGTCCCGGAGAAGTCGAACAACGCGCCCTTGACGGTCACAGTTCACGCTCCCTCGTCTCTGAAGTGGCCAGGAGCCAGGACTTCCGGCGTCGTATGCCGCGGGTCCGGCCCCGGGCTCGGTCCACGGCGCACCCGTTTCGGCCGTTTTGCAGGCAGATAAATCCCGGCCAAATCACGGCGAAGAGTTTAGGGGAATCATGGGGCGGCGGCCGTTTATGGTCGCGCTGTCGCGGTGATCATATAGGGGTCAATCCCCGTATCTCCGTCGCGAGTCGGGGGCAGACATATCTGCTGAGGGGCGAGGAGGTTGCCGGGAATGGTACGCGACATGACTTTGAGGCAACCGGGGGATGACCGCAGGTGGGGCACTTGCCGCTCCGGAGCCCGCTGGGACGGGCGTGGAGCGGCGACCGGCCGGGGCGGCTGCTGGTAAACCGCCAGCTTTGCACAGGGCAAGGAATGCTGCCGGGTCCATAACCGGTTCAGAGTCCGAGGTGCATTCGCGTCGGCATGCCGCACATCGCATTTCTCCTGCGCGTCGGCACCGGTGGCGCCCCGCCCTTCTCGGGGGTGCGAGGAAGGGGGCCGCCCGCTCGGGCAGGCACGTTCACACGGGGGTCGGAAACCGTGGTTCATCATGATCGGTGGAAGGTTTCGCTCCGGTTGTGACTCTGCTTGTATGAACGTCAAGGACATGGGCTCCCACCGGAGGTGATCCAGATCAGGGAATCGGCCGCCGTCGGCGCAGCGGTTATCTGTCTCGTCAGAGAAGCCTTCTTCCGCAGGGTGGGATGACTGCGGAGATCAACTCATCGCTCAGACGCACACCCCCACAGCGAGGACTGATGAGTATGGGACTGACAGATTATCAATTCGAGCTTCGCGACGTCCTCGACGCGGCAGCACGAGGCAACGGCGGGCTTCTCCAAGTGACCGGGGGGCCCGGTGTCGGAAAGACCTCCTTATTGGGCTGTCTGAAGGAACAGGCGGCCGAGTCGGGTGCGGTCTGTCTTACGGCGTCCGGATTCGCGGACGACACCGCCATCCCGTTCAACATAGTGGAACGGCTGATCTGGTCCTCCGCGTTCATGGGCGAATTGGACGTCGTGGCGCGCTGGAGGACTGCCGGAGAGCGGTATTCGGAGGCCGAACCCGGCATGCTGAGAAGCCTGGTCCGTGAAATATCCGATGTGCTGCACCGTATCGCGGGCGGCAAGCAGCTGATCATCGCGATTGACGATGCCGAGCATGCCGACTACCCCTCCCTCATGTGCCTTCTGTATATCGCCAGGCATGCGTCCGGCACTCGCACACTCGTCGTGATGACCGGCGGGCAGACACATCCGTTGTGCGCCCCGACTCACGGCTTCCACGAGTTCTACAAGATCAAGATCGATACACTCCCGGAATCCGGGGTCGGATACCTGCTGGAGCGGCACAGCGACGCCGACCTGGCCGACCGGATCCGCGCCTCCTGCCACGCCGTCAGCGGTGGCAATCCCAGACTGGTCAAGGCCCTGCTGCGCGACCATCTCCAAGCCGCTCCGGGCGGGCCGGAGACTGCTGTCACTGTCGGTGCGGAGTTCCAGGAGGCCTATCGCGGGTGTCTGTTATCCCATCCGGCGTTGCTCCAGGTGGCACAGGCCCTCGCGGTGCTGGACCGGTACGGCAGCCCGTGGCGGGTGGCCAATCTGCTCGAATGCGGCCAGGAACGCGCGGCCCGGGCCATCACCATCATGAACTCCGCGGGACTGCTGGAGGACGGACGTTTCCGGCACCCCGCGGCGCGATACGCCACGCTGGAGACGCTGCCCGCGGAGGACCGGGCCCGCCTCAGCGCGAAAGCGGCCGAACTTCTGTATGCCGACGGGGCCGACCCGATCGCGGTGGCGGAACTTCTGGTCACCGCCGATAAAACGCCCGACCAAAAAGGCGTCACAGTGCTCTGGCACGCGGCCCAGAAGAATCTCGACCACGGCCGTACGGAGGAAGCGATCGCCGGCCTGCGGCTCGCCGCCCGCGCGGACCTCGGCCGGCGGGAGCACATGGACATTCTCATGGCGCTGGTCGGGGCGTTATGGTCCAGCAATCCGGCGACCGCCGAACCCGAACTGGACCGCCTGTTGGCCGCGATACGGGAGGAATTCCCCGCCGACATCCCCGAGCGGTATCTGTGCTTCCTGCTCTTCATGGTGCTGTGGTTCGGCCGGTTCAGCGATGGGGAAGAAGCCTTCAAGTGGCTGTCGGGCGGTGGTGACACCGATAACGCGTCCAGCATGGCCGCTCTGCGGGTGACCCGGCAGTGGGCCACCTTCCTTAAACCGACCCTGATCCATGACTTCCCCGACCAGCCTCTCTCGGACGGGGAAGTCGACGGGCTGTGGGCGGCCAACCTGGAGCACGGTCTGCAGCTGTCCGTCGGCGAACTGGGCATGGAGATCGGGCATTTCCAGGATCCCCGGCAGGTGGCGGACTTCTCTCCCGATGCCATGCATCTGTTGTCGCCCTCCAATCACTTCTGGTTCGCGTACGCATACGCCTGCCGGATGGTCTGGGCATTAGCCGCGAGAGGAGAAGCGGAAACGGCGGACCGGCTGTGCGGCGCGCTTTTCACCGCGGCCGACAAGCTGAACATGAAGACGCCCGGCGCCGTCGCCCTGTCCATGCGCGCCTACATCAGATGCCGCCGTGGGGACTTCACCTCGGCCATCGATTTCGCCGGCACCGCACTGAATTCCATCCCCCCGCGCGGATGGGGCGTCGCCATCGGATTGCCGCTCTCCGTTCTGGTGGCGGCCCACACCGCCATCGGCAGACTCGATGAGGCCGAGCGATATCTGCGTTACTGGGTGCCGAAGGAAATGTTCGACAGCGTTGTGGGATTGGAGTACCTCCGGGCTCGCGGACAGTACTGTCTGGCCACCAACCGCTCCTATGCCGCGCTGAGCGATTTCATGGTGAGCGGGATGCTGATGGACCAGTGGCCCGTGGACTTCGGCGACCTGGCGCCCTGGCGCATCGACGCCGCCGAGGCGTATCTGCATGTCCAGGAGCCGGCGGAGGCCAAAAGACTCGCCCTGGAAGAGCTCAAGCTCTCGCCCGACCGCCCCTTGAGCACCCGTGGCCGAGCGCTGCGCGTTCTGGCCATGGCCGAGGACCCGGACAAGCGCAGGCTGCTCCTCTATCAGTCCGCCAAGTGTCTGCGCGAGCACGGCGACCGTTTCGAACTCGCCCGTACGCTCGCCGAGCTCAGCCAGGACTTCCTCAGCACCGGAGAGACCCAACAGGCTCGCACCACCTGGCATGAGGCGCAGAAGCTGATGGACGAGTGCGGGATCAGCGCCCAGCACGAGAGCCGCAGGGACCTGGTCGTGGACGGCGCCGAGAGCTCCGTGGACGCTCGACTGTCGGAAGCCGCCGGGGAGTCCGAGGAGAGAGAGCCCGGCGCATCGGCCGAAGGCGCAGAGCAGCCCGTTATCTCGGAGGCCGAGTGGCGCGTGGCGACCCTGGCCGCGTCGGGGATGTCCAACCGGCAGATCGCCAAGAGCCTCTACATCACGGTCAGCACCGTGGAGCAGCATCTGACGCGCATCTACCGCAAGCTCTCCGTGGGAAATCGGCAGGAGCTGTCGCGTCGTCTGTGGCTGCTCATCGGAGCCACCGGATCGTCCTCCTGCTGAGTGTCCTGCCGCCGAGGCAAGGGGGGATACCTGCCCTCAAGCCAAGGGGGCATAGGGGAGTGGTTAGGGGAGTGGGGAGCGGGTGCGCGGACCAGACTTGTCCATCCGTAGGGCGGCGCAGTGGTGGCGACGAAGCGACGGACAGGACGGACAGGCATGGACGAGATACGCGACTACCCCGAATCGCGGGCTGCTGCATGCCCGTTCTCACCCCCGCTGGGATACGAGGAGTTGCGCGAGCGGTCCGCCGTCACGCGGGTGCGGATGTGGGATGGCAGCACCCCGTTTCTCGTCACCGGCTATCACGAGGCGCGGGCCGCGCTCGGCGACAGCAGGTTCAGCGCCGACGGCACGCACAAGGCGATGCCGCGCTTCGTGAAGTTCGAGGTGCCGGCCGAGGTGTTCAACCTCGGGAGGATGGACGATCCGGAGCACGCCCGGATCCGCCGCATGCTCACCGCGAACTTCACCATCCGGCGCACCGAGGCGATGCGGCCGATGATCCAGGGCATCGTGGACGGCCTCCTGGACCGGCTGATCGCCCAGGGGCCGCCGGCCGACCTGGTGGCCGACTTCGCCTTCCCCCTGCCGTCCCAGGTGATCGGTGTGATGCTGGGGGTCTCGGACGCCGACTTCGCGGAGTTCCAGCAGGCGTCGCAGGGCGTCATGGACTTCACCGCGTCGGCCGAGGAGATGGGCGCCGCGCTCGGCGTCATGGTGGACTACGTCGCCCGGATGTGCGCGGCCAAGCGCGCCGACCCGGGAGACGATCTCCTCAGCCGGCTCATCGTCGACCAGGAGCTGACGGGCGGGCTCACCCAGCAGCAGGTGGTCGCCACCGCCCTGGTGCTGCTGCTGGCCGGGCACGAGACCACCGCCAACATGATCGCCCTGTCCACCGTCCTGTTGCTGAGCCACCCCGAACAGCTCGCCCGGCTGCGGGCGGACGCCGGGCTGATGGGCAACGCGGTGGACGAACTGCTCCGGTACATCACGATCGTCCAGGAAGGCACGGGACGGGTGGCCACCGAGGACGTCGAGGTCGGCGGGGTGCTCATCCCGGGCGGTGAAGGGGTGATCATCAATCTGCCCAGCGCCAACCGCGACCCCCACTTCGCGGACGCCCACGAACTGGACCTGAGCCGGCCGAACGCCCGCGAACATGTCGCGTTCGGCTTTGGAGTGCACCAGTGCCTGGGGCAGACCCTCGCCCGGGTCGAGCTCCAGATCGCCCTGGAGACCCTGCTGCGCCGGCTGCCGACGCTCCGCCTGGAGGTCCCGTTCGACGACCTGGCGTTTTTGTACGAGTCGATGAACTTCGGCGTCGCCCGTGTGCCCGTCGCCTGGTGACCGCGGAACGGATGACAGAAGGATGATGAGGGGAACACGATGGTGAAGGTCTCGGTGGATCAGGAGAAGTGCTGCGCGGCCGGGCATTGCGCGCTGGCGGCGCCGGAGGTTTTCGACCAGCGGGAGGAGGACGGGACAGTGGTCCTGCTGGACCCGCGGCCGCCGCTCGCGCTGCGCGACAGCGTCGCCGAGGCCTCGTTCCTGTGCCCGGCCGCCGCGATCGCGGTCGAGGACTGAAAAGGGCTCCGCACGCACCCGATTCCGGCCCCGGCGAGACGGCTTCTCGCCGGGGCCGCGCCAGCGATGGGAAAGCAGTCTTGACCACGTCGACTTCCAGTCCGGCCGCCAGTTCCGCTTCCCCCGCCCGACAGGTCGTCGTCGGGCTGGCCGAACGCTCCTACACCGTGCACATCGGACACGGTGTGCAGCGGCTGCTCCCACAGGTGGTGGCCGCCCTGGGCGCGCGCAGGGCGGTGGTGGTCACCGCGCGGCCCGCCGAGCAGACCCCCGACCCAGGAGTGCCCTCGCTCGTCGTACCCGCCCGCGACGGGGAGGCGGCCAAGGACCTGGCCGCCGTGACCGATCTGTGCCGCCGGTTCGTCGGATTCGGACTGACCCGCTCGGATGTGGTGGTGTCCTGTGGCGGCGGCACCACGACCGACACGGTGGGCCTGGCCGCCGCCCTCTACCACCGGGGCACCCCGGTCGTACACGTGCCGACCTCGCTGCTCGCCCAGGTGGACGCGAGCGTCGGCGGGAAGACCGCGGTGAATCTGCCCGAGGGCAAGAATCTGGTCGGCGCCTACTGGCAGCCCGCGGCCGTGCTCTGCGACCTCGAACATCTGAAGACCCTGCCCGAACGGGAATGGCGCAACGGCCTCGGTGAGATCGCCCGCTGCCACTTCATCGGCGCGCCCGATCTCGACGGGCTGCCGCTGCTCGACCAGATCTCGGCCAGTGTGACGCTCAAGGCGGGCATCGTCGCCGCGGACGAGCGCGACTCGGGCCTGCGCCACCTCCTCAACTACGGACACACGTTGGGGCATGCGCTGGAACGTGCCACCGGGTTCGCGCTGCGGCACGGGGAGGGAGTGGCCATCGGCACGGTTTTCGCCGGCCGGCTCGCCGGCGCGCTGGGGCGCATCGGCCCGGAGCGCGTGGCCGAGCATCATGACGTGGTCGCCCGCTACGGCCTGCCGACCGCGCTGCCCCCGCATGTCTCCGTGTCCGAGCTGGTGGAGCTGATGCGCCTGGACAAGAAGGCCACCGACGGGCTGACGTTCGTCCTGGATAGCCCCGCGGGGCCCGGACTGGTGCGCGGGATCGCCGAGGACACCGTCGGCGCCACCCTCGCGGCGATGCCCCGCGCGCCCGCATGGTGACGCGTCACGGTATCCGAGCCGCCTGGACGTTTCTCCGCATACGTTTTAGGGGCGCACGGACTCGATAGGGGGTTGACCGTGCGGCGCCCGCCACGGATAACTGACGGCGCGATGAAGAGAACGAGATGTGGTGGCGCCGGTTAGGGGGCGGAGGTTCCGGTAGGGGTTGAGGCGGGCGGGGGCGTGCTGATGGAATCGTGTCCCGATCAACAATTTGGTCTGACTCAAGGGCCGCGAGTCCGTATTCCGTCGACCTCGATCGGGGACCATCACCATGCCCTACAGCTATGCCATGCCGTTGAATACCGAGTCGAATTCCCGTCCGATGGGCGGGGTATTGCATACCGCGGCGTACCTCGGACATCCATTCGGTGACTCTTTGGTGCGGCCCGGGCAGGCTCTTCTCGTGGACGGACCGCTGGCATGCGGGAAGACGACCCTGCTCCGGTCGTTCGCCGAGCGAGCCTCCGAGGCCGGCTATCTCACCGTCACAGCGACGTGTTCCCCCAGCGAGCGGGACCTTCCCTTCGGGGTCGTCTCACAATTGGCCCGCGGCGCCTGGAAATCACCGGGCGGGCTGCCCGAGGTACCGGGGCTGCCGGACATCCTCCGCGCGGCCGGCGATCCGCTGGACCAGGCCGGGATCGCCCGGCTGTGCCACCGGCTGTGCACCTCGCTGATCGACCACGCGGAACACACGCCGCTGCTCGTCGCCGTGGACGATGTCCGGCACAGCGACGCGGCCTCCGCACACTTCCTCCTGCAACTGGTGCGGCGCCTGGACTCGGCGCGCATCGCGGCCGTATTCACCGACGACTTGAGCCTGCCGTCGTCCCTGCCGCTCCGCTACGAACTGCTGCGCGCCCAGCACCTGCGCCGCATCGGCCTGGGCCCGCTCTCCCCCGGCCAGGTGGCCGAAGTGGTCGTGGCGGAGCTGGGGGAGACCGCGCGCCGCCACGTCGGCGACATCTGCGCCGCCACCGGTGGCAACCGGCTGCTGCTGCACACTCTGCTGTCCGACTATCGCGAACACGGCGAGGCCAGCCAGGCCGGCTACGGCCAGTCCTTCCTGAGCTGCCTGCACCGCAATGAGCCGATCTTCCTGGACGTGGTGCGCGCACTGGCCGTGGTGGGATCCGCCCTGCCCGCCGCCGACCTCGCCTGGATGACCGGACACGAGCCCGAGCCCATCAGCCAGGTGCTCGCGGCGCTGACCGGGGCCGGACTGATGGACGAGGGCGAGTTCCGGCAGGAGGCGGCGCGGTTGAGCGTGCTCAACGACATGCCGGCACAGGCCCGCAGGACCCTGCACCAGCGGGCCGCGCGGCTGCTGCACGACCAGGGCAGGCCCGCCACCGCGATCGCCCGTCATCTGGTGCGGGCCGGGCAGATCCCCGACTCGTGGTCGGCCGAGGTGCTTCTGGAAGTGGCCGAGCAGGTGGCGGTGGGCGAAGAGGCGTCCATCGCCGTCGACTTACTGGAGCAGTCCTTCGAGCAATGCCCGCACGAAGAGCGCCGTGCAGCCCTGCAGGCGAAGCTCGCCGGGGCGGAATGGAAGATCAATCCGTCCACCGCCACGCGGCACCACGCACCGCTGTACGCCGCCGTCCGCGCCGGCCGGCTCGGCCTCCCCGACAGCGTCACCCTGCTCATGCAGCTCCTGTGGAAGGGGGGACTGAGCGAGGTGGAGGGGCTGCTCGCCCACCTGCGCGAGGACCCCGCGGCCACGGACCAGCTCCATGCCATCGAGGCGGCACTCACCTGCACCTATCCCTGGCTGGCGGAGCGGCGGGCGGCCCCGGCACACCACGGTGGCTCCGCGGCGACACGGGCGGCGGTGTGGCCCCGGGCCGGCACCGTCCTGGCCGACGTGCTCACCGGCGGGCAGACCCATGACACCGTCCGGCGGGCCGAGGAGGTGCTGCGCGAACTGCAGCTCGGGCACGACCCGGCATGCCACGAGCAGGCGGGGCTGTTCGCCCTGCTCGCCCTGGTCTACGGCGGCCGGAACGACCTGGCGTCCGCCTGGTGCGAGGGTGCGCTCGGCGAGACCGGTGGGGGACCGCACGTCCCGATGCGGCAGGCGGTGCTGTCGGCGGCCAGGTCCGAGATCGCACTGCGCCGCGGTGACCTCGCCGAGGCCGCGGAGCAGTCCCGCGCCGCCCTCACCCACGCCTCCCCCGGCGCCTGGGGTGTCGCGATCGGGCTGCCGCTCGGCGCCCTCATCCTGGCGTGTACGCGGATGGGGCGGCACGAGGAGGCGGGGTTCCATGTCGCGCAGACCGTGCCCAACGCCATGTTCAAAAGCTCCTACGGGCTGCACTACCTGTACGCGCGCGGCCACTACTTCCTGGCGGCCGGCCGGCACCAGGCCGCGCTCGCGGACTTCCTGCTGTGCGGTGAACTGCTCACCGACTGGGGGCTGAGCAGCGGCTGCGACCCGGTGCCGTGGCGGATCGGGGCGGCGGAGGCATGGCTGGCGCAGGGCAACCACGACCAGGCCCGGATCCTGGTGTACCAGCAGCTCAGCCGTCCGCACACGGACGGCGCCCGGGCCCGCGGGCAGTCGTTGCGTCTTCTGGCGGCCACCAGTTCGGCGAAGCGGCGGCCGCAGTTGCTCAACGAGGCGGTGGGCCTGTTCACCGAGCAGGAGGACAAGTACGAGCTGGCCCGCACGCTGTGGGACCTCAGCCAGGCGTACCACGCGCTCGGTGAGAAGAAGCAGGCCCGCCGGACCATGCGCCGGGCCTGGCATGTGGCGAAGATGTGCGACGCGGCGTCGCTGTACGAGGAGTGGCTGCCGGCCGACGACCAGCACCATGCCACCGCACCAACGCCGAAGTCGGACACCGCGATCGAGCGGCTGACGCACTCCGAACGGCGTGTCGCGTCGCTGGCCGCGATGGGCTACACCAACCGGGAGATCGCCGGGAAGCTGTACGTCACGGCCAGCACGGTGGAGCAGCATCTGACCCGGGTGTTCCGCAAGCTGGACATCAAGCACCGGGAGCAACTGCCCACCGAACTGTACGTCGACCGGCCGGAGTTGGCGTGACCGCGGCGCGGCGCGCCTGACAGCGGAGCCGCGCGGACGGCCATGTCCCGGGAGACCCCCGGAACATGGCCGTCAGACGTTCAGACGTTCAGACGCTCAGCCGCGCAGACGCTCAGCCGCGGACTCAGCGTTTGACCGCGAGCGTGATGCCGTCCCCCACGGTGAGCATGCTGATCTCGACGCGGCCATCCTCCCGGAGCAGCTTGTTCACCTCGCGCAGGGCGGCGGTGTCGGCGTCCTGCGCGGCTGGGTCGGTCACCCGGCCGAAGAAGAGGGTGTTGTCCAGGACGATGAGCCCGCCACGCCGCAGCATCGCCAGCGACTCCTCGTAATAGTGCGCGTATCCGGTCTTGTCCGCGTCGATGAAGACCAGGTCGAACTCCCGGCCCTCCCGCCGCAGTCCGGCCAGTGTCTCCTTGGCGTCGCCGATGCGCACGTCGATGCGGTCCGCCACGTCGGCGCGCTCCCAGAACGGGCGGCCGAGCCCCGGCCACTTCGCCGTGATGTCGCAGGTCACCAGCGTGCCGTCGGCCGGCAGGGCCCGCGCCATGCACAGCGTGCTGTATCCGGTGAAGGTGCCGATCTCCAACACCGAACGGGCGCCGACGAGCCTGACCAGCAGCCCGAGGAGCTGGCCCTCCTCGGGCATCACCTGCATGGCCTGCGCGGCGGGCAGACCCGCGGTCTGTGCCCGCAGCCCGGCCAGAATCTCGTCATCGCGCAGGGACAGTTCCCGGACATATCCGAGAATTTCTTCGGTCACATCGACTTGCTGAGCCATTGGATTTCCGCACCCCGCAAAGCTGAAAAGGGAAGGTTCAGGGAAAGGCAATGCGGCCCATGCTAAGAATCCGTCGATGCGCCGCGCAATGGCGTCTTCCAGAATGCTGGAACTCATATTCCGGCTGAGGGGGGTATAGGGGGGATCCTTAGGGGATTTGGGTGACCGCCCGGAGAATACCGTGAACGCGGAAGCGCGTGTCATGGTCGGCACGTTGTTCACAACGCGCTGCGGAGGCGATTGATGAGCGGAGATGCGGAAGCGCCGCGGCTCACGGTGCTGGGCGCAGGAACGATGGGACTGGGAATCACCTCTCTCGTCGTCGGGCACGGAATCCCGGTGACGGTCGTCGAGGTGGACGAGGCCAAGGCCGGCCGAACACGGGCCGCGGTCACCGAACGGCTCCGCATGGCGCAGCTCATGGGAGCCCTGCCGGCCGGTCGCCCGCAGGGCGAGCTGACGGTCACCGCGTCCCTGGCCGACGGCCGGAACGCCACCGCCGTGGTGGAGGCCGTCACCGAGGACACCCCCACCAAGGCCAAGGTGCTCGAAGCGGTCGCCGGGCTCACCGGAGCGCGGGTGCCGCTGATCTCGAACACCTCCTCCATCCCGATCGACGAACTGGCCGGTCATATCGCCGATCCGGCACGGCTGGTCGGCACCCACTTCATGAACCCGCCCTATCTGATCCCGACGGTGGAGGTGATCCGCGGCCCCCGTACCGGGGAAGCGGTGATGACCGCCGTGACGGATCTGCTGCGTGCGCTGGAGCGCAAGCCGGTCGTCGTCGGCGACGGGCCGGGGTTCGTCACCAGCCGGGTGCTGCACCCGATGATCAACGACGCGATCCGGGTGGTGCAGGAGGGCACGGCGACGGTGGAGGCCGTGGACGTACTCATGCGGGACTGCCTGGGCCACCGCACCGGGCCGCTGCGCACCGCGGACCTGATCGGCCTGGACAACCTCGCCGACTCGCTGCGCGTGCTGCAGCTACGTACCGGCGACGCCCGGTGCGCGCCGTGCGAACTGCTGCTGAAGAAGGTCCGCGACGGCCACCTGGGCCGCAAGTCGGGCCGCGGGTTCTACGCATACGGGAAGGAACTGGCGTGACCATCTCATCCGAGCCGGGCAGCCACACCGCCGAGACGGTGGCGCAGGAGGTGCAGCAGTTCCTCGAACAGCGCACCAAGCAGACCTGGGACCCGGACACCGACCTGTTCGGCACCGGCGCCGTGTCCTCGATGTTCGCCATGGAGCTGGTCGTGCACCTGGAGTCGACCTTCGACGTGGTGATCACCGGCCCCGACCTGGCGCTGGACAACTTCCGCACGGTCAACGCGATGACCACGATGGTCCTGCGGCTGCGCGGGGCACAGCCGTGACCGACGCCGCCACCAGCCATACGGAGCTGGTCAGCGGGTTGATCGGGGACCGGGCGGACGCCTGGGACCTGGCCGGGGAGCTGCCCCGCGACCTCCTGGTCAAACTCGGCGCCTCCGGTGTGCTGTGCGCGCAGGTCGGCGCCGAGCACGGCGGCACCGGACTGGACAGCCATGCCAACGGGGAGCTCACCGCGGCGGTCGGCGCCCGGTGCAGCTCGCTGCGCAGCGTGATGACGTCCCAGGGCATGGCGGCATGGACCGTACGGCGGCTGGGCGGTGCGGAGCAGTGGGGCACCTTTCTGCCCCGGCTGACCTCCGGTGACCTGGCGGCGGTCGGATTCAGCGAGCCCGGGGCGGGCAGCGACCTGGCGGCGATGGAGACCGAGATCGCCGACGACGGCACACACGTGGTCGTCACCGGGCGCAAGGTGTGGATCACCGCCGCCCACTACGCCGACCTGCTGGTGGTGTTCGGGAAGTACCGCGGCGGCGCCGCGGCCGTGGTCGTGCCCGCCCAGGCCCCCGGCGTCCGCATCACGCGGGTGCCGGACCCGCTGGGCTGCCGCGCCGCCGGCCACGCGGACATCACCCTGGACGCGGTCCGGGTACCCGCCGGCCACGTACTCGGTGGCACCGGACTGCCGCTGCCCCTGGCGACCACCGCGGCGCTCACCTACGGGCGCATGTCCGTGGCGTGGGGGTGCGTCGGCATCCTGCGCGCCTGCCTGGACGCCGCCGCCACGCACACCGCCAGCCGGGAACAGTCCGGCCGCAAACTCGCCGAGCACCAGCTGGTGGCCCGGCACCTGGCCGAACTGTACGTCGCGGAGCGGCACGCCACCCGGGCCTGCGAACACGCCAGCGCCTCCTGGGACACCGGCTCGCCCGACATGGCGGTCGACGCGGTGCACGCCAAGTACGTCGCGTCCCGCGAGGCCGCCGAGGGCGCGGCACGCGCCGTACAGCTCCTGGCGTCGGCCGCGGCATCCGACGGCCATGTGGTGGCCCGGGCCTACCGCGACGCGAAGCTGATGGAAGTCATCGAGGGCACCAGCGAGATCTGCCAGCTCGTCCTCGCCCAGCACACGCGGAAGAAGGTGCAAGCATGACGGAGGGGAAGCCCGTGAGCGAGCCGCCGACGGCCGTCAAATGTCTCGTCTGGGACCTGGACAACACACTGTGGCGCGGCACCCTGCTCGAAGACGGCGAGGTGCTGCCGTTCGAGTGGGTGCGCGATGTCATCACCACCCTCGACGAACGCGGCATTCTCCAGTCGATCGCCAGCAAGAACGACCACGACCACGCCTGGGAGCGCCTGGAAGCGCTGGGCCTGGCCGAGTACTTCGTACTGCCGCACATCGGCTGGGGCCCCAAGTCCGCATCGCTGCGCGCCATCGCCGATCGGCTGAACTTCGCCGACCGCGCCATGGCGTTCGTCGACGACCAGCCCGCCGAACGGGCCGAGGTCACCTACCGGCTCCCCGAAGTGCGCTGCTACGCGGCCGAGGACCTGGCCGGGCTCACCCGGCTGCCCGAGTTCAGCCCCGCCGTGGTCACCGTGGACTCGCGGCAGCGCCGGAACATGTACCAGTCCGGGTTCCGCCGTGACGCCGAGCGGGCCGAGTTCAGCGGCCCCGACGAGGACTTTCTGCGCACCCTGGACATACGCATGGGCATCTCCCGCGCCACGGAGCGGGAGCTGTCCCGGGTCGAGGAACTGACCCTGCGCACCAGCCAGATGAACGCCACCGGTGTGCATTACCCCGACTCCGCACTGCGCGGACTGCTCACCGACCCCGCACACGAGGTGCTGGTCATCACGATGGCCGACCGGTTCGGTCCGCACGGGGCCGTCGGCATCGTGCTGCTGGAACGGCACCCCGCGGTGTGGCATCTGAAACTGCTGGCCACCTCGTGCCGCGTGGTCTCCTACGGCGCCGGGTCCACCCTGCTGAGCTGGCTGGCCGATCAGGCGGCGCAGGCCGGGGTGCACCTGGCCGCCGACTTCCGGCGCACCGATCGCAACCGGATGATGGAGGTCGCCTACCGCTTCGCCGGGTTCGCCGACACCACCTGCGCCTGCACCGTCGCCCTCGCGGTCCCCGACGAGGAGGGGGTCGAACGCCTCCACCTCACCCCCGCGTGCCAGCCGGCTCCGACGACGCTGCGGCTGACGGCGCCTGAGCTCGCCGACGCGGCGCTGCCGCGCTCCCGGTGACCGGCGGGCGTCTTCCGCCCCGCATCCTCGCGTTCGCCTCCGACTGGTTTGGGTGATCACTGTGCTTGTGCTCGGGCTCAACGGCAACTTCTCCGCCGCGGACACCGATGTGGTGCCGCAGCTCGGAGAGGTGTTCTTTCATGACTCGGCGGCTTCCTTGATCCGCGACGGCGAACTCGTGGCCGCCGTGGAGGAGGAGCGGCTCAACCGGATCAAGAAGACAACCAAATTTCCCCTCAACGCGGTCCGTGAGTGCCTGGCCCTGGCCGGTGCGCGGCCCGAGGACGTCGACGCGGTGGGCTACTACTTTCCCGAGAACCACATCGACACCGTCCTCAACCACCTCTACACCGAATATCCGAGGGCGCCCCTGCGCTACTCCCGGGAGCTGATCCGGCAGCGGCTGAAGGAGGGCCTGGGCTGGGACCTGCCGGACGAGAAGCTGGTGTACGTGCCGCACCACGAGGCGCACGCGTACTCCTCGTATCTGCACTCCGGCATGGACTCCGCACTGGTCCTGGTGCTGGACGGCCGTGGCGAACTGCACTCCGGCACCGTCTACCGCGCCGAGGGCACGCGGCTGGAGAAGCTGGCCGACTACCCGGTGCCCAAGTCGCTCGGCGGGCTCTACCTGAACGCCACCTATCTGCTCGGCTACGGCTTCGGCGACGAGTACAAGGTGATGGGTCTGGCCCCCTGGGGCAACCCGGAGACCTACCGCGACACCTTCGCCAAGCTCTACACCCTCCAGGACAACGGCGAGTACGAGCTGCACGGCAACATCATGGTGCCGAACCTGGTCAGCCCGCTGTTCTACGCCGAGGGCTTCCGGCCGCGCCGCAAGGGCGAGCCGTTCACCCAAGCGCACCGCGACTTCGCCGCCGCGCTCCAGGAGACGGTCGAGAAGATCGTGCTGCACATCCTCGAATACTGGGCGAAGACCAGCGGCCACTCCCGCCTGTGCTTCGGCGGTGGCGTCGCCCACAACTCCAGCCTCAACGGGCTGATCCTCAAGTCCGGACTCTTCGACGAGGTGTTCGTGCACCCCGCCTCGCACGACGCGGGCGCGGGCGAGGGCGCCGCCTACGCCGCGGCGGCGAGCCTTGGCACGCTGGAGCGCCCGGGGAAGCGGCTGCTCAGCGCGAGCCTCGGCCCGGCACTGGGCGGCCGGGAGCAGATCAGGGCACGGTTGGCCGACTGGGCGCCGCTGATCGATGTGGAGTTCCCGGACGACGCCGTGGAGACCGCGGCCGGACTCCTCGCCGAGGGACAGGTGCTCGGCTGGGCGTACGGCCGCTCCGAGTTCGGCCCCCGCGCCCTGGGCCACCGCAGCATCGTCGCGGACGCACGCCCCGAGGAGAACCGGACCCGCATCAACGCGATGGTGAAGAAGCGCGAGGGCTTCCGGCCGTTCGCCCCGGTGGTCACCGCCGAAGCCGCCCGCGACTACTTCGACCTCTCCGGCGCGGATGGCAACCACGAGTTCATGTCCTTCGTGGTGCCGGTGCTGCCGGAGCGGCGTACGGAACTCGGCGCGGTCACCCACGTGGACGGCACCGCCCGGGTACAGGTCGTCTCCGCCGAGTCCGGCGAGCGGTTCCACCGCCTGGTGCGGCGATTCGGCGAACTGACCGGCACCCCCGTGCTCCTCAACACCTCCTTCAACAACAACGCCGAACCCATCGTGCAGAGCCTCGACGACGTGGTCACCAGCTTCCTGACCACCGACCTGGACGTTCTGGTGGTGGAGGACTGCCTGGTACGCGGCAAAGCCTCGCCCGACCTGGGCGTTCTGGTGCCGCGGTTCCGCCCGGTGACCCGGCTGGTCGAGCGCAGGACGGCCGGTCCGGACGCCTCGGCGGGAGCCAAGACCCACGAGATCCACCTCGACTACGACGGCGGCCCGTCCGCGAAGGTGTCGCCCGAGCTGTACGAACTGCTCGGCGCGGTCGACGGCACCACCACCCTCGGGGATCTGGCCAAGACCGTGGGCGGGCTGTCGGACGCACTGGCCACCGAGGTGTTCGCCCTGTGGGAGCAGCGGTTCCTCACCCTGGCCCCGGCCGGGGACATAGGGCCGTTGGCCGACGACGGTACGCGGGGGCACTGACCCGATGGCGGCGGACCCGATCACCGAAGCGCACCGGGATATCACCCGGCTGCTGACGAAACTGGGCCGATCCTCCGGCACACGCCCGGACGCCCTCGTGGAGGCGTGCGTCGCCTGCCTGGAGGCCGCCCAGTGCACCTCGGCCGCCGTCACCGGCCAGATACACCCTGACACCGGCGCGCAGGAAGCGTTGCACGCGGTCAACGCGGCGGCCCTGGCCATCAGATACGCCCTGGTCAAGGCGGGCGACGAACGCCGCCGCGCGGCGGGGACGGGGGAGAGCGTCACTTCGGACACCTAATCGCTCCGGTGGATATGACCTGACCTGCCGTCGATCTTCCGCGGCGCCGTCGTGGCTGGTCGCGCCCACCCGGCGGAGCCGCACATCGACACAGCCCCGCGCCCCTTGCTGGCGCCTCACCCGAGGTGCCATCAGACCCCGCCCCCGGCCGCGAAGCCGGATGCGGGGTCTTCGCACGCCACCGCGTGTGCTTCTGGTGCGCCGAGCTGCCGCGAAACGCCGAGCGACCCGGCGATGTCGCCCCAGGACCAGCCGAGTTCACGCGCCCGGTCGACCTGAAGCGCCTCCATCTCGTCGACGAGCCTCCGCAGCGCTCGTACGGCGGCCGGCGCCATCAGCCCGGAGGCCGTGCGCCGCATGCCGGAAGCCGCGCGGGGCTCCTTGAGGCTTCGACGGCCGCAGGGCCGTGAAAGCAACTGGTCCCTTCCCTCAGGGAACTTGGGGGAAGGGACCAGCCATGCCCAGGCAGGGGAGCCTTACGAAGGAGTGGGTGACGGGCTCAGCTGGGTGGCCAAGTCGTCTACGAGAGAGAGGAGTTCGCCCTCGTCCTCCGCGATGCCGAACAGGTAGAAGTCCGGGCGTACCAGTACCGCCAGCGCGTCCATCTCCGACAGATAGGACAGGTACCGGTCCTCCACGTCCAGCGCGTCCCGTGGCCCCAGGGCGGCCGGGGGCGTGTCCGCGGGGACCATGCGCACCAGTCGGGTGCCGATGCTGTCGAGGAATGTCAGCCGCCGCGCGTCCAGCGCGGGGAACACGTCCTCGGCGTAGAGGAGGACGAAACCGGTGCCCACCACGTCGTCGAACAGGCCGGTGGTTCCCGCGCGGCACACTCGCCACTGGGGGCCCGCCTGGCCGGCGTACGGTGCCGGGCGGCCCTGACCGTCCTGCCGTAGCAGCCCGTCCACGAGCGGCCTCACCACGGAACGGCGGGCGGCACTCGGGCCGATGTTGCGTTTGCGCGCGGCCAGCATCGCCGCGTCACGGTCCGCCGCCGCGGCCGGGTCCGCCATGCACACCACCCGGCCCAGGCCCACCGACATCTCCACCGCGTGCCGCACGTGTGCCCGCCGCTCGGTGGTGTAGGTGTCCAGCAGCGTCGGCGCCGCGTGTCCGCCCAGGACCAGGTCCAGTTTCCAGGCCAGATTGGCCGCGTCACGGAATCCGGAGCACATGCCCTGCCCCGCGAACGGCGGCATGAGGTGTGCCGAGTCCCCGGCCAGCACCATCCGTCCGGTCCGCCAGCGCTCCGCCCAGCGGGCCTGGAAGGTGTAGACCGCGTGCCGGTCCAGAACGCCGTTCTCGGGCGTCACATCGAACAGCCGCAGCAGCTCCCAGGCGCTCTCCACGGTGCCGAAGTGTTCGGGGTCGTCCGCGGGCACCCGCATGAACTCGTACCGCCGGTGGCCAGGACCCGCGGACACCGCCGTCCGGGGGCGCGCCGGATCGCAGATCTCCAGGTTGTTCGGCCGGAACTCGCGGTGCTCGTGCAACCGCACATCGCAGATCAGCCAGTCGTACGAGAAGTCGAGGTCCGTCATGGTGGTGCCGACGCCCGTCCTTACCAGGCTGTTCGCGCCGTCGCAGCCGACCACCCACAGCGCGGTGAGGTCCGTCTTCTCCCCGTCCGGGCCGACCACGGTCAAGGTCACATGGTCGCCGTCGTCCGCGAGTCCCACCGCCTCGTATCCGCGCAGGATCCGCAGCGGCGGCAGCGTCTCCCCGTGCTCGATCAGCGCGGACTCCAGGGCGGGCTGATACGCCGACAAAGCCTCCGGCCAGGTGCAGTGCCCCCGGTCGGCCACCTCGTGGTCGATCAGCGTCTCGCCCTTCGTGTTCTGCCAGGCGTGGTCCCGCGCGGGTTCGGTGAACTTGTCGAGCGAGTCGCCGATCCCGGCCGAGGCCAGAAGGCGCGCGGCCTCACTGTCGAACCCGACCGCCCGGGGGTGCCGGTACGGCTCCGGCCAGCGCTCCACGACCGTCACGCGCCGCCCGCGCTGGGCCAGTAGCACCGACAGTAGCTGGCCCACCGGTCCGTAGCCGACGATCAGCACCTCGGCCTCGAGGCTGTCCGTTTCCCGCGCGGTGTCCACTGCCGCCTCCTTCCCGGTCATGCGCCCGCCAGGATCAGGTCGACCACGTCTTGGAATTCGTCCGCCTTCACCAGCACCTTGGTGCGCTCCACCCCGTCCTCGACGGTGAAGTAGCGCCTGCCGATCAGCACGATCTTCCCGTTGTCCGTGGCCCGGCTGCGGAAGGTGGTCCCGGCGAGCACCGAGTCCTGTGCGTAGTCGTCCAGGCTGTCCAGCCGCACCGCGTCCCAGCCGGACGGATCGGCCAGCTCCGGCCGGAACCGGTACACCGGCTGCCAGTCGCTCCCCTTGGGCCGCCGTTCCACCACCCGGTAGCCGTCGTGTTCGGTCACGCGGTACGAGCAGCCGTACTGGTGCTGCTCTTCTTCGGACAGGTACAACGGCTCCGAATAGGACGGCCCGGGGAAGCCCACGTCCACGAGGTGGGTCCGGCCATCGAGGTGGACCAGGTCGAAGGTGTGCTCCCGCTCCGGGCCGAAGGTCCCGTTCGCCTGCCGCACCGCCGCCGCCACCATGCGCACGTCGTAGCCGAGCTCCGCCAGCAGCGTGTGGAACAACCGGTTGAGCTCGTAGCACACTCCGCCATGGCCCTCGGTCACCACATGCCCGAACACCAGGTCCAGCGGGACGTTCGTCAGATGCCGCGAGGCCGGGAGCCGGTCGGGGGCTGTGGAGTTGTCGTACGGGACCGCCATGAGATGCCGTTTGTGCAGATGACGGAGGGTGTCGAGGGTCGGTGGGGGCGTCCCCTCCACCCCGATGCGCCGCAGATACTTCGCCACGTCGAACATGCTTTGTCTCACCTCTCCGTGCTCTGGTCGTCGTCTTCCGCCGCTTCCCGGGCCGCCACGTGTGTTTCCGTGGTGGCCGCGTCCAGCGCGAGCTGTTCCTGGAGGTGCTCGGCGGCCATCGACGGGGTTGGGTAGTCGAACAGCATCGCCGCGGCGAGCTGGAGGCCGGTGGCCGCGTTGAGGCGGTTGCGCAGTTCCACCGCGGTCAGCGAGTCGAACCCGATCTCGAAGAGGGCGTCGTCCGGCCCCACCGCGTCCGGGGTGGGGTGTCCGAGGACGGCCGCGGCTTCGGCGCGGACAAGCGCGGTGAGGCGCTGGTGCCGCTGGGTCGGGTCGAGGGCGGCCAGCTGCTCGGCCAGGGACGGGGCGTCGTCCTCGGGCTGGGCTGTGGTGTGGGCGGTGGGGCGGTGGTGGCCGCGTATGAGGGTGCGCAGCAGGGGCGGGAGGGTGTGCGGGCCGGTGTTGTTCTGGAGGGCGGCGAGGTCGAGTTCGAGGGGGACGAGATGAGGGTGGCGGGTGGCGAGCGCGGTGTCGAGGAGGCGCATGCCGTCGGCGTCGGTCAGGGGAACGACGCCGCTGTCGCGGGTGCGTTGCTGCTGGGTGGCGGTCATGCCGGCGGTGAGGCTGCTGGTGGTTTCCCATAGGCCCCAGGCGAGGGAGGTGGCGGGGAGTCCGGTGGCGTGGCGCTGGTGGGCGAGGGCGTCGGCGTAGGTGTTGGCGGCGGCGTAGTTGGCCTGGCCGGGGGTGCCGAGGGTGCCGGTGGCGGAGGAGTAGATGACGAAGGCGGTCAGGTCGTGGTCGCGGGTGAGGTCGTGGAGGTGGGTGAGGGCGTCGACCTTGGGGCGGAAGACGGTGTCGAGGCGCTGCGGGGTGAGGTCGGTGAGCAGGGCGTCGTCGAGGGTTCCGGCGGTGTGGACGACGGCGGTGAGGGGGTGGGCGGCCGGGATGTCGGCGAGGAGGGCGGCGAGTTGGTCGCGGTCGGCGGTGTCGCAGGCGGTGATGTGGACGGTGGCGCCGAGTTCGGTGAGTTCGGTGGTGAGGTCCGTGGCGCCGGGCGCGTCGGGGCCCTGGCGGCTGACCAGGAGGAGATGGCGTGCGTGATGGTGGGTGATGAGGTGGCGGGCGGTGAGGGCGCCGAGGGTGCCGGTGCCGCCGGTGATGAGGACGGTGCCCTCGGGGTCGAGGGTGAGGGGCTCGGGCGTGGTGGCGGGTGCGGGCGTCAGATGGGGGGTGTAGGCGGTGGCGTCGCGGAGGGCGAGTTGGGCCTCGGTGGTGGCGAGTGCGGTGGGCAGGGCCTGGTGGGAGTGGTCGTCGATGTCGATGAGCCGGATACGGCCGGGGTGCTCGGACTGGGCCGAGCGGACCAAGCCCCAGACGGCGGCCGCGGCCGGGTCGGTGACCTCGGCGGTGTCGTGGGCGGCCATGGCGCCGTGGGTGAGGACGACCAGGTGGGTGTCCGCGAGTTCGCGCCGGTCCACCCATTGCCGCAGCAGATCCAGGACCCGGGCACAGAGCGCGTGCGTACGGTCGATGGGTCCGGTCTTCTCCGGAACCCAGGCGGACACGTCGGCGACGAGCACGGCGGGCCGCTCTCCGGCCTCCGCGCTTTCCACGGCCTCCACAGCCGTGGAGAGATCGGGGTAGCTCGGCGGGGAATCCGGGAGCCGACTCTCCCCGAGCGTGGCCCACCGCGCTTCCGTGGCATCGAGCCCGCACTCGGCCCAGTCGACCGCCCACAGCGCATTGCCGCCCGATGCGGCGGACAGGGCGCGCAACTGGTCGGGTGTGGTCTCCCGGAGCTGGAGGGAGCCGATCGTGGCGACCGGTACGCCCTGCGGATCGGAGATCCGTACGCACAGCCCGTCCCCGTCGGACACCGTCGCCCGCACCCGCACGGTGGTTGCGCCCACGGCGTGGAGCCGCACATCGGTCCATGCGAACGGCAGCATCGTGGGCCGCTCACCATCGGACTGGAAGCAGAAGTTCCCGGCGTGCAGGGTGGCGTCCAGCAGCGCCGGGTGGATGCCGAACCGCCCGGCGACCCCGGTCTGCTCCTCCGGCACGGACACTTCGGCGAACACCTCGTCGTCCCGCTTCCACACCGCCCTCAGACCGCGGAAAGCCGGGCCGTACTCGTACCCGACCTCGGCCAGATGCTCGTAGAATCCCTCGAGGGCGACGGGCTCCGAGCCCTCGGGCGGCCACGGCTGAGCGGCCTCGGGCGGCGGGGCCGTGGCCCCTGCGGTCAGGGTGCCGGTAGCCCGTCCGGTCAGGGTGCCGGTGGCGTGCTCGGTCCACTGCCGTGTGCCCTCCGGGCGCGAGTAGACCCCCACCTTGCGGCGCCCGCGGTCCTCGCCACCGACGAGCACCTGGACGTGCAGAGTGCCCTCGTCCGGCACCGTCATCGGCCGGCTGATGACCAGCTCTTCCAGGGTGGAGGTGTCCGCCTCGTCCCCGGCGCGCACCGCCAGCTCGACCATCGCCGTACCCGGGAGCAGGACGGTGCCGGAGACGGCGTGGTCGGCCAGCCAGGGGTGGCTGCGCAGGGAGAGACGTCCGGTGAGCAGCACACCTCCGGTGTCGGGCACGCTCACCACGGCCCCGACCAGCGGATGGCCGGTGTCCTCCAGCCCCACGGCACGGACGTCGCCCGGACCGCCGCGGTCCAGCCAGAACGTCTCGTGCTCGAAGGGGTAGGTGGGGAGCGGGATTTGGGAGGGTTGTGATCCGGTGTACGCGGTGGGCCAGTCCATTGGTGTTCCCCTGGTGGACAGTTCGGCGAGGTGGGTGAGGAAGCGGGTGGGGGTGTCGTCGTCGCGGCGGAGGGTGCCGGTGATGGTGGTGTTGGGGGTGTCGTTGGCTTCGAGGGTTTCTTGGATGGCGGTGGTGAGGACGGGGTGGGGGCTGATTTCGATGAAGGTGCGGTAGCCGTCGTTGGCGAGGGTGTGGATGGTGTGCTCGAATTGCACGGTTTGGCGGAGGTTGCGGTACCAGTAGCCGCTGTCGACGGTGTCGGGTTCGATCCACTGTCCGGTGACGGTGGAGAGCCAGGGGATGGTGCCGGGCTCGGTCGTGGTGTCGGCCAGGGTCTGGTGGAGTTGGTTTTTGATGGTGTCGACGTGTCCGGTGTGGGAGGCGTAGTCGACGGGGATGATGCGGGCCCTGATGCCCTGGTCGGTGTAGTGGGTGTGGAGTTGGTGCAGGGCGTCGGTGTCGCCTGCGATGACGGTGGCGTTGGGGCTGTTGTGTGCGGCGATCCAGAGTTTGCCGTGCCACGGGGTGAGGGCTTCCTCGACCTGTTCCCGGGAGGTGAGGACGGACATCATGCCGCCGTGTCCGGCGAGGTGGTGGGCGATGGTCTGGCTGCGGAGGGTGACGATTTTGGCGGCGTTGGTGAGGGTGAGGTGTCCGGCGACGCAGGCGGCGGCGATTTCGCCTTGGGAGTGGCCGATGACGGCGTCGGGGTGGATGCCCACGGATTGCCAGAGTGCGGCGAGGGAGACGACGACGGCGAAGGTGGCGGGCTGTACGACGTCGACACGCTCGAGCGAGGGAGCGTCGGGCGTGCCGGTGATGACGTCGATGAGCGACCAGTCGGTGTACGGGGCCAGGGCCGCGGCGCATTCGTGGAGACGTTCGGCGAAGACGGGGGAAGTCTTGAGGAGTTGGGCTCCCATGCCCACCCATTGGGCGCCTTGGCCAGGGAACACGAACACTGTTTTGCCGTGGGTGGTGGCGTGGCCGGTGGTGAGGCGGGGGTGGGGTTGTCCGGTCGCGAGGGCGGTGAGAGCAGCTGCGGCTTCGTCGCTATCGGCTTCGGTGTCGGTGATGACGACGGCGCGGTGGTCGTGGAGGGTGCGGGTGGTGGCGAGTGACCAGCCGATGTCCACTGGGTGTGCGTCCATGTCGGATTCCAGATGGTCCAGCAGGCGTCGGGCCTGAGCCCGCAGAGCTGCCGGGGTCTTGGCGGACAGCACCCAGGGGGTGGTTCCGCCGGTGGTGACCAGCCCAGGGGTGTCCGTGCCCTCGTCCGCCTTCGATGCGGGCTCGGGCTCGGGCTGAGGTGCCTGCTCCAGGATGAGATGGGCGTTGGTGCCGCTGACTCCGAAGGAGGAGATCCCGGCACGGCGGGGGTGGCCGGTCTCCGGCCAGGGGCGGGCATCGGTGAGCAGGCACACCGCACCGGACGTCCAGTCCACCTGGGTGGTGGGTTCGTTGATGTGCAAGGACCGCGGAAGCGTGCCCTGCCGTATCGCCAGCACCATCTTGATGACGCTGGCCACGCCTGCGGCCGCTTGGGCATGCCCGATGTTGGACTTCAGCGAACCGAGCCACAGCGGTTCGTCCCCCGGCCGGTCCTGGCCGTAGGTGGCCAGGAGTGCCTGGGCCTCGATGGGGTCGCCGAGGGCGGTGCCGGTGCCGTGGGCCTCGACCGCGTCCACGTCGGCCACCGTCAGCCCGGCGTTCGCCAGCGCCTGCCGTATCACTCGCTGCTGGGAGGGTCCGTTGGGCGCGGTGAGGCCGTTGCTCGCGCCGTCCTGGTTCACCGCCGTGCCACGGATCACGGCCAGCACCTCGTGGCCGTTGCGGCGGGCGTCGGAGAGCCGTTCCAGCAGCACCAGACCAACACCCTCGGACCAGTTGGTGCCGTCGGCGCCCTCGCCGAAGGACTTGCAGCGGCCGTCGGACGCGAGACCGCGCTGGCGCGAGAACTCGACGAAGGCGCCGGGCTGGCCCATGACGGCGACGCCGCCGGCGAGTGCCATCGTGCATTCGCCGGAGCGCAGGGCTTGCGCGGCGAGGTGGAGGGCCACCAGCGAGGAGGAGCACGCCGTGTCCACCGTGACCGCCGGACCGGTCAGGCCGAAGGTGTACGACACCCGGCCCGATGCCACGCTCGTCGCACCGCCGACCCCGAGATAGCCCTCCAAGCCTTCCGGCGCCGCGCCCGGGCCGGTGCCGTACCCCTGGCCACTGGCCCCGACGAAGACCCCGACCTCCTGTCCGCGCAGTGACGTGGGAACGATCCCGGAGCGTTCCAGGGTCTCCCACGCGGTCTCCAGCAGGACGCGCTGTTGCGGGTCCATCGACAGGGCCTCGCGTGGGGAGATGCCGAAGAACGTGGCGTCGAAGCCGCCCGCGTCGGTGAGGAAACCGCCCTCGCGTACGTAGGACTTGCCCTGTGCGTCCGGGTCGGAGTCGAAGAGCCCGGCCAGGTCCCAGCCCCGGTCCTGCGGGAACGGCCCGATCGCGTCGGTTCCGGTGGCGATCAGCCGCCACAGGTCCTCGGGGCTGCGGACGTCGCCGGGCAGGCGGCAGCCCATGCCGACCACGACGACCGGATCCTCGGCCCCGTCCGGAGCCGACCGGTCACGCCGGGCCGGGCGGGGCGCCGCCTCGACCGCGCGCCCGCCCAGTTGATCCCGCAGGAACTCGGCGGTGGCCAAGGGGCTCGGGTGGTCGAAGACCAGCGTTGCGGGGAGCCGTAGCCCGGTGGCCGTGTTGAGGCGGTTGCGCAGCTCCACCGCGGTCAGCGAGTCGAACCCCATGTCGCGGAACGCCTGCTCCGGCCCGATCGGGTCGACCGTGGGGAACCCGAGCACCGAAGCGGCCTGTTCGCGGATCAACTCGATGAGCAGACGCTCCTGTTCGGCCGCCGACAGCCCGGCCAGCCGTTCGGCGAGGCCGCCCTCACCGGCCTTCGGCACCGGCCGGGCCGTACGCCGGGCCGGCCGGACCAGACCCCGCAGCAGCGGCGGCGGTTCCGCGGCCTCCGCACCGAGGGCGGCGATGTCCAACCGCAACGGCACCAGCAGGGACAGCCCGGACGCCACCGACCGGTCGAACAGGTCCAGGGCCTCCGCCGTGGACAGCCCGACGATGCCGCCACGCCGCACCCGGTGCAGATCGCCGGAGCCGAGCCCGGCCGTCATGCCACTGGTCTGCGCCCACATGCCCCACGCCAGCGAGGTGGCGGGGAGCCCGTGCGCACGCCGCCACTGTGCGAGTCCGTCCAGATAGGCGTTGGCGGCGGAGTAGTTGCCCTGGCCGGGCCCGCCGAGGACTCCGGCGGCGGACGAGTACACCACGAACGCCGCCAGGTCGTGGTCGCGGGTGAGGTCGTGGAGATGGGTGACGGCGTCGACCTTGGGGCGGAAGACGGTGTCGAGGCGGTCCGGGGTGAGCGCGGTCAGGACACCGTCGTCGAGGGTCCCGGCCGTGTGGACCACGGCGGTGAGGGGGTGGTCGGCGGGGATGTCGGCGAGGAGCGCGGCGAGTTGGTCGCGGTCGGCGGTGTCGCAGGCGGTGATGCGGACGGTGGCGCCGAGTTCGGTGAGTTCGGTGGTCAGGTCTGTGGCGCCAGGTGCGTCCGGTCCCCGGCGGCTGACCAGCAGCAGATGGCGTGCGCCGTGCTGGGTGAGAAGGTGGCGGGCGATCGTGGCGCCGAGGGTGCCCGTGCCACCGGTGACCAGGACGGTGCCGTCCGGGTCCAGGGCGCGTGGCAGGGTGAGCACGATCTTGCCGGTATGCCGCCCCTGACTCATCCAGCGGAACGCCTCGGGGGCGCGGGTGATGTCCCACTGCCGTACCGGCAGCGGCTCGATCCGGCCCGCCTCGAACAGCTCCACCAACTGGTGCAGCAACTCCCGCACCCGCTCCGCGGGGGCCTCCCCACCGAGATCGAACGCCCGGTAGGTGACCTCCGGATGCCGCGCCCCGACCTCGCCGGGCTCCCGCAGGTCGGTCTTCCCCATCTCCAGGAACCGGCCGCCGGGGTTGAGAAGTCCGAGGGAGGCGTCGATGTGCTCGCCGGTGAGGGAGTTGAGGACGACGTCGGCGGTGGGGAAGGTGTCGGCGTAGGCGAGGTCGCGGCTGGAGGCGAGCCGTTCGGCGGGAACGCCCAGCCGGTGGAGTGCGTGGTGCTTGGAGGGGTGGGCGGTGCCCAGGACGGTGGCGCCGAAGTGCTGTGCGAGCTGGACGGCGGCCATGCCCACACCGCCCGCGGCGGCGTGCACCAGGACCGTCTCGCCCGGCTGGACCCTCCCGAGGTCCTGCAACGCGTACAGCGCCGTCAGATAGGCCACCGGCACCCCGGCCGCCGTGCCGAACGACCAGCCCTCCGGCATCCGGATCACCGTGCGCGCGTCGGCGGTGGCCAGCGGTCCGAACGAGCCGGAGAACAGGCCCATCACCCGGTCGCCCACGGCCAGGCCCGTGACGCCCGGACCGACTTCGGTCACCACACCGGCGCCCTCCGTGCCGATCACCGACCGGCCCGGATACATGCCGAGAGCCACCAGGACATCCCGGAAGTTGAGCCCGGCGGCGCGGACCTCGATCCGCACCTGACCGGCCGCCGGCGGTGCGGGCTCGGCCTCGTCGGGCAGCAGCGCCAGATTGTCCAGGGTGCCGTACTCGGCCGAGTCCAGATGCCACGACGCCTGCGCGGGCACGCGCAGGCCGGGCTCGACCCGGGTGAGGCGTGGCACCCACACGGCGCCACCGCGCACCGCCAGTTGGGGCTCGTCCCCGGACCACACCCCGGCGGGCAGTTCCTCGCACGCTCCGTCGGCATCCACCAGGGCCACCCGCCCCGGGTGTTCGGCCTGGGCCGAGCGGACCAGGCCCCAGAGCGCGGTGGCGGCCGGGTCGGTGACCTCGGTGTCGTCGTGGACCGCGACCGCGCCGCGGGTGACCACGGCGAGCCGCGTCCCGGCCATGGCGTCGTCGGCGACCCACCGCTGGATCTCCTCCAGCAGGCGGCCGGTGAGCTCCCGGGCCCGCGCGGTCGGCGGTCCGGTGAGGTCTTCGGCCCAGGCGCGCGTATCGGCCACGAGGACGTCGGGAAGCGCGCCCCCTGGGCCTCCGCCGTCCCCTGTGGCGCCGTAGCCCCCGGTTGCCCCGGTGGCCGACTCGCCGAGCGGGGCCCAGGAGACCGCGCCGTCCGGCAGCGAGGTCTCGCTCCAGCGGACCGTCCACAGCGCGTCGTCGGCCGTGCCGATCTTGAGCTGGGCCGGGTCCACCGCCCGCAAGGTGAGCGAGTCCACCGAGGCCACCGTCTGGCCCGAGCCGTCGGTCAGGCGTACCGAGAAGGCGTCGTCGCCGACCGGGCGGACATGCACCCGGACCGCGGACGCGCCGCCCGCGTGCAGACGCACGGTGTTCCAGGCGAACGGCAGCAGGGTCACCTGTCGCGCCGGGTCGGAGGGCAGACAGAAGCTGCCCGCGTGCAGTGCGGCGTCCAGCAGCGCCGGGTGGATGCCGAACCGCTCGGCCTCCGCGACGGACGCCTCCGGCAGCGCCACATCGCCGAAGATCTCACCGTCCCGGCGCCACGCGGCGACGAGCCCGCGGAACGCCGGTCCGTACGCGTATCCGGCGTCGACGAGCGAGCGGTAGAAGTCCTCCACGGGGATCGGCTCGGCTTCCGCGGGCGGCCACTCGACGGCGGCCCCGCCCGCGGCCCCGTCCAGCGGTGCCGGGCCCTGCGCCGCGAGCGTGCCGGTGGCGTGCTCGGTCCAGTCGGTGCCCCCGTCGGTACGGGAGTAGATCCGCACCGTACGCCGCCCGCCCTCGTCCGCGCCCACGACGACCTGGACACTGAGGGCGGTGTCGCCGGGCAGCACCATCGGCTGCCCGATCACCAGCTCCTCCAGCACCGGGGTGCCGGTCTCGTCCCCGGCGCGGACGGCCAGTTCCACCATGGCGGTGCCGGGCACCAGCACCGCCCCGGAGATGACGTGTTCGCCCAGCCAGGGCTGGGCCCGTACCGACAGCCGCCCGCTGAGCTGCACCCCGCCCGTCTCCGGGAGCTGCACCACCGCGCCCAGCAGCGGATGGCCCGCCTCGCCGAGCCCCACCGCGCCCACGTCGCCGGAGCCGGCGGCCCGCTCCAGCCAGTAGTGCTCGTGCTGGAAGGCGTACGTGGGAAGGGCGACGGGCCGGGCGCCGGACCCGGCGAACATCGCGTCCCAGTCCACCCGCACACCCCGTACGTACAGGCCGGCGAGCCCGGCCAGCACCGCGTGCGGCTCCTGGACGCCCGGACGCAGGGACGGCACGAACGCCGCGTCCGCCTCGGGCAGACAGTCCTGCCCCATCGCGGTCAGCACCCCATCCGGGCCGAGTTCCAGATGGGTGCGCACGCCCTCGTCGGCCAGTGTGCGGACACCGTCGAGGAACCGCACCGCGCCACGTGCATGCCGTACCCAGTACTCGGGGGAGCACAGCTCCTCGGGATCGGCGACCGCGCCGGTGAGGTTCGACACCACGGGTATCCGGGGTGGCGCGTAGGCCAGCCGCGACGCCACCTCGCGGAACGCGTCCAGCATCCCGTCCATGTGGGGGGAGTGGAAGGCGTGCGAGACCACGAGCCGCTTGGTCTTGCGGCCCTGCCGCGCCAGCGTCTCCGCCACCGCCGTGACCACGTCCTCGTCACCGGAGACGACCACGGAGGCCGGGCCGTTGACCGCGGCGATGGAGACCTTGTGCTCCTTCCCCGCGAGCAGCGGCGCCACCTCGTCCTCGGCCGCCTCCACCGCGACCATCGCCCCGGTCGCGGTGAGTTGCTGCATCAGCCGCCCGCGCGCCCGCACCAATGTGCAGGCGTCCGGCAGGGACAGGACCCCGGCCACATGGGCCGCCGCCACTTCGCCGATCGAGTGGCCCAGCACATACGCGGGGCGCACTCCCCACGACTCCACGAGCCGGAACAGCGCCACCTCCAGCGCGAACAGCGCGGGCTGGGTGAACTCGGTCCGGTCCAGCAGCGCTGCCGTCGCCGACCCCTCCTCGGCGAAGATCACCTCGGCCAGCGAGACCTTGTCGTCCCCGTCGCGCAGGTCGCCGAACTGGGCGCACACGGCGTCGAAGGCCCGCGCGAACACCGGGTGGGCGCCGTGCAGTTCGCGGCCCATTCCGGCCCGCTGGCTGCCCTGCCCGGTGAACAGCACCGCCACCTTTCCGGAGGCCACGGACCCGGTGACCGCCGACCGGGCGGACGTGCCCGAGGCCACCGCCTCCAGCCCCGCGACGGCCTGCTCGGCATCGGCGCACAGTACGACCGCGCGGTGGTCCAGCCGGGTCCGGGTGGTGGCCAGTGACCAGCCCACGTCCCGCGGACTGTCGGAGGGCGTCTCGCGCACCTGGGTCAGCAGCCGGGCGGCCTGGGCACGCAGCGCCTCCTGCGTATGGCCCGAGAGCAGCCACGGCACCACGTGGCCGGTGGCGACCGGGCCGGGGTCGGCGGACTCCGCCGAGCGTACGGGCGGTTCCTGATCGGCGGTGTTCTCCCCGGTCGCCTCGGCTTCCTCAGGGGCCTGTTCCAGGATGACGTGTGCGTTCGTCCCGCTGACGCCGAAGGAGGAGATCCCGGCGCGGCGGGCGTGTCCGGTCTCCGGCCACGCCCGCGCCTCGGCGAGCAGGGACACCGCGCCCGACGTCCAGTTCACCTGGGAGGTGGGCTGTTCGGCGTGGAGGGTCTTCGGCAACCGGCCGTGGCGTAAGGCCATGACGGTCTTGATGACACTGGCGATGCCCGCTGCGGCCTGCGCGTGGCCGATGTTGGACTTGAGGGAGCCGAGCCACAGCGGCCGGCCCTCCGGGCGGCTTTGGCCGTAGGTGGCGAGAACGGCCTGGGCTTCGATGGGGTCGCCGAGGGCGGTGCCGGTGCCGTGGGCCTCGACGGCGTCCACGTCGGCCACCGTCAGCCCGGCGTTGGACAGGGCCTGGCGGATCACCCGCTCCTGGGAGGGGCCGTTGGGCGCGGTGAGTCCGTTGGAGGCGCCGTCCTGGTTGACCGCGGTGCCCCGGATCACGGCCAGCACTTCGTGGCCGTTGCGGCGGGCGTCCGACAGCCGCTCCAGCAGAACGAGCCCGACACCTTCGGACCAGGTGGTGCCGTCGGCGCCCGCGCCGAAGGACTTGCAGCGCCCGTCGGGCGCCAGGCCACGCTGCCGGGAGAACTCGACGAAGGCGGTGGGCTGGCCCATCACGGCGACACCACCGGCCAGCGCCATGGAACATTCGCCGGACCGCAGCGCCTGCACGGCGAGATGGGCGGCCACCAGCGAGGACGAGCAGGCGGTGTCCACGGTCACGGCGGGACCGGTCAGCCCGAGCGTGTACGACACGCGCCCGGAGATGACACTGCCGGAAGCGCCGACCCCCAGATAGCCCTCCAGGCCCTTGGGCGCCTCACCCGGACCGCCGCCGTACCCCTGGCCGCTGCCCCCGGCGAACACCGCGATGTCCCGGCCCTCCACCGACCGCGGATCCATCCCCGCCCGCTCGAAGGTCTCCCACGCGGTCTCCAGCAGCAGCCGCTGCTGCGGGTCCAGCGACAGGGCCTCGCGCGGCGAGATGCCGAAGAAGGCGGCGTCGAATCCGCCCGCCCCCTCCAGGAACCCCGCCTCGCGTACGTAGGACTTGCCCACGGCGTCCGGATCGGAGTCGAACAGGGTCTCCAGGTCCCAGCCGCGATCCGTGGGGAACGGCCCGATCGCGTCCCGCCCCTCGTCCACCAGCTCCCACAGCGACTCCGGGTCGGTCACCCCACCCGGCAGCCGGCACGCCATCGCCACGATCGCCACCGGTTCGGTGGACTCGGCGATCAGCCGGTCGTTCTCCCGCTTCAGCCGCTCGGCGTCCATCAGCGAGGTACGCAGCGCCTTGACCAGGTCTTCCCGGGACGCAGCCATGTGTACTCCTCTCCGCAACCGCGGCGTCAGTCGTTTCCGAAGGTCGTGCCGCGCATCGCCCGGCTCACCAGCTCGTCGGCATCCAGCTCCGCGAGCGCGGAGGTCTCCGCCTCCGCGGCGGTGCCCAGGTCGCCCAGGTCGCCCAGGTCGCCCAGGTCGCGCAGACCGCTCAGGTCGCCGGCCGCGGAGTCCGCGAGGCGCACCAGCGCGTCCAGCACCCCCAGTTCGTGGAAGCGGCGCAGTGGCACCGAAGCCAGCACCCGCCGGATCTCCCGCTCGCGGCCGTCCGCGCCGGCGGCCCCGCCGTCCGCGGTCCCGTCCCCGTCCACGTCCCCGTTCACCGTGGGGACCAACTCCGTACGCAGCCTCCTCGCCAGCGTGGTCGGCTTCGGATAGTCGAACACCACCGTGGGGGAGAGCTGGAGACCGGTGGCCGTGTTGATCCGGTTGCGCAGCTCCACCGCGGTCAGCGAGTCGAACCCGGTGTCCTTGAACGCACGCTCCGGCTCCACCGCGTCCCCGTCCGCATGCCCGAGCACGGCCGCCGCCTCACGCCGCACCAGGTCGGTAAGGAACACCTCCTGCTCCGGGCCGGTCAGCTCGGCCAGGCTGCCCAGGAGCACCTCCCGCCGCGATGCGCCCCCGCCCTGCGTGTCCGCCGCCAGGATCTCGGCGACCTCGGGCAACTGCCGCAGCAGCGGCCGCTCCCGGGCCATCGTGTAGCCCGGCACGAACCGCGCCCAGTCGACATCCGCGACGATCACATTCGGCAGACCACCCCCAACGGCCCGCGCCAGCGCACGCAGCGCGGGCGCCGGATCCATCGGCAGGATGCCGATACGGCGCCACTGGTCGCCGCCGTCGGCGTCGATCATGCCGAGCCCGCCGCCCCAGCCGCCCCACGCCACCGCCGTGGCCGCGAGCCCGTGTGCCCGCCGCCGGGCCGCCAGCCCGTCCAGGAAGGCGTTGCCCGCCGCGTACGGGGCCTGCCCGCCGCTGCCCCAGACACCGGCGCCGGAGGAGAACAGCACGAACGCGTCGAGCTCCCGGTCGCCGACGAGCTCGTCCAGCACCAGCGCGCCGCGCACCTTCGCCCCCGTGACGGCGGCGAACTCCTCGGTGGTCACCTCGGTGACCGGAGCCGAGGGCAGCCCGGCACCGGCGGTGTGCACCACCGCGGTCAGCGGATGGGTCCGCTCCGCTTCGGCCAGCACCGCGGCCACGGCGTCCCGGTCGGTCACATCACACGCGGCGAGCGTGACCTCCACCCCCGCCAGGTCCGCCACCAGTTCGGCCGCGCCCGGCGCGTCACCACCCTGCCTGCTGAGCAGCACCACATGGTCCGCCCCGCTCGTGGCGAGCCAGCGCGCCACATGCGAACCGAGCCCGCCGGTGCCGCCCGTGACCAGCACGGTGCCGCGCGGCTTCCAGGGGCTGCCGGAGCCGTCCCGGTCGCGCACCATCCGGCGTGCGAACAGCCCGTCGGCGCGCACCGCGAGCTGGTCCTCCCCCTCGGGGGACGACAGCGCCGCGAACAGCCCGTCCGGCAACGCCTCGTCGTCACCCTCCCCTTCGGCCGGCAGATCGATCAGGCCGCCGAAGGTGTCCGGGTGGTCGAGCCCGAGTACGGCGCCGAATCCCCACACCGCGGACTGCACCGGGTCGGCCGCCTCACCGGCCACCGCGACCCCGCCACTGGTGACGCACCACAGCGGAGCGGTGACGCCGTGGTCCCGCAACGCCTGTGCCACCGCGAGCGTCGCGGCGGTGCCCGTGGACACGGTGCCGTACTCGGTGTCGGCGCGGTCGTCCCACGAGAGCAGGGACACCACCCCGGCACCGCCGTCCGCCGACTTGACCTGGTCGCCCAGTGCCTCCCGGCCGGTTTCGGAGACCTCGGCGGCCACCACCTCGGCGCCCCGCGCGGCCAGCCCGTCCAGCACCGCACGGACCCGCGCCGAGCCCGCCCGCACGGCCGGGACCAGCACCAGCCACCGGCCCGACAACTGCGGGTCGGCCGTGGCCACCCGGGTCCAGCCGATCCGGTACCGCCATGCGTCCGTGAGGGAGTCCTCCCGGCTGCGCCGACGCCATGAGGCGAGCGCGGGCAGCACCGTGCCGAGGGCCGCCGCGTCCACATCAAGATCCCGCGCGAGAGACTGCGCGTCTCCGTCCTCGATGGCCGCCCACAGGGAGCCGTCGGCGCTCTCGGCCCGCGTCGGTGTCCTGGCGGGCTCCAGCCAGTAGTGCCGGTGCTGGAAGGCGTACGTGGGCAGCGGCACCCGACGGGCCCCGGTACTGGCGAACAGGGCGCCCCAGTCCACCGGCACCCCGGCCGCGAACAGCCCTCCCAGCCCCGCGAGAACGCGGTCGGGGCCGCCGTCGTCGCGGCGCAGCGTTCCGGTGATGGTGGCCCGGACCTCGGGGAGGGTTTCGGTGGTGTCCTGGATGGCGGTGGTCAGGACGGGGTGGGTGCTGATTTCGATGAAGACGCGGTGGCCGTGGGTGAGGAGGGCTCGGGTGGCTTCTTCGAAGCGGACGGTGTCGCGGAGGTTGCGGTACCAGTAGTGGGCGTCGATGTGTGTGGGGTTGGTCCAGTTGGCGTCGACGGTGGACATCCAGGCGATGTTGCCGGGGGAGGCGGTGACGCCGTCGAGTACGTGGTGTAGCTGGTCTTTGATGGTGTCGACGTGTCCGGAGTGTCCGGCGAAGTCCACCCCGGGCAACTGCCAGCGGTAGACCTTCGCCTTGGAGAGGGTGACACCGAATTCGGCGAGTGCGTCGGGGTCTCCGGAGACGGATACGGAGGCGGGGCCGTTGACGGCGGCGATCCACAGGTGTTCGTGCCAGGGGGTGAGTGCTTCTTGGACCCAGGTGTGGGGGGCGAGGACGGACATCATGGCGCCGTGTCCGGTGAGGTGGTGGGCGATGGTCTGGCTGCGGAGGGTGACGATTTTGGCGGCGTTGGTGAGGGTGAGGTGTCCGGCGATGTGGGCGGCGGCGATTTCGCCTTGGGAGTGGCCGATGACGGCGTCGGGGTGGATGCCGTTGGCCTGCCAGAGTGCGGCGAGGGAGACCATGATGGCGAAGGTGGTGGGCTGCAGGACATCGACACGGTCGAGGCTGGGCGCGCCGGGTGCGCCGGTGATGACGTCGATGAGCGACCAGTCGGTATACGGGGCGAGGGCGTCGGCGCATTCGTGGAGGCGGGTGGCGAAGACGGGTGAGGTGTTGAGGAGTTGGGCTCCCATGCCTTGCCATTGGGCGCCCTGGCCGGGGAAGACGAAGACGGTCTTGCCGTCGCTGCCCGTCTCCCCGGTGACCAGGCCGGGGTGCGGCTGCCCCTCGCTGAGAGCGGTGAGGGCGGCGGTCGCCTGGTCGAGATCGGTGGCGAGGACGACCGCGCGGTGTTCCAGGGCGGCGCGGCTGGTGGCCAGTGACCAGCCCATGTCCACCGGGTCGATCTCGGGGTGGGCGTGAAGGTGGGCGATCAGGCGTTCGGCCTGCGCCCGCAGGGCCGTGGGGCTCTTGGCGGACAGCACCCACGGCACCGCGCCGCCCGTGGCCACCAGCCCGGGAGCCTCCGGTTCCGTGATTTCTGGTGCGGTGGCCGCGTCTTCCGGGGCCTGTTCGAGGATGAGATGGGCGTTGGTGCCGCTGACGCCGAAGGAGGAGATCCCGGCACGGCGTGGGTGGCCGGTCTCCGGCCAGGGGCGGGCCTCCGTCAGCAGGGACACCGCGCCCGATGTCCAGTCGACCTTGGTGGTGGGCTCGTCGGCGTGGAGTGTCCTGGGCAGCATGCCGTGCCGCATGGCCTGGATCATCTTGATGAGGCCCGCGATGCCCGCGGCGGCCTGGGTGTGGCCGATGTTGGACTTCAGCGAGCCCAGCCAGAGGGGCTGGTCGGCGGGGCGGTTCTGGCCGTAGGTGGCCAGGAGTGCCTGGGCTTCGATGGGGTCGCCGAGGGCGGTGCCGGTGCCGTGGGCTTCGACGGCGTCGATGTCGGTGGCCGACAGCCCGGCGTTCGCGAGTGCTTGCCGGATCACCCGTTGCTGGGAGGGTCCGTTGGGGGCGGTGAGGCCGTTGCTGGCGCCGTCCTGGTTGACCGCCGTACCGGCGATCACGGCCAGCACCTCGTGACCGTTGCGCCGGGCCTCGGAGAGCCGTTCCAGCAGCACGAGCCCGACACCCTCGCTGAAGGTGGTGCCGTCGGCGCCCTCGCCGAAGGACTTGCTGCGGCCATCGGGGGCGAGCCCACGCTGGTGCGAGAAGCTCACGAACCCCTCCGGGGTCGACATCACCGTCACGCCCCCGGCCAGGGCCATCGAGCACTCGCCCTCCCGCACCGCCTTGGCCGCCCAGTGGATGGCCACCAGCGAGGAGGAGCACGCCGTGTCGACCGTCACCGCGGGACCGGTCAGGCCCAGTGCGTAGGCGACCCGCCCGGACACCACGCTCCCCGATTTGCCCGTGCTCAGATAGGTCTCCGAGCCCTCGGGCAGCTCACCGGCGTTCGTCCCGTAGTCGTGGTAGATGACCCCGGCGAACACGCCGGTGTCGGTGCCCTGCACCGACCGCGGGGCGATACCGGCCTGCTCGAAGGTCTCCCACGCGGTCTCCAGCAACAGCCGTTGCTGCGGGTCCATCGCCACGGCCTCACGCGGGGAGATGCCGAAGAAGTCCGCGTCGAACTCGGTGGCACCCGCCACGAACCCGCCCTCGCGGACGTAGGTCGCGCCCACCCGGTCCGGGTCGGGGTCGAACAGCGTGTCCAGATCCCAACCGCGGTCGGTGGGGAACGCCCCGATGCCGTCCTCCCCGTCGGCCACCAGCCGCCACAGCCCGTCCGGGTCGGTCACCCGTCCGGGGAGTCGGCAGGCCATGCCGACGACGACCACGGGGTCGTCCGCGTCGGCCCCCCGCCCGGCGACGGCGGCCGGAGCCGCCTCCGTCGAGCCGAACAGCTCGTCCCGCAGATACCCGGCGGTGATCGCCGAGGTCGGGTAGTCGAACACCACGGTCGCGGGGAGCCGCAGTCCCGTGGCCGTATTGAGGCGGTTGCGCAGTTCCACCGCCGTCAGCGAGTCGAACCCGGCGTCCCGGAAGGGCTGGTCCGGTCCGATGCTGTCGATCGTCGGGTGTCCGAGCACGGCTGCCGCCTCGGTGCGGACGAGCTCGATGAGGTGCCGTAGCCGTTCGCCGTGGTCGAGGGCGGCGAGCCGTCGGGTGAGCGACAGGGTGTCCGCTGGGGCCGGTGTGTGGGCCGTGCGGCGCGTGGGGCGTCGTACGAGGTGGCGGAGGAGCGGGGGAACGGGCCGCGCCGTGTCATCGGCTCGCAGGGAGGCCGGGCTGATCTTGATCGGGACGAGGTGGGGGTGGTGGGTGGCGGTGAGGGCCGTGTCGAGGAGGACGAGCCCCTCGTCGTCGGTGAGGGGGGCCACGCCGCCGCGGTGGGTGCGCCGGCGGTCCTCGGTGTTCATGGTGGCGGTGAGGGCGCTGGTGGTTTCCCATAGGCCCCAGGCGAGGGAGGTGGCGGGGAGTCCGGTGGCGTGGCGCTGGTGGGCGAGGGCGTCGGCGTAGGTGTTGGCGGCGGCGTAGTTGGCCTGGCCGGGGGTGCCGAGGGTGCCGGTGGCGGAGGAGTAGATGACGAAGGCGGTCAGGTCGTGGTCGCGGGTGAGGTCGTGGAGGTGGGTGAGGGCGTCGACCTTGGGGCGGAAGACGGTGTCGAGGCGCTGCGGGGTGAGGTCGGTGAGCAGGGCGTCGTCGAGGGTTCCGGCGGTGTGGACGACGGCGGTGAGGGGGTGGGCGGCCGGGATGTTGGCGAGGAGGGCGGCGAGTTGGTCGCGGTCGGCGGTGTCGCAGGCGGTGATGTGGACGGTGGCGCCGAGTTCGGTGAGTTCGGTGGTGAGGTCCGTGGCGCCGGGGGCGTAGGGACCCTGGCGGCTGGTGAGCAGCAGGTGCCGGGCGCCGTGGTGGGTGATGAGGTGGCGGGCGGTGAGGGCGCCCAGGGTGCCGGTGCCGCCGGTGATGAGAACGGTGCCCTCGGGGTCGAGGGGGAGCGGCTGGGCCGGTGTGCCGACGGGTGCCGCGGCGGTGAGCCGGGGCGCCCAGAGCGTGTTGTCGCGGAGGGCCAGTTGGGGCTGGTCGGTGGCGAGTGCGGTGGGCAGTGCGCTGCGCAGTGCGTGGTCCGAGTGGCCGTCGGTGTCGATGAGGTGGACGCGGCCGGGGTGTTCGGACTGGGCCGAGCGGACCAGACCCCAGATCGCCGCCGCGGCAGGGTCGGTGACCTCGGACGAGTCGTGTACGGCCATCGCACCGCGCGTGAGGACCGCCAGCCGTGTTTCCGACAGCTCAGGCAGGGTCACCCACCGCTGCAACAGGTCCAGTGCCCGCGTGGCCAGCTCCCGCGCCCGCGTGATGGGGTCGGCGTCCCGGGACTCCCATACGGTGGTGTCGGCGACGACCAGCGCGGGCCGCTCCTCGGCCCCGGCGATCTCCGTGCCCATCCCGATGGCGGGCCCCGTGGCGATCTCTGTGACATCGGCGAAGGCCGGGGCTTCGGCGGCGGCGAGGACGGGTGAGACGTCCCCGACGGTGCCCCACCGGATCTCGTCCGTGGTGGCGGTGTGTTCGGTCCAAGTGACCGTCCAGAGTGAGTCGTTCACCGACGTGGAGGTCAGCGCTTCGAGCTGCGCCGCGTCGACCTCCCGCAGAACCAGCGAACCGATCGACGCGACCAGCCCGCCGGCTGCGTCGACCAGGACCACGGAGAGCCCGCCGTCCTCGGTGTAACGGGCGTGCACGCGCACCGACGTGGCACCGGTGGCGTGCAGGCGTATGCCGTTCCACGCGAACGGCAGCAGCATGCGGCTACCGGGTTCCCCGGGCAGGCAGTAGTTGCTCGCGTGCAATGCGGCGTCCAGCAGTGCCGGGTGGATGCCGAACCGGCCGGCGGCCTCCGTCTGCTCCTCCGGCAGCGCGGCCTCCGCGAACACCTCGCCCACTTCGCCGTCGCGGGTCCATACCGCCTTCAGGCCCTGGAAGGTCGGCCCGTAGTCGTAGCCCCCCTCGGCCATCTGCTCGTACAGCCCCTCGACGGCCACCGGCTCGGCACCGGCGGGTGGCCATTCGGCGACGGCGGGCGACGGAGGAGCCGTGGTGTCCTGAGCCAGCGTGCCGGTGGCGTGCTCCGTCCACTGCGCGGTTTCTTCTTCGGCGCGGGAATAGATGCGTACGTCCCGACGCCCGGACTCGTCAGGGCCGCCCACGACCACCCGGATGTCCAGGAAGCCACTGTCCGGCAGCGCCAGTGGCTGCTCGATGACCAGCTCTTCCAGGGTGGGGGTGTCGGTCTCGTCTCCGGCGCGGATGGCGAGTTCGGCCATCGCGGCGCCGGGGAGGAGGACGGCGCCGGACACGGTGTGGTCGGCCAGCCAGGGGTGGGTGGTCAGGGAGAGGCGCCCGGTGAGAACGGTGCCACCGGTGTCGGGGAGGTGGACGGCGGCGGTGAGCAGCGGGTGCCCGGGGTCGTGGAGACCGGCCGAGGCGATGTCGCCTGCGTTGGTGTTGCGGGGGAGCCAGTAGTGGTGGTGTTGGAAGGGGTAGGTGGGGAGGGGGATGCGGGTGGGTTGGGTGCCTGTGAAGAGGGTGGTCCAGTTGACTGGTGTTCCGTTGGTGGTGAGGTGGGCGAGGTTGGTGAGGAGGCGGGTGGGGGTGTCGTCGTCGCGGCGGAGGGTGCCGGTGACGATGGTGCTGGAGGTGTCGTTGGCTTCGAGGGTTTCTTGGATGGAGGTGGTGAGGACGGGATGGGGGCTGATTTCTATGAAGGTGCGGTAGCCCTGGTCGGCGAGGGTGGTGATGGTGTGCTCGAATTGCACGGTCTGGCGGAGGTTGCGGTACCAGTAGCTGTCGCCGACCGTGCTGGGCTCGATCCACTGTCCGTCGACCGTGGAGAGCCAGGGGATGGTGCCGGGCTCGAGGGTGACGCCGTCGAGTACGTCTTGTAGCTGGTTTTTGATGGTGTCGACGTGTCCGGTGTGGGAGGCGTAGTCGACGGGGATGATGCGGGCTCTGGTGCCCTGGTCGGTGTAGTGGGTGTGGAGTTGGTGCAGGGCGTCGGTGTCGCCTGCGATGACGGTGGCGTTGGGGCTGTTGTGTGCGGCGATCCAGAGTTTGCCGTGCCAGTTGGTGAGGTCGATGGTGTCGGCGGGGGTGGCGAGGGACATCATGCCGCCGTGTCCGGCGAGGTGGTGGGCGATGGTCTGGCTGCGGAGGGTGACGATTTTGGCGGCGTTGGTGAGGGTGAGGTGTCCGGCGACGCAGGCGGCGGCGATTTCGCCTTGGGAGTGGCCGATGACGGCGTCGGGGTGGATGCCCACGGATTGCCAGAGTGCGGCGAGGGAGACGACGACGGCGAAGGTGGCGGGCTGTACGACGTCGACACGGTCGAGCGATGGGGCGTCGGGCGTGCCGGTGATGACGTCGATGAGCGACCAGTCGGTATACGGCGCTAGAGCATCGGCGCACTCACGCAGGCGGGCGGCGAAGACGGGTGAGGTGTTGAGGAGTTGGGCTCCCATGCCCACCCATTGGGCGCCTTGGCCGGGGAAGATGAACACGGTTTTGCCGTCTGTTCCGGTCTGTCCGGTGACCAGGAGCGGGTCAGGCCGTCCCTCCGCCAGAGCCCGCGCCGTCGCCATGCCTCCTTCGGTGTCCGTGGCCAGGATGACCGCGCGGTGCTCCAACGCCGCCCGGGTGGTGGCCAGTGACCAGCCCACGTCCACCGCATTCGGAGCGTCCCCGGATTCCAGGTGGCTGACCAGACGCTCCGCCTGAGCCCGCAGCGCCGCAGGAGTCTTACCGGAGAGCACCCACGGCACCACGCCGCCCGTGGCCACCAGTCCAGGAGCGCCCGCCTCGTCTACGTCTACTTCGGGTGCAGCCGCTTCCAGGGGTGCCTGTTCCAGGACCACGTGTGCGTTCGTCCCGCTGACGCCGAAGGAGGAGATTCCGGCGCGGCGGGGGTGTCCCGTCTCCGGCCAGGGCCGGGCCTCGGACAGCAGGGACACCGCACCTGACGTCCAGTCGACCTTGCTGGTGGGCTCGTCGGCGTGGAGGGTTTTGGGCAGTACGCCGTGCCGCATGGCCTGGACCATTTTGATGACGCCCGCGACACCCGCGGCGGCCTGGGTATGGCCGATGTTGGACTTGATGGAGCCCAGCCACAGCGGCTGATCCTCCGGGCGGTTCTGACCGTAGGTGGCCAGGAGTGCCTGGGCCTCGATCGGGTCGCCGAGACTCGTCCCGGTGCCGTGGGCTTCGACCGCGTCCACATCGGCCAGCGACAGTCCGGCGTTCGCCAGCGCCTGCCGGATCACCCGTTCCTGGGACGGCCCGTTGGGCGCGGTGATGCCGTTGGAGGCGCCGTCCTGGTTGACGGCCGTGCCACGGATGACCGCGAGTACCGGGTGGCCGTTGCGGTGGGCTTCGGACAGCCGCTCCAGCAGCACAAGACCGACGCCCTCGGACCAGTTGGTGCCGTCGGCGCCCTCACCGAAGGACTTGCAGCGCCCGTCGCGCGCCAGCCCCCGCTGCCGGGAGAATCCGACGAAGCCGCCAGGGGTCGCCATCACCATCACCCCACCGGCGAGCGCCATGGAGCACTCCCCGGACCGGAGCGCATAACTGGCCAAGTGCATCGCCACGAGGGACGAGGAGCACCCGGTGTCCAGAGTGACCGCCGGGCCGAGCAGACCGAGCGAGTACGAGATACGGCCGGACGCGATGCTGCCCGCGCCACCAAGGCCCAGATACCCCTCGAAGCCTTCCGGCACCTGGTCCACGGTCAGCGCGTAGTCGCCGTTGGCCAGGCCGGTGAACACGCCGACGTCGCTGTCCTCCAGCGAACTCGGGTCGATTCCCGCGTGCTCGAGGGTCTCCCACGCGGTCTCCAGCAGCAGCCGCTGCTGCGGATCGGTGGCCAGCGCCTCACGCGGGGAGATGCCGAAGAACTCGGCGTCGAACTCCGCCGCGTCGGTGAGGAAGCCGCCCTCGCGCACATAGGAGGTGCCGACGGAGTCGGGGTCGGCGTCGAAGAGGTTCTCCAGGTTCCAGCCGCGGTCCTCCGGAAACCCGGCGATCGCGTCCCGGCCGTCGGCCACCAGATCCCACAGCCCGTCCGGGGTGGTCACGCCGCCCGGGAAGCGGCAGCCCATGCCGACGATGGCGATCGGCTCCTCCGTCGCCGCCTCGGCCTTGCGCAACCGTTCCCGCGTCTGGTGCAGGTCGGCGGTAACCCGCTTGAGGTAGTTGAGGAGCTTTTCGTCATTCGCCATCTGGACCTCGCCAAGAGCCTCGTGGGTGAAATCGGTGAGCGGAGACGAGACGGGGAATCAGTCCACGCCGAACTCCTGGTCGATGAAGGCGAACACGTCGTCGGCGTTCGCCGTGTCGAGTCGTTCGGTGACGGTGTCGCCGCCCGTGCCGACGGCCTCGATCTCGGCGACCTTGGTGGTCATCCGCTGGAGCCGCGAGGTGATCCGGGCGCGTTCGATCTTCTCCTTCGGCAGCGCCGCCAAATGTGCTTCCAGCCGCTCCAGCTCGGCCAGCACCGAGTCCACCGACGAGGTGTCGGTATGGCCGAGTTCGGTGCGGATACGGCGTGCCAGCACACTGGGCCGCGGGTGGTCGAACACCATCGTCGCGGGCAGCCTCAGCCCCGTGCTGGCATTGAGGCGGTTGCGCAGCTCCACCGCCGTCAGCGAGTCGAATCCGATCTCGCTGAACGGACGGTCCCCGGTGGCGTCGGCGCTCACGTGTCCGAGTACGGCCGCGGCCTCGGCCTGCACCAGCTCGGTGAGCAGCCGCTCCTGATCCTCGGGGCTCAGTCCGGCCAGCCGTGCGATCAGCTCCGTCTGTCCCGCGCTGTCCTCGGGTGCGTCCTCGGTCAGCAGGTCGATGACATCGGGCAGTCCCCGCAGCAGGGGCCGGAACCGGGCCATGGTGTAGCCGGGGGCGAACCGTTCCCAGTCGATGTCGGCCACCACACCGTGGGCGGTGCCGCTGCCCACGGTGTGTGCCATCGCCAGCGCCGCCAGCCGCGGGTCCATGGTCATCAGACCTGTACGGCGCCACTGCGCGCCCATCATCTCGTCGATCGTGCCAAGGCCACCGCCCCAGGCGCCCCACGCCACCGACGTGGCCGCCAGCCCCCGTGCGCGGCGGCGCTGCGCCAGCCCGTCGAGGTAGGCGTTGCCGGCGGCGTAGGCGCTCTGGCCGCCGCTGCCCCAGGCCGCCGCTCCGGACGAGAACAGGACGAAGGCGTCCAACTCCCGCTCCCCCAACAGGTCGTCGAGATGCCGCGCACCGGCGATCTTCGCCTGGCCGATGTCGGCGAACTCGGCGAGTGTCATCTTCGACAGCGGCTTCTCCGGCAGCGCCAGCCCCGCGGCGTGGACCACGCCCGACAGTGGCGCGTCATCCGGGATCTCCGCCAGGACGGCCGCTAGCTGGTCCCGGTCGGTCACATCACACGCCGCGATGGTCACATCCGCGCCCAGTGCGCTCAGCTCGGCCTCCAGCTCCGCCGCGCCCGGCGCCTGCGCACCCTGACGGCTGAGCAGCACCACACGCCGGGCGCCGTGACCCGCGGCCCAACGGCCCACGTACGAACCGAGCCCGCCGGTGCCACCGGTGATCAGCACCGTGTCCCGTGGCTGCCACGCCGGTGCCGACGTCACCGGTTCGCGCCGCATCCGCCGGGCGAACACCCCCGACGCGCGCACCGCGACCTGGTCCTCCGCGTCCACTCCGGCAAGCACCGAGCACAACCGGACAAGGGCCGTCTCGTCCGGCGTCCGCGGCAGATCCACGATCCCGCCCCAGGTGGACGGCTGATCCAGCCCCTGCACCACGCCCATTCCCCAGGCCAGCGGCTGGAACTCGCTGGTCACCTCGGAGGGCTCACGCACGGCGACCGCGCCACGCGTCAGGCACCACAGGGGAGCGGCGAGCCCGATCTCCTCCACGGCCTGTATCAGCGCCACCGTGGCCGCCACGCCCCGGGAGAGCGTGCCGGGTTCGTAGCTCCGCTCGTCCCACGCCAGCAGGGACACCACTCCGGCGTACTCGTCATCGGAATCGGATATCCGCTCCCGCAGGCGCGCGGTCACCTCCGCCTGTTCCACCGTGTCGACCTCGACCACCACGGGATCGGCACCGTGCGCGGCCAGTGCGGCCACCACGTCCGTCACCGCGGCGTCGCTCGCCTGCGGTGAGGCCACGGCCACCAGCCACGCTCCCGGCAGTACGGGCGCCTCTCCGGTCGCCACCGGATCCCAGGCGATGCGATACGACCAGGTGTCCACGGTGGACTGGTCCTGGTTGCGGCGCCGCCACGACGTCAACCCCGGCAGCACGGGCTCCAGCGTCTTCTCCTCGACGCCGAGTGAATCGGCCAGGGAGGCGAGGTCGCCCCGCTCCACGGCGTCCCAGAACACACCGTCGGCCACCGCCTCCGGTACCTCGGACGGCGTGAGCCAGTAGTGGTGGTGTTGGAAGGCGTAGGTGGGGAGGGGCGTGGGGCGGGGGTGGGTGGCGGAGTAGAGGGCGGTCCAGTCGGGGGTGTGGCCGTGAGTGGTGAGGTGGGCGAGGTGGGTGAGGAAGCGGGTGGGGGTGTCGTCGTCGCGGCGGAGGGTGCCGGTGATGGTGGTGTTGGGGGTGTCGTTGGCTTCGAGGGTTTCTTGGATGGCGGTGGTGAGGACGGGGTGGGGGCTGATTTCGATGAAGGTGCGGTAGCCCTCATGGGCGAGGGCGGTGATGGCGGTGTGGAACTGCACGGTTTGGCGGAGGTTGCGGTACCAGTAGCCGCTGTCGACGGTGTCGGGTTCGATCCACTGTCCGGTGACGGTGGAGAGCCAGGGGATGGTGCCGGGCTCGGTCGTGGTGTCGGCCAGGGTCTGGTGGAGTTGGTTTTTGATGGTGTCGACGTGTCCGGTGTGGGAGGCGTAGTCGACGGGGATGACGCGGGCCCTGATGCCCTGGTCGGTGTAGTGGGTGTGGAGTTGGTGCAGGGCGTCGGTGTCGCCTGCGATGACGGTGGCGTTGGGGCTGTTGTGTGCGGCGATCCAGAGTTTGCCGTGCCACGGGGTGAGGGCTTCCTCGACCTGTTCCCGGGAGGCGAGGACGGACATCATGCCGCCGTGTCCGGCGAGGTGGTGGGCGATGGTCTGGCTGCGGAGGGTGACGATTTTGGCGGCGTTGGTGAGGGTGAGGTGTCCGGCGACGCAGGCGGCGGCGATTTCGCCTTGGGAGTGGCCGATGACGGCGTCGGGGTGGATGCCCACGGATTGCCAGAGTGCGGCGAGGGAGACGACGACGGCGAAGGTGGCGGGCTGTACGACATCGACACGCTCGAGCGAAGGGGCGCCGGGAGCGCCGGTGATGACGTCCATCAGCGACCAGTCGGTATACGGGGCCAGGGCCTCGGCACATTCGTTCAAGCGAGCCGCGAAGACGGGTGAGGTGTTGAGGAGTTGGGCTCCCATGCCCACCCACTGGGCCCCCTGACCAGGGAAGACGAACACGGTCTTGCCGTCCGTCCCGGTCTGCCCGGTGACCAGGAGCGGGTCAGGCCGTCCCTCCGCCAGGGCGCGGGCGGTGGCGATGCCGTCTTCGGTGTCGGTGGCGAGGATGACCGCGCGGTGTTCCAACGCCGCTCGGGTGGTGGCCAGCGTCCAGCCCACGTCCACCGCACGCGGAGCGTCCCCGGATTCCAGGTGGCTGACCAGACGCTCGGCCTGGGCCCGCAGCGCCGCAGGGCTCTTGGCGGACAGCGCCCACGGCACCACGCCGCCCGTGGCCACCAGCCCAGGAGCGCCCGCGTCGCGCGCCTCCGTTGCGGGCACAGCCACCTCCGGCCCCTGCTCGAGGATCACGTGTGCGTTCGTCCCGCTGATGCCGAAGGAGGAGATTCCGGCGCGGCGGGGGTGTCCCGTCTCCGGCCAGGGCCGGGCCTCGGACAGCAGCGACACCGCGCCCGACGTCCAGTCGACCTTGGTGGTGGGTTCGCCGGCGTGCAGGGACCGCGGAAGCGTGCCCTGCCGTATCGCCAGCACCATCTTGATGAGGCCCGCGATGCCCGCGGCGGCCTGGGTGTGCCCGATGTTGGACTTCAGCGAACCGAGCCACAGCGGTTCGTCCCCCGGCCGGTCCTGGCCGTAGGTGGCCAGGAGTGCCTGGGCCTCGATGGGGTCGCCGAGGGCGGTGCCGGTGCCGTGGGCCTCGACCGCGTCCACGTCGGCCACCGTCAGCCCGGCGTTCGCCAGCGCCTGCCGTATCACTCGCTGCTGGGAGGGTCCGTTGGGCGCGGTGAGGCCGTTGCTCGCGCCGTCCTGGTTCACCGCCGTGCCACGGATCACGGCCAGGACCTCGTGGCCGTTGCGGCGGGCGTCGGAGAGCCGTTCCAGCAACACCAGACCGATGCCCTCGCTGAAGGTGGTGCCGTCGGCGCCCTCGCTGAAGGACTTGCTGCGGCCATCCGGCGCGAGCCCGCGCTGGCGGGAGAAGCTGATGAAACCGCCGGGCTTGGCGATCACCGTCACGCCACCGGTGATGGCCATCGAGCACTCGCCCGCCCGCAGCGCCTGCACGGCCAGATGCAGCGCCACCAGCGACGACGAGCACGCCGTGTCCACCGTCACCGCGGGGCCTTCGAGGCCCAGCAGGTAGGCCACTCGGCCGGAGGCCACACTCGTGGTGCTGCCCGTCATCAGGTAGCCCTCCAACTCCGGCGGAGGGGCCTCGGAGTGGGCGATGTATCCCTGGTCGATGACCCCGGCGAACACCCCGATGGCCTGTCCGCGCACGGACACCGGGTCGATGCCCGCCCGCTCGAACAGCTCCCATGAGGTCTCGGCGAGCAGTCGCTGCTGCGGATCCATCGCCAGCGCCTCACGCGGCGAGATGCCGAAGAACTCGGCGTCGAAGTCGCCGGCGCCGGTGAGGAAACCGCCCTCGCGTACGTAGGACTTGCCCACGGCGTCCGGATCGAGGTCGAACAGCGTCTCCACGTCCCAGCCGCGGTCCGTGGGGAACGGGCCGATCGCGTCCCGGCCCTGGGACACCAGATCCCACAGCTCCCCGGGGCCGGTGACCTTGCCGGGCAGCCGGCAGTTCATCGACACGATGGCCACCGGGTCGTCCGCCGGGGCCACCGCGGAAGCGGGCGCCACCGCCGACGTCGACGGGGAGGCAGGGGCGGCCGTGTCTCCGGCCACCACGGACCGCAGATGCCCGGCCATCGCCTCCGGTGTCGCGTAGTCGAACACGACCGTCGCGGGCAGGCGCAGCCCGGTCGCGCCGGCGAGCCGGTTGCGCAGTTCCACCGCGATGAGCGAGTCGACCCCGATCTCGCTGAACGCGCGCCTGGCGTCCACGGCGTCCTTCCCGGCGTGCCCGAGTACGGTCGCAGTATGGTCCCGTACCAGGTCCAGCAGCAGCCGGTGCTGGTCGGCCTCGGACAGCGCCGCCAGCCGGGCCGTGAGACCGCCTTCGCCGGATTGGCCCGCCGTGGACCGCAAGGTGCGCCGGGTCGGCCGGAGGAGGCCGGTGAGCAGCGGCGGCACAGCGCCCGCGGCGGACTCGTGCGCGCCCGGGTCCAGCTTCGCCGGTACCACCAGGGACAACCCCAGGCCGAGCGCGGAGTCGAAGAGGCTCAGGGCGTGCTCGGTGGCCATCGGGCGGACGACACCGTGTTGGGTGCGATCCCGGTTGGCCGTGATCAGCGCGGCCGACAGGTCGCTGGTCTCCGCCCACAGGCCCCAGGCCAGTGACAGCCCGGCGAGCCCCGCCGCGCGCCGCCGCTGTACGAAGGCGTCGAGGAAGGTATTGGCGGCGGCGTAGTTGGCCTGACCCGCGTTCCCGAGGATTCCGGCGGCGGAGGAGTACACGGCGAAGAGGGCCAGGTCCTGGTCGCGGGTGAGGTCGTGCAGGTGGGTGACGGCGTCGACCTTGGGGCGGAAGACGGTGTCGATGCGGTCGGGGTCGAGTGTGGTGAGGGTGCCGTCGGCCAGGGCGCCGGCGGTGTGCACGATGCCGGTGAGGGGGTGGTCGGACGGGATGTCGGCGAGGAGCGCGGCGAGTTGGCCGCGGTCGGCGATATCGCAGGCGGTGATGCGTACCTGTGCGCCCAGTGCGGTCAGTTCGTCGTGGAGGTCGGCCGCGCCGAGGGCGTTCGGCCCCTGGCGGCTGGCGAGGACCAGGTTGCGTACGCCGTGGTGGGTGACGAGGTGGCGGGTGATGGCGGTGCCGAGGGTGCCGGTGCCGCCGGTGATCAGTACGGTGCCCTCGGGGTCGGGGATGCGGGGGAGGGTGAGCACGATCTTGCCGGTGTGGCGGCCCTGGCTCATCCAGCGGAATGCGTCGGGGGCGCGGGTGATCTCCCACGGCCGGGTGGGCAACGGAGGGATCAGGCCCTGCTCGAACAGGTCCACCAGCTCGGCCAGCAGCTCCTGGATGCGGTCCGGCCCAGCGTCCGCGCCCAGGTCGAACGCGCGATATGTCCGGTCCGGATGGGACGCGCGCACCTCGTCCACGTCCCGGATGTCGGTGCGTCCCATCTCGATGAAACGGCCGCCGGGGGCCAGGAGCCCGAGGGAGGCATCGATGTGTTCGCCGGTGAGGGAGTTGAGGACGATGTCGGCGGTCGGGAAGGTGCGGGCGTAGGCGAGGTCGCGGCTGGAGGCGCGTCGTTCCGTGGGCACCCCGAGCTGTTCCAGGCTGTGGTGTTTGGCCGGGTGGGCGGTGGCGAGGACGGTGGCGCCGAAGTGGTGGGCGAGGTGTACGGCGGCCATGCCGACACCACCGGCGGCGGCGTGCACCAGCACCGTCTCACCCGGCTGGACATCGCCCAGATCCCGCAACGCGTACAACGCGGTGAGATAGGCGACCGGCACCCCGGCCGCAGCCGTGAACGACCAGCCGCGCGGCATCCGCACCACCGTCCGCCGGTCCGCCACCACCAGCGGCCCGAACGAACCGGGCAACATGCCCATCACGCGGTCGCCCACGGTCAGGTCCGCCACGCCCGGGCCGACCTCGGTCACCACGCCGGCGCCCTCGGTGCCGATCTCCGCCTCGTACATGCCGAGGGCGATGAGCACATCGCGGAAGTTCTGGCCGGCGGCGCGCACCGCGATCCGCACCTGGCCCGCCTCCAGCGGTGCCTCCGCCCGGGGATGGGGCACCAGGGCGAGGTTCTCCAGCGTGCCGTGTTCGGTGACGTCCAGATGCCACGCCACGGCCGCCGGGACCGCCAGTCCCGGGCGCGCTCGCACCAGGCGGGGCACCCACGCGGTTCCGCCCCGCAGCGCGAGCTGGGGTTCCTCCGTGGCCAGCGCGGCGGTCAGGGCCTCGGCCGACCGGTCGTCGATGTCGATCACGCACACCCGGCCCGGGTGCTCGGCCTGCGCGGCGCGCACCAGGCCCCACACCGCGGCGGCGGCCGGGTCGGTGACCTCGGTGTCGTCATGCACCGCCATGCCACCCCGGGTGAGCAGCGTCAGGCGGCTGTCGGCGAGTGCGTCGTCGCTGATCAGACGCTGTATCGCGGCCAGTGCCCGGCCGGTCAGCTCACGGGCGCGCTCCGGTAGTTCGCCGTCCTCCTGCAGTCCGCCCTCGTCCGGCAGTCCGCCGCCCTGCGCGGCGAACGCCCGGGTGTCGGCGACGACCACCGGCGGCCACGTATCGTCGTCCTGCACGGCCTCCAGCGCCGCCCACGCCACCTCGTCCCGGGCCAGGGGATGTTCGGTCCACTCCACGGTGAACTGGGAGTCCGCGGCGGACGTGGCCGATGTGGTGCGGAGCTGCTCCGCGGTGGTCTCCCTGAGCACCAGCGAGCCGACGGTCACCACGGGCACCCCGTGCGGATCGGTCGCGTGCAGGGACAGATTGTCCGGCCCGGTGGAGGTGACCCGCACCCGCAGGGCGGTGGCGCCGTCGGCGTGCAACTGCACGCCGTTCCAGGAGAACGGCAGATACGTCCCGCCGCCGGGCTCGTTGCCCGGGCAGAAGTTGCTCGCGTGCAGTGCCGCGTCCAGCAACGCCGGATGGATCCCGAAGCGGCCCGCGAGGTCGTGCTGGTCCTCGCCGAGGGTGATCTCGGCGAACACATCATCGCCGCGGGTCCACGCTGCGGTGAGCCCGCGGAACACCGGACCGTACTCATAGCCTGCCTGGGCCAGGCGGTCGTAGAAGCCCTCCAGGACAACGGGCTCCGCCCCGGTGGGCGGCCACTGCCGCTCTGCCTCGACAGGAACGAGCGCGTGCGCGGACAGGATGCCGGACGCGTGCTCGACCCACGGCTCGGACTCGTCGCCGCGGGAGTAGACACGCACCGCACGGCGCTCGTCGTCCTCGGCAGCGCCGACCAGGACCTGCACCTGAAGCGAGCCGTCCTCGGGGAGAAGCATCGGCTGGCCGAGGACCAGCTCCTCCAGCACCGGCGTGCCCGTCTCGTCCCCGGCCCGTACGGCCAGTTCCACGATCGCCGTACCCGGCACCAGGGCGACGCCGGACAGCATGTGGTCGGCCAGCCAGGACTGCGCCGACGGTGCCAGCCGCCCGGTGAGCAGCACCCCTCCGGTGTCCGGCACGCTGACCACGGCCCCCAGCAGCGGGTGCGCCGCGTCGCGCAGTCCCACGGAGCCGACATCCCCGTGGTGGCCGGTGGCGGCCAGCCAGTAGTGCTGGTGCTGGAAGGGGTAGGTGGGCAGGGGGACTTGGGAGGGTGTGGTTCCGGCGTACGCGGTGGGCCAGTGGACCGGAATTCCGGCGGTGGAGAGCTCCGCGAGGCTCGTGAGGACGCGGTCGGGGCCACCGTCGTCGCGGCGGAGGGTGCCGGTGATGGTGGCCCGGACCTCGGGGAGGGTTTCGGTGGTGTCCTGGATGGCGGTGGTCAGGACGGGGTGGGTGCTGATTTCGATGAAGACGCGGTGGCCGTGGGTGAGGAGGGCTCGGGTGGCTTCTTCGAAGCGGACGGTGTCGCGGAGGTTGCGGTACCAGTAGTGGGCGTCGATGTGTGTGGGGTTGGCCCAGTCGGCGTCGACGGTGGACATCCAGGCCACGGTGCCGGGGGAGGCGGTGACGCCGTCGAGTACGTGGTGTAGCTGGTCTTTGATGGTGTCGACGTGTCCGGAGTGTCCGGCGAAGTCCACCCCGGGCAACTGCCAGCGGTAGACCTTCGCCTTGGAGAGGGTGACACCGAATTCGGCGAGTGCGTCGGGGTCTCCGGAGACGGATACGGAGGCGGGGCCGTTGACGGCTGCGATCCACAGGTGTCCGTGCCAGGGAGCCAGTGCTTCTTGAACCCAGGTGTGGGAGGCGAGGACGGACATCATGGCGCCGTGTCCGGTGAGGTGGTGGGCGATGGTCTGGCTGCGCAGGGCCACGATTTTGGCGGCGTCGGTGAGGGTGAGGTGTCCGGCGATGTGGGCGGCGGCGATTTCGCCTTGGGAGTGGCCGATGACGGCGTCGGGGTGGATGCCGTTGGCCTGCCAGAGTGCGGCGAGGGAGACCATGATGGCGAAGGTGGTCGGCTGCAGGACATCGACGCGGTCGAGCGAAGGGGCGTGGGGTGCGCCGGTGATGACGTCGATGAGGTTCCAGTCGGTGTAGGGGGCGAGGGCGTCGGCGCATTCGTGGAGGCGGGTGGCGAAGACGGGTGAGGTGTCGAGGAGTTGGGCTCCCATGCCTTGCCATTGGGCGCCTTGGCCGGGGAAGACGAAGACGGTCTTGCCGTGGGTGGTGGCGTGGCCGGTGGTGAGGCGGGGGTGGGGTTGTCCGGTCGCGAGGGCGGTGAGGGCGGCTGTGGCGTCACCGCCCTCGGTGTCGGTGAGGATGATGGCGCGGTGGTCGTGGAGGGTGCGGGTGGTGGCCAGGGACCAGCCGATGTCGAGGGGGCGGTCGGTCACCCCGGATTCCAGGTGGTCCAGGAGTCGTTGAGCCTGAGCCCGCAGGGCCGTGGGGGTCTTGGCGGACAGCACCCAGGGCACGCTCCCGCCGGTCGCCACGAGCCCTGGGGTGTCCATGCCGCCGTCCGCCTTCGGCGCGGCTTCGGGCTCGGTCTCGGACTGGGGCGCCTGCTCCAGGATGAGGTGGGCGTTGGTGCCGCTGATGCCGAAGGAGGAGATCCCGGCGCGGCGTGGGTGGCTCGTCTCCGGCCAGGGCCGGGCCTCCGTGAGCAGGGACACCGCGCCCTGGGACCAATCCACTTCCGGCGTGGGCTCGTCGGCGTACAGGGAGCGCGGAAGCGTGCCGTGCCGCATCGCCAGCACCATCTTGATGACGCTGGACACGCCTGCCGCGGCCAGCGTGTGCCCGGTGTTCGACTTCAGCGAGCCGAGCCATACGGGCTCGTCTCCCGGCCGGTCCTGGCCGTAGGTGGCCAGGAGTGCCTGGGCTTCGATGGGGTCGCCGAGGGCGGTGCCGGTGCCGTGGGCTTCGACGGCGTCGATGTCGGTGGCCGACAGCCCGGCGTTCGCGAGTGCTTGCCGGATCACCCGCTGTTGGGAGGGGCCGTTGGGGGCGGTGAGGCCGTTGCTGGCGCCGTCCTGGTTGACCGCCGTACCGCGGATCACGGCCAGCACCTCGTGGCCGTTGCGGCGGGCGTCGGAGAGCCGTTCCAGCAGCAGTACCCCGACACCCTCGCTGAAGGTGGTGCCGTCGGCACCCGCGCCGAACGCCTTGCACAGGCCGTCCGGCGCCAGGCCACGCTGGCGCGAGAACTCCACGAACGCCGACGGCCGCCCCATCACCGTGGCACCCCCGGCCAGTGCCATCGAGCACTCGCCCTGGCGCAGCGCCTGTACGGCCCAGTGCATGGCCACCAGTGAGGAGGAGCACGCCGTGTCCACCGTCACCGCCGGGCCCTCCAGGCCCAGCACATAGGCCACCCGGCCGGAGGCGACACTCGTCGCCGAGCCGGTGAGCATATAGCCCTCAAGGTCCTCGGGAGCGGGCCCGCTCCGCACGCCGTAGTCCTGGTTGATGACGCCGGCGAACACGCCGATGTCGCCGCCACCCACCGTCGTCGGGTCCATGCCCGCCCGCTCGAACACCTCCCAGCAGGCTTCCAGGAACAGCCGTTGCTGCGGGTCCATCGCCAGCGCCTCACGTGGCGAGATGCCGAAGAAGTCCGCGTCGAAACCGGCCGCGTCCTCGAGGAACCCGCCGCGCAGCACATAGGAGGTGCCACTCCGGTCCGGGTCGGCGTCGAACAGCGCCTCCAAGTCCCAGCCCCGGTCGCGGGGGAAGTCGGCGATGCCGTCGCGCTCTTCGAGCAGCAGGTTCCACAGCCCGTCCGGGTCGGTCACCCCGCCCGGCAGACGGCAGCTCATCGCCACCACGGCGATCGGCTCGTCAGCGGCGGCACGCACGGTCACCGGGGCCGCCGCGGCGGGTGCCGGGCCGCCGCCCAACTCGGTATGGAACAGCTCGGTGAGAAGAGCCGGAGTCGGGTGGTCGAAGAGCAACGTGGCGGGGAGCCGCAGCCCGGTCGCCGCATTCAGCCGGTTGCGCAGTTCGACCGCCGTCAGCGAGTCGAAACCCATCTCCTTGAACGCCACGGTCGGCTCGATCGCCTCAGGACCGGCGTGGGCGAGGACCACCGCGGCCTCCGCCCGCACCAGGTTGAGCAGGAACTCCCGCTGCCCGGCGGGGGACAGCCCGGCCAGCTGCCCCGACAGACCACCGGCCGCCGGGGCCGCGGTGCGCGCGGTGCGGCGCGCCGGACGGGCCAGTCCGCGCAGCAGCGGCGACAACTCGGCGTCCGGCGCGCGCAGGGCGGTGAGGTCGATCTTCGCGGCCACCAGCGCGGGCCGCCCGGACCGCAACCCGGTGTCGAACACCCGCAGCGCCTCGGCGTTGTCCATGCCCAGCACCCCCGCCCGCCGTGTGCGGCGTACGTCGGTGGCGTCCATCGTCGAGGTGAGCGTGCTGGTGTCGCTCCACAGCCCCCACGCCAGCGAAGTGGCGGGCCGGTGGCGGGCGTGCCGCCACTGGGCGAAGGCGTCGAGGAAGGCATTGGCGGCGGCGTAGTTGGCCTGCCCCGCGTTGCCGAGCGTTCCGGCGGCGGACGAGTAGATGACGAACGCGGCCAGGTCCTGGTCGCGGGTGAGGTCGTGGAGGTGGGTGACGGCGTCGACCTTGGGGCGGAAGACGGTGTCGAGGCGGTCCGGGGTGAGCGCGGTCAGGACACCGTCGTCCAGGGCGCCGGCGGTGTGGATGACGGCGGTGAGGGGGTGGGCGGCGGGGATGTCGGCGAGGAGCGCGGCGAGTTGGTCGCGGTCGGCGGTGTCGCAGGCGGTGATGCGGACGGTGGCGCCGAGTTCGGTGAGTTCGGTGGTGAGATCGGTGGCGCCGGGGGCGTCGGGACCCTGACGGCTGATGAGGAGCAACTGGCGCGCGCCGTGGTGGGTGACGACGTGGCGGGCGATGGTGGCGCCGAGGGTTCCGGTGCCACCGGTGATCAGGACGGTGCCGTCCGGGTCCAGGGCTCGGGGGAGGGTGAGCACGATCTTGCCGGTGTGCCGCCCCTGGCTCATCCACCGGAAGGCCGTCGGCGCCTGGGTGACGTCCCAGTGCCGTATCGGAAGCGGCTCGATCCGGCCCGCCTCGAACAGTTCCACCAGCTCCGCGAGCAGCTCCCGGATCCGGTCAGGGCCCGCGTCACCTCCCAGGTCGAACGCCTGATAGCCCACACCGGGATGTGCTGCGGCGACCGAGGCGGGATCGCGGATGTCGTTCTTGCCCATCTCCACGAAACGGCCACCCGTGCCGAGCAGCCCCAGCGAGGCGTCCACATACTCGCCGGTGAGGGAGTTCAGCACCACATCCAGCGCGGGAAACGCCGAGGCGAAACCGAGGTCGCGGCTGGACGCCAGATGCCCCTCCGGCACCCCCAGCGCGGTCAGCACATGGTGCTTCGACGGGTGGGCGGTGGCGTACACGGTGGCGCCGAAGTGCCGCGCCAACTGGACGGCGGCCATGCCCACACCGCCCGCGGCGGCGTGCACCAGCACCGTCTCACCCGGCTGTACGGTGCCCAGGTCCCGCAGCCCGTACAGTGCCGTCAGATAGGCCACCGGCACCCCGGCGGCCGTGGCGTACGACCAGCCCTCGGGGATCGGCGCGACCGTGCGCGCGTCCGCGATGGCCAGCGGGCCGAACGAGCGCGGGAACAGGCCCATCACCCGGTCGCCCACCGCCAGGCCCTCGACCCCGGGCCCGACCTCGGTCACCACCCCGGCACCCTCGCCGCCCAGACCCTCCTGACCCGCCACGCCGCCGAGCGCGACGAGTACGTCCCGGAAGTTCTGACCGGCGGCGCGGACCTCGATCCGGACCTGACCGGTGGCCAGCGGCGCGGTGGCCTCCGGATCCGGCCGCAGCACCAGGTTCTCCAGGCTGCCCTTCTCCGAGACGTCGAGGTACCAGTGCTCGTGCGCGGGTACGGCGAGACCCTGCGGCGACCGCACCAGACGAGGCACCCACAGCAGCCCACGGCGCAGCGCCACTTGCGGCTCGCCGGCCGCCACCGCCTCGGGCAGCGCCTCCCGCGACACGTCGTCGGTGTCCACCAGGGCGATCCGGCCCGGGTGTTCGGACTGGGCGGAGCGGACCAGGCCCCAGATCGCGGCGGCGGCCGGGTCGGTGACCTCGGCGGTGTCGTGCACGGACACCGCCCCACGAGTGAGCAACACGAGCCGGACGTCGGCGAGTTCGGGTCGGCCGACCCACCGCTGCACCAGGTCCAGCGCGCGGGCGGCCAGATCCCGGGCCCGCGCGGGCAGGCCGGTGTCCCCGGCGGCCCAGGCCGCGGTGTCGGCGACCACGGCCCCGGGCCGGTCCTCTCCCGCGATGAGCGCGTCCACGTGGGCGTCCACGTCGGTGTGGGCATCGCCGAGGGTGGCCCAGGAAACCTCGGTCCCCAGGGCGGTGGGGTGCTCGGTCCAGTCCAGCGTGAACAGCGCATCAGCGGACCGACCGGCACCGCCGGAGGCGGCAGCGAGCTGCTCGGGACTGATCGCCCGGAGCACCAGGGAGTCCACCGAGGCGACGGGGGAGCCGGTGCTGTCGAACAGGCTGATCGTGAACGAGTCCGTGCCGGTGGCGCGGGCGCGCACACGGACGGCCGTGGCTCCCGCCGCCAGCAGCCGTACGCCGTTCCACACGAAGGGGAGGAGCGTTTGGCCCGGGGCCGGGGGCACACAGAAGTTGCTCGCGTGCAACGCGGCGTCCAGCAGCGCCGGATGGATACCGAACCGGCCGGCGACGTCCGTCTGCTCCTCCGGCAGCGCGGCCTCCGCGAACACCTCGCCATCGCGCTTCCAGACCGCCTTCAGCCCGCGGAAGGCGGGCCCGTACTCATACCCGGCCTGGGCGAGGTCGTCGTAGAAGTCATCCAGAGCGATCGGCTCGACACCGGGCGGCGGCCACTCGGGCATGCCGTTCTCCATGCCGCCCTCGGCCGAACCGTCCGGCTGCGTGGCGAGTGTGCCCGAGGCGTGCTCCAGCCATTCCTGTTCCTGGGCCGCGTCGGGGCGAGAGTAGATCCGCACCCCTCGGCGCCCGTCCTCCACGCCGCCGACCAGTACCTGGACATGTAGTGCACCGTCTTCGGGCAGTGTCATCGGCTGGCCGATGACCAGCTCTTCCAGGGTGGGGGTGTCGGTCTCGTCTCCGGCGCGGATGGCGAGTTCGGCCATCGCGGTGCCCGGCAGCAGCACCGTTCCGGAGACGGCGTGGTCGGCCAGCCACGGGTGGGTGGCCACCGACAACTGCCCGGTGAGCAGCACACCCCCGGTGTCGGGCACGCTCACCACGGCCCCGGCCAGCGGGTGGCCCGTGCCCTGGAGGCCCACGGCACTCACATCGCCTGCGCTGGTGTTGCGGGGGAGCCAGTAGTGGTGGTGTTGGAAGGGGTAGGTGGGGAGGGGGATGCGGGTGGGTTGGGTGCCTGTGAAGAGGGTGGGCCAGTTGACTGGTGTTCCGTTGGTGGTGAGGTGGGCGAGGTTGGTGAGGAGGCGGGTGGGGGTGTCGTCGTCGCGGCGGAGGGTGCCGGTGACGATGGTGGTGTTGGGGGTGTCGTTGGCTTCGAGGGTTTCTTGGATGGCGGTGGTGAGGACGGGGTGGGGGCTGATTTCGATGTAGGTGCGGTAGCCCTGGTCGGCGAGGGTGTGGATGGTGTGCTCGAATTGCACGGTTTGGCGGAGGTTGCGGTACCAGTAGCTGTCGCCGACGGTGTTGGGTTCGATCCACTGTCCGGTGACGGTGGAGAGCCAGGGGATGGTGCCGGGTTCGAGGGTGATGCCGTCGAGTACGTCTTGTAGCTGGTTTTTGATGGTGTCGACGTGTCCGGTGTGGGAGGCGTAGTCGACGGGGATGATGCGGGCTCTGGTGCCCTGGTCGGTGTAGTGGGTGTGGAGTTGGTGCAGGGCGTCGGTGTCGCCTGCGATGACGGTGGCGTTGGGGCTGTTGTGTGCGGCGATCCAGAGTTTGCCGTGCCAGTTGGTGAGGTCGATGGTGTCGGCGGGGGTGGCGAGGGACATCATGCCGCCGTGTCCGGCGAGGTGGTGGGCGATGGTCTGGCTGCGGAGGGTGACGATTTTGGCGGCGTTGGTGAGGGTGAGGTGTCCGGCGACGCAGGCGGCGGCGATTTCGCCTTGGGAGTGGCCGATGACGGCGTCGGGGTGGATGCCCACGGATTGCCAGAGTGCGGCGAGGGAGACGACGACGGCGAAGGTGGCGGGCTGTACGACGTCGACACGCTCAAGCGAGGGAGCGTCGGGCGTGCCGGTGATGACGTCGATGAGCGACCAGTCGGTATACGGCGCTAGAGCATCGGCGCACTCACGCAGGCGGGCGGCGAAGACGGGTGAGGTGTTGAGGAGTTGGGCTCCCATGCCCACCCATTGGGCGCCTTGGCCGGGGAAGATGAACACGGTTTTGCCGTCTGTTCCGGTCTGTCCGGTGACCAGGAGCGGGTCAGGCCGCCCCTCCGCCAGAGCCCGCGCCGTCGCCATGCCTCCTTCGGCATCCGTCGCCAGGATGACCGCGCGGTGCTCCAACGCCGCCCGGGTGGTGGCCAGCGACCAGCCCACATCGACCGGGTTGGCGTCGCTCCCGGACTCCAGATGGCTGACCAGACGCTCTGCCTGAGCGCGCAGCGCCGCAGGAGTCTTGGCGGACAGCACCCACGGCACTACGCCGCCCGTGGCCACGAGCCCAGGAGCGCCCGCGTCGCTCGCCTGTGTTTCGGGTGCAGCCGCTTCCAGGGGTGCCTGTTCCAGGACCACGTGTGCGTTCGTCCCGCTGACGCCGAAGGAGGAGATTCCGGCGCGGCGGGGGTGTCCCGTCTCCGGCCAGGGCCGGGCCTCGGACAGTAGCGACACCGCACCTGACGTCCAGTCGACCTTGCTGGTGGGCTCGTCGGCGTGGAGGGTTTTGGGCAGTACGCCGTGCCGCATGGCCTGGACCATCTTGATGACACCGGCCGCGCCCGCCGCCGCCTGCGCATGCCCGATGTTCGACTTCAACGACCCCAGCCACAGCGGCTGATCCTCCGGCCGCTCCTGCCCGTAGGTGGCCAGGAGTGCCTGGGCCTCGATCGGGTCGCCGAGACTCGTGCCCGTGCCGTGGGCCTCGACCGCGTCCACATCGGCCACCGTCAGCCCGGCGTTCGCCAGCGCCTGCCGGATCACCCGTTCCTGGGACGGGCCGTTGGGCGCGGTCAGGCCGTTGCTGGCGCCGTCCTGGTTCACGGCGGTGCCACGGACGACGGCGAGCACCTCATGCCCATTGCGGCGGGCATCGGACAGCCGCTCCAGCAACACCAACCCGACACCCTCGGACCAGTTGGTGCCGTCGGCGCCCTCCGCGAAGGACTTGCAGCGGCCGTCGGGGGCGAGGCCACGCTGGCGGGAGAACTCGATGAACGACGTCGGCCTGCTCATCACCGCGACACCCCCGGCGAGCGCCAGCGAGCATTCGCCCGTGCGCACCGCCTGAACCGCCAGGTGCAGCGCTACCAGGGAGGACGAGCAGGCGGTGTCCACGGTCACCGCGGGCCCGGTCAGGCCCAGCGCGTAGGCCACCCGCCCGGAGACGACGCTCCCCGCGCTGCCCACGCCGAGATGCCCCTCCAGGCCCTCCGCCGCCGTCCCGGCGTCGGCCCCGTAATCGTGGTACATCACTCCGCTGAACACACCGACGTCGGTGCCGTGCAGCGAACCCGGGTCGATTCCGGCATTCTCGAAGGTCTCCCACGCGGTCTCCAGCAGCAACCGCTGCTGCGGGTCCATCGCCAGCGCCTCACGGGGCGAGATGCCGAAGAATGCGGCGTCGAATCCGCCCGCGTCGGTGAGGAAACCGCCCTCGCGCACATAGGACTTGCCCACGGCGTCCGGGTCGGAGTCGAAGAGCCCGGCCAGGTCCCAGCCCCGGTCCTCCGGGAACCCGGCGATCGCGTCCCGCCCGTCGGCCACCAACCGCCACAGGTCCTCGGGCGTCGCGACCTCGCCCGGCAGGTGGCAGCCCATCGCCACGATCGCCACCGGCTCGTCGGACACGCCGCGCGCTCGCACCGGCGCCTGCACGCCGCGCCTCCCGGTGATCTCCCGCACCAGATGCCGCGCCAGCCCGGCAGGGGTCGGATGGTCGAAGACCACCGTGGCGGCGAGCCGTGCCCCGGTGGCCGCGTTCAGCCGGTTCCTCAACGCGACCGCGGTCAGTGAGGTGAAGCCGAACGCGCTGAATGCCTGGCCGGCCTCGACCGGGTCGGCCGAGGCCAGCCCCAACGTCGCCGCGGCGTGCTCGCGCACCAGCGCCAGCGCCATGCGCTGTCGGCCGGACTCGCTCTCGGCGGCCAGCCGCCGCCGGAACTCCGCGACGGCGGGTTCGTCCGACGCCGGTACGCCGGACGGCGCGTCCACCAGATGACGCAGCACCGCGGGCACCGGCTCGCCACCCGGCAGCCCCGTCGTGCTCGGCCTGAGCAGCACGAGCGGCCCCTGACCAGCCGTCAGCGCCGCGTCGAACAGGGCCAGCGCCTCGGGCAGGGGAACGGCACCGGCCACCGGCGCCGTGCCATGCTCGCCCGGCAGCGGGCCCCAGGCCAGAGCCAGCCCGCCAAGGCCAAGCGCCCGGCGCCGCCGCACCAGGGCTTCGCCGAACTGGTCGGCGGCCGCCCGGTCCGGGCGGCCAGGCGAGCCCAGCACCCCGGCGGCGGAGGTGACGACGACGAACAGTGCCGGGGCGGCCCCCCGGGTCCGTTCTTCCAGGTGTGTCATGGCGCGCAGCGACGTGTCGAGCGACCGTTCCGGGCTCGGCTCCTCGATGTGTACGGCAGCGGTCACCGGCCGGGCCTGTGCGTCCAGCACCGAGTCCAGCGCCGTCCGGTCGGCCGGGTCGCATACGGCCATCGAGACCTGGGCCCCGTCCCGCGCCAACTCGGTCCGCAACGTGGCCGCCGCCTCTTCCGGCAGGCCATTCGCGCTGAGCAGCAGCAGGTTACGGGCGCCGTACGCGGTCACCAGATGGCGGGCCAGCGCGGTGCCGCGGGTGGTGTCGCCACCGGTGATCACGACCAGTCCGCCCGCGTCCAGGGTTGGGGCGGGCCCCGGCTCCGCGGGGAACGAGATCCGGGTCAGGCGCGGGACCAGCAGTACTCCGCCACGGATCGCCGCCTGGTCGTGCCCGCCCTGGACGGCCCGCAACAGCGCGGCCTCCCGACCGTCCTCCCCGGCCCCGTCCCCGGCCCTGTCCCCGGCCCCGTCCAGGTCCACGTCCACCAGCGTCAGTCGGCCGGGGTAGGCGGCCTGCAGCGAGCGCACCACACCCCACAGCGCGGCCGACAGCGGCTCCGGTGCGTCCTCCTCGGCGCCGGTGGCCACCGCGCCCGTGGTGGCCACCACGAACGTCGTCCCGGCCAGCCGGTCGTCGGCCAGCCAGGCGCCAAGGCGGGCCGCCAGCCGGTCGGCGCGCTCGCCAACCGTGACCCCGGCCTCGTCAGGGGCCCCGGTCTCATCCGGGAGGCCCGCCACCGGAGGCGTCACCACGACCACATCCGGGGCCGCACCGTCATCTCCAGCGAGATCGGCCACGGAGCCTGCCACAAGACCGGCCACGGAGTCGGCCACCGGCTCGCCCACCGGCTCGCCCACCACCCGCGCGTCCACTCCGGCCGCCCGCAGCCCCACCGCGAGCCCGAGCGCGTCGGCGTCCGCCAGTGCCCAGGTACCGGTCCCGGCCGGGGCGTCCGGCAGCGCGGACTGCGGCACCCAATCCAGCCGCAGCAGCGAGTCGTACTGGCCGTCTCCGGCGGCCCGCAGCCGTGCGGGCAGCTCCAGCAGTACGTGCCGGGTGATCTTCCCCGAGGCGGTGCGTGGCACCCGCGCGATCTCGTAGATCTCCTCCGGGACCTTGAAGTACGACAGCCGCTCGCGACACGTGGCCAGCAGCGCCGACGGGTCGAAGCCGTCCGGGCCGGGCACCACGAAGGCCACCGGAACCTCGCCGAGCACCGCATGCGGCTTGCCCACCACGGCCGCGTCCGCCACACCGGGCACGGTGCGCAGCACGGCCTCGACCTCACCGGGGTGGATGTTCTCCCCGGCCCGGATGACGAGTTCCTTGATCCGGCCGGTCACCGTGCAGAATCCGGCCTCGTCGCGGCGGCCGAGGTCCCCGGTGCGGTACCAGCCGTCGCGCAGCGCCGAGGCCGTCGCCTCCGGCTGGTTGTGGTACCCGGCCATGATGTTCGGCCCGGACACCCAGAACTCGCCTTCCCGCCCGGCCGGAACGTCGACACCGGTGTCCGGGTCCACCAGCCGCACCGTCAGCCCCGGCACCGGCAGCCCGCACGACCCCTCGACCCGCGGGCCGGTTGGCCAGTTCACCGCGATCGCGCCACAGGTCTCGGTGGAGCCGTAGGCGTCGACGAGTGGCACTCCGAAGGCGGACTCGAACGACCTGACCAGGTCCGCCGTGGCCACCGCCCCGCCCACGAGCGCGATCCGCAGCTCGGGCGTGGCGAAGTCGCGCTCGCGGGCCGCCTCGATCAGGTGGTGGTAGAGCGTCGGCACTCCGGCGATGAAGGTCGACCGCTCCTCGCGCAGTGCGTCCAGCACATCGGCCGTCGACACCCCGTCCACGATCCGGGTGCTGGCCCCGACGGCGGTGGCCGCCAGCAGACACACGATGTGCGAAAGGCTGTGGAACAGCGGCAGCGGCCACAGCACGCGGTCCTCGGCGGTCAGCCCCGTCACCGGCACGTAGCAGGCGGCCAGGGACCACAGGCAGTTCCGCTGTGTGGACAGCACGCCTTTCGGCAGGCCCGTGGTGCCCGAGGTGTAGAGCATCCAGGTGATTTCGTCCAGGCCCAGGTCGTCGCGGGCTGCCAGCTGCGGCTCCGTGTCCGGCAGCGGCTCGAACGCGATGAAGCCCTTCGGCAGCGGGCCGTCCCCGCTGACCACCACCCTCAGCTCCGGGAACTGTTCCCGCAGCCGGCCGAACTGGTCGGCGTGGGCGACATCGGTGAGCACCAGCCGGGCGCCGCTGTCGGCGAGCAGATAGGAGAGTTCCGCATCGGTCGAACGCGGGTTGACCGGCACCGCCACGCCGTTCGCCCGCAGGACGCCGAAGTAACTCTCCACCATCTCGACGCGGTTGCCCAGGCAGATCATGGCGCGGTCGCCGGGGTGCAGCCGCAGCCCGGCGAGATGACCGGCCAGCCGCCGGGTACGGCGTTCGAGTTCGGCATGGCTGACCGTGCGGTGTCCGTCGGAACAGGCCGGCTTGTCACCGAAGCGATCCGCGTTGGCCCGGAGCAGTTCGGGCACCGGCCGGATCAGGTCAGTCCGTAGCATGCCGCCACACCTCTCGGTTCGAAGCAGGGCGCGCGGGAGGAGCGACCGACCCGCGCGGGATCGCCCCTTGCGCGGGACAGCCGCGCTCCGGTTGCGCGGCCCAAGGGAAAGAAGGCCCGGGAGAGAAAGCTCGAACGAGCTTGAGAAAGCTCGCTGCTGTTGTTGTGATTCTTGTTCCGGCAGCGAGCGGGCCGTCCCCTAAACATCCCCCTCATTCCCCCTGACCACGGCGGCGGCAGCGGCTGACAGCGGGAACAAGGGGTCTTCGGCCGCTCCGGCCGCCCGATGGCGTGCGGCGGCCACGTCGCCTCGTCCGGCGGATTTACGGTGGATCGGGCACACGGTTCCGGTACGACACGACCCAGGCCGGCGCACCGGGATCGCTACCACCACGAGCAGGGCCTGACCACACACCGCTGGACGAGCGAGGAGATCTTCCCCCCGACCTGCTGGAGACATGGCCGGGGTCGGCTCACCCCTGGCCGTTGCCCAACTGCCCTCCATGAGTCCGCCGGTGTGCCGCCTGGGTGCGGTGCTCCTAGGCGGCGTTCGGCCTGGTCGGCGGTCTTCGACCGGTCCAGACTCGGTCGGGCAGGACAGATCCCCACCCATGGACGAAAGAGGCCCGTCATGACAGCGACAGCCGACTACGACAGCCTGGCCCGCCGGCTGCGCGCCCTGGAGGACAAGGAAGCCCTGCGCGCCCTCATGATCCGCGGATGGCGTGCGCTGGACCGCAAGGACTGGCAGACCTGGATCGAATGCTGGGCCGAGGACGCGGTGCTGGAGTTCGGGCCGTGGGAGAAGATCCACGGAAAAGAGGCGGTCCGGGCCAAGGTGGAGGAGGTGGAATCACCGTACGCGAGCATGCAGCATCACATCCTCAACATGCACGTCGACGTGGAGGGCGACCGGGCGACGGGGATCGGCTACATGTGGTTCGTGGCCGTCACCGCACCCGGGAGCACCTCCTCTCCCTACTCCATGGGCGGCCCCTACGACTGGGAATTCCGCCGGGGCCCGGACGGCTGGCTCCTGGTCCGCCAACGGCTCGGCGTCTGGTGGACCGACGGCGAGGACACCCTGAGGGCCTTCGCGTAGGCGTCCTCTTTGTCACCCGGCTCAGCGCATTGTCACCTGGCTCAGGGCACCCTCGCGAGGTCGCCGGTGAGCGCGGCCAGCAGGGTGTCGCCGCAGGCGGCGGAGGTGTCCGTAGCCCAGCAGACATAGCCGTCGGGACGGATGAGCAGGGCGGCGGCGCCCATGTCGTCGGCGCATGTGGCGCGGACGAGGTCGACTCGTGGCGGGAGCGGGAGGTCGGCCGGGACGGCTCCGGCCAGGTCGAGCAGGACGGCGTGTCCGGAGCCGAAGAGCGTCGACAGCCGGGTGGTGCCGGTTTCGGTCACCAGATCGGCGTCCGGGATGCGCTCTCCGGTGAGCGGGTGATCGCCGGGCAGGTCGTAGCGCAGCGAGAGGCCGGACATCAGCCCCGCGAGATGGCGGTTGGTGTCGGGCAGCCGCAGCAGGTCGGTGAAGATGTCGCGCAGGGCGGCCACGTCCTCGCTCGGGTTCGAAATCGCCAGGACGCGTTGCGCCGAGGTGTGATGCAGGACCTGGGCCGCGACCGGATGCCGTTCGGCGTGGTAGCTGTCCAGCAAGCCGTTCGGCGCCCGGTCCTGGAGGACCGCGGCCAGTTTCCACCCGAGGTTGAGCGCGTCCTGTACGCCGAGGTTGAGGCCCTGGGCGCCCAGCGGGGGGTGGATATGCGCGGCGTCCCCGGCGAACAGGACACGGCCCGTGCGGTAGTGCTCCAGTTGTCGCGTGGCGTCGGAGAACCGCGAGGAGTTGTCCACGGCGCCGAGGGTGGTCTCAGGGCCGTACACGGCCTGCAGCGCGGCCGCGATCTCCTCGTGGGTGACGGGGGTGTCGCGGGCGGTGTCCGCCTGGTCCGCGTGCCCGAAGGTGAACCGGTACCGGTCGCCGCCGAGAGGGACCAGCATGGACCAGTAGCCGCGCGCATGACGGGTCATGGTGCTCATAAGTCCCATCTGCCGCGGCACCAGTGAGGATACGGCGGACAGACGGATATCGGCCAGCACCGCCGGATGCGTTCCGGCCCTGCCGGGAAACGGCAGCCCGAGCAGTTTGCGCACCGTACTGTGGCCGCCGTCGCACGCCACCAGATAGTGAGCCCGCGCCCGCAGGCCGTCCGCCGTGACGACCACACCGTCGTCGTCCGGCGCGACCCCTGAGACGGCGGTGCCGCGCAGCACCCGCGCTCCGGCGGCGGTCGCCCGCTCCTCGAGCACCTCCTCGATCTCCCACTGAGGGATCCCGATCGGGAAGGGGTGCTCGGTCCGCCAGGGGGCGCAGTCCAAGGGCACGGGCAGGGCCCCGAAACTGCCGCCCACCGGATCACGCGCAATGGCCCGCCGCAGCATCGGCTCCAGCAGGCCGCGGGACTCCAGCAGTTCGGCGGTACGGGGCTGAATCGTGCCGCCCTTCACCTGCTGGATCCGCTGGGGCAGCTTCTCCAGCACCAGGGTCTCGACCCCGGCCAGAGCCAGTTCGTACGCCAGCATCAGTCCGGTCGCGCCCGCACCCGCGACAACGACCTCGGTCGTGCTCTCCGTCAACACCGTCACTCCATCTCATCTCAACGCTCCGACTCGGCTCACTCGGGGTAAATATATACCCGGTGCAGAAATTTACCAGGGGCAGTTTTCTGCTACCGTGGACGCCGTGGACGGCAAGCCAGGGCTACGGGAACGAAAGAAGCAGCGGACCCACGCGGCGATCTCCGACGCGGCGATCTCGCTGTTTCTCGAATACGGCTTCAACCAGGTCTCGGTGGCCCAGGTGGCCGAGGCGGCCGAGGTGTCCAAGCGCACCCTCTTCGCCTACTTCCCGACGAAGGAAGACCTCGTGGTGCACCGCCTGGCCGACCACGAGACCGAATCCGCACGCGTCGTGCGGGCCCGCCCGCCCCGTACCGCCCCGCTGACCGCACTGCGCGAGCACTTCCTCGAGGGGCTGCGCGAGCGGGATCCGATCACCGGGCTGAACGACCAGCCCGAAGTGCGCAGGCTCCACCGCATGATCCTCGACGCGCCCTCGCTGGTGGCCCGGATGGCAGGGTTCAAGACCGGCGCCGAGCGCGCACTGACTGAGGCACTGCGGGAAACGGCGGACACTCCGGAACTCACCGCGCGGCTCGCCGCCGTCCAAATCGTCGCGGTCCACTGGGCGTTGGCGCAGGACAACGCCGAACGCCTGGCGTACGGGGAGCCGGCCGACGAGCGCTATGCGGGTGCGGTGGCCGACATGGAACACGCCTTCGCCCTGCTGGAGAACGGATTGCGGCACCTGCCCCCGCGACAGTGAACCTGCCCCGCGACAGTGACTCGCCAGACCCCCGGCCGCTGAGGGCGGGTCAGCCGCCTTGTGCGCCTGCGGTGCTGTATGCGGCGCGCCACGCGGCGGGGGGCAGGCCGGCCTGGCGACGGAAGAATGTGGTGAAGTTGCCGACGTCCCGGAAGCCGAGGCGTCGGGCGCAGCCGCTGACCGGCAGGTCGGTGTGGGCGAGCAGCCGTTTCGCCTCCAGCAGGATGCGCTGGTCGAGGAATGTCTTGGCGCCCGTGCCAGTGGCGGCACGCGTTGTCCGGGTGAGGGTGCGTACGTCGTAGCCCAATGCCCGCGCGTAGTCGGCCACATGGTGCCAGTCGGTGAAGCGCTCTTCGACGGCGGCCCGATAGGCGCGGAACACTTCGGTAGGTCGGCTGCCGGGGCTTGCCGGGCCGACTGAGGGCGGTGTGCCGGGGAGTGCGCGCAGGATCAGTGCCGCCAGCAGGTGGGACAGCAGGACGGGGGATGCCAGGCGTGGTGTGTGCACTGCCGTGCTGTGCTCGCGGCCGAGATGTTCGGCCGCGAGCAGGGCGAGGGACAGGCGCTGCCGGTCCAGGTGCCAGCACGCCGGCGCGGTGGCCTCCGACGCTGTGAAGCCGGAAAGGAAGCCGGGCCGGAAGAGGATCAGCGGGCCGTCGCAGGCGTCGATATCGCTCCAGCGGTGCACCATGCCCGGCCGGATCCACACGGCGCCGCCTTCCCCCAGCCGGTAGTTGTGGAAGTCCGCTTCGTGGCTGCCGGTTCCGGAACCGACCAGCGCGAACACATGGAAGTCGGGGCGCTGCGGCTGGGTACGACGGCGCTGGGTGTCCATCGAACGCAGCGCCGCGAAATCGAGGACCTCCACCCCGTACGCCGATCCCACGGCAGGCAGGTAGCGCAGTTGCCGCACCGCACTGTGTCCGTTTTCCACAATGAACGTGTTCCTTTCCGCCAAGGAGTGGACACCCCCTCGCCTACGGTCGATTCCGAGCCTGATCGGCAGGTCAGGTTACTGGTTCAGAGCTGCGGCAGGATGACGGAGTCGCCTTCCGTGGCCGACAGGGAAGGCGCGAAGATGATGGAAATGACAACGAGAGTTCCCGTGGCGGGCGGGTCGCTCGACGTGCGAGTCGGGGGCGATATGGGCCCGACGCTGGTGTTCGCCCACTACTGGGGCGGCTCCGCCGACACCTGGAACGGTGTGATCGGCCACCTGCCGCCCGGGCAGGCGACGGTCCGCTTCGACCAGCGCGGCTGGGGCACCTCGCGGGCGCTGCCCGGCCCCTATCACCTCGACCAGCTCGCCGACGATCTCGTCCGTGTGATCGAGGAGCGCGTGTCGGGGCCGTTCGTCCTCGTCGGCCACTCGATGGGCGGCAAGGCGGGCCAGCTCGTCGCGGCCCGCCGACCGGCCGGCCTGGTCGGCCTGGTGCTCGTCGCGCCCGCGCCGCCCCAGCCGCCCGCCATGGTGACCGAGGAATACCGGCAGGGCCTGTCACACGCCTATGACTCGGCCGAGACGGTGGGGCACGCCCTCGACCACGTCCTGACCGCCACACCGCTGCCCGAGGCAGTGCGGGCCACCGCGGAGCGCGACAGCCTCGCCGCCGGTGCCGAGGCCCGGCAGGAGTGGCCCCTGCGTGGAATCGCGCGGGACATCACCGATGCCGCACGGCGTATCGAGGTCCCGGTGACGGTGCTGGCCGCGGAGAACGACGTGGTTGAGCCGCCGCACATCTTGCGCGAACACCTCTTGCCCCACATCCCGCACGCGACCCTGACGACTGTCCCGGACGCCGGCCACCTGCTCCCCGCGGAAGCCCCCGGCGCCGTCGCGCGAGCCCTCGGAGACTTCCTCACGGCCATTCAGAGCTGACCGGGTCCCGGGTCGGCCGTGGAAGCCGGGCCGGGGTCGGCCGTGGAAGCCGGGCCACTCGATGTTCTTCGCCGTCCTGGCCGTCGCCGCCCAGTTCGTCCGCCGCACCGCGCCCGGCCCGCCCGGGCGCGGTGCCTATTGTGGAGCGATCTTGTGAGACTCGGACGCGTTCGTGAACCTCACCCGCCTCCGGCTCGTCATCCAGGGTCGGAGCACCGGATGTCTTCGCAACGGAGCGCAGGCACCGCGTGTCCAACTGCCCCACGAACGAATGGACAAGCGCACCATGGGTCGACACCGACGAATAACCCAGCCTCCCCGTACCACCCTGGCGACAAGAGCGGTGCTGGCCGCCGGGGTGCTCGTGCCGACGATCGCCTCGGCGGGGTCGGCTCACGCGGCCACCCCGCAGGCGGCGATCTGCACCTCGGACCGGCCGGAACTCGCCGACAAGCTCTCCGAGGACATCAATTCGGCGCTGGAGGGCTCCGCCGCCACCACGGCGATCAGCCTCCACGACCGCACCACGAACACCACCTGCACTCTGGATGCGGACCGGCACTTCGACTCCGCGAGCACGGTCAAGGTGACCGTGCTCAGCACCCTGCTGTGGGACGCGCAGAAGGACAATCGCGCCCTGACACAGGAGGAGAAGGACCATGCCACCGCCATGATCACAGAGTCCGACAACGACGCCACCACCGCGCTGTGGAAGCAGCTCGGGGCGGACAAGATCAACGGGTTCCTGCAGGCCGCGGGAATGACCAACACCACCCTCGACAGCGAGGGCCACTGGGGGCTCACCCAGATCACCGCGAACGATGAGGAAAAGCTCCTCCAACTGGTGACCCACACCAACCCGGTGCTCAGCGATGACTCCCGCGCCTACATCCTGAAGCTGACGGCCGAGGTCATCCCCTCGCAGCGCTGGGGCACCCCGGCCGGCGCGCCGAGCGACGCCCAGGTGCATGTGAAGAACGGCTGGCTGGAGCGGGCCACGAACGGCTGGCGGGTGCACAGCCTCGGCGCCTTCACCGGCGGCGACCACGACTACACGATCACGGTGCTCTCGCAGGACAACGCCACGATGGACGACGGCATCGCCAACATCGAGGGCATCGCCCGCGCGGTCCACGAGAACCTCAACGCGCCCGTGTCCAGCGCTCAGTCGTAAGCAGCCGGCTCGCCGGCCGGGGCCCCTTTCTTGCGAGCCCCGGCCGGGGGCCTGGGTCTGGAGCGGACAACCCACCATCTGCTTGTATGTCCCCTGGACGGAGCGATTCAGGAGGTGGCGGACACGTGGTGTCCACGGAGAGTGTTCTCACGTTCGCGGCGATGTCGCTCTTGGTGATCGTGATCCCGGGGCCGAGTGTGCTGTTCGTGGTCGGCAGGGCCCTCGCACACGGCCGCCGCACGGCGCTCGCGACGGTCCTCGGCAATGTGATCGGCTGCTACGCCCTGGTGATCGCCGTGGCCTGGGGCCTCGGCGCGCTGGTGGAGAGCTCGGTGGCGCTGTTCATGGGCGTGAAGCTGGCGGGAGCGGCGTATCTCGTCTACCTGGGTGTGCAGGCGTTCCGGCACCGCAGGGAGATGCGCGTGGCGAACATGGACGCTCCGGCCGATGAGCGGCGTGGTGATCTGCGTTCGATTCTGGACGGCATTTTGGTGGGCGTCACCAACCCGAAGGGCATCGTCTTCTTCGCGGCGGTGCTACCGCAGTTCGTCGACCACTCGGTGGGTCATGTTCCCGTCCAGATGATGGTGTTGGGCCTGGTCCCGATCACCATCGGCCTGGTCACGGACACCCTGTGGGGCCTGGGCGCCTCGGCGGCCCGCTCCTGGTTCGCCCGCTCGGACCGCCGCCTTTCGATGGTCGGCGGGGCGGGCGGCCTCGCGATGATCGGCCTGGGCGTGACGGTGGCGGCGACTGGCCGGGCCGACTGAGGACTGCCTAATTCGGTTGCCGGGAAACGATCTAGCAGCCTACCGTCGGGCCCATGGCGGACGACGAACCCACGCGCGCGGAACGGTTGCTGGATGCCCAGGCGAAGGCCGTACGGCTCTTCGCGGAGATCGAGGGGCGCGGGCTGGTGGCGCCGGGCGAGGGGGAGCGGGCGGTCAGCGACCGGATCCGGGACCTGGCGAACGAGCTGTTCGGTACGACCCGGCACTGGCACAAGCGGATCGTGCGCTCGGGGCCGAACACGCTCCTGCCGTACCGGGAGAATCCGCCGGACCGGGTGATCGGCACGGACGACATCGTATTCGCCGACCTCGGGCCGATCTTCGAAGAGTACGAGGCCGACTTCGGCCGGACCTTCGTCCTCGGCGATGACCCGGTCAAGCACCGGCTGCGGGACGATCTGCCCAAGGTCTTCGACGCAGGCAAGCGGTTCTTCGAGAGCGACCCGGAGATCACCGGGAAGCGGTTGCACGCCGAGGTCGAGCGGCTGGCCACCGAGGCCGGATGGGAGCTGGGCGGCTGGCACGCCGGCCACCTGGTCGGGGAGTTCCCGCACGAGACGATCGACGGCGCGCGCGTGGAGTCGTACATCACGCCCGACAACGACACCCCGCTGCGGCGCACCGACAAGGCCGGACGCCGCTGCCACTGGATCCAGGAGATCCACCTCGTCGACCGGGAACGGGAGTTCGGCGGCTTCTACGAGGAACTGCTCACCCTGGGCTGATTCGGACGGCGGGGCAGCGGTGTCACCGCGAGGGCCGGGACGGCCGCGAGGACGAGCCAGGGGGCGGCGGGCGGGAGGCCCAGGTCGAGCAGGGCGCCGGTGGCCGAGCTGCCGATGAGGACGATCAGGCCGGAGACGGAGGACAGCGCGCCGGTGTAGAGGCCGAGCCGACCGTTCTCGGCGAGGTCGGGCACCCAGGCGCGGGCGGCCGGGACGACCAGCATCTGGCCGAGGGTGAGCAGCACGACGTAGCCCGCGGCGGGCAGCGATCCGACCGTGCCCGTCCAGGCGGCAGGGCGCGCGGCGGCCACCACCGCGAAACCGGCGGCGATGAGAAGCAGCCCGATGGTCATCGAGCGGCGCAGATCGAGCCGGTTGCCCGCCCAGTGGGTGACCGGGAGCTGGGCGCAGACGACCAGCAGCGGCGTGGTCCGGGCGGCTCGGCCGGTCAGGGCTCGGCGGATCAGGTCCGTCACGGGGTGTCGTCCGGGAGGGAGCCAAGACCGGTGCGCATCACCTGCATCAGCACATCGTAGGCAAGAAGTCTCGAGCACCCGCTCATGCGCCGGTCAACGCAGCGGCGGGGGCGTCCGCCGTGCGGGCCTGCCGCTTTTCGGCGGACGGACGCATGCCGCGACTTTAGGGCCTGCCCGGGGGCAGGCCCCGGCTCCCGCACCGTCCTCAGGCACCCCAGCGCAGCGTCTCGCCAGGTGGCTGGTCTTGGCCATGAACCCGACACGCGGTACGGTCGGTGCGATATCGACGACGGTAAGACGGAAGCCGGTGGGAATCCGGCACGGTCGCGCCACTGTGAGCGAGAGGTCCCGGACGGGGTCTCTCGTGAGTCAGACCCGTAGCCGTCGTCCTGTGCTCCACCGAGATGGGACGCGAACTCCCTTAAGGAGGCCTGGCCATGGCGCAGCATGTCGCGCAGCCCACAGCCACCACGCCCGAACTGCCTGCCACGCTGCCGCTGAAGGCGATAGCTCCGTGGGCGGTTTTCTTCGGCATTCTGATGCTGGTCCTGCTGTATTTCGTCGGCGCCGAGCAGGGCGCCACCGCGGTCGTCTCCGGTGAGAACGTCCATGAGTGGGTGCATGACGCCCGTCATCTGCTCGGTTTCCCCTGCCACTGACGCGAGGGACGCCGCACACTCATGAACTCCGCAATGGTAAGAAATCTGCTCGTCCGGGGCATGCTCGCCGGTCTGGGGGCCGGCGTGCTCGCCCTGGTCGCCGCCTACTTCCTCGGTGAGCCGAGCGTCGACCGCGCGATCGGTTTCGAGGGGGCCCACGCTCCCGCGCATGAGCACGAGGTCGAGCTGGTCTCGCGTGGTGTGCAGTCCACGGCCGGGCTGGCCACCGGTGTCCTGGTCTACGGGATCGCCTTCGGCGGTATCGCCGCCCTCGCGTACTGCGTCGCCCTGGGCCGCGTCGGCCGCTTCACCCCGCGGGCCACCGCGCTGCTGCTGTCCGGCTGCGCGCTGCTGGCGGTCTACGTGGTGCCGTTCCTGAAGTACCCGGCCAATCCGCCCGCGGTCGGCAACGGCGACACGATCGGCAAGCGCACGACGCTGTATTTCCTGATGATGCTGCTCAGTGTGCTCCTCGCGGTGGGCGTCACCATTGTGGGCAAGCGGCTCGCCCCGAGGCTGGGCACCTGGTACGCGACCGTGGCCGCGGTGGCCGCGTTCGCCGTGGTGGTCGGGCTGGCGTATGCCTTCCTTCCCGTGGTCAACGAGGTGCCGGGGGACTTCCCCGCCACCGTGTTGTGGCGGTTCCGGTTGTCCGCTCTGGCCATGCAGGTCGTCCTGTGGGGTGGTTTCGGTCTCCTGTTCGGTGAGCTTGCCGAGCGGTTGCTGAACCCCAAGCCCGCGACGGCCGATGAGGGCCGGGCGGTGGCGACCGCCACGCACTGACGATGCCTAGGCGCACGAGGGCCCGCGGAACCATCCGGGGGCCCTCTCGCATTCCAGGACATCCGATCCGGACCACCGGCTGGAGCACGGCGTGAGCAGGGCGCCCGCGAAGCAAAGGGCGAGGCCGATCCAGGCCGACGCAGGGGACTCCGGTGAGGTCAGCCTGGTGGCGCTGTCCGCGAGCTGATCGAGGAGCGGACCGCGTTCCAGCAGGGCCGACTGGGTGGCGAGTTGCCTTGGAGTGGTGGTCCGGCGACCGGTCGGCGGGCAGGCTCGGTCACGTCACCGGTACCACCACCACACCCGGGATCCACCGCGGCCGATTACGGCGTGTGGCGCACGTCTACACCACGCCGTCGATGAACGCGGCACGGATGCCGCCGACGTCGGAGCCGAGCAGGCCCAGCTTCTGCGCTGTGCGGCCGCCGCCACGAAGTCCTGTCCGCACAGGGGCCCGCTCAAGGCGATGAACGAGTCGGTCAGGGGCAGGGCGAGTCCGATCTGCGCGCTGGGGTTGGCTGCGTGTCTCCGCGGTGGCCGTACTCGGCCGTCCACGACGCACAGGCAGGCGAGGGCGTGAAATCCATTCGCCACTGCTCGCCTGGCCCGGTACGGTCCCGAGAGTCCTCACTGCGGGGAGCCCCTGAGATCTGCGTGCGGCCACCCCCGGCAGTTCCCACGCCGAGAGTAGGTTTCGTCAATGGCATGTCGTATCAGTGAACTCGTGCTCGGTTGCCGCGACCCCGAGGTGCTGGCGCGGTTCTGGTGCGAGGTCCTGGACTTCGTGGTGCTCGATCGCGAGGACGACGGAACCCTCGAGATCGGGCCGCGTGAAGGGTTCGGCGGTCCGCAGCCGACGATCATCCTCAGCCGCAGAGACGAGCCGGAGCCCGGGAAACCCCGGCTGCACATCGACGTCAACGCCACCGACCGCGATCAGGACGCCGAGCTCGAACGCCTCCTGAAGCTCGGTGCGCGCCCGGCCGACATCGGCCAGACCGGGGAGGAGCAGTGGCACGTCCTCGCCGATCCCGAAGGCAACGAGTTCTGCCTGCTCAAGGCCCGCCTCGCGCCACTGTGACGGCCCTCGTCGTCAGCTCACCTCCGTCAGCCCCACCGCCCGGCCTTCCGAGTCCCATGCGACCTCCTGGATCCGCGCCACCGCGTCGCGGTTGAGCGGCCCGAAGACATGGGGAAACAGACTGTTCTCGGCGACGCCGGGCGGCGGGGCGGGGTCAGCGGCCTCCCATTCACATCTCGCGGTGAGCCGGTCCTCGTCGAGGAGCAGCGCCAGCAGTGGCCTCGGCGCATCGCGGTAGAAGGCGTTGACGACGGCCAGCGTGGTCTCCTCGTCGGGAGAGCAGTGGATGAAACCGTCCTCCGTGAGGGATGCGGGGCTGTAGGGGTGGTCGGGAGCAGCGTTCCACTCGGCAAGCGGTACGACGTGGTAGATCATGACTCGATTAAACCGCCATCACCTGCCGCAAGGTGAAAGGACCGCGCTACCGCAGCCCCCGCTTCGGTGGCGGTGCCACAACCTTCGGATCCGGGTATTCGGGAGTTTCCCGGCACTTCAACTGCGACGTTATCTTCTTCGCCGAGGCGATGAGCAGCTTGGCGTGGGAGTGGTCGCTGACGGTGAAGTAGTCGCGCATGGCGAACTCCAGGGAACGATCGCCTCCCGATTCCGTCCCGCCTCCCGATTCCGTCCCGCCGCCGCTGCCGATGTCACATGTGACGAGGAGCCTGCCGGCGTCTTCCGGACCGACGGTGGTCGTGTAGCGCGCCGACTGGCCCGACGGGGGTGAGTGGGGAGTCCACGCCACGGTGATGGCGAGCAGCTCCTTCCCCTCAGCCTGGTCCGTCAAGGTGCAGAGGTCCTCGGGCGTGCTTCTCCTGGCCGACTCCTCCCGCAGCGCCTTCGCCACGTGAGAGGTGCTCCCGGTCTTGACCGGATAGACCTTGCCGGGCCCGTTCGGCCCCCGGGCCTCCTTCGCGATGGCCTCGTCGAACAGGCCATCGCAGGCCTGGGCGACAGGTACGAGCCCGGAGTTGGCGGTCGGCTTCGAGGTCGGCTTCGGAGCCTCGGATTCGTCGTCGCCGCCACAGCCCGTGACGGCGACGACAGACGCGCAGACGAGGGCTGCCAGCCGCCCCAGAGCCAGGCGAAAATTGCGGTGCACGATCTCTCCTGTCGACTCCATCAACTGCCGCTCCCGATCAGCCGGGCGTCACCGACGCCATGTACGTAGTCTGCCTGTACGCGCTTACTGGTCTGGTTGTACCCCCGGCCGAGCCGAGGGGCCGGCGCGGTGACCATGGCTCTCGCCGGCTCCCGACGAGCGGGAACCGATGCCGCATCCGCCACGACTACTGATCCGGGGCAACCCGTGTATCAAGTGGATCCAGGAGAGTTTCGATGCGTTCTCGTGTGTGGTGGGGTACGACGGCCGCCGTGCTGGGCGGCCTCCTCGTGGCGGGCTGCGGCGACGGAGGCGGCAGTGGCGACGGTGACAAAGCGGGCCCCGCTGACGAGAAGTCGGCCACCGGCGACTACCCGGTCACCGTCACCGATTGCATGGGCGCCAAAACCATATTCTCCAACGCCCCCAAGAAGATCGTCACCAGTAACGCCTCCAGCCTGGAGCTGCTGCTCCGCCTCGGCGCCGGTGACAACGTCATCGGCACCGGCTTCCCGCCCGGCAAGGGCTCACTGCCCGCTGAACTCGACGCGCAGGCGCGGAAGGTGAAGGTGCTCGGCCAATCGGTGATCCCGAAGGAGAAGCTCCTCGGCTCCGGCGCGGATCTGTACATCGACACCTTCGCCTCGATGAACATGGGCGGCGGCATGGGCGACGCGCCGACCGAGGAGGAGTTCAAGGCGGCCGGGATCAAGCACATCTACCTCAAGTCCACCGCCTGTGCGGCGCGGAACACACGCGCGGTGACCGACCTGTCCGCGGTGGAGGCCGACATCACCTCCCTCGGCGCGGTCACCGGCACCAGCGCGAAGGCGAAGGAACTCGTCGACGGAATGAAGGGGAAGGTGGACGCCGTCCACAAGGCCGTCGGCCGGACGGCGGAGGGCGAGCGGCCGACGTACTTCTTCTTCGACTACGACGCCGGCACCAAGCAGCCCACCGTCGTCTGCAACCGCCAGGTCGCCAACGCGGTGATCACTCTGGCCGGTGCCCGCAATGTCTTCGCCGACTGCGACGGCGACTACAAGCAGGTCGGCTGGGAGGACGTCATTTCCAGGAACCCGGACTGGATCCAGTTGGGCGTCCGTGATCGGGGCAGCGAGGTGGCGAACGAGAAGGCGTTCGACGAGGCGCGGAAGTGGCTGGAGTCGAACCCCGCCACCAAGGGCCTGAAGGCAGTCGAGGAGGGCCACTTCCTGCGCATCGGCTCCGAGCGGATCACCATCGCCGGAGTCGAGAACGCCGACGCCGTCCAGGAGATCGCCAAGGCCCTCTACCCGGGCAAGGTCGGCTGATGGCGCTCGACGCCACGGTGAGCGGGAAGGGCACCGATGCCCGTGCACGCACGCGGCGTTCCGTGCCCGCCGGGCCGCTGGCGCTGCTCCTGGCGGTCGCGTTGCTCGCGGCCCTCACAGCGGCGGTCGCCTGGGGTTCCACGTCGATCCCGCCGGGCGAGGTGTGGAGCGTGGTCTGGCGCAGACTGACCGGCGATGCCCCCCGGCCCGGCACCAATGACCTGATCGTGTGGCAACTACGCCTGCCCCGCGCCCTGTTGGCCGCTCTGGTGGGTGCCGGGCTCGGCCTGGTCGGTACGGCCATGCAGGCCCTCGTCCGCAACCCGCTGGCCGACCCGTACTTCCTGGGCGTCTCCAACGGCGCCTCCCTCGGTGCCGTCGCCGCCATCGTCCTCGGCCTCGGCGCCGGGGGAGCGCTGGGCCTCGGCCTGTCCGGTGCCGCTTTCGCGGGAGCCCTGGCCACCTTCGCTCTCGTCTGGGCGGTGGCACGACGTGGCGGGGGATTCGCACCGCTCAGGCTGGTGCTCGCCGGGGTGGCCATCGGGCAGTTCCTGTCCGGCTTCACCAGCTACCTCGTCCTCCAGGCCGGGGACGAGCAGCAGACCCACAGTGTGCTGTTCTGGCTGATGGGCAGCCTGAGCGGCGCGAGCTGGGCGCTGCTGGCCGCCCCGGCGGTGGCGGTTCCGGCGGTCCTGCTGCTGCTCCAGGCCCGGGCCCGGGGCCTGAACGCGCTGCTGATGGGCGACGAGACGGCGGCCGGGCTCGGCATCGACGTCGTACGGCTGCGCCGTGAGCTGTTCGCGGTCACCAGCCTGCTCACCGGTGTCCTCGTCGCGGTCTCCGGGGCCATCGCCTTCGTCGCCCTCATGGTCCCCCACGTCTGCCGTCTGGTCGTCGGCGGCGACCACCGTCGGCTGTTGCCCGTGTCGGCGCTCTTCGGCGCGCTGCTGCTGGTGGTGGTCGACATCGTGTGCCGCACGGCCATGGACACGCAGGAACTGCCGGTCGGGGTCGTCACCTCGCTGATCGGCGCTCCGGCGCTGCTGTATCTGCTGGACCGGCGCTTGGGGAGCGGGAGTTGAGGATCGACATCGAGGACCTGCGGGTCGCGTATGCCGGACGTACGGTCGTGGCCGATGCCCACCTCATCGCGGCCGAAGGCGAGATCACCGGCCTGGTGGGGCCCAACGGCAGTGGCAAGTCCACTCTTCTGCGGACCGTGTACCGGCATCTGAAGCCCGCCGCCGGACGTGTCCTGCTCGACGGCACCGACATCCGCGAGCTGAGCCCCGCGCGGTCGGCCCGGCACGTCGCCGCGCTCCCGCAGGAGCGGGGCGGGGACTTCGAGCTGACCGTACGTGAGGTCGTCGCCATGGGCCGCACGCCCTACAAGCGGGCGTTCGCCGGGGAGGACGCCGCCGACCGGGACATCGTCGAGCGCTCTCTCGCGGACGTCGGCATGGGGGACCACGCCGACCGCCACTTCACCGAGCTGTCCGGCGGTGAGCGCCAACGCGTGCTGCTGGCCCGTGCGTTCGCCCAGCGGACGGACGTCCTGGTCCTGGACGAGCCGACGAACCACCTCGACGTCCGCCACCAGGTCGAACTCCTCGCCCTGCTGCGCGGCCGACGCCGTACGACCCTGGTGTCGCTGCATGACCTCAACGCCGCCGCCTCCGTGTGCGACCGGCTGCATGTCCTGCACGAGGGCCGCGTGGTCGCCTCCGGAACGCCCCGCGAGGTGCTGCGACCGGCCCTGCTGGCCGAGGTGTTCGGCGTGCGCGCCGCCGTGGTCGAGCACCCGCTGACCGGGGACCCGCTGATCGCCTTCGACCACCGAGAACTATGAAATCCAGCCGTTTTTCCTGATACATCCGGGAACTCACTCCGCGGTTCGCCCGACTTCTACAGCGAGGCCGTCGCTCGGCGGCCGACCGGCCAGAGGGAGGGGCGTATGACCGACGACGCTTCCGGTGCGGATCAGCCCGGGGACGTAACCGAGCGTCCGGCGGATCCACCCGAAGTCCACGACCGCTGGCTCCTGGTGGCCGTGGCGGGCGCGCTGGCGTTCGTGGCGATGCTCGACATGAATATCGTCAACGTGGCGCTCGCGGACATCTCCCAGGGCCTGCGGGTACCGGCGGCGACAGCCCAGTGGGCGGTACTGGGCTACCAACTTCCCGTCGTCGCACTCCTGTTGCCCGTCGGCCGCTGGCTCGACGGCGTGGGCACCCGCCCCGCGCTGATGGCCGCCACCGGTGGCTTCGCGCTGTGCAGCGCGCTTGCCGCCGCGTCCCCCTGGGCCGCCTGGCTGATCGCCGCCCGGATCGGGCAGGGCGCGTGCGGTGCGGTGCTGTTCGTGTCGATGCCGGTGCTGGCGATCCGCTCGGTGCGGCCCGAGTCGCGCGGGCGGGCGATGAGCGTGCCCGCGACCCTCGGCCCCCTGGGCGCCGTCACCGGACCGGCGGTCGGCGGTCTGCTCCTGGACCAGCTCGGCTGGCGCTGGATCTTCCTGGTCAAGATCCCGTTCTGTCTGCTGGCGCTGGCCGTGGTGTGGCGGGCGATGCCCCGGGACGGCCGCCTGCGCGGCGCGGACCGGCGCTTCCTCGGCGACACCGCCCTGATAGCCACCGGAGTAACGATCCTGCTGCTGTCCCTGACCCTGGCCTCCGACACACCCGCCTGGCTGCCGCTCGCCCTCGTCGCCGCACCGCCGCTGTGGTGGTGGCTGCGGGGTCCGGGCGGCCGTCCGGTGGCCGGTGTGCTGCGGGCGGCGGGGCTGCTGCGGGCGCACGGCGCGGTGCTGGCGCTGGCGGTGGGTTTCGCCGCCATGCACTACGTGGTCGCCCTGCACCTCCAGCGCGACGAGGACGTCAGCGCCACCACCACCGGCCTGACGGTGCTCGCCTTCCCCCTCGGCATGGGGCTGGCGGGCCCGCTCGGCGGACGGCTCGCCGACCGGTACGGGGCCCGGCCCGTCGCGGTCACCGGCGCCGCGCTCACCGCCGGCGGCCTGTTGCTGCTCGTCCCGCTGGGCGACGGCTGGTCCCCTCCCGACGTGGCCTGGCGGCTCGCCCTGGCCGGACTCGGCATGGGCCTGAACGGCGGCCCGGTGCAGGCCCTGGTCATGGGCGCCGCCCCGCCGGGCCGCGCCGCCACGGTCGGCTCGACCGTCCAGCTCGCCCGCAGCCTCGGCTTCACGCTCGGACCGGCCCTGGCCACGGCGGCCTGGGGGCCGGCCGGCCAGGACGACGGCGTACGGGCGGGTCTGGCCCTCGCCGCCCTCGCCGCCTGCCTCGCCGTACCGCTGCTCGCCCGGCCCGCCCGCGATCCCGCGAACCTCACCGAGAAGACCACCGACGCGGCGCCCGCCGCACCCCGCTGAGCCACCGCCCCACCCTCACCGAGGAGTCGTGCCCATGTGCGGAATCACCGGCTGGGTGTCCTTCCATCAGGACCCCCGCACCCAGGCCCCGGTCATCGAGGCCATGACCGCCACCCTGACCCCGCGCGGCCCCGACGCGGACGGAGTCTGGCTCGGCCCGCGTGCCGCGATCGGCCACCGCCGCCTGGCCGTCATCGATATCGCCGGTGGCGTCCAGCCGATGACCGACCGGCCCGATGCCCCGACGACCGTGCTCACCTACAGCGGCGAGATCTACAACCACCACGAACTCCGCTCACAACTGAAGGGCCGGGGACATGAGTTCCGCACCCGCAGCGACACCGAGGTGGTGCTGCGCGGCTACGCCGAGTGGGGCGAGGAGGTGGCCGACCACCTGGACGGCATGTTCGCGTTCGCCGTCTGGGACGAGCGGGCACAGCGGCTGCTCCTGGTCCGCGACAGGCTCGGCGTCAAGCCCCTCTTCTGGGCGGCCGTGGACGGCGGTCTGGCCTTCGCCTCCGAACCCAAGGCGCTCTTCGCCCACCCGGAGATACGGCCCCGGGTGGCCGCGGACGGGCTGCGCGAGGCGTACGGCCTGCTGTTCAACACCGGTCCGACGGTGTGGTCCGGCGTGCGGGAGGTCGAGCCCGGCGGTCTGCTCCTCCTGGACCGGGACGGCATCCGCGAGCGCCGCTACTGGCGGCTGGCGGCCGACGCCCACCCGGACGACCGGGACGCGACCGTCGCCCGCGTGCACGACCTGGTGAGCGCCGCCGCCCGCGCTCAGCTGGAGGCCGACGTCCCCCTGTGCTCCCTGCTGTCGGGCGGCATCGACTCCACCGTCCTGACCGCCCTGCTCGCCGACGAACTGCGGCTGCGCGAGGGCCCGGGCGCCCGTATCCGCTCCTACGCCGTCGACTACAGCGACCAGGCCGAGAGCTTCACCGATGATGTTCTGCGCACCGGCCACGACACCCCGTACGCCACGGAAGCGGGCGCGTTCATCGGCACCGACCACAGCACGGTGGTGCTGGACCCGCGTGCCCTGCTCGACCCCGAGCACCGCAAGGCCGTGGTCGTGGCCCGCGACTCGCCGATCGGCGTCGGCGACATGGACACCTCGCTCTACCTCCTCTTCGGGGAGATCCGGAAGCACTCCACGGTCGCCCTGTCCGGCGAGGCGGCCGACGAGGTCTTCGGCGGCTACCCGTGGTTCCACAACCCCAAGGCGCTCGCCGCGTCCACGTTCCCCTGGCTGCTGGTGACCGGCGACGAGGCCGCGATGCCGCTCAACCCCGAACTGGACCTGCGCATCGGCGAGTTCCGTGCCGACACCTATCGCACCGCCCTGGCCGCCGTACCGCACCTCGACGGCGAGACGCCCACCGAGCACCGGCAGCGCGAGATGCAGCACCTTTCGCTCACCCGCTGGCTGCGTCAACTCCTCCACCGCAAGGACCGGTTGAGCATGGCGCAGGGCCTGGAGGTCCGCGTCCCCTACTGCGATCACCGGCTCGTCGAGTACGCCTTCACCACGCCCTGGACCCTGAAGAACTTCGACGGCCGGGAGAAGAGCCTGCTGCGCGCCGCGGGTACCGGACTGGCCCCCGACTCGGTGCTGCACCGCCCCAAGAACCACTACCCGGCCACCCATCACCCCGACTACAACCGCGGCCTGCAGAACATGGCCCGCGACGCCCTCGCCGACGACACCGTCCGCTCCCTCGCCGACGAGACCCGCGTCAAACCCTGCCTCGACACCCCGCCCGGTCAACTGGAGTGGGGCCACCGCCTCCGCCTCGAACGCGTCGTCGACCTCGCCCTGTGGCTGGACCACTACCAGCCCGAACTCGCCCTCTGAGGAGCACCTTCCATGACCCTCCAGGAATCCGGGACGACCCCCGAGGCCCTGCCCGAGCCCGTGCCGCTGATGGGCTGCCCCTACAAGAGCAACCCGTACCCCCTCTACGAGCGGATGCGCGAGACCGGCCCGGTGCACCGCGTCCGCTTTCCCAGCGGCGTCCACGCCTGGCTCGTCACCGGCTACGACGCCGCGCACTCCGCGCTGGGCGACGACCGCCTCGGCAAGAACCACGACCGGGGCAACGACCGCTGGCGCGCCCGCGCCTCGATCATGCCCGAGCCCCAGCACTCCCAGCTCCAGGTCCACCTCCTCCACCAGGACCCGCCGGACCACACCCGCATGCGGCGCCTCGTCACCGACGCCTTCACCCCGCGCCGCGTCGAGCATCTGAGGCCCCGCTTCCAGGAGCTGGCCGACACCCTCGTCGACGCCCTCCCGGAAACCGGCCCCGCGGACCTGGTCACCGGCTTCGCCGCCCGCTTCCCCTTGCAGGTCCTCGCCGAAGTCATCGGCCTGCCACCGGAGTCGGCGGCCCGCTTCGACCGCGACTGGGGCAAGGTCGTCCAGCCGGTCGGACCGACCGACCCCGGACGCCCGCTGTACGAGGCCCGCCTGCACGGGCTCCAGAGCTACATAGCCGAGGTCGTCGCCCATAAGCGCGAACACGGGGAGGACGACCTGCTCAGCCGCCTGGTCGTGGCCCGCGACCGCAGCGAACTCTCCCAGGAGGAGCTGGACTCGATGATCTTCCAGCTCCTCGTGGCGGGCCAGGAACCGGTCACCAACCAGATCACCACCGCCCTGATCGCCCTCTTCCGCCACCCCGCCGAACTCGCCCGGCTGCGCGACGACCCGGAGCTGATGCCCCGCGCGGTCGACGAACTCCTCCGCTACGACAGCGCCTTCGAGCTGACCACCTGGCGCTTCTTCGACCAGGACAGCGACCTGCACGGCACGGACGTCCCGGCCGGGGACTCGGTGATCATCTCCCTGTGCGCCGCCAACCGCGACCCACGCCGCTTCCCCGACCCCGACACCCTCGACCTGGACCGCTCACCCAACCCCCACCTGGCCTTCGGTCACGGCATCCACTTCTGCCCCGGCGCGGCCCTGGCCCGCGCCGAACTCCAGATCGCGCTGGGCACCCTCCTGTCCCGCCTCCCCGGAGCGCACCTGGCCATCGAAGACCGGGACATCGAGTGGATCCCGGCCGTCCTCGGCCGGGGGACCAACCACCTGCCGGTCGGCTACGACCGACGCGTCTGACGCATGCCCGCATGCCCGCGTCGCGCACACCTTCACGGAGGAACCCACCTCATGCCGCTGACGACCGCACCGGACACCCGCTCCACGAGCAGCATGAGCGCCGCCATCCTGGACCTGCTGCTGCCGTACCACCGCACGACCGACCCCTCGCCCGCGGCGGCGGAGGCGTTCGCGCAGCAGCGGCGCCAGATCGCCGGGTTCGTACGCGCCGGAGAACCTGTGGTCTTCACCCTGCCCGGCTTCCCCTGCAAGTCCCCCAACCCCGCCAAGGTCCTCGGCCACCTCCCCGACCAGGGCGAACGCCTCTCCCTCGGCTTCCTGAACACCCTGTGCGAGGAGATCGAGCGGGTCCACCCGCCGGGCGCCCGCGTGATCATCTGCTCCGACGGCCATGTCTTCGGCGACCTGATCCGCGTCCCGGACGACCACATAGACGCCTACGCGGACGGACTCAGACGTCTCATAAGGGAGTCGGGCCTGCACCGCCTCTCCGTCTTCGACCTGCGCGACGTCCTGGGCGACCTGCCCCACCACACCAAACGCGTCCAGGTGCACGAGCGGTACGCCCCCACCCTGGAGGCGCTGCGAGCCGAGGTCCGCTCCGGGGACCACACCCTCGCCCTCTACCGGGGCATCATCCGGTTCCTCGTCGACGACACCGCCGACTTCACCGGCACCCGCTCCGCCCTCCAACGCGAATGCCGCACACGCGCCTACGGCGTCATCCAGCGCAGCCGAGCCTGGGGCGACCTGATCGCCGAGCACCACCCTGGCTCCGTACGGCTGTCCATCCACCCCCAGCCCATCGGCGCCCCCAAATTCGGCATCCGCCTCCTCGACGCCGCCGACGTCTGGGCCACCCCCTGGCACTCGGCCGCCCTGCACCGCACCGACGGCACCTGGACTCTCATGCCCCGCGCCCGCGCGGAGCAGCTTGGCCGTCTCGTCCACCGTGACGGCAGTCCGAGCCACTATGAACAGGGCTGAGCAGGTCACGCGTTCGGCAGGCGAGCCTGGTGTCGTGACGCGCGTCACGACAAGGCGTCGGAACTCGGGTGCCGGCCGTCCCGACTCCTCTACCGGTACGGCCGGATCCGCTGAAGCCGTACGGAGCGATCGGGAGTTTCCTCATATGGCGCAGCCCCGCCCATCTGCCCGCCGGACGCCGGGTGCGTTCCTTACCAGGGCATTGCCCCCGCCGGCGCTGTGCGGATTCCTTCTGCTGCTGGTGATGGCGTTCGCCGCTTCCTACGCCGTCGGCGCGGGCGCCGGGCCCGTCGCCCCCGGCATGCACGGCACCAGCACGACAGACGGCGGCTCGGGAGACGGCGGCTCGGGAGACGGCCACGGCGGTGGCGGCATGGACATGGGTGGCATGGACACGGACCAGGGGAGTGGACGCTGATGGCCGGCGAACCGGCAGCGGTGGCCGTCGTGACCGATCTCGCCATCGGCGGCATGACATGCGCGGCCTGTGTGAAGCGTGTCGAGAAGAAGCTGGCCAGGCTGGACGGGGTCACGGCCAGCGTGAACCTCGCCACCGGCCGGGCCCGGGTGAACCACCCGCCCGAGGTCGGCCCGGACCAGCTCATCGCCACCGTCGAGCAGGCCGGCTACACCGCCGCGCTGCCCGAGCCGCCGGCGAAGGAACGGCGCGAGGACGGGGACGAGGCGCGGGACGCCCGGCAGGAACGCGACCGGCTGCTGAGCACGGCCTTGCTCGCGGTCCCGGTGCTGGTCCTGTCGATGGTCCCCGGTCTGCAGTTCCGCAACTGGCAGTGGCTGTGCTTCGTGCTCGCCGCGCCCGTCGCCGTCTGGGGAGCCTGGCCCTTCCACCTGCGGGCGGCGCGCGGCCTGCGACACTCGGCGGCCACCATGGACACCCTGGTCTCGCTGGGTGTCGCGGCCTCCTTCGCCTGGTCCTCCTACGCGCTGTTCTTCGGCGGGGCCGGTGATCCCGGCATGCGGATGCCCTTCAGCCTGGTGCCCACCGCCTCGGACGGCGTCGCCCATATCTATCTGGAAGCCGCCGTCGGCGTACCGCTGTTCGTCCTCGCCGGCCGCTTCCTGGAAACACGGGCCCGGCGGGGGACCGGCGTGGCACTGCGCGCCCTGGCCCGGCTGGCGGCGAAGGAGGTGTCGGTACGCGATGGCGACGGCGAGCGCCTGGTCCCGATCGAGGAACTGCGGGTCGGCCAGGTCTTCGTCGCCCGGCCCGGGGAGCGTCTGGCCACCGACGGCACGGTGGTGGAGGGCAGCTCGGCCGTCGATCTCTCCCTGGTCACCGGGGAGAGCGAGCCGGTGGAAGTCGGCCCCGGTACGCCCGTGATCGGCGGCGCCGTCAACGCAGGGGGCCTGCTCCTGGTACGGGCCACCGCGGTGGGCGCCGATACGCAACTGTCCCGGATCACCCGGCTGGTGACCGAGGCCCAGGCGGGCAAGGCACGGGCGCAGCGGCTCGCGGACAAGGCCGCGGGCGTCTTCGTCCCGGTCGTGCTCACCCTGGCCGTCACGGTCCTCGGATTCTGGCTCGGGGCCGGTGCCGAGCCGCAGGCGGCGATCACCGCGAGCGTGGCCGTCCTGGTCGTGGCGTGCCCCTGCGCGCTGGGCCTGGCGACCCCCACCGCGCTGATGGCGGCGACCGGCCGGGGCGCCCAACTGGGCGTCCTGGTCAGCGGACCGCAGGCGCTGGAGGGGCTGCGGCACATCGACGCCGTCGTCCTGGACAAGACCGGCACCCTCACCTCCGGGCACATGAGCGTCGCCCGGGTCACGGCTGCACCGGGCGGACTCGGCGAGGAGGAACTGGTCCGGCTGGCGGGCGCGGTCGAACAGGGATCGGAACACCCGCTGGGGCGTGCCATCACCGCCTACGCCCGGCGCACCGATCCCGCAGACCCCCTCCCGGCCGTGGCCGACTTCGTCGCACTGCCGGGCAAGGGCGTGCGCGGGCGGGTGGCGGACCGGGTGATCGAAGTCCTGGCCCCGGACGACGCGTTGCCCCCGGCACTGGCTCAAGCGCTGTCGGCCTCCGAGACCGCCGCCCGTACACCGGTCGTGGTCCGCGTCGACGGTGAGACCGAGGCACTGATCGAGGTCGCAGACGTGCTGCGCCCGGGAAGCTACCGGGCCGTGGAGCGGCTCCGCCGCCTGGGCGTGCGGCCGGTGCTCGCCACCGGCGACCGCGAGGCGCCCGCCCGCGCCGTCGCCGCCGACCTCCGTATCGAGGAGGTGCGGGCCCGTTGCACCCCGGAGGACAAGGCCGCCCTCGTCCGGGAGCTGCGGGAGCAGGGCTACCGGGTCGCCGTCGTCGGTGACGGGGTCAACGACGCGGCCGCCCTGGCCGGCGCCGACCTCGGCATCGCCATGGGCACGGGCACGGATGTGGCGATCGGGGCGGCCGACGTGACGCTGGTACGCGGTGACATCGAGACCCTGGCGGACGCGGTCCGCCTCGCCCGCAGTGCGCTCGGCACGATCCGCGTCAATCTGCTCTGGGCGTTCGGCTACAACGTCGTGACCGTACCCCTGGCCATGGTCGGCCTGCTCAACCCCATGCTCGCGGCGGCCGCGATGTCGGTCAGCTCGCTGCTCGTGGTCGGCAACAGCCTGCGACTACGCGCCTGGCAGCCGTCGCCGACCGGCCCACGCCCCTCCCGGCCCGCCGCGCCTGCCGCCCGGAAGCCACTGTGACGCCCATGTACGCCGCTGATGGACTGCCCGCCCGTATCTGCGACCCGACACCGAGGTGGAGACCCGCCCGATGACGACCCCCTCCTGGACGCCCACCCGCCGTCGCCTCACGGACTCCCTGCGGGCCGCGGCCGTTCCGTTCTGCGCCTGTGTCCTCGCACTGGGCGGTCTCGCCACGTGGACCGCCTCGGGCAGCGCGGGCAGCCCCCCGCGTATCGGCGTCACCGACGCACAGCTCTTCCTCCCCGCCCCGGGAGTGCCCCGGACCGCCGCGTTCTTCCGCATCACCAACACGGGCGGTGGGCAGGACCGGTTGGTCGAGGTGACCTCCTCCGCGGTCGCCGAGGGGATCTCGCTCAGCCGTCACCGGATGACCGGGCGGGGAGCCGCCTCCCGGCAGGTCGCGGACTCCCTGCCGGTTCCGGCGGGCGGCACGCTCGACATGTCACCGTTCACCAGCGATGTGACCGTCCCGGCCACGGCCCGCTGGCGGGCCGGAGACCTGGTGCCCTTCACCCTCCGCTTCGAACACAGCGGACGTGTCGAGGCCAACGCCGTCGTCGTGCGCCCCGGCGACAGGTGATCACGCCCGGGTGGCACCCGGATCGGCACGCTGGTGAGTCCTGGCGAGGACGACGCTGAAGATGATGACCGGGAGCACGAGCGTCCCGGCGAAGGCATGGGCATTCTGTGCCGAGGCGCTGCCCAGCGACGAGTCCAGCCGCGCCTTTCACCTGGTGCGGACCTCGCACGCGGTGCTGGCGATGACCGATCCGGACCCGGCCGCGCAGCCATTCGTCGAGGGCCCCGATCGCCTGGAGCGGCAGTGCTCACGCTGGACCTCGGCCAGCTCGTGCTCGGACTCCGACATGCTGACGTCCTTCCGGCCGCACCGGCAGCCTGCGGAGTGGTGAACGAGCAAACGCTGCAGCCCCGTCGTCAGGGATGCTGCGCCGAGGTGAGACGCTCGCCCAGTGTGGCGGCGAACTCTTCCGCTCGCGCCAGTTGGGTCCGCAGGTCCGCCACCCGCTGTCGCGCGGCCTCCTGGAAGCCGCGTACTCGCTCCAGCAGATCCTCCCGCTCATCGGGTGGCAGCTCGGCGCCGGAGTCGAGGCGGTCGGTGGCCTCCAGCAGGTCGCGCATCTGATCCAGGGTGAAGCCGAGCGGTTTCATGCGGCGGATGACCATCAGACGGGCGACATCGGCCTCGGTGTAGAGGCGGAAGCCGCCCTGGGAGCGGGCCGAGGGGACCACGAGGCCGGTCTCCTCGTAGTGCCGGATGGTGCGCAAGGACAGTTCGGTCCGCGCGGCGACTTCGCCGATCTGCATGTGCTTGCCGTCCACGCTCGTGACCCTTTGGCTCTTCTCATCCCCGGCCCGCGTCCCCTCGCGGCCCGGCTGATCTCTACCCTAACGTTAGGGTAGAGTCGCTGGTGGCGAGGGCGAGGTACTGCTGCCCTGCCGTTGCTGTCGGGGCCGACGTCGCCCCCGGCGAAGATCCGATTCGCCGGCCCGGCACTCCGCGCCGTTCCCGCACGCCCTGGCATTGCCGGAAGGGCTGTGCCCGAGTACAAGGTTCATATTCCCTTTGTCTGGTTCCGCTGTGTCCCCAGCCGCGCGCCTGCGTGACCTGAAGCCCGATTGGCTGAACGATCCGAAGGTCTGGCGCACCGAGGTCCTGGGCGGCCTGGTGGTCGCGCTCGCGCTGATCCCCGAGGCGATCTCGTTCTCGATCATCGCCGGGGTCGATCCGGCCATCGGCCTGTTCGCCTCCTTCACCATGGCCGTCACCATCGCGATCGTCGGCGGGCGCCGGGCGATGATCTCCGCCGCGACCGGTGCCGTCGCGCTCGTGACCGCGCCGATGAACCGTGAACACGGCCTGGGCTACCTGGTCGCCACCGTGATCCTGGCCGGTGTCTTCCAGGTGGCGCTGGGCGCGCTGGGGGTGGCGAAGCTGATGCGGTTCGTCCCCCGCTCGGTGATGGTCGGCTTCGTCAACGCCCTCGCCATCCTGATCTTCATGGCCCAGGTCCCCGAGATGAGCGATGTGCCCTGGGCCGTCTACCCGCTGATCGCGGCCGGGCTGGCACTGATGGTGTTCTTCCCGAAGGTCACCACCGTGATCCCCGCGCCCTTGGTGTCGATCGTGATTCTCACCGTCGTCACGGTCGCGGCCGGGATCGCGGTGCCCACTGTCGGCGACAAGGGCGAGTTGCCGTCCTCCCTGCCGGTTCCCGGCCTGCCCGATGTGCCGTTCACCCTGGACACCCTGACCACCATCGCGCCGTACGCCTTCGCCATGGCCCTGGTCGGCCTGATGGAGTCGCTGATGACGGCCAAGCTGGTGGACGAGATCACCGACACCCGCTCCAACAAGACCCGTGAGTCCATCGGTCAGGGCATCGCCAACATCGTCACCGGCTTCTTCGGTGGCATGGGCGGCTGCGCGATGATCGGCCAGACGATGATCAACGTGAAGGTCTCCGGTGCCCGCACCCGTCTGTCGACGTTCCTGGCGGGCTCGTTCCTGATGGTGCTGTGCATCGTCTTCGGCCCGGTCGTCTCGGACATTCCCATGGGCGCCCTGGTGGCCGTGATGGTCATGGTGTCGTTCGCGACCTTCGACTGGCACTCCATCGCCCCTAAGACGCTGAGGCGGATGCCTGCCGGGGAGATCACCGTCATGGCGATCACCGTCGTGGTCGTCGTGGTCACCCACAACCTGGCCATCGGTGTGGTCGTCGGCTCGGTCACCGCGATGGTCGTCTTCGCCAGGCGCGTCGCCCACCTCGCCCAGGTCACCGCCGTCACGGACCCCGACCACGCCACCGTGGTCTACCGGGTCACCGGCGAGCTGTTCTTCGCCTCCTCCAACGATCTCGTCGGCCAGTTCGACTACACAACCGACCCCGACAAGGTCGTCATCGACCTGTCCGCCGCCCACATCTGGGACGCCTCCTCCGTCGCCGCCCTCGACGCGATCGAGACCAAGTACGCCCAGCGCGGCAAGAGCGTCCGGATCACCGGCCTGAACGAGCCGAGCGCCTACCTCCACGGCAAGCTCAGTGGCGAACTCACACCTAGCCGCTGACCCGACCATCCCACCCCGAAAGGCTGCCTCGGCAGCACAGCAGCCCAGGCGGCCATTGCAGCGCGATCGCGATACGGGCGACGTCCAGCAGCTGTGAGGTGATCCTTTTCCCCTGTAGGCCGAACGCGATGACCTCGAAGACTGAGTTCAGAGCGACCATAACGGCCGCGCCCGCACACACAGGGACTGATTCGCTGAACGATGCGCTCTCCGGTGGCCGGAGGACACTCCCCGGCCGGAGAGTGGAAGTGGTGGGGCGTCGGGGCGCCGCGGGGCGGACGAGGCAGAAGGAGGATGGTCGTGTGTCCGAGACTCCGCACATCGTGAGTGATGTGATGACCCGGACGGTGGTGGCTGTCGGGCGTGAGGCGCCGTTCAAGGAGATGGTGCAGACGCTGGGGCAGTGGCGGGTGAGCGCCATGCCGGTGCTGGAGGGTGAGGGGCGTGTCATCGGCGTCGTCTCCGAGGCGGATCTGCTGCCCAAGGAGGAGTTCCGGGACAGTGACCCGGACCGCCTCGAGCAGTTGCGGCGCCTCCCTGACCTCGCCAAAGCGGGGGCGGTGACGGCGGAGGGGCTGATGAGTTCCCCGGCGGTGAGCGTGCACCCGGACGCCACGTTGGCCGAGGCGGCCCGGATCATGGCCGTCAGAGGGGTCAAGCGGCTTCCCGTGGTCGATGCCGAGGGGATGTTGCTGGGAATTGTCAGCCGGGGTGACCTGCTGAAGGTCTTCCTCCGTCCGGACGAGGACATCGAGGAGGAGGTCCGCCGCACGGTGGTGGCCTATCTCTTTCCTGGCGACAGCGGCATCCACGTCCGGGTGGACGAGGGAGTTGTCACGCTCAGCGGGCAGCTCCGCGACACCGCGCCGATCCCTGTGGCCGCGCGCCTCGCCCGGGCCGTGGAGGGCGTGGTGGATGTCGAGTGCCATTTCCGGGGTGTCGGACGCGGGGAGACGGCGGGCACCTCCTGACGGGGTGCTCCGGATCGTGCCGGTGTGGCTATGGCTCGATGTCCAGCACATCGTGGACCGGCCGCCTGGGGGTCTGGGAGCCGGGTCGGCCATATCCCAGCCGCAGCACCATCTGCACATACGCGTTGCCCGACATCGGGTCGCGCAGCGGCCGGCGCAGGTCGTGCCATTCGAGGGCCTGGGTGATGAACGAGGTCGAGACGCCCTCGACGGTGGCGCGCAGCAGGACCCGTTCCATCGCCTGGCCGGTGCGCAGCCAGTCCAGGGGCTGGTCGCGTGCGGTGCTCAGCAGCGCCAGGTGGGGGGCGGTTTCGAAATCGACGGTCGGCCGACCGGGGATCGGTTTGCCGCCGGCGAAGTCCCGCATGGGGGCCTTGCCGATGCGGCGGCGGGGCCCGAAGGCGTATTCCGGGACTCCTTCGGTGGCCGGCCGCGTATCGCCCGCCCTGCGGGTGAAGCGGGCCAGGTCCGCGGTGGCGCCGGCATCGGTGAGGTTGCGGGCCTCGGCTTCCAGCGCCAGGTCCATAACGGACTGCAAATGCAAGCCGGAGGCGAAGGACAGCGAAACGTACTCCCGGTGTGCGGCCTCGGCGAGGGCGGTCAGCACCGTGTCGGGCAGCGGCGTCTCGGCGAAGGGGTACCGGCTGGTGTGCCGGGTGTGCACGGCGGGGTACAGGGCGGCCGGATCGGCCTCGTCGCCGAGCGGGCCGGTCAGTGTCACGGAGGCCAGCAGCATCGGGTCGCTGGGGTCGGGCAGCACCCGGGTGGTCGCCTGCCAGCCCTCGTGCGCGACCGCGACCCGCAGGTTCATCAGGGCGGCGCCACAGCCGATGTGCAGGGCCCGGAGTACGGGGTCGCTGTGCGGCAGAGCGCCCCGGAGGTCGGCCCGCAGATGGAAGGCGCGGTTGCGCCGGGAGTACTGGAATCGCCAGGGCTGGGCGTTGTGCATCGACGGGGCGGCCGCGGCGTCCTGCACCAGAGCCATGACCACCGCTTCGGAGAGCGCTCGAGTGGTCCTGCGCGCTGTTCCTGTTCCTCGATGGCCGGTCTCCTCCAGGTGTCCTTCCGGCCCGTGCTCGATGTGGTGAATGTGTGCGTCCGGTCCGGGGAACACAAGGGTGATCTGGTCCGAGTCCGACCACCGCACGTCATAGGGCGGTGTTCCGTCGTCATGGCGGAGCCCGACGATCTCACCGTCCCGTTGGGTGGCACCGGTAGTGGGGCTTTCGACAACCAGTTGGTCGCCGACTTGGGCACGCATCGACATCCCACCTCTCTGCCTCAACTCCAACGTGCCACGGTCGGCGAGCGGCGTCCTGGGACGGCCAGCCCTTGAGCCAGGGCCGGATGGCCCCGTTGTGGGCCGTGCGGCCGGGAGAGGGAGCCATGAGGCTCATCCGGCGGTGGGGACGAGCTGGCAGGCTCGACAAGGAAACACCGGCCGACCCCGCCGCGAGTCTCCGAAAGGAGTCGGGACATGCACCACAGAACGGTCGGAGAGCTCATGACACGTCCGGTGGTCCAGGCACCACGCGAATTGCCGTTCAAGGAACTCGTGGGGCTCCTCACTGAGTACGACGTCACCGCCGTGCCGGTCGTGGACGGTTCCGGGCGCCCGATCGGCGTGGTGTCCGAGGCCGATCTGCTGCGCAAGTCGTCCGGCCAGACCGACCCGTCCGGTCGGCTGCCCCTCCCGCATCTGGAGGCGTGGGAGCGCGCGAAGGCGGAGGGGGCGAGGGCGGAGGAGCTGATGTCGGCGCCCGCGGTGTGCGCGCGTCCGGAGTGGACGGTCGTCGAGGCGGCTCGCGTGATGTCGGACGGGAACATCAAGCGGCTTCCCGTGGTGGACGAGACCGACCAACTGCTCGGCATTATCAGCCGTGGTGACCTGCTGCGGGTATTCCTGCGCCACGACGACGCGATTCGCGACGAGGTCGAAGGGGATCTGCTGCGACGGACCCTGCGTCTGGCGCCCTCGGCCGTGACGGTCGAGGTACGGGAGGGCGAGGTCACGCTGGAAGGATCGGTCGAGGCCAGGAGTCTGGTCCCGGTCATCGTGCGGTTGTGCCGGGGCGTGGACGGAGTGGTGTCGGTCACCGAGCGCATCGCCTACGGAACCGATGACACCGAGGGTTCCGCCGCCGCGGCCTGAGATGCCCCGGACATGCGGTGGGGATGCCGCATGTCCGAGGCGTCGACCCCGCGATCGCCTGCGCGCTCTCCGGCCTCGGGCACATCGTCATGCGCGTACAGAGGCAGCTCGCTTCCCGGAGCGCCCACCCCATGGGCGCGCAGCGCCCGGCCCGGCCCATGGCTGAACCAGCCGACGGCTGCCTCGTGGCTGAACCGGCCGACGGCCGCGCCGCTTCGGGATCGGCCGGTGCGGACGCCGCCCGTCATGGCCCGGCTTCGGCCAGGACCGCCCCGGGGAAGTCCGGGGTGCGCCAGATCTCACCCGCCGTGGTGATGCCCAGCGCCTCGTGGCCGTCCAGTGCCTCGACCCAGTCACGGGCTCCGGCGCCCATGGCGAACGCGGCCGTGGCGTAGGCGTCGGTCCTGGTGAGGTGGTGGCCGGTCAGGGTGAGCGAGAGCAGACCGGTGGCGGGCCGTCCGGTGTGCGGGTCCAGCACGTGCGCACCGCGCTCGGCCGTGCCCGAGGTGGCGACGGCCAGATCGTGCCCGGTGACGACGGCGGCCAGTTCCCCGGGGCGGGTGGGGTGGGCGATGCCGATCCGCCAGGGGGTGCCCGGGGCGGCCGCGCCGCGGAGCTGGATGTCGCCGCCGCCGTTGACGCAGGTGTTGTGAGCGCCCGCCGCGTGGAGGATCCGCGAGGCTCGCTCGATCGCCCAGCCCTTGACCATTCCGGAGGGATCGAGCCGGCCGCCGGGGGTGGGACTGAACCAGCCGCCGGTGGCGTGTGCCGCCTCTTCACACAGGTCGAGCACCTCGGCCACCTCGGGGCCGCACCGTTCCGGGGTGAGTTCGCCCCGGTCCAGGCGGCTGATCGCGCTGCCGGGGCGGTACGGGGAGAAGACCTCGTCCACCCGGTGCAGCCACGCCACGGCGGCGTCGAGGGCGCGGTGGATGGCGGGGGTGGCCGGATCGCGGATGTCGAAGGAGACGACCGTCCCCATGACGTGCTCGGCGCGGCGCGTTCCGCGCCCGGGGGCGGGCTCAGCCACTGGCCTTGTCCAGCGCGCTCTGCAGCGACCGTGTGTAGCCCTCGCTGGTGTAGGTGGCGCCGGAGACCGCGTCGATGTGGGCACTTTGGGCGCTCAGCGCCTCCTGGGTGAGCTGCGGTACGGCGTAGGACGCGATCTGCTGGGACCGGGGCCGGTCCGAGGGCATCTGGAGTGCTTTGACAGCCGTGATCCGGCCGTGCGCGAGGGTGACGGCGACCTGCGTCGGCCCGTAAGTGGTGTCGATCACGCTGCCGGTGAACGTGCCGGACGCGCCGCCTTGGGACTGGTCGCCGCCCGAGGACTGGCCGCCGGTCGGGGTGGGGGGCCTCCCCGCGGACGCGGTGGCGCGGGGCGGTGGCGCGGCGGCCGTGGCGGGGGCCTGGTGCGGTTTGAGCGAGAGCAGCAGGACGATGCCCGCCACGGTCGAGACGGTGGTGATGGCGGCCTTGCGCACAGCGGGTCTCCTTCGGATGCGGAGCGGATCGGAGTCAGAGCGCGAACGACTCGTGGTGGACGCGGCGGCGCGGCACCCCGGCGTCGCGCAGGGCGCGCCGGGCGGCCTCCGTCATGCCGGGCGGGCCGCACAGGTAGACGTCACGTTCGCCGAGGTCGGGCACCAGGCCGCGGAGCGCCTCGGCGGTCAGCGGGGAGGAGTGGACAGCGGGCTCGTCGACGACATAGTGGACGATCGCCCCGCGCGCGGCGGCCATGTTGTCCAGTTCGGCGCGGAGCGCCAGGTCCTCGGGGCGCCGGGCCCGGTAGATGAGCATGACCTCGCCCGGCAGCGTCTCGAAGAGGCTCCGCAGCGGGGTGATCCCGACGCCACCACCCAGCAGGAGGGTCTTGCGGGTGCGGCGACGGCGTGCCGTGAAGGCCCCGTACGGGCCCTCGGCGAGCACCCGGGTGCCGGGTTGGAGGTGGGCGAGCGCCGCGCTGTGGCCGCCGGACGCCTTGACGGTGATCCGCAGGTACGCGGGGTGCGGCGCGGCCGACAGGGAGTAGGGGTTGGCGGCCCACCACAGGCCGCGGGTGAGGAACCGCCAGCGGAAGAACTGGCCGGGCTCGGCCCCCAGCTCGTCCAGCCGGTCGCCGGAGAGGTAGACCGATATGACGCCCGGAGCCTCGGGCCGGACCTCGGTGACGTACAGCCGGTGGCGCAGCGCCCGGCGTACCGGAACGGCGAACCGGTACCAGGCCAGCAGTGCCGCCGCGCCGATGTAGAGGGTGTACCAGGCCAGCTGGGCGGGTCGGTTTCCGGTGAAGTCGGCTCCGTCGGAGAGCTGGTGCCCGAAGGCCAGGAAGACCGCGAGATAGGTCGCGAAGTGCAGAAGGTGCCAGGTCTCGTAGGAGATGCGACGGCGCACGGCGCGCGCGGACACGATCGCGGTGAGGAGAAACAGCAGAAAGCCGATCGTCCCCTTGAGCAGGTCCGGGTAGTGGAGGACCAGGGTGGTGGTCTGGTCCACCACACCGGTGTGCGATTCCAGCGAGTACCCCCAGATGATCAGCAGGACGTGGGCGCAGGCCAGCGAGATCGTGTAGCGGCCGCCCAGGGCGTGCCAGCGGGCCAGCCGGTCGGAGCCGATGGCGCGGTCCAGCAGCGGTACGCGCGCCATCAGCAGCAGGAGGATCGCGCAGGTGTAACCGGCGAGCAGCCCGGTGATCCGCCCCGCGCCGGTCAGCCAGCCGGCGGCGCCGACGACCGAGGGGGTGTCGCTCCACCACAGCGCCAGGACGGTGGCGGCCCCGCCCCAGATCATCAGGTGTGCGAGCGCCGGGACGGGGCTGGGCGGGCGTGGTGCCGACCGGGACGGGCGAGTCCTGGCCGGGGTCGGTGGCGTCGTGCTGGTCATAGGAGTCCTCTCGGCGACGTGCCTGGTCAGCGTCACCCGCGAAGCTCTGAGGCCCCTCTGAACCCGAGCGGAACGCGTTCGGATTCAGAGGAAACTCAGAGGAAGGGCGGGTCTCGGCAGCGCGCACCGCGAGGGATGCTGGAGGCATCATGGATACGCACTCCACCAGCCGTTTTCTGCTGCGGCCCGACGGCGACCGGGTCCGCGTCCTCGTCGTCGACGACGAACCCGATCTGACCGAGGTGCTGTCGGGTGCGCTGCGCTACGAGGGCTGGGATGTTCGCACCGCCGCCGACGGCGGGTCCGCGCTGGACGCCGTGCGGGCGTTCCGCCCGGACGCGGTGGTGCTCGACTGGATGCTGCCGGACACCGACGGGCTCACGGTGCTGCGTGCGATGCGGACGCAGCTGCCGGATGTCTGCGTGCTGTTCCTGACCGCCCGCGACGCGGTGGAGGACCGGATCACGGGCATCACGGCGGGCGGCGACGACTATGTGACCAAGCCGTTCAGCCTGGAGGAGGTGCTGGCCCGGCTGCGCGGGCTGCTGCGCCGGGCCGGGATGGCGCGGGAGCCGGGCGACGACCGGCTGGTGGTCGCCGATCTGGTGATGGACGAGCAGGCGCGGGAGGTGACCCGTGGAGGTGTGGCCGTGGAGCTGTCCCGCACCGAGTTCGAACTGCTGCGGTTCCTGATGCGCAACCCGCGGCGGGTGCTGTCCAAGGCGCAGATCCTGGACCGGGTGTGGAGCTATGACTTCGGCGGCCAGGCCCATGTGGTCGAGTTGTACATCAGCTATCTGCGCAAGAAGGTCGACGCCGGGAGGGCACCGCTGATCCACACGGTGCGCGGGGTCGGCTATGTGCTCAAGGCGGAGGTTTCATGAGGCGGTGGCTGCCCGGGCGGCTGCCCCGTACGCTGCGTGCCCGGCTGACCGCCGGGCTGGTGGTGCTGCTGGCGGTGGCGAGTCTGGCGGTGGGGCTGACCACGGTGTTCGCGCTGGAGGGGTTTCTGGTGCGCCGGCTGGACCAGCAGCTCACGGCGGCCGGCGGCCGGTTCCCGGCCAGCCTGGAGCACGGTGAGCGGCGCCCGGACGCCGACAACGCGCCCGACACCCGTGGACAGTCGGACCGCACCTTCGGCGCCCGGCTGCTGCGCGGTACGACGACGGATGCCGCGGTGGTACGCGACCAGACGGACGCCGCCGTACCCCTGACCGGCGCTGACCGGAGGGTCCTGGCGGCAGTGCCGGTGGACGGCGACGGCCACAGCGTGCGGCTGTCCGCGCTCAGCGGCTACCGAGTGGTCGCGGTCCACGGGGACGACGGGGATGTTCTGGTCACCGGGCTGCCGCTGCGCCCGGTGGAGGAGACCGTGCACCGGCTGGAGATCGTGGAGACCGTGGTGTTCGGCAGCGCGCTGCTGGTCACCGGGGTGGCCGGGGCACTGTGGGTGCGGCTGTCGCTGCGGCCGCTGCGGCAGGTGACCATGACCGCCGCCGGGGTGGCGGAGCTGCCGCTGGCCAGCGGTGAGGTGGCCATGCCACCGCCGGTGCCGGACACCGATCCGCGCACCGAGGTGGGCCAGGTGGGCACCGCGCTCAACCGGATGCTCGGCCACGTCGGGGACGCGCTGGCCCGCCGTCAGGCGAGCGAGGAGCGGCTGCGGCACTTCGCCGCCGACGCCAGCCATGAGCTGCGGACGCCGGTGGCCTCCGTCCGCGGACACGCCGAGCTGGCGCTGCGCCATCCGGATCCGGTGCCGGATGAGGTGCGGCACGCGCTGGAGAGGATCCAGGCCGAGTCGCAGCGGATGTCCACGCTGGTGGACGATCTGCTGCTGCTCGCCCGGCTCGACGCGGGACGGCCGCTGGCCCGCCGAACAGTCGATCTGACCCGGCTGGTGCTGGACGCGACGGGCGACGCACGGGCCGCGGGGCCCGGCCACCGCTGGAGGCTGGAGCTGGCCGAGGAGCCGGTGACGGTGCTCGGCGACGAGCACCGTCTCCAGCAGGTGGTGGGAAACCTGCTGGCCAACGCCCGTACCCACACCCCGCCCGGCACCCGGGTCACCGTACGGCTCGCGACGGCCGGTGCCGACTGGGCCGAGCTGACGGTGTCCGACGACGGACCGGGCGTCCCGGACGCCCTCCAGGACGAGGTGTTCGAGCGGTTCGCCCGCGCCGATCCCGGCCGGTCCCGGGCGGCGGGCGGCACCGGGCTGGGGCTGGCGATCGTCCGGGCCGTGGTCGCGGCGCACGGCGGCACGGTCACGCTGACCAGCAAGCCGGGCGCCACCGTCTTCCGGGCCCGGCTCCCTCGCCCCACCACGACGCCCGATCAGGGCTGACCGGGAGACGACCTCGAGGCCACCAGCACCCCACACAAGATCGCCAAGAGAGCCCCGGCACGAGCAGCGTGTTCGTGAACGTCCAAGGCGTCAGGAAGGTCGGCAACACGGTCGCTGGACGGTGACCGCAGATCAATCAAGCGGTCAGCGAATGGCTCGCCTCCGGTGGAAGCCCAGGTCAGCGCACCCGGCCGCGTGGCTTCAGGGGTACGGGCGGGAGCTCCGGGGCGGGGAGCGGGTTGCCGTCGTAGCCGTGCACCGTGCCGAAGCGGGTGCCCGCCGCCCAGTCCTCCCGCGCCTGGGTGATCTCATCGTGGGAGCGCCCGATGAAGTTCCACCACATCACGATCTTCTCCTCGAAGGGCTCCCCGCCCAGCAGCATGAAGCCGCTGTCCACATCGGCGCGCAGCGGCAGTTCGGTGCGCCCGCAGCCGAGGTAGAGGAGGGAGCCGGGGGCGAGGCGGACCCCGTCGACCTCGGCCTCGCCGGACATGGTGAGCGCCGCGTACTCGAAGTCGGGACGCACCGGCAGCCGGGTGTCGGTGCCGGCCGCGAGGGCGATGTCCGCGCCCATCAGCGGGGTGAACGTGGTGCCGGGCGAGGCCGCGCCGTCCAGTTCGCCGAGGACGACCGTCGCCCGCAGCCCTCCGCCGCCGGTCACCCGGGGCAGCTCGGCGTGGTGCTCCCACCTGGGGGCGATATGGCGGTCGCCGTCGGGGAGCGCGACCCACAGCTGTGCCCCGTGCAGCAGGCGGGCGTGCTCGCGCGGGGACTCCTCGGAGTGTGCGATGGCCCGGCCCGAGGTCATCAGCCCCAACTCGCCGGGGCGCACCGTCTGCAGACTGCCGACGCTGTCGCGGTGCAGCACCTCGCCGTCGTGCAGCCAGCTGACCGTCTGCAGCCCCATATGCGGATGCGGAGGGACCTGCATGCCCGGCTCCTGGGCGATGTCGTCCGGGCCGTAGTGGTCGATGAAGCACCAGGCGCCGACCATGCGCCGCCCGAGGCTGGGCAGCAGCCGACGCACCATCGTGGATTCGCCCAGCGGGACCTGCTTGGCGGCCAGCAGTTCGCGAACCGGCTGGGCGGTGACGTCATCGCGGCCGCCGCATACGGTCGCCGCGGGCCTCAGGTCGAGATTGCTCATGACCGCACTCTCCCATGGCCGCGGGCAGCTCAGGGGGAGCCAGGGGGATGTTTAGGGGGCCGTCGGACCGCCGCCGGAAGAAGAATCTATCCGGTGACCGCACCGACCCTGAAGGAGATCGCATGCCGTCCACACTGCACACCGAGCTCGTGGCGACCGTCCTGGACGGACTGCTGGAGGCCGAACGCGAAGGCGACGAGCGCGCGTTCGCCGAGACCGGTGTGACCGACCCCAAGTCGGCCTGGGCCGAGCTGGACGCCAGTCAGATGGCCGAGACGTTCAAGGACGCCTCCATGTCGGTGTCCAAGGAGGGCGGTGAGCTGCTCTACCTGCTCACCCGTGCGACCGGCGCGCGGACCGTCGTCGAGTACGGAACCTCCTTCGGCGTGTCCACCCTCTACCTGGCCAGCGCGGTGCGGGACAACGGCGGCGGGCAGGTGATCGGCACCGAGCTGCAGGCGGACAAGGTGGCCAAGGCCACGGAGGCCATCGCCGCCGCCGGGCTCTCCGACATCGCCACCGTCCGCGTCGGCGACGCGCGGGAGACGTTGCGGGACCTGCCCGGGTCGGTGGACCTGCTGCTGATGGACGGCTGGCCGAACCTCAACCGGACGGTGCTCGAGGTGGTGGAGCCCCGGCTGCGCCGGGGCGCGCTGGTGCTCGTGGACGACATGGACATGGACTTCGGCTTCGACATGCACCGGGAGATGCGGGAGTACCTCTCCGACCCCGCGAGCGGCTACCTCTCGCTGCGCCTGCCGGTCGCGCACGGGATCCTGGCAGGGGTGCGGCTCGGCTAGCACCCGGGTGCGGCTACCGTTCCCGCGGGTCGGACGGGGTTCCGGGGGTCACGAGCGCACTCTTCCCTCGGGGGACGCCTCGCGCTCGCTCGTACGGCTCCGGGCGTAGCCGTACGAGGCGATCGCCCCGTACACCAGCGCCGCGCCCAGCAGCCAGCCGCCCAGCACGTCGCTGGGCCAGTGGACGCCCAGATACAGGCGGGTGAAGCCGACGCCCAGCACGGACACGGCGGCGACGGCGGCCATGAGCCGCAGCCACTTCGCCGACGCCCTGTGGAGCGTCATCAGCCACAGCAGCAGCCCGAAGGCGACGGTCGCGGTCAGGGCGTGGCCGGAGGGGAAGGCCGCGTAGTGCGCCGAGTCCACTGGATCCGGCCACCGGGGGCGCTCCCGGTCGACGGCGGCCTTCACCGCCTGTTGCAGGGCCGTGCCCGCCGCCGCCGTGACGGCGACCCACAGGGCGAGCCGCCGCTCCCGCCGCCAAAGCAGCCACCCCACGGCCACGGCCAGCAGCGCACGCATCGCCCAGGGGTCCCAGATCCAGTCCGTGAGCACTCTGTTGGCCCGGGTCCAGCCATGGTGTTCCACGGCGGAACGGTGCAGGGCGACGACGATCTCCCGGTCGACGCTCCCCAGGGGCCCCCAATGGGCGGCCACCAGGGCGAGCAGCACCAGGAAGAGCGCGGTGAACACGGCCGCGGTGCGGGCGGCTCGGTGGTGAAGGGTTGCCGACTGCATGGGTCGATGATCGCCGACGGGCGGGCCTCGGGGCCAGGAGGCCCCTGTGACGGCTGAGAGCTAGGAGACTCCTGTGGCGGCCGGGGGCCAGGAGCCCTGTGCCGGAACGGCTACCCCAGCACCCGCAGTGCCGGGACGAGGGTGACCATGAGCGGGACGACCGGGACGAGCGCCGCGGTGGCCGTAAGGCGCCAGCGGCGCCCCACCGAGAGTCGGGAGGCCGGGGCCAGGAGTCGGTCCACCCGCTGCGGGACCTGGGCGAGCGCGCTGGGGCCGGGGCCGAACACCCCGCGGTCCTCGTTGAGTTCGACCAGGGCGAGCGCGGTGGTCGTCCGCCCGAAGCGCCGGGACGCGGAGTCGTCGGCGGCCAGCTCGACCAGCCGGTGCACCTCGTCGCGGAACGCCGCGAACATGGTCACCTGCGGAAAGCCGGTGGCCAGCGCGCCCGAGCAGTGCAGCAGCCAGTGATGGCGGGCGCGGGCGTGGCCCTGCTCATGGGCGATGACGGCGTCCAGCCGACGGCCCTTGAGGCGGCGCAGCGCCGCCGTGGTGATGACGAGCTGGGGTGTGGTGCCCGGCAGCAACCAGGCGTCCGGCTTGTCGCCCTCCAGGACGACCAGACGCTCCCCGCTGGGCTCCTCACCGGGCAAAACGGGGGAGCGGACGAGGAGTTCGGCCCGGTGCTGCCTGCGCCAGGCGCGGGCGCGGCCGATCTCGCGGGTGAGCATCACCGCGCTCCAGACGGCCCCGAGGGCGAGCACGAGGGCGATGGGCGCGGCCAGCGGCCCGTAGCCGGAGAGCGCGTACGCCTCCACCACGCCCTTGGGCGCGGGGGCGAAGACATTGCCGCGCACGGCCTCCCAGGCGGCCGCGGCGGTCAGCGCCATGGTCAGCGCGCAGCACAACAGCACCCCGACGACCACGCACTGCCACACCCACAGGGCGAGGACAGGTTCGCGGTCGATCCAGTCGGAGCGGGACAGCAGGCGCGGCGCCATTGCCGCCGCCAGTGCGCCGAGGCCCATCAGCGCGAACGGGACCAACATGGCGGTCACCCTATGATCGCGAAGCTCGGGCCGGGTACGTTCACGACGGGGAAGTGACGCATACCACGGTGCGGCTACGGGCGTGGCTACGGCCCGGCCCGCCGCCCGTTCACACGGCCAGCAGCATGGCGCACATCCCTATCCCCATCGACAGCCTGCAGGCATGCCGCAGCTCGGGCCGCCGTGACCAGCCGGTACCGGACGAGCCCGCCCCCGCGCGGGCCCCGGCGCCGGCGTCCGCATCGTCCACGGCTCGGACCCCGGCGCCGTCCAGTGCGCCGTCCGTCATCGGTACGAGCCGCAGCCCGGACCGTACGACGTAGACCGCGAAGTACACGAGCAGCACCCCGGTCAGCAGCGGCACTCCGCCCGCCATCCGGCCCGGTGCCGTCTGGCCGGTGTGATGGTGGCCGCCCGTGGTGCCTGTCATCATCGCGAGCGCCATATAGACCATCGCGAGCGCCCCGATGGCGTGATGCAGACGGTGCCCCGGAAGCCCCGCGCCGCGCACCGGCAGCAGAGCCCTTACGGCGGCCACGGCGAAGACCGCCGCGAACGCGGCTGGACCCCATGGCCGCGGGTCCAGCACGGTGGAGGGCACCGCCATCGCCGCCATCCCCCACCCCATGAGTGCCTCGGCGCCCGCTATCCGCCGCCCCGGCCCGGGCGGCTCACCGCGCATCTGAAGCAGACAGTAGGCACCCGTGGCCGCGCACAGCGCGACCAGCAGCCAGCCGACGAGCGGAGCTCCGTGCACGGCACACCTCCCGAAGGGGGACGTAACACCAGGAGACATCCCCTGCCGCGGCGCCACACATGGGAGCGCATGGACGCAGTGGGGGAGCGCGAGGCGCGCGGAGTGGCAAGGAGCGCGAGGCGCGGTATGGCACCGTGAGAGGTGCGGCCCGTGGATCAAGCTGCCCCCGCCGCACCACGGGACGTGAACAGCCGTTCTACGAGGAGGAGAGCCCGTGTCGAATCCACCGCTTCCCGAGGCCGCGGTCGCCATGCTCGAGAAGCCCAACCCGGCCGTGATCGCGACGATCCGGTCCGACGGCCAGCCGGTGTCCACGGCCACCTGGTACCTCTGGGACGACGGCCGGATCCTGGTCAACCTGGACGAGGGCCGCAAGCGGCTCAGCCATATCCGCAACGACCCCAGGGTCACGCTCACCGTGCTCGACGAGGCGAACTGGTACAACCACATCAGCCTCATCGGCCGGGTCGTCGAGCTTCAGGACGACGAGGACCTGTCCGGAATCGACCGGCTGTCCCGGCAATACCTCGGCAAGGACTACCCGCAGCGGGACCGCGGCAGGGTCAGCGCCTGGATCGAGATCGACCGCTGGCACGGCTGGGGCGAGCACAAGGAGAACAGCCAGCCCGGCTGATCCCCCGGGACCGTCCGCCGTCCGCCCCACCACCCCGGCCACCGCGAGCCGGGGAGGGCGGGCGGACGGCGCCGGGGCGGCCGCACGCCGTCCGGATCCGCGATCCACGTGGCGCCGGGCGGGTGCTTTGTCGTGTCTGCCGCTAGATCCCCGGACGGTAGCGAATCGGATGGTCCTGCGGCACTTCCACGATCACGATTTTGAGTCCGTCCGGATCCGCGATCCACATCTCCACCAGCCCCCACGGCTCCTTCTTCGGCGGGCGCAGCACCTCGACCCCCTGCGCGGTGAGCTCCTTGTGCGCCGCCGCCGCGTCCGCGACCTGGAGCCATAGCTGGAGGCCCGGGGCGGGCGGGGTGTCGGAGCGGCCGGAGACCTCCAGGAAGCCCCCGCCGAGGAAGTAGACCGTGCCCCGCTCGGGGCCCGTCCCGAACTCCCGGAAGACCGCGAGACCCAGCGCCTCGCCGTAGAACGCCCGGGAGCGCTCGGGGTCCGTCGGCCGCAGCAGAACGCGGCTGCTCAGTACGTGAACCATGCCGCGACCTTACGCAACCCGACCCGCTTGGGGCAGGTTAAGGTCACTCTGCCGCCACCACCGCCGACCGATCCCCCGCCCCCGCCCCCGAAGGGACCCTTCCGACGCCATGGACACCGCGGACGCCACCGTACGAGCCACCGCCCCGCTCGCCTTCCGCCCGGCCACCGAGACCGATGTGGAGGCGCTGGTGCCGCTGATCGAGTCGGCCTACCGCGGAGACGCCAGCCGCGCCGGATGGACCACGGAGGCGGATCTCCTGGCCGGGCGGCGCACTGACCCGGAGGGCGTCGCGGCCGTGGTGCGGGACGAGAACAGTCGCATGGTGATCGTCGAGCGGGGCGGTGAGCTGATCGCCTGCTGCCAGCTCGAGCACCGTGGTGACCACGCCTACTTCGGCATGTTCGCGGTCCGGCCCGCGCTGCAGGGCGGGGGCCTGGGCAAGGCGATCCTCGCCGAGGCCGAGCGGTTCGCGCGGGCGGAGTGGGGTGCGACGCAGATGCATATGACGGTGATCACCGCCCGTGCGGAGCTGATCGCCTGGTACGAGCGGCGCGGCTACGCCCGTACCGGCGAGATGACCCCGTTCCCGTACGGCGATGAGCGGGTCGGTGTGCCGCGCCGCGCCGACCTCGAGTTCGAGCTGCTGGTCAAGCCCCTCGACTGAGCGCCGCTTACGCCGTACGGGTGAAGGTGGCCGGTGAGGGCGTCACGCCGTGAAGCGCGCCGCCCGCCGGATCTCCGGGAAGTCGGTGGTGGCGCCGTCCAGGCGGAGGCCGCGGACCAGCTTCAGCTGGTCGGGGGTGTTCACGGTCCAGCCGATCACCCTGAGGCCGGCGGCGTGCGCCCGCTCCACCAGCTCCAGGGTCACCCTGCGGATGTTGAGCACCAGCATCCCGGCGCCGACGGCGTGCGCCCGGTCGATCACATCGAGGCCGTAGCGGCTGGCCACGAGGGCGGTGCGGGCGGTCGGGAGCAGGGTGCGGATCTCGGCGAGCGCCTCGTCGTGGAAGGACAGGACGTCCACCCGGTCCAGCAGATCGCGGCCGGTCAGCACCTCCGCCAGCGCCCGGGCGGCCGCCGTGTCCTTGATCTCGGCCTGGAGCGGTGCCTTGACGGCGTCCACGACCTCCTCGAAGACCGGGATCCGCTCACCCTCCCCGGCGTCCAGCTCACGCAGCTCCGCGAGGGTGAAGTCGCCGATCGGGCCCTTGCCGTCGGTGGTGCGGTCGACGTCCGCGTCGTGCATCACCACGAGCGCGCCGTCCTTGCTGAGGTGCAGGTCCAGTTCGATGACGTCCATGCCCTCGTGCTCGGCGCGGACAAAGGATCGGAGGGTGTTCTCCGGCTCGACGCCCATCACTCCGCGGTGTCCGATGGTGAGAAAAGTCAACGCTGTCTCGCTCTTCTGACGGCCCTTGACGGCCTTCGTCGGGTCGTCTCGTCGGGTCGGGGGGAGGCAGTGGGGAGGCAGATTCGTCGGCTCTCGGCGGGCGGGCCGCCGGACCGGCGCACACCATACCGGCCGCTCATGACAGGACTGCTCAAGCGGGGCCGTGGCATGAGCCGGGCCGATGGGGGCAGGAAAAACTGCGGTGGTGCGGGTGTGGCGCAGGATGATTTCCCGTACCGTCGCTTGAGCGAAGGAGGCTCCGATGGATACGGTGGTTGTACGCAAGTTTCTCCGGTGAAGGAGTGGTCATGACGGAAATTCTTTCGTCCCCGATAGCTGAAGGTGGCGTTCTGTCAGCAGAGCGTGTGGTCGAACATCCGGCCTGGCCGACCCTCAAGGACGCCGTCGAAACGTTTCGCCCGTGGCAGTCCAAGGACGGCTCCATCGACTTCGACGCCGAGGGCGCACCCACCCGCGAGACCGCCGCGGCGACCATCGCCCGGGTGATCGAGGCCATCGAGAGGCTTGCCCCGCTGCTGCCGCACGACGCCGACTACCACCGGGCGGTCGTCGCGGATCTGCGCCGCTGGGCCGAGGGCGGCTTCGGCGTCCCCGACTTCCTCGACTCGCTGCTCGCCTTCCAGCCCGCCCGCACCCGCGCCGACGGCCTCCAGCACCTCGTGGTCTTCCCCATGTACACGCAGAACGGCAACCCGGACCGCAACCTGGAAGCCGTGGTGCTGCGCATGGTCTGGCCGGACTGGCTGGCCGAGCTGGAGCGCACCCGCTATGACAACCCGCTCTACTGCGGCCTGGCCTTCGAGGACTTCACCTCCGGCTACGACACCAACTCCGCGGTGCTCTTCCCGGAGACCATCGCCGTCCGCGAGGCCCCCGAGCGGTTCACCTGGGGCGGCATCTTCTGCGACCGCGAGGCGGCCCGCTTCCGCCGGGTCAGCGATGCCGCCGTCCAGACGCTCGGGCTCGAACTCCCCGAGGACATCGGGGACATGCTCGCCGACCAGCGCCGCTGCCAGGAGGCGTTCGCCCTGTGGGACATGGTCCACGACCGTACCCACAGCCATGGCGACCTGCCGTTCGACCCCTTCATGATCAAGCAGCGGCAGCCGTTCTGGATGTACGGGCTGGAGGAGCTGCGCTGCGACCTCACGGCCTTCAAGGAGGCCGTGAAGCTGGAGGCCGAGGGGGTCCCCCAGGGCCGCGACGTCCAGTACGCCGTGATCTTCGACCGGATGTTCCGGTTCCCCGTCACCGGCGCGCGGGTCCGCAACTACGACGGGCTCGGCGGCCAGTTGCTCTTCGCCTACCTCCACCAGCACGACGTCGTACGCTGGACGGACAACACCCTGCATATTGACTGGTCCCGCGCCTCGCAGGTCACCAACCAGCTGTGCGGCGAGATCGAGAAGCTCTACCGCGACGGCATCGACCGCCCCAAACTGGTCCACTGGTTCAAGGCGTACGAGCTGGTGTCGACGTATCTCGCACCTCACCCCGGCTCGGTCTGGGCCAAAGGCCCGGAAGCCCTGGACCTGACCCAGCTGCCGCGCAAGCTCGTCGACGACGTGCTCCCCGACGAGTTTCCGCTGAGCATGTTCTACGAGGCGCTCGCGAAGAAGCTGCGTGACGTGGTCGCCTCCACCAAGGGGATCACGGCCGACAGCGACCTACCGGCGGCGGCATGAGCCCCGCGACGGCGGACAGCCGCCGAGCGGGGAAGGACGAGGAGGCAGCGAGCATGACCACACCGACGTCGAGCCCCAGCCCGAACGAACCGGGCGAGCGGCCGCTGGACGGTGCGGTGGTGGCGGTGGCCGGCGCGGCCGGCCCCGCGGGCCGGGCCACGCTGCTCCGCCTCGCCGAGGCCGGCGCCACCGTCGTCGCCTCCGACTCCGACCCGGCGCGGCTGGCCGAGGCCGTGGACGCGGCGCGCTACGCGCACGGCGGCGCCAGCGTCACCGGCGAGACGGTCGACCTGCTCGACCTCGACGCCGCCCGCGCCTGGGCCAACCGCACCGAGAAGGAGTTCGGCCGGGTCGACGGGCTGATCCACCTGGTCGGCGGCTGGCGCGGCAGCAAGACCTTCGCCGACGCCCCGCTCGCCGACTGGGACACCCTGCACAATCTGCTGATCCGGACCGCCCAGCACACCTCCCTCGCCTTCCACGACGCCCTGCTGCGCAGCGGCAAGGGCCGCTATGTGCTGATCAGCGCGGGGGGCGCGGCCAAGCCCACCGCGGGCAACGCCGCGTACGCCGCCGCCAAGGCCGCCGCCGAGGCGTGGACGCTCGCGCTCGCCGACTCCTTCCGCAAACTGGGGGGCGAGGGCGGCCCCTCGGCGGCCGCTGCCATCCTGGTGGTCAAGGCGCTGGTGCACGACGCCATGCGGGCGGAGCGCCCCAACGCGAAGTTCGCGGGCTTCACGGACGTCAAGGAGCTGGCCGAGGCCATCACCGGACTCTGGGACCGGCCCGCCCAGGAAGTGAACGGAACCCGCCTGTGGCTGACCCCCAAGCCGTGAGGACCGACGCCCGTCGCCACCACGACCCCGAGGTGAGCGGCTTCGCCAGCGACAACTACGCCGGCGCCCACCCGGAGATCCTCGCCGCACTCGCGCTCGCCAATGGAGGCCATCAGGTCTCCTACGGCGAGGACGACTACACCGCGCATCTGCAGTTCGTCATGCGCAGCCACTTCGGCCCGCACGCACAGGCGTTCCCGGTCTTCAACGGAACCGGCGCCAATGTCGTCGCCCTGCAGGCGCTCACCGACCGATGGGGCGCGGTCATCTGCGCCGACACCGCCCATATCAATGTCGACGAGTGCGGGGCGCCCGAGCGCGTCGGAGGGCTCAAACTGCTCACCGTCCCCACCGAGGACGGCAAGCTCACCCCCGAGCTCATCGACCGCCAGGCATGGGGCTGGGACGATGAGCACCGGGCGATGCCGCAGGTCGTCTCGATCGCGCAGAACACCGAGCTCGGCACCGTCTACACGGTGGACGAGATCCGCGCCATCTGTGATCACGCCCACGAGCGCGGGATGAAGGTCCACCTCGACGGCGCCCGGATAGCCAACGCGGCCGCGTCCCTGGACGTGCCGATGCGCTCGTTCACCAACGCGGCGGGCGTCGACATCCTGTCCTTCGGCGGCACCAAGAACGGGATGCTCTTCGGCGAGGCCGTCGTCGTCCTCGACCCGGACGCGATGAGCGCCATGAAGCATCTGCGCAAGCTGTCCATGCAGCTGGCATCCAAGATGCGGTTCATCTCCGTCCAGCTGGAGGCCCTGCTCGCCCGCGACCTGTGGCTGCGCAACGCACGCCACGCCAACACCATGGCTCAGCGGCTGGCCGACGGCGTGCGCGCGGTGGACGGAGTGAAGATCCTCCACCCGGTCCAGGCCAACGCGGTCTTCGCCCGCCTCCCGCATGAGGTGAGCGAGCGCCTCCAGAAGCGCTACCGCTTCTACTTCTGGGACGAGGCCGCGGGCGATGTGCGCTGGATGTGCTCCTTCGACACCACGGAGGAGGACGTGGACGGCTTCATCACCGCCGTCAAGGAGGAGATGGGCCGCTAGGGCCCTGGGTGCGGTACGGGCGGGCCGCCGGGGCCCGCCCGCAGGGGTTTCGTTACCGGCCCCGGTCCAGGGCCAGCGCCTCGGCCGGGGTGGGAGCGGTGCCGCCCAGATGGGCCGGGACCCACCAGGTGTCGTCCGGGCCCTTGGGGCGCACCGGATATGCCCGCTGCGCCGCCTCCAGCAGCTCCTGCACCCGGCCGCGCAGCCGCTCCGTCAGGGTGTCCGAGGGCTCGGTCGGGTCGGCCTCCATCGGCTCGCCGACCCGCATCGTGATCGGGAAGTGATGGCGGCCCAGCGCCCGCTTCTGACCCTTGGTCCACAGCCGCTGCGTGCCCCACAGCGCCATCGGCAGCAGCGGGACGCCCGCCTCCTGGGCCAGCCGGGCCGCGCCCGACTTGAAGTTCTTGAGGGCGAACGACCGCGAGATCGTCGCCTCCGGGAAGACCCCGATGATCTCGCCGGAGCGCAGCGCCTTCAGCGCGTGCTTGTACGCGTCCATGCCCGCCGCGCGGTCCACCGGAATGTGCTTCATCGCGCGCATCAGCGGCCCGGAGACCTTGTGCCGGAAGACCGACTCCTTCGCCATGAACCGCACCAGCCGCTTCGCCGGACGGGCGGTCAGCCCGCAGAAGACAAAGTCGAGATAGCCGATATGGTTGCTCACCAGAACCGCGCCGCCCGCCTGCGGGACATTCTCCGTGCCCTTGATGTCGAAGCGCAGATCGAGCGCCTTGAACATGGTGCGGGCCATGCCGATCACCGGCGGGTAGACGAGCTCTGCCATTGAGGACCCTTCGTCGTATGCCCTGGGAGGGTTCTCCCGGCGGAAGTTACGCGGCCGTAGGTTTCCGGCTTCTGGCAGATGGTGCCCGATGTCGTCTCGATGTGCTACCGGACGGCGCCGCCCGGCCGGGAGATCCTCATCACGTCGGGGGGCCTCCGGGGAATCTCCGGGCCGCCCGTAACGCTGCACGGGGGAGGTCCGATCGGGAGGAGACAGGTGCGAGACGGCGACGGAGGCCGGCGGCTGGGCGCCGCCGAGCTGGGCGCGGAGCTGGGGAAGCGGGCGACGCTGCTCCAGTTCTCCAGCGCCTTCTGCCAGCCCTGCCGGGCCACCCGGCGGACGCTGTCCGAGGTGGCCGCGATGGTGGACGGGGTGGCGCACGTCGAGGTCGACGCCGAGTCGCGGCTGGAGCTCGTCAGGGCCCTGGGCATCGCCCGTACCCCCACCGTGCTGGTGCTCGACGCGGCCGGGCGGATCGTGCGGCGGGCCTCCGGGCAGCCGCGCCGGGCCGATGTCATCGCCGCTCTGGGTGATGCCGTGTGAGCCACCGCGCCCCAGACCCACTTGACGCTCCGCACCCGACGTGGCCAGGGTGAACATCATGCGGCCTGGACTCCTTCTCTGCGGACGTGTGCACGAGACCCCGGTGCGGACCGTCGGCGCACGGTGTCCGGGCGGGTGAGCGAACGACGACAAGCACCGCTTCCCGCCCGTACCTCCGGCAGAAGGACAACTCCATGACGGCAACGCACGACCTCGGTACGTCCTCGCTCGCGACGTCCGACCTCTTCCGCTCCGTCTTCCGCCGGCACGCCTCCGGCGTCGCCGTGATCACCGCCCAGGGCACCCGCCCCGTCGGCTTCACCGCCACCTCCCTCGCCTCCGTCGCCGCCGAGCCGCCGCTGCTCTCCTTCGGCGTGGGCAGCGGCTCCTCGAGCTGGCCGGTGCTCTCCGAGGCCGAGCACGTCGGTGTCCACATCCTGGGCGAGCACCAGCGGGAGCTGGCCGCGACCTTCGCGCGCAGCGGTGCCGACCGCTTCGGACCGGCCACCGGCTGGCGCTCTGGACCCGAAGGCGTACCGGTGCTCGACGGGGTGCTGGCGTGGCTGGTGTGCCGGGTGGTGGCCCGCATACCCGCCGGAGACCACCGGGTGGTGATCGGCGAGGTGACCACGGGCACCGCGGCCGGGGCGGGCCGTCCGCTGCTGTACCACCAGGGGCGCTTCAACGCGCTGCGCGACTGAGCCGCGCCCTCCCGCCGGCGTGCGCTCCTCCCGTTGATCGCCGCGTTGGCAAGGTCACAGTTCACGCGGCTTGCATCCGGGGAACGAGCTGGGTGTACTGACGAGTAATATTTTGCTGCGGTGCATGGGCCGCCCCGGCAGGAAACCGCCCGCGGTACCGCCCGGGTCCCGCCCCCGAAGGCGCCTATGCTGCCAGCAACAAGGCAGCTCGGTAGAGACGATGCAGTAGGAGAGCCGGCGTGAGCTTGAGGATCGTTGTCTGTGTGAAGTACGTGCCCGACGCCACCGGCGATCGGCACTTCGCCGAGGATCTGACCGTCGATCGTGACGATGTGGACGGCCTGCTCTCGGAGCTGGACGAGTACGCGGTCGAGCAGGCGCTCCAGATCGCCGATGAGGCTGACGACGCCGAGATCACTGTGCTGACCGTCGGTCCGGAGGATGCCAGGGACGCGTTGCGCAAGGCGTTGTCGATGGGTGCGGACAAGGCCGTGCATGTCGAGGACGACGGTCTGCACGGTACCGATGCGCTGGGTACCTCGCTGGTGCTGGCCAAGGCTGTTGAGAAGACCGGTTATGACCTGGTGGTCTGTGGTATGGCGTCCACGGACGGCACGATGGGTGTGCTTCCGGCGATGCTGGCGGAGCGGCTGGGTGTGCCGCAGGTGTCGTTGCTGTCGGAGGTGTCGGTCGGGGACGGCACGGTGAAGGGGCGCCGTGATGGTGACACCGCGACGGAGTTGCTGGAGGCGCGGCTTCCGGCGGTGGTGTCGGTGACGGACCAGTCGGGTGAGGCGCGTTACCCGTCGTTCAAGGGCATCATGGCGGCGAAGAAGAAGCCGGTGACCTCCTGGGACCTGGAGGACCTGGAGATCGAGTCGGACGAGGTCGGTCTCGAGGGTGCCTGGACCGCGGTGGACGGTGCCACGGAGCGTCCGGCCCGTACCGCGGGCACGATCGTCAAGGACGAGGGCGAGGGCGGCAAGCAGCTCGCTGCCTTTCTCGCGGAGCGCAAGTTCATCTGAGGCTGTCTGGCGGGTCAGAAGTTCATCTGAGCCGCGCTGTCCTTACCGTCCATTTCTTTCGCATTTCGCATGTCGCAGGAGAGCGATTCCCATGGCTGAAGTCCTTGTCTATGTCGATCACGTGGACGGTGCCGTCCGCAAGCCCACTCTGGAGCTGCTGACCTTGGCCCGCCGCGTCGGTGAGCCCGTCGCCGTCGCCCTGGGTGCGGGTGCGCAGAACACGGCGTCCGCCCTTGCCGAGCACGGTGCGGCGCGGGTGCTGACCGCTGACGCGCCCGAGTTCGCCGACTACCTTGTGGTGCCGAAGGTGGACGCGCTCCAGGCGGCGTTTGAGGCGGTGTCCCCGGCCGCGGTGCTGTTCCCGTCCTCCGCGGAGGGCAAGGAGATCGCGGCGCGGCTCGCGGTCCGTATCGGGTCGGGCATCATCACCGATGCGGTGGATCTGGAGGCGGGTGGGGAGGGTCCGGTGGCTACGCAGTCGGTGTTCGCCGCCGCCTTCACGACCAGGTCCCGGGTGTCCAAGGGCGCGCCGGTGATCACGGTGAAGCCGAATTCGGCGGCTGTGGAGGCTGCTCCGGCCGCGGGTGTGGTCGAGGCGTTGTCGGTGTCGTTCTCGGAGCGGGCGACGGGGACGAGGGTGGTGTCGCGTACGCCGCGTGAGTCGACGGGGCGTCCGGAGTTGACCGAGGCGGCGATCGTGGTTTCCGGTGGCCGTGGTGTGGGGGGTGCGGAGAACTTCCCCGTCGTGGAGGCGCTGGCCGACTCGCTGGGTGCGGCGGTGGGTGCTTCGCGTGCGGCGGTGGACGCGGGCTGGTATCCGCATACCAATCAGGTCGGGCAGACGGGTAAGACGGTTTCGCCGCAGTTGTATGTGGCGGCGGGTATCTCGGGTGCGATTCAGCACCGGGCCGGTATGCAGACCTCGAAGACGATCGTGGCGGTCAACAAGGACGCGGAGGCTCCGATCTTCGATCTGGTCGATTACGGCGTGGTCGGTGACCTCTTCGAGGTCGTCCCGCAGCTGACCGAAGAGGTCAAGACCCGCAAGGGCTGATCCTCCGCGATCCCCGCAGGACATTCCGTGAGGCCCTGTACGCGATGCGCGTACAGGGCCTCACGCCTGCCGAAGGGGGTGTTGACCAGCCGTCGAGCGCCCGGATAACTTCGCCCTACGGATCATTCTTTCCGTAAAGTGGAAACAAGCTGGATGCGGTGGGAAGGGCGGAGGAGCGGACATGAAGCCTCAGGAGACCGTGCCGACCAGCCTGCCCGGTGCCGTACGGGCGTCCATCGCCGACTCCCTCGCCGACGTCGACGCCGAGCTCGCCCGCCGCTATCCCGGCGACCCGGGCACCCGCCAGCCCGTCCACACGGTCTACGTGCCCGCCGACCTCCTTACCGCCGCCACCGTGCGCGATTGGGGTGACCAGGCGCTGGCGGCCCTCGACCAGCACGCCCCCGACGCAGACTCCTTCGCCGCCGTCCTCGGCCTCCCCGACGACCTCGCCGAACCCGTCCACACCCGGGTGCGGGCCAAGCTGGAGCGCGAGCCCGTGGAGGACCTGCGCATCGACTTCGAGGACGGCTACGGCCCGCGCCCCGACGCCGAGGAGGACGCCGCGGCCGCCCGCGCCGCCTCGCTCCTCGCGGCCGCCTGCGCGGAGGGCAGCGCGCCGCCCTATGCGGGCATCCGCATGAAGTGCATGGAGGCCGCCGTACGCGACCGGGGCATCCGCACCCTCGACATCTTCCTTACCGGGCTCATGGCGGCCGGCGGACTGCCGGACGGCCTGGTGCTCACCCTCCCCAAGGTGACGTACGCCGAGCAGGTCACCGCGATGGTCCGGCTGTGCGAGGAGTTCGAGAAGGCGCGCGGGCTCGCCCCGGGCCGCATCGGCTTCGAGATCCAGATCGAGACCACCCAGGCCATCCTCGGCTCCGACGGCCGGGCCACCGTCGCCCGAATGATCGACGCGGCCGAGGGGCGGGCCACCGGGCTGCACTACGGCACCTTCGACTACAGCGCCTCCTGCGGGGTCGGCGCCGCCCACCAGTCCATGGACCACCCCGTCGCCGACCACGCCAAGGCCGTGATGCAGGTCGCCGCCGCCGGCACCGGCGTACGGCTCTCCGACGGCTCGACCAACATCCTGCCCGTCGGCCCCACCGAGCGGGTCCACGACGCCTGGCGGCTCCACCACCGCCTGGTCCGGCGGTCCTTGGCGCGCGCGTACTACCAGGGCTGGGACATGCACCCCGGCCACCTCCCCACCCGCTACGCCGCCGTCTACGCGTTCTACCGCGAGGGCCTGGAGGCCGCGGCGGAGCGGCTCGCCGCGTATGCGGACCGTACGGCCGGAGGCACCGGCATCGCCGACGAACCGGCCACCGCCAAGGCGCTCAGCGGCCATCTGGTGCGCGGGCTGGACTGCGGGGCCCTCGACGGCGCCGAGGTCGAGCGGCTGACCGGCCTGGGCCGCGCCGAACTCGACGCGCTGGCGGGGCGGGCCCCGGCCGCATCCTGACCTCGGCAGTCGGCCGGTCCGCCGGGAGCCGCAGATCGGTGGGAGCCGCAGATCGGCGGGAGCCGCAGATCGGCGGGAGCCCGCAGATCTGCCGGAGCCTGCGGGTCTGTTGGAGCCTGCCGGTCCGTTGGAGATCGCAGATCGGTAGGTGCCTGCTGATCGGTGGAAGCCTGCCAGTCCGCTGGAGCCCGCAGACCGGTGGGCACTTGTCGACTCACAGGTGCCGATAGACCCGACTGAGCCCGTCCGTCCGCTGGAGACCGTCGCGCCGGAGCCCACAGTTCCACCCGGGCCGCCGGGCCCGCTGATCCGCTTGGCCAGATCCGCTCACCCGCACGTGTCACCCGGGATGCGGCCCCGCCGGGGAAGGCGGGAGATGGGTTCATGGCCAGAAGCGCCGTGTCGGCCCTGCTGATCCTGCTCGGTTGCCTGCTCGTACCGGTGTCCGTGCTGACGGTGTGGGTCCACGACATCGTCCTGGACACCGACCGCTATGTGGCGACGGTCGCCCCGCTGGCGAAGGACCCGGCGATCCAGGACACCGCCGTGGACCAGGTCAGCCAGGCCGTCGACATCCGCCACAACAGCCGCGAGGTCACCGCCGACATCGCCTCCTGGCTGCGCGCCCACGGCCTCCCGGAACAGGCCGCCGACACCATCGAGGGGCTGGCCCCGCAGCTTGACTCGGCCCTGGACCAGGCGGTGCGGAAGGTGGCGGCCCACATCGTGCGCAGTGAGCAGTTCCCCGCCGTGTGGACCGGCGCCAACCGGGCCGCCCACACCGCCGTCGTGGGCGCCCTCACCGGCAAGGGCGGCGGGCCGGTCGGCGTCGAGGGCCACACCGTCACCCTCAACGTCGGCGCCGCCGTGGAGCGGGTCAGACAGCAACTGGTGGACGCCGGGCTCCCCGTGGTGACCGGCATCCCCGACATCCACCAGCGGCTCGTCCTCTTCCACTCCGACCGGCTCGACACCATCAGACGGTCGGCGCGCTTCCTCGACCTGGCGGGCAACTGGCTGCCCGCGCTGACGGTGACCCTCGGCGGCACCGGAGTGCTGCTCGCCCACCGGCGCCGCCGGGCGCTCGCCCGCGCGGCCCTGGGCACCGCGCTCGCCTCCCTCGCCCTGGCGCTGGCCCTCACGGTGGGCCGTAGCTACTACCTCGACCATGTGCCGGTGAGCGTGCTGTCCAGGGAGGCCGCCTCGGTCCTCTTCGACACGGTGGTGCGCTTTCTGCGGGTCACCGTGCTCACCGTGCTGGTGCTCGGCGTCGTGGTCGCGCTCGGCGCCTATCTGACCGGCCCGGGGCGGCTGCCGAGCACGGTACGCGGCACGGCGGAGGTCCTCGCCGACGGCGCGGCCCGCTGGGGCGCGTCCCACGGGATGCGTACCGGCCGGGCCGGTATCTGGACCGCGGACCACCGGCGGGGGCTGACGACGGCGGCCCTGCTGGTGCCGGTCGCGGTGTTCGCCCTGTGGAACCACCCCACCGTGCTGACGGTGCTCTTCCTGGTGCTGATCCTGCTGGCCGCCCTCGCGGTGATCGCCCTCCTGTCCGCCACGGGCCGCACGGGGGCGCACGGCAGGGGCCGTTAGGGGCCACAGGCTTGTCAGGGGGCAGAGGGCCAGTGGGCCAGAGGGCCAGGCCGTCAGGGGGTCAGGATGAGCACGATGAAGATCAGGCATGCGGCGACATTGACCACCCAGCTATGGGTGGCGAGCCACTCCCGGAGCCGGGGCATCGCGCGTCGCGCCCGGTCGCCGAGGAGGAGGTAGACCAGTAGCGGCAGCGCCGCGATCAGTACGGTTGCGGCGATGAACGGCAGCGCCGCCGCCAGCCCCGCCTGGTGCTGCTCCAGATTCGCCCCTACGGTCAGCATGACCACGATGTCGGACGGCATGAACAGGATGATCAGAAACCCGGTCGTGAGCGCCTTACGGGCATCGGCTTCCATCAGCGCGCCCAGCCACTTCGGCGGCTCGACCGTCCGCCGCTTCACCACGTTCTTGACGGCGACCAGTGCCAACAGCCCCACCAGCACGAGCTGTACGACCGACGCGGCCGATCCCCGATGGTCCGGGCTGCCCGGCGCGACCACCTGCCCCAGCAGCCCGCACAGCCCCCGGGCGAGAGCGACTCCCGCCGCGGTCGCGACCGCCACCCCGAGCAGAAACGCCAGGGACACCCGCACCGGCCGCGCGGTGGTCACCAGGATGACCGCGGCCACGATCTGAGGGCCGGCCATCATGGTGACGGCCAGGGGGAGAATCTGGAGATCCATGGCCGCCTGCCCCTTCCCGCCCGCGTCGCCCGATCACCCTCCCGACTCCCCTTTCTACGCACGGCCCGCCGCCACGGCATCCGGTGCTGCGCCGACCGTGGCGCCGTAAGCTGAAGGTGTGGGCTCCGGCGGGGCGCTCAAGGCCGCGCCGGGCGTGGCCGACGGGAGGCTGACGATGGACTACCCACTGCTGAATGTTTTCCTGACCACGATGTGGGTCTTTCTCTGGATCCTCTGGCTGGCGCTTCTGTTCCGTGTCTTCACCGACCTCTTCCGTGACGACTCGCTGAGCGGCTGGGCCAAGGCGGGCTGGACCGTCTTCGCCCTCGTGCTGCCGTTCCTCGGGGTCTTCGTGTACCTGGTGGCACGGGGGCGGGGGATGGGCATGCGCGAGATGAAGCGTGCCGAGCAGGCGGAGAAGGACTTCCGGGAGTACATGCGCACGACCGCCACCACCGGCCGGGCGGAGGAGCTCGAGCACCTCGTGGAGCTCAAGAACCACGGCGACCTCACGCCCGAGGAGTACGAGCGGGCCAAGGCCAAGGTCCTGGCCGCTTGAACGAACCATCGGCACCGCGGTGATCAGTACCGCACCGCGGTGCCCACCTGTGCCGTGATGCGGCCGGTGAGCTTGCGGTGGCTGTGGGCGGTGGCCTTGGTGGGCTGGTGCGGGGGCACCTTGGACAGATGCAGGACGACGGCGTCGACCAAGTCCCCGCCCGCGTTGCGGAAGTTGACCTCAATGGCGTAGTTGGCCGTGTGCTTGCCCCCGTTGGTCACGGTCAGCGGTGCCACGGACCGTCCCGCGCCGTTGCGGGTCACCCGGCCGGCCCTCACCTCGCGCTTGGCCTGGGAGCCGCCCTTGATCTTGTCCAGCTGGGCCTGGGCCGACGACCTCGCGGAGGCGATCGCGGCGGAGGCCCGGGACACTTCGGACGACGGGGTGCCCCCGTCGTCCGAACAGCCGACGGCGGCCGGCGCCAGCACGGCCATGAGGCTCACCGCGCAGATCGTCCGCGTTCGGCGCCCGCTCATCGCATCTCCCTCGTTCCGCCGGCCGGGGTCCCGGGCCCTCCGCATCCACCCTCGGGGCGGTGGGGGGCCGGGGCAACCGGAGCGGGGCCGTTCAGGCGTTCGGGGGAAACGGGCCGTTCGGGGATGGGCTCAGCCGCGCGGGAAAGCGCGGCCGTTCGCGAAAGCAGGCCGTACGGGGTCGGCCGGTCAGGGTGTGGATGTCGCGGGCGGGGGCAGTTCGCCCGAGCCGCGCGGGATCAGCCGGGTCGGCAGGACGACCCGCTGGGGGTCCCCGCCCGCGCCGTCGAGGCGGCGGAAGAGCAGATCGGCGGCGGTACGGCCGAGCTGGGCCGAGTCCTGGGCTATGACGGTGATCCCGGGGGAGAGCAGATCGGCGAGCTCGAAGTCGTCGAAGCCGACGAGGGCCACCGGCGCTGCGGGCGTGGGGCGCTCGGCCAGGACCCGTACGACTGTGACCGTGACCCGGTTGTTGCCCGCGAAGAGCGCGGTGACCGGCTCAGTGGCGTTCAGCATCGCGGTGGCCGCGGCCCGGACCCGCTCCGGATCGGTGGCGCCGGGCGAGACCCAGGCGTCATGGACCGGCAGCCCGGCCTCGCTCATCGCCGCGTGGTAGCCGCGCAGCCGCTCGGCGGCGGTGTGGATGCCCGGCAGGTCGCCGAGGAAGCCGATCCGGCGGTGGCCGTGGGCGATGAGATGGGCGACGGCGTCGCGGGAACCGCCGAAGCTGTCGGAGAGGACGGCGTCGGCGTCGACACGGCCCGCCGGCCGGTCGACGAAGACGGTGGCGACCCCGGCCGCCATCTCGGGGGCCAGATAGCGGTGGTCATGGCCGGCCGGGATGATGACGAGGCCGTCGACCCGGCGCGCGCACAGGGCGAGCACCAGTTCCTGCTCGCGCTCGGGGTCCTCCGCGCTGGAGCCGTTGATCAGCAGTGCGCCATGGGCCCGGGCGATCTCCTCGACGGCGCGGCTCAGCGGACCGTAGAAGGGGTCGGCCAGATCTTCCAGGACCAGTCCGATGCTCGCCGTACGGCCCTTGCGCAGGATGCGGGCGCTGTCGTTGCGGCGGAAGCCGAGTGCGGTGATGGCCTCCTGGACGCGGCGCTCGGTGTCGGGGGTGACGCCCGGTTCGCCGTTGACCACTCTGGAGACGGTTTTGAGACCGACCCCGGCCCGTGCGGCGACGTCCTTCATAGTGGGCCGGGTGCCGTAACGGCGTGTGGCGGTGCCCGGGGCGGTGTCGGTCACAGTGCGCTCGTCCCGTCGCTGGTCGTCGTGGGGGAGGGAGTGACGAGCATAGCCCCTGGACAACGTTGTCAGCGGCGGGAAGACTGTTGTCGCACACCGAACACGTCCATGCCCACCTGCATGCCCACCAGGAGAGTCGACACCTATGCCACGTGACCTCATCGCCGCACTGGACATCGGCGGGACCAAGATCGCGGGCGCTCTGGTGGACGGGAGCGGAAAACTGGTCGTACGGGCCCGCCGCGCCACCCGTGCCCAGGAAGCCGGCGCGACGGTCATGCGGCAGGTCACCGCCGTGCTCAAGGAGCTCGCGGCCACCGCGCACTGGTCACGGGTCGCCGCCGTCGGCATCGGCAGCGCGGGCCCGGTGGACGCCTCCGTGGGCACCGTCAGCCCCGTCAACATCCCCGGCTGGCGTGACTTCCCGCTGGTCGCCGGGGTCCGGGAGACCACCGGCGCACTGCCGCTGTCGCTGGTCGGCGACGGGCCGGCGATGACGGCCGCCGAGCACTGGCAGGGCGCGGCGCGCGGCCGTAAGAACGCGCTGTGCATGGTGGTCTCCACCGGCGTCGGCGGCGGGCTGGTTCTGGGCGGCCGGCTGCACCCGGGTCCGACCGGCAACGCCGGGCACATCGGCCACATCAGCGTGGAGCTGAACGGCGACCTGTGTCCCTGTGGCGGACGCGGCTGTGTGGAGCGGATCGCCAGCGGTCCCAACATCGCCCGCCGCGCCCTGGACGGGGGCTGGCGCCCGGGTCCGGACGGCGACACCAGCGCCCAGGCCGTCGCCGCCTCGGCGCGGAACGGCGACCCGGTCGCGCGGGCCTCCTTCGAACGGGCCGCCCAGGCCCTGGCCGCCGGAATCGCCGCGACCGCCGCGCTCGTCGAGATCGAGGTGGCGGTCATCGGCGGCGGGGTGGCGGGCGCCGGGGACGTGCTCTTCACGCCCCTGCGGCGCGCCCTGCGCGACTACGCGACCCTGTCGTTCGTCCAGGGACTGGAGGTCGTCCCGGCACAGATGGGTACCGACGCGGGGCTGGTGGGCGCGGCCGCCGCGGCGGCGCAGGAGGCGCGGCTGGAGGGGTTCGGCCCGGTGGCGGGCACGCATCCGACCGGCGATTGAGCCCCGCTGTCACCGTCTCCCCCTAAGCTGTTCGCCCTCAGCCCGAAGCCCTAAGCCCGGCAGCGGCCGGACGGGGCCGAGGAGAGCGAGGGTGAGCGGAGCGGTGGCACCGGTGGACATGGGCGGCGATCTGTCCGGCAGGCTCCTGGGCGGGCGGTACCGGGTGACGGGCCGGCTCGGCCGGGGCGGCATGGGCGTGGTCCTCTACGTCAAGGGCGGCAATAACGACGAGCCCCTCCCCGGGCTGCCCGAGTGCTGAGCCCGGGCGGCCGCGGGAAGGGGCGGATCTGCGTGGGGTGATGAGGTTTCAGCGTGGGGTGGAGAGATCTCAGCAGGTGAAGGACGCGTCGGCCCAGTCCCCGTGGTCGCTGGTGACCCCGTCCCCGCCGTCGGTGACGACGAGCCGGACCGTGTTCGCCTCGCCGATGGCGGCCGTAAGGGCGGTGGCCGGATCGGCGTTCGTCAGCGTCTTGGACGACGCCACCTTGGTGTCGTCCGCCCAGACCTCGAAGGCCACCGATCCCTCGGTGCCCTCTTCGTCGTCCACGCCGACCTGTGCGGTGAAGCGCGAGCACCGGCCCCCGGTGTAGTAGGTGACCTCGCTGGGCGCGTGCACGCCCAGGCCCTTGTCGTACGTGGTGCCGCCGAGGGTGAGCGGATGGCCGTCACCCGCCCCGCTCTCGCCGACGCTGGTGTTCTTCTCCACCGGGCCCCAGCCGTTGAGCGCGCTCAGCCAGGACAGATCGCTCGCGTACGAGCTGCCGGAGGGCGGTGCGACCACTACATGGACCGCCGAGACCAGCCGCGCGGCGGCCTTGGCGCCCTTCGGTGAGCGGTAGTCGGCGGCGACCGTCAGATCGTACGCACCGGGTGCGGCCCCGGCGGGCGCGGTGACCTGCCAGCGTGTGGCCAGCTTCGAGCCGGTGGGCAGCGAGGCGGCCCGGGTCGGCGAGGTGGCCTTGATCCGCCAGCCGTCGGGGCCGGTGAGGCGGACCGAGACCTGATGGGCCGGGGTGCGGCCGAGGTCGGTGAGGGCGGTGACGACCTGGGCGGTGTCTCCGGCCTCGGTCAGCGCGGTGCCGTCGATGCCGAGTTCGGCGAGGGGCGGGTAAGAGGCCCAGCGCGCGTCGGCCGAGGCCCGGTAGAGCACGGTGCCATGGGCCGGGACGGTGGCCGAAATGGCTCCGGCGGTGTTGTAGTCCTCGTGCGACCACAGGTCGCGCAGCCGGTACGCGGTCGCCTTCGGCAGCCCGACCCCGGTCGCCGTTGTGGCGATGTGCTGCGGCCGGTCGGTCTCGTTGAACAGCGCGACGGCGCGGCTGCCGTCCGCCATCTCCTTGGCGATGACCCAGCGCCCGCCCTCGGAGGAGACCACGGTGCCCTGCTTGCCGAGCGGGTCCTGATCGACGCCGATGACCTCGCGATTGCCGAGGATCTCATAGGTCTCGTCGGTGGCCTTGCGCAGATCGGTGCCGATCAGCAGCGGTGCGGCCATGATCGACCACAGCGAGAAGTGGCTGCGGTACTCGGTGTCCGTCATCCCGCCGTTGCCGACCTCCAGCATGTCGGGGTCGTTCCAGCGGCCGGGTCCGGCGTACTGCGCGAGCGGCAGGTTCTGCTTGGCGATCGACAGCATGCTGCCCCAGCTGTCGCTGATGTCGCCCGTCGTCCGCCACAGTTGGCCGAATTCACCGGCCCACTCCCATGGCTTGTTCTCGCCCCATTCGCAGATGCTGTAGACGATGGGGTGGCCGGTGGACTCGGACGCGGCCTTCAGCGCGTCGCGCATGGCGCGGTAGCGCTGCTTGGCGTCGACACCCTGGTTATTGCAGTTGTCGTACTTGAGGTAGTCGATGCCCCAGTCGGCGAACTGCTGGGCGTCGGACTTCTCATGGCCGAGCGCCCCGGGGAAGCCGGCGCTGTTGCAGGTCTTGGTGCCCGCGCTGGTGTAGATGCCGATCTTCAGTCCCTTGGAGTGGACATAGTCGGCGACGGCCTTGATGCCGTTCGGAAAGCGGACCGGGTCGGGGACCAGCTTGCCGTCCGCGTCGCGCTGCGGCAGCGCCCAGCAGTCGTCGAGGTTGACGTACTGGTATCCGGCGTCCTTCAGCCCCTTCGCCACGAAGATATCGGCGATGCCCTTGACCATCGCCTCGTTGAACTCGGCGCGGCAGTGGGTGGAGTTCCAGTTGTTGAAGCCCATCGGAGGGGTGAGGGCGAGCCCGTCAGCGGGCGCGGCGCCCGGCCCGGAGGCCGGTGTGGTGACCTCGGCGGGGTGCGACGGCTGGGCGACGGCCGGGAGGGCCAGACCGGCGGTTGCCAGCAGGCCGGCGCTCAATGCTCCGATGACTCTTCGCTTCGAGGGGCGAAAAAAGCGGTGGCGCACGATGCGGGTCCTCCGTTCTCAACGGGGGTGACGCAGTGTCATGGCTGCGTCACATGCGAGCGTTTACGGTAGACCCTGTTGAAGTCTGTTGGAAGAGATGCGATAACAGTTGTTCGATATCTCGTCAAAACCCTTGACGTTCCGCCTGGGTGCCGGGTGAGATCCCCTCACTCGCGTTCGATTGTGTTTGATTGGACCTCTGTGGAGGGGCACATGGCACCGTCATTGTCAGGACATCGGATCTCCCGCCGTGCGCTGCTACGAGGTACCGCGGCCGGAGCGGGCGCGGTCACCCTCCCGACGCTGCTGACCGCCTGCGGTGGTCCGGGCAACGAAGTGAAGATCGGCTCCAACGCCTCCGACGCAGTGCCCCGGAAGGCGTTCGCCGAGGTGTTCAACGCGTACGAGAAGAAGTCGGACAAGAAGGTCAAGGTCAACACCGTCAACCACGAAGCCTTTCAGGAAGGCATCAACCGCTATCTGAAGGGCACCCCCGACGACGTCTTCATGTGGTTCGCCGGGTACCGCATGCAGTTCTTCGCCGAACAGGGTCAGCTCGCCGAGATCAGCGATCTGTGGAAGGGCTTCGACGGCTTCTCCGACGCGCTCAAGGCGCAGTCCACCGGCAAGGACGGCAAGCAGTACCTCGTGCCGTACTACTACTACCCCTGGGCGGTCTTCTACCGGAAGAGCGTCTTCGCCCAGCGCGGCTATGAGATCCCGAAGACCTTCGACGAGTTCCGGGCCCTCGCCAAGCGCATGGACAAGGACGGGCTCGACGCCATCGCCTTCGGTGACAAGGACGGCTGGCCCGCCATGGGGACCTTCGACTATCTCAATATGCGGGCCAACGGCTACGACTTCCATGTCTCCCTGATGGGCGGCAAGGAGTCCTGGACCGATCCCCGGGTCAAGCACGTCTTTGACCTGTGGCGCGGTCTGATGCCGTACCACCAGAAGGGCGCCAACGGACGGACCTGGCAGGAGGCCGCCCAGAGCCTGGCGCAGAAGAAGTCCGGTATGGCGGTCTTCGGACTGCCCCACCCCGGACAGCAGTTCCCCGACGCCGACCGCGACGATCTGGACTTCTTCGCGTTCCCCGAGATCGACTCCGCCTATGGCCAGGACGCGGTCGAGGCGCCCATCGACGGCTTTCTGCTGGCGAAGAAGTCCAAGCGGCAGAAGGAGGGCAAGGAGCTGCTCAAGTACCTCGCCACACCTGCCGCCGAGGAGATCTACCTGAAGCGGGACCCGAACAACATCGCGGTCAACGACGGCGCGTCCACCTCCTCGTACAACGCGCTGCAGAAGAAGGCCGTCGACCTCATTTCGAACGCCAAGCAGATATCCCAGTTCATGGACCGCGACACCCGGCCGGACTTCGCGTCACAGGTGATGATCCGGGCCATTCAGCAGTTCATCAACAAGCCGGACGACATTGACTCCCTGACCAAGGATATCGAGTCCCAGAAGAAGACCATCTTCGCCGGCAACTAGGAGATTCGCGCCGTGCCGCTCATCAACGCGCGGCGTGCCAAACGGCGGGGTCCCCGGAGGTTCACCTCCCGCGACCTCGCCGTTATCGGCGTGCTGCTGGGTATACCCATCCTGCTCGACCTGGCCCTGGTCTGGGGCCCGACCCTCGCCTCCATCGGTCTGTCCTTCACCAACTGGGACGGGATCGGCGATATCCAATGGGTCGGCATCGACAACTACAAGACCCTCTTCACCGACTATCCGCCGTTCTGGCCCGCCGTCCGCAACAATCTGCTCTGGGTGGCCTTCCTCGGCTGTGTCGCGACCCCCTTCGGGCTGCTGCTGGCCATACTGCTGGACAAGGGCGTCCGGTTCAGCCGGTTCTACCAGTCCACCATCTATATGCCGGTGGTGCTCTCCCTCGCCATCGTCGGCTTCATCGCGCAGCTGATCTTCTCCCGTGACCAGGGCGCGCTGAACGCGATTCTGGCCAACAAGGACAACCCGGTGGACTGGCTGGGAGACCCGGAGCTCAATATCTGGATGGTGCTGCTGGCAGCCGCCTGGCGGCACACCGGGTATGTGATGATCCTCTATCTGGCCGGGCTGAAATCCGTCGATCCCTCGCTCAAGGAAGCGGCCGCGATCGACGGCGCCAGCGAGACCCAGACCTTCTTCCGGGTCGTGCTGCCCACTCTGCGGCCGGTCAATGTCATCGTCGGTGTCATCACCGTGATCGAGGCATTGCGCGCGTTCGACATCGTCTACGCCATCAACCATGGCCGTAACGGGCTCGAACTGCTCTCGGTGCTGGTCACCGACAACATCATCGGCGAGGCCAGCCGGATCGGCTTCGGCTCCGCGATCGCCGTCGTCCTGCTGGCCGTGTCCATGGGATTCATCGTGACCTATCTGGTGCAGGAACTGCGAGGGGGGAAGAAGGGATGACCATCACCCGGACCGCCCCCGTACGGACCGCGGCGCCGGTGACCGGCACCGGCAAGCGCCGGGTGAGCCGTGGACGGCTCGGGCTGCACGCGTTCTTGATGACCGTGTCGCTCGCCTTTCTCGCCCCGCTGCTGCTCGCCATCTACGCCTCGCTGCGGCCCTACGAGGAGACCGCCAAATACGGCTATTTCTCGCTGCCGCGCCATCTGTCGTTCGACTACTACGCGCAGGCGTTCAACGACTCCGGAATGGGCAAATACTTCATCAACTCGCTCATCATCGCGGTGCCCGGAGTGCTGTTGACGCTGTTTCTCGCCTCGTTCGTCGCTTTCTGCGTGACCCGGCTGAGAATGCGCGGCGGGCTCGTGCTGCTGATGGTGTTCACGGCGGGCAATCTGCTGCCGCAGCAGGTCATCGTCACCCCGCTCTATGTGCTCTTCACCAAGATCAATCTGCCCTACTGGATGTCGGACTCGATGACGATGTACGACTCCTACTGGGCCGTGCTCGCCGTCCAGGTCGCCTTCCAGGTGGGTTTCTGCGTCTTCGTCCTCGCCAACTTCATGCGCACCCTTCCCGAGGAGATCACGGAAGCGGCGCGGGTGGATGGCGCGGGGGTGTGGACGCAGTACTGGAACATCACGCTTCCGCTGTGCCGGCCGGCGCTCGCCGCGCTCGCCACATTGCAATTCACCTGGATGTACAACGATTTCCTGTGGGCGCTCGTCTTCATCTCCGACGGTGACAAGCTGCCCATCACCTCCGCGCTCAACAATCTGCGCGGCCAGTTCTTCACCGACTACAACCTGCTCGCGGCGGGCTCGGTGATCGTGGCGCTGCCCACGGTGCTGGTCTTCCTGCTGTTGCAGCGCCACTTCATCGCCGGACTCACCCTCGGCGCCAGCAAGGGCTGATACGGCAGGGGTCACCGCGGTCCATGTGGCCGCGGTGACCCCTGTGGCACAAGGGCCCCACGACCCCCGCGCGCCTCACCGCACCGCCCCGCGTCATGCGCCCATACGGTCCGGAGGGGCGCGATCCGTCACTCGGTCGTCTTCGGGCGTTTCCGTGGCAGGGTGATGCGGGCAACTGTCAGGAGGCGATGGAATAGGGGGAAATGTGATCGTCTGGCTGAACGGTGCGTTCGGTGCGGGTAAAACCGCCACGGCCCGTGAATTGGTGGACTTCATGCCCGGCAGCACGTTCTACGACCCGGAGCTGGTCGGCAACGGTCTGCGGATGATGCTTCCGCGTAAACGTCTTGAACAGGTGTCCGACTACCAGGATCTGCCCTCCTGGCGCCGGCTGGTCGTGGACACCGGAGCGGCGCTGATCGCGGAGGTCGGCGGTCCGCTCGTGGTGGCGATGACGGTCCTCAGACAGGAGTACCGAGATGAGATCTTCGGTGGGTTCGCGGCCCGTCGCATCCCCGTGCGGCATGTTCTGCTCCACACCGATGAAACGATCCTTCGCGAGCGGATAGCCGGGCGCGAGGAGATACCCGGGGACCCGGAGGCGAACGAGTCCGTACGTCAGTGGTGCCTGGCCCATCTCGCCCCCTACCGGGCGGCCCTGCCCTGGCTGACCGCCGATGCCCATGTCGTGGACACCACCGGCATCACCCCGCGCCAGACCGCCCAGCACATCGCCGACGCCGTCCGCGACGGCGCCGGGAGCTGCGACATCGTGCAGACTCCGGAGCCGACGGCGGAGACGCTGGCCGCCGGGGTGCTGCTCTTCGACGAGGAGGACCGCGTGCTGCTCGTCGACCCCACCTACAAACCCGGCTGGGAGTTCCCCGGCGGCGTCGTCGAACCGGGCGAACCCCCGATGTGCGCCGGGGTGCGCGAGGTCACCGAAGAGCTGGGCGTACGGCTCGACGAACCGCTGCGGCTGCTGGTCGCCGACTGGGAACGCCCCCAGCCGCCCGGCTACGGGGGCCTGCGGCTGCTCTTCGACGGCGGCAAGCTCTCCAGCGCGGCCGCCCGGGAGGTGCTGCTGCCCGGCTCCGAACTGCGCGGCTGGCGCTTCGTCACCGAGAGCGAGGCGGCCGCGCTGCTGCCGCCGGTGCGGCTGAGCCGACTGCGCTGGGCGCTGCGCGCCCGCGAGCAGGGCCGCCCGCTCTATCTCGAAGCGGGCGTCCCGACCGGCTGACCCACCGGCCCGCTCGTACCTCGTCCACCCACCCGTGCCCCACCGGCCTGCCGCGTCCCATAGCGGGACCGGGCCGTCGCCCCACGGTCCGGAACCGGCCGCGGGGCGATGGCGGGAGGGGGGAAGCTCAGCCCTTGCCCGCCGCGTACATCCCCAGGAACAGCGCCTCGGTCAGCGAGAGCTTCTCCAACTCCTGCGGTGAGACGCTCTCGTTGACCGCGTGGATCTGCGCATCCGGCTCGCTCAGCCCGATCAGCAGGATCTCCGCCTCCGGGTAGAGCGAGGCCAGCGTGTTGCACAGCGGGATCGAGCCGCCCTGCCCGGCGATCGCCATTTCCTGGCCGTCGTACGCCAGGCGCATCGCCTCCCGCATCGCCGCGTACGCCGGGCTCGTGGTGTCCGCGCGGAACGGCTGGCCCTGGCCGACCTGCTCCAGCGAGAGCCGCGCGCCCCACGGCACCGAGGACCGGAGGTGCTCGGCGAGCAGCCGGTTGGCCTCGGCCGCGTCCACGCCCGGCGGCACCCGCAGGCTGATCAGCGCCCGCGCGCTCGACTGGACGGACGGGGTGGCGCCGACCACCGGCGGGCAGTCGATGCCGATCACGGTGACCGCGGGGCGCGCCCAGATGCGGTCGGCGACCGTACCGGAGCCGACCAGCCCGACCCCGTCGAGCACCTTGGCGTCCTTGCGGAACGCCTCCTCCGGATACTGCAGCCCGTCCCACTCCGCGTCCGCCTCGAGGCCCTTGACGGTGGTCGAGCCGTCCTCGGCGCGCAGCGAGTCCAGGACGCGGATCAGCGCGGCGAGCGCGTCCGGGGCCGCCCCGCCGAACTGACCGGAGTGCAGATTGCCCTCCAGGGTCTCCACCGAGACCCGCAGCAGCGTCATACCGCGCAGCGTGGCCGTGACCGTCGGCAGCCCGACCCGGAAGTTGCCCGCGTCGCCGATCACGATCGTGTCGGCGGTCAGCAGCTCCGGATGGGCCTCGGCATAGCGCTCCAGGCCGCCCGTGCCCTGCTCCTCCGAACCCTCCACGATCATCTTGACGTTGACCGGGACCCCGCCCTGCTCCTTGAGCGCCCGCAGGGCGGTGAGATGCATGATCACGCCACCCTTGCAGTCCGCGGCGCCCCGCCCGTACCAGCGGCCGTCGCGCTCGGTCAGCTCGAAGGGCGGGGTGTGCCAGGCGGCCTCGTCCAGCGGGGGCTGCACGTCGTAATGCGCGTAGAGCAGCACGGTCGGGGCACCGGCCGGACCGGGCAGAAAGCCGTAGACGGACTGGGTGCCGTCGGGGGTGTCCAGCAGCGCCACGTCCTCGAACCCCTCGGCGCGCAGGGCGTCGGCGACCCACCGGGCGGCGGCCTCGCATTCGTCGCGCGGGAACTGCGCCGGGTCCGCGACCGACTTGAAGGCCACCAGCTCGGCCAGCTCGGTCCTCGCGCGCGGCTGCAGGGCGGCTACGGTAGCGGCGAGAGGCGCCTTCTCCATGGGGGTCACTCCTGGGGTGCGACGGGCAGGCGGCGGGATGCGCTGCGATGGGCACGTATGTACGGCTTGATGCCGCGTGGCCGATCATCCCACAGCGGGGTCATCCGTCGGGGAGCCGTAGGATGCCGGGAAGGCGCATCAGGTCGGTCGATTGGGAGCGGATCCACACGTGAGCAGCGACAACGCAGCCCCGGACAATGAGACGGTATGGGACGTCGTCGTGGTGGGCGCGGGCCCTGCGGGTGCCTCCGCGGCCCATGCCGCCGCCTGCGCCGGACGCCGGGTGCTGTTGTTGGAGAAGGCCGAACTGCCGCGCTACAAGACGTGCGGCGGCGGCATCATCGGTCCCTCGCGCGACGCACTCCCGCCGGGCTTCGAACTGCCGCTGCGGGAGCGGGTGCACGCGGTGACCTTCTCGCTCAACGGCAAGCTGGCCCGCACCCGCCGCTCCAAGCACGCGCTCTTCGGGCTGATCAACCGGCCGGAGTTCGACGCGGCCCTGGTCGAGGCCGCCAAGGACGCGGGCGCCGAGGTCCGTACGGGCGTCGCGGTCACCCGCGTCGAACAGCACGGCCCGGCCGTGCCCGACCGGCGCACGGTCGCCGTGGTGCTCGCCGACGGTGAGACGGTGCTGGCGCGGGCCGTGGTCGGCGCGGACGGCAGCGCGAGCCGCATAGGCGCGCATGTCGGCGTGAAGCTGGACCAGGTGGATCTCGGCCTGGAGGCGGAAATTCCCGTTCCGGAGACCGTCGCGGAGGACTGGGCGGGCCGGGTGCTCATCGACTGGGGCCCGATGCCGGGGAGTTACGGCTGGGTCTTCCCCAAGGGCGACACCCTGACCGTCGGCGTCATCTCGGCGCGCGGCGAGGGCGCCGGGACCAAGCGCTATCTGGAAGACTTCATCGCCCGGCTCGGCCTCGCCGGATTCGAGCCGAGCATCTCCTCCGGCCATCTGACCCGCTGCCGCGCCGATGACTCGCCGCTGTCGCGCGGCCGGGTCCTGGTGTGCGGGGACGCGGCCGGGCTGCTGGAGCCGTGGACGCGCGAGGGCATCTCCTACGCGCTGCGCTCGGGCCGGCTCGCGGGCGAGTGGGCGGTGCGCGTCGCCGAGGCGCATGACGCGGTGGACGCCCGCCGCCAGGCCCTGAACTACGCCTTCGCGATCAAGGCGGGGCTCGGCGTGGAGATGGGCGTCGGCCGCCGTCTGTACACGATCTTCGCCCGCCGCCCCGGGATGTTCCACGCGGCTCTCACCGGCTTCCGCCCGGCGTGGCGTACTTTTACGAAGATCACCCGCGGCACCACCACCCTGGGCGACCTCGTCCGCACTCACCCGGCCGCCCGCCGGGCCCTGGCGGCGATGGACCGGGGCTAGCCGCTTTCTCTCGGGCGCCGCGCGGCGGTAATGCGTCGCGTGACGGTCCCGAGCCTTCGCCGGTGATGCGTCGCGCGGCGGTCCCGAGCCTTCGCCGGTGATGCGTCGCGCGGCGGTCCCGAGCCTTCGGCCGGTGACGCGTCGCGCGGCCTCGCCAGCGACGCGGAAGACCGGGCGCATCCCGGCGATCCGGGCTCGGCCGGCGCGACGTACTCCGCCGGGAGTACGCGCGGGCACCGCGTAAGGGGGACGCCGGGCCCGCCCGGCCGGTTTAGCGTTGCCGTATGCACGGATTCACGGGGGAGCCCGGGCCCTGGCGCCGGCCGGGCGGACGCCGGCGCGAGATGCCCTTCGGCACACCGCGCTCTGCCGTACCCTGGCCCTCCTCGCTCGCCATCGCCGTCGTCCAGCTGATGGGCACCGGGTTCGCCGCGCATGACCAGCCCGCCCGGGTGGGCCTCGGGCCCGGGGCCGGTGCGCTGCTGCTCGCCGGGCCCGCGCTGCTGCTCCTGCGCCATCGCCACCCCGGGACCGTCGTGGTCGGCACGTCGGCGGTGACCGTGGTCTACATCGCCGCCGGATATCCGTACGGGCCCGTCTTCCTCAGCGTCGTCGTCGCCTGTGTGGCGGCCGTCGCCGCCGGGCGGCGGATCGCCGCGTGGAGCGCGCTCGGGCTGCTGTGGGGCAGCCATCTGCTCATCGGCCACTGGCTCTACCGCCGGCTGCCGCCGGGCGGTGACGGGCCCGTCGGATGGGGGCAGGAGCTGGGGATCACCGCCTGGGCGCTGGCGATCGTCGCCGCGTCCGAACTCGTCCGCCTACGGCGTGAGCGGTGGGTCCGCGAACGGGCCGAACGGGAGGCGGCGGCGCGGCGCCGGGCGGATGAGGAGCGGCTGCGGATCGCCCGCGAACTGCATGACGTCCTCGCCCACAGCATCTCGGTCATCAACGTCCAGGCGGGCGTCGGCCTCGCCCTCCTCGACCAGGACCCCGAGCAGGCCCGCACCGCGCTGACCACCATCAAGGCGGCCAGCAAGGAGGCGCTGGGCGAGGTCCGCCAGGTCCTCGACACGCTGCGGACCTCCGGCGCGTCCGGCGCCGCGCCGCGCTCGCCCGCGCCCGGCCTGGACCGCCTGGAGGAGCTGACCGGACAGGCGGCGGACGCGGGCCTCGCGGTGCGGGTGGAGGTGGAGGGCGTACGGACGGCCCTGCCGCCCGGCGCCGACCTCGCGGCGTTCCGTATCGTGCAGGAGGCCCTGACCAACATCGTCCGCCACTCCAGCTCCCGGAACGCCCATGTCCTGTTGTGCTACGCCCCCGGTGAGTTGGAGCTGCGGGTGGACGACGACGGTCCGGCGGCCGGGGGCGAGGTGGCGGGCGGTGGCAACGGTCTGGTCGGCATGCGCGAACGGGCCGCCGCGCTCGGCGGCACGGTGGCTGCGGGCCCCCGTCCGGACGGCGGTTTCCGCGTCCGGGCCCGGATCCCGTTCAGGGGCGGGAGGGAGACGCCATGAGTGAGGGGGACAGGGAAGATGCCGTGATCCGTGTCGCGCTCGCCGATGACCAGATCCTCGTCCGCGCGGGCTTCCGCGCCCTGCTGGCCGCACAGCCGGATATCGAGGTGGTCGGCGAGGCGGCCGACGGGGAGCAGGCGCTGGCGCTCGTGCGGGAGCAACACCCCGACGTCGTCCTCATGGACATCCGCATGCCGGTGCTCGACGGCCTCGCCGCCACCCGCCGGATCACCGGGGACCCGGCCCTCGGCGAGGTGAAGGTGGTCATGCTGACCACTTTCGAACTCGATGAGTACGTCTTCGAGGCGATCCGCTCCGGCGCCTCCGGCTTCCTGGTCAAGGACACCGAACCGGAAGAGCTGCTGCGGGCGGTGCGCGCGGTCGTCGGCGGCGACGCGCTGCTGTCGCCAGGGGTGACCCGCCGCCTCATCGCCGAGTTCGCGGCCCGTTCCAGGGAACCCGCGCCCGTGGCGGCGCTGGCGGAGCTGACCGAGCGGGAGCGGGAGGTGATGGCCCTGGTCGGCATGGGGCTGTCGAACCAGGAGATCGCCCGGCGGCTCGTGGTCAGCCCGCTCACCGCCAAGACCCATGTGAGCCGCACGATGGTCAAACTGGGCGTCCGGGACCGCGCCCAACTCGTCGTGCTCGCCTATGAGTCGGGCCTGGTCCGGCCCGGCTGGCTGGGCTGAGGAAGGCCCCGTGCCCGGGAGTGGTGGCGAGGGTGCCCCGTGCTCGGGGGTGGTGGCGAGGGTGCCCCGCGTTCGGGGGTGGTGGCGAGGGTGCCGTGCCCGGTGCCCGGCGCTTCGGGGCCCGCTCAGAACAGCCCCTCCGGGGCCTCCGCTTCCCGCGCCCGCGCCGCAACCGGCGCCGTCGTCGGGGCATCCGCCGCGGCCGCCGTCAGCGGCCAGCCCGCCAGTTGGCGGGTGTCCAGCAGCAGGATCCGGCCGTCCGTCGAGGTCAGGTGGATGTCCGGGCCCGCCACGGCGTCGATCCGACCGGCCACGGTGGTCTCGGGGACGAGCTGGATCAGCCCCAGCGCGGGGCGCACCCGGTCCAGATGGAACGCCGCGTCATGGTGCACCGGCTCGAACGGCGCCAGGGCAAGCGACTCCGGCAGACCTGCCAGGCCGCGCGCCCGCTGGTGGAGCGCGGCGAGGTCGGCGGCCCGCCGCTCCGGGCGCGGCGCGGCCTCGCGGGCGGTGCGCTTGGCGGCGTAGGGGAAGCGGTCCGGGACGCCGAGCGCTGTGCCCAGCACGGCCTCGGCGCGGCGCGCGGCCATCAGCGGGCCACGGCCCAGCAGGCAGTACGAGAGCGCGGCCTGCTCCAGCAGCCGTACCCCCTCCCGCTCGGCCGCGGTGATCCCGACCTTGAGCAGATCCGGACCGAACCAGGCGAGATAGACGTCGTAAGGGCGCGGGTCGTCCGTACGGGTGTCGGCGGCCACGGAGTACGAGCGGTCCAGCCGGGCGCAGTCCGGGCACTGCGCCGATACGGCGGTGGCCGGTACCTCGGCCCCGGCCGGGCACGGGGTGTGCCGGGCGCCCCTGCGGACGCCGACGCAGTCGCGCCGGGGCCCGGTGGTGAAGGAGAACGGGCGGTCCGGCGTCAGCGGGGAGAGCCGTTCACCCTGGGCCGGATGGCGCCAGAGGAGCGCGGGCCCGCGGTGGCCCCAGCGCGATCCCGCGCACTGCCACCGTGCCGGCCGCGGGCCCTGGGCCATCAGCGACGCTGCCGGGAGAAGAGCCACAGCGCCCGCACCAGGCGGACGGCGAATCCGATGGTGGCCACCACGAAGGCGGCGCCCCTCCAGGCCGTCTCCTGGGCCCGGCCCAGATCGCCGAAAAGCGCGGGGCTCGCGACCGCGACATAGAGCACGGCCGCCAGCAGACCGGCCGTGACCAGGGCGAACACTATCTCGACGGTGAGCGTGTCCCGCTCGTCCTGGGGACGGGGTCCGGCCATCTCGAATCAGTCCTCCGCCTGCTGTCCGGTGGCTGCCGCCGAGTCGGTCCTCCCCGGCTCGCGCTGCCCGTCACGCTGCTTGTGGCGCACATAGAGCTGCTTCCGTACGCGTGCCACGACCGTACCGTCCGCGGCGACCACGTCGTTCTCGAACCACGGCAGTGCCTTGCCGCCGTCCGCCGTGGCCTCGCGGATCTCCTCCAGCCGCTCCTCGGTGAGCTTGAAGTCGGCGAACACGTCGCCGCGGCCGGGTGAGACGAAGTCGATCTCGCCGGCCTTGTCCCAGACGATGTAGTCCCGGCCGAGCCGGTTCATCACCAGCAGCATCCAGAACGGGTCGCTCATCGCGAACAGCGAACCGCCGAAATGGGTCCCCACGTAGTTGGAGTTGAAGCGGTGCAGCCGCAGCCTGACCCGGACACTGCTCCAGTCCTCCGCGAGGTGGACCACCCGCACTCCGGCGAAGAGATAGGGCGGCCACCAGTTCATCGCGCGGCGCAGGCGGCGCGCGGACATCGATCGACGTGACATGTCAGGAAGCTAGCACGTGATATTACTCGCTGGTAACTCAAAGGGCTCGGCGTATCAGATGCCCGAGCGCTCCCGCCACAGCTCGGCCAGCTTCTCGTCCCCCTCCGTGTGCAGCGCGGTGATCGGCAGCCGGTTCCAGAGCGCGAGATAGAGGTCGCCGGCCGGGCCGCTCAGCTCGCAGTCGGCCGCCCCCTCGCCGTCGCGCACGGTCCGCGGAACGTCCTGTGAGAGCCGCATCGTCCACACCGCGTCATGGTCCGTGGCCCTCACCCGGAGCGTGCGCGGGGTGTCCGTGCGCACCCGGGACCGGTCCAGGCTGTGGAAACCGGCCAGCAGCTCATCGACCCCGTCGGCCGCGAACTCCGGGGTGAACGGGGAGAGGTCCCCGCCGCGTGCCGACTCCGCGTCGACCCGATGGATGGCCGTCTCATGAGCCTGGCGGCGCGCCCAGAAGCCCAGCGGGAACTCCGAGGGCAGGAAGGTGAAGCACTTCAGCTCGGGGTCGGCATCGGTGAGGGTGTCGACCAGCCGTCCATGGACCTCGCGGTACCAGGACACGAGCTCGGCGTCGGCCGGTGCCGGCTCGAGCGTCGGCCGGACCGGGTCCGTCACGCCCTCGCCGACGATCCGGGCGACCCAGCCGTGCACCTGGCCGATGTGGGACAACAGGTCACGGACGCGCCAGTCGGGGCAGGTGGGCACCGGGGCGTCCACTCCGGCCTCGGCCGCGGCGGTGACCAGCAACTGGCCCTCGCTCTTTACGATTTCGATCAACTCGGCAGTATCCATGGCGGAATCATGCCAGCCGCCTCCGACATCCGCCGGGGCCGGGACGGCGAGGGTGTCAGGTTCCGGCCGGGCGCACGGCGTTCCGCGTGCCGTACGCGACCACCGCCGCCACGGCCGCCAGCGCCGCGACCGTGGTGAGCGCGATCGGCAGCGAGTACCAGTCGGCCAGGAAGCCGATCGTGGGCGGGCCCAGCAGCATGCCGCCGTAGCCGAGCGTGGAGGCCGCGGCGACCCCGCCCGGCCCCGTCAGCGCGCCCGCCCGCGCGATGGCGACGGGGAAGAGGTTGGCCAGCCCCAGCCCGGTGACCGCGAAGCCCAGGAGCGCGAGCCAGACCGTGGGCGCGAGCGAGCCCAGCAGCATGCCGGCCGCGGCCGTGGTGCCGCCCGCGATCAACGTCCTGGTCTGGCCGAGCCGTTCGAGCAGCGCGGTGCCGGTCAGCCGGCCGACGGCCATCATCAGGGCGAAGACGGAGTAGCCCGCGGCGGCGAGTCCGGCGGACGCGTCGAGGTCCTGGTGCAGATGGAGGGCTGCCCAGTCGGCCATCGCACCCTCGCCGTACGCCGTGCAGAGCGCGATCAGGCCGAAGACGGCGACGAGCCACCGGGCGCGGCCCGGCCGCTCTGCGCCCGGGGACGGCTCGGGGACGGCGGCGGCGTTCTCGGACTCGGCCGCGGGCTCGGCGCCGCCCCGCGGCGCGGGCACCGGCAGCGAGATCAGCGTCCGGCCGGCGGCCGCCGCGAGCAGCAGCCCGAAGACCGCGAGCAGCGACAGATGGCGAGTGGGGGAGAGGTGGCCGGCGATCAGCCCGCCCAGCCCGGCCCCGGCCATCCCGCCCAGGCTGAAGGCGGCGTGGAAACCCGGCATGACCGGGCGGCGCAGGGCGGCGATGAGGTCGACCGCCGCGCTGTTCATGGCCACGTTGAGCGCGCCGAACCCGGTGCCGAAGACCAGCAGCACCAGGCCGAGGGCGAGCGCGGAGTGGGTCAGCGGCGGCAGCGCGACGGAGCCCGCGAACAGCACACCGGCGGCCACCGTCGTCGGGTGGTTGCCGAAGCGGCGGCACAGACGTCCGGTGGCCATCATCGTGGCCGTCCCGCCCGCGGACACGCCGAGCAGGGCCAGCCCCAGCGCGCCCTCCGAGGCGCTCGTCTGGTCCTTGATCGCGGGGATCCGGGCGACCCATCCGGCGAATACGAAGCCGTCGAGGAAGAAGAACGCGGTGATGGCGGCGCGGAGTCGGGCGAGGTCGCGATCCGCGGTGACGGAGCGGCGCGCGCCCAGGATGGCCGTCCGTGTTTTGTTTGGAGTCGGCACAAAGTGAGAATAGGGGCGTGACCCAGACACGGACAAGGCTCGAGCGCGGCCGAAGCGCTCTTGGCCCGGCACTGGCACTCGTCCACACCGGCCGCGCGCCCACCCGCGCGGTGCTCACGGCCGAGCTCGGGGTGACCCGCGCGACCGCGGGCGCCGTCGCCGCCGAGCTGGAGGCGCTCGGCCTGATCCAGGTCGACTCGCGGCCGCTCGGGGCCGCCGGGGCGCAGGGCCGTCCCTCGCACCGGCTGTCGATCGCCCCCCGAGGGCCGGTCGCGCTCGCCGCCCAGGTGCACGCCGACGGCTTCCGCGCGGCGCTCGTCGGGCTCGGCGGCCGGACCGTGGCCACCGCCCCGGGCAGCATGACCGTGCCCGCGGACCCGGCGCATGTCATCGACGCGGTCGTGGAGGCCGGTGCCCGGCTGCTACGGGAGACCGGCCGCCGCTGTGTCGGCGCGGGGCTCGCCGTCCCGTCCGCGGTCGCCGAACCGGAGGGCACCGCCCTGAACCCGCTGCACGTCGCCTGGCCCGCGGGCGCTCCGGTGCGCGAGCTGTTCAACCGCAGCCTGGCCGCGGCCGGTATCCGCGGCGACGACGGGGAGCCGGTCACCGGCTTCGCGGGCAATGACGTCAACCTGGCCGCGCTCGCCGAGCACCGCCATGGCGCGGGCGGCGGCGCCCAGCATCTGCTCTGTGTCGCCACCGGGCACCGGGGCGTCGGTGGTGCGCTGGTGCTCGACGGAAGGCTGCACACGGGCAGCGCGGGGCTCGCCCTCGAGGTGGGCCACCTGACCGTCAACCCCGAGGGCCCGCCCTGCCACTGCGGCAGCCGCGGCTGTCTGGACATCGAGGCCGATCCGCTCGCCTTCCTCACGGCGGCCGGGCGCGACCCGGGCCCGGAGGTGTCCCTGCTGCAGCAGGCCCGCGATCTGCTGCGCGAGGAGTACGCCACGGAGCCGTCCGTACGGGCCGCCACCTGCCAGCTCATCGACCGCCTCGGTCTCGGGCTCGCCGGGCTGGTCAACATCCTCAATCCGGACCGCATCATCCTCGGCGGGCTGCACCGCGAACTCCTGGAGGCCGACCCGGAGCGGCTGCGCGCGGTGGTGGCGGAGCGGAGCCTGTGGGGCCGGAGCGGGGGCGTGCCGATTCTGCCGTGCACGCTGGACCACAACAGCCTGGTGGGTGCGGCGGAGTTGGCGTGGCAGCCGGTGCTGGACGACCCCTTGGCGGCCCTGGGCGTGAGCTGACCACCGCGCGGTCCTTACGGCGGTCACCACTGCCGGCCCCGGGGGAGCGCGTCCAGGTCCGGGGTCGACAGATGGAGCACCTGGTAGCGGTCGCCGGGCTCCGAGGGCGGTGCGGAGTCCTCCCAGAGCGTGAAGTGGATCAGCTCCCAGCCGCGCGGGTCGATGCCGAGGGCCGTCGCGTGGACGCCGTCCGTACGGGCGCGCTCGGCCAGCCGCGCCAGCGCGTCCTCGACAACGGAGGCGGGATCGGCGGCGGCCGGGACCGGCGCGGCGTGGCGGGTGGCGGCGCGCGGCACGGCGCCCGCGGCCGGGCCCCGTTCGAACGCGAGCCCCTTCCAGTGCTCGACCGCGGGCCTGCCGAAGTCCCGGACGATGCCCTGGAATCCGGGGCCCCACAGAAAGCGGTTCATGGCCTCGGGCGCGGTCCACAGATAGAACGGGGCGTACTGATGGACCGGCGAGCCGTCCACCCCCCGCTCCCGGATGCCGTACGCCTTGAGGCCCAGCCCCGAGAGGTCGTCGAGCAGCGGCCCCTTCGTCGCCACCCGGTCCCGGATGATCCTCATGTCGTAGTCGGCGGGCAGGGTGATCCGGTACTGCATGACGAGCATCGGTGAACTCCTGTCGGCGGGGCGTGCGTTCGTGTCCGTTCGCTGCTTCGATTCGATCGTACACACTAGTAGGTACAGAACGGGTCGCCCCCGGCGCGCGTACTCCCCGGGAGGTACCGGGAGTGTCGTCGGCCGTACGACGACCGGGGCACCGTAAGGGAGTGATCCTCGAAGTGGCCATGAGAAAGGGCCATGAGAAAGGGCCATGAGAAGTGGCCATGAGACAACCACTCCCGAGGAGCGCGATCATCATGAACACCCTGGCGCACGGCTTCGCCGACGGCGACGGCCCCGGACCGTGGATTCTGCTCTTCCCGCTGATGTGGGCGCTGGTCGTCGGCGGTGCGGTCTTCCTGTTGAGGCGCGCCGGGCGGCGCGGACGCGCCCCCTGGCGGCAGGGGCCCGTGGACTTCGGCGAGCGATCGCCGATCGCGGTGCTGGGCCGTCGCTTCGCGGCCGGTGAGATCGACGAGGACGAGTACTGGCGCCGACTGTCCGTCCTGGACGAGCAGTTCGGACGCCATGCGAAGGGCGGGGCCCTCTGACCGCTGACGGTGTGAGGCGCTGACGCGGGGCGCTCAGGGCTGTCAGAGCGGTCGGGGCTGTCCGGACTGTCAGGGCGGTCGGGGCCGTCCGGACCGTCCCGCCTCGCGGGAGGCGGGACGCCTACGTGCTCAGCGGGAGGCTGCCGACCGGGCGGCCGCGGGAGCCCGCTCGCGCACCGCAGGCGCCGGGGCTGCGGCAGCGGCGGATGCCGGGGCCGCGGCGACGGGCGCGGGGGCCGGAGCCGGGGCGACGGGCGCGGGGGCGGCAGGTACGGGGGTGGGCGCCGGCGCCACCGGTGCCGGGGCGGTGGCGGATCCGGGTGTGGACGCGGGGCCGGTGATGGGCGTGGTGGGCGCCGGTGCCGGGCGGGAGGCGTCCGTGCGATGGGGCGGTGCGGTGCGGCCCGCTCCATGCGCCGTGAGGGGCGACTTGGCGGTGGCGGTGGGCCGCGGCACGGCCAGCGTGAACCAGACGACCTTCCCGCTGCCGTCGTCCCGCGCGTGCATCCCCCAGCTCTGGCTGACGGCCGCGACCAGCGCGAGCCCCCTGCCATGCGTGGCGACGGGATCGTATGCCCGAAGGCGGGGCAGCCGCGGATCCTGGTCGCGGACCGAAACAGTCAGCCGGTCCAGCATGAGAACGATCTCCACCGCGCACTGCTTGTCCGGCTCGGCGTGCCGATGCACATTGGTGAGCAGTTCGGTGACGCCGAGCGCCGCCGGGTCGATGAGCGGATCCAGATGCCAGTAGCGCAACTGCGCCGACACGATTCTGCGGACCTGTCCGATCCGCGACGGCAGGGCCTGCAGCTCCACCGTGCACTGCCTGCTAGGACGACTGATCACGGCTGCGACTCCCTGAAGAAGTTGGGGCTAGCCTGATTCAGATGCGGGCGACGAACACGTTCAGCAGTGGTGGCTGCTGGGCGCGACCGGTGGGACGGTTCTCAGCGTCACCGCTTGTTGACCCTCAGTGATACTGATACTCGTCCAGGGTCGGTCCCACCGCGCGCACGCGCAACTCGGCCACTTCACCGCTTCTGGGAGTGCCCCCGAGCGGACCGGACGGCGTCGAGGAAGCGGCTGGCGGCCCCCGAGCCGGACTTGGCCGAGGTGGACTTGGTGTCCTGCGAGCCAAGGGTGAGACGGTAGCGAGTGCCGTTCACGGTGGCCATGGCCTGATCCCCGTCGACGAACCAGGGCTTGCTGGCGCGCACCGACTGCACCGGCGCGCTGTCGATCTCGCGGCCGTAGCTGGTGAGCAACTCCAGCCTGCCGTCCTTGATCAAGACCTGTCCGGCGCGGGTGACCGAGCGCAGGAACCGCTCGATCCGCACTCCCCTGGCGTTGAACTCGTTATCGGCCATCACAACCGCCTCCCCGATGGCTCCGACTGGCGCTTCTGTCGCCGTCTCTCATTTTCCCTGCTGCGCAGTGTGCCCGGGACCGGCCCCGGGCACCAGGGCGCACTGGGGGACAATGAGGATCGAAACGGCACGAGTATGCCACTTGGGCTGGGCGTGGGCACGAGCAGGAGGAGCGGGCGTTGGACGGCACGGCGCGCGGGATCATCAAGACGATCGACGTGGACCGCAGCGACCACGGCTATCGCGGGTGGCTGAAGGAGGCCGTCCGAAAGGTGCAAGCGGACGCCCAGCGGTCCGCGGACACCCATCTGCTGAGCTTCCCGCTGCCCGAGCGCTGGGGGATCGACCTCTACCTCAAGGACGAGTCCACCCACCCCACAGGGAGTCTCAAGCACCGTCTGGCACGCTCGCTGTTCCTCTATGGGCTGTGCAACGGCTGGATCCGGCCGGGCAAGCCCGTGATCGAGGCGTCCAGCGGCTCGACCGCCGTTTCCGAGGCGTACTTCGCCAAGCTGATCGGGGTGCCCTTCATCGCGGTGATGCCCCGCACGACCAGCCGGGAGAAGTGCCGCCTGATCGAATTCCATGGCGGCCAGTGCCATTTCGTGGACGACCCGAGGACCATGTACGAGGAGTCCGCCGCCCTCGCGGCGGAGTCCGGGGGTCACTACATGGACCAGTTCACCTACGCCGAGCGGGCCACGGACTGGCGGGGCAACAACAACATCGCCGAGTCGATCTATCAGCAGATGCGTCTGGAGCGCTATCCCGAACCGGCATGGGTCGTCGCCACGGCGGGCACCGGAGGCACCTCGGCGACCCTCGCCCGCTATGTCCACTACATGCAGTACGACACCCGGGTGTGTGTCGCCGACCCGGAGAACTCCTGCTTCTTCGACGGCTGGGTCCACCATGACGACGACGCCTCCAGCGACCACGGTTCACGCATCGAAGGCATCGGCCGCCCCCGGATGGAGCCCAGCTTCGTACCGGGCGCGATCGACCGGATGATGAAGGTCCCGGACGCGGCGAGCGTCGCGGCCGTGCGCGCCCTGGAGCGGGCCATCGGCCGTAAGGCGGGCGGCTCCACCGGGACGGGGCTGTGGAGCGCGCTGCGGATCGTCGCGGAGATGGTCGCCGCGGGGCGGACCGGGAGCGTGGTGACGCTGCTGTGCGATCCGGGGGAGCGGTATCTGGACAAGTACTACTCGGACGCGTGGCTCGAGGAGCAGGGGCTGGACATCGAGCCGTATGTGCAGACGCTCGACATCTTCCTCACCACGGGCAACTGGACCGACTGACGGCGCTCACGGCCGGACCGGCCGATTTGCGCCCGTACGGCCGTCAGGCCGCCGCCACCATCCGGTCCAGGTTCCGCACCGCCTGGTGGAACGCGCGCCGCAGACCCGGCCGCATCGCCCGCACGACAGCGCGCAGCAGTACCGTGCCGTCCACCGCGAACACATAGCGCACCACGGTCCCGCCGCCGTCCGAGGGCCGCAGCGTCCACTCCTCCAACAGCGCCCGCAGCCCCGGTGCGTTGGTCTCGTCGACGCGGTAGGCATAGCGCTCGTGCGGATCGACCGCCATGACCGTCTCGCGGAAGCGGCCGCCGCCCACGAGGCGGATCGCCCTGCGCTTGCCGCCGTCCGTGGAGCGGGCTTCCTTCACCGCCCGGAACCACCGCGGCCAGCCCTCGACATCGGTGAACGCCTCGAACACCGCCTCAGGGGAGGCCGAGACCTCGGCGACGAAGACGAGCCGCAATGGTGCGGTCTCGACGTACTCCAGTCCGACGGCACGCAACCGGTGTGTCATGGACACACGATAACTGCCGGGGTGTCAGATGTCTGCGGTGCGGGACGGCTCGCCCGCCACCACCAGCTCCGGCAGATACTCGGAGATCTCCGCCCGCGCCTCCTCCGGCAGCCCCGGGTCCGTGACCAGCGCGTTCACCTGATCCAGCGAGGCGAAGGAACTCAGCCCCACCGTGCCCCACTTGGTGTGGTCCGCGACCACCACGACCCGCCGCGCGGCCCTGACGAAGTGGCGGTTGGTCTCCGCTTCCGCGAGATTCGGCGTCGACAGACCCGCCTCCACCGATATGCCGTGCACTCCGAGGAAGAGCACATCGAAGTGGAGCGAGCGCACCGCCGCGTCCGCGACCGGCCCCACCAGCGTGTCCGACGGCGTGCGCACCCCGCCGGTGAGCACGACGGTGGCCGCCCCCGGGCGCGGGCCCACCCCGCCGAGCGCCGCCGACCGCTGGGCGTTGTAGAACACATCGGCCACCCGGACCGAGTTCGTCACCACGGTCAGATCCGGCACCTCCAGCAGCTGCTGGGCCAGCGCGAAGGCCGTGGTGCCCCCGGCCAGACCGATCGCGGTGCCCGGCGTGGCCATCGCGGCCGCCGCCTTCGCGATGTCCTCCTTGGCGCTCAGCTCGAGGCCCGACTTGGCCTCGAACCCGGGCTCGTACGTGCTCGCCTCGGCCACCGGCACGGCCCCGCCGTGCACCTTCTCCACCACGCCCAGCCGGGCCAGCGCGTCCAGATCGCGACGAACCGTCATGTCCGAGACATTGAGCTTGCGCGTCAGCTCGTTGACCCGCACCCCACCGCGCCGCCTGACCTCGTCGAGGATCAGGGCGCGCCGCTGCTCCGCGAGGAGGTTCTGGTTGTCGCTCACCCTGCCTCGTCTCCCTCCGGTCGGCCCTCGTCGCCCGCGCGTTCATCTTCGCATGAGGTGAGGACAGCCGGTCGCCACAGCACCCGGGGTTACGATTTCGCCACGCCCGCCCTGTCAGGATCGGGGGAGGTGGCCGATGGGCACAATCCTGGAGCAGAACGACCGCACCACACCGGAATCGGGGGACACGGTGCCAGCGACCATGCCTACGGACACGCCGGCCGACGGGGCGCAACGGGCGACGGCAGCCCGTAAGGGCGGAGCGCCGCCGCCCGATCTCGAACTCCTCGTCCACGGAGTGGGCGGCACCACCCCCGAGGAGATGCTGCGCGATCCGCGCACCTGCCGGGTCACCGGCGACGAGACCGCGGCCGTCTACCGCAGGGCGGACGAGGTCGACGCCGAGCAGCGCCCGCCGGAGGACCGGGAGGGCCCGGACCGTGAGGGCCCGATCCGCGAGGCATACGTATGGTGCAACCTCACCTCGGGCAACAGCTCACGCGCCCTGTGGCTGCTTTTACTGCCGTTCATGGTCGCCAACCTCGCCCACTGGATGCGGCCCCCGGCCGACCGGCGCGAGCGGACCGTGCGCACCTACGGTCTGTTCGTCCGGCTCGTGGCGCTCACCTTGACCGTGCTGCTGATCGCCGGGGCCTGCGAGGTGGCCCTGGACCTGATCGCCTGGCAGTGCGCCGGTTCGGCAGACTGCGCCGGGGGCAAGTCCTGGCTGGGCTTCCTGTCCCCGGAGAACCACGGCTGGTGGAGCCAGCCCGGCCGCAGGCTCGCGCTCGCCGCGGTGCTGCCCGGCGCGCTCACCGGACTGCTGTGGTACCTGTCCAACCGCACCTGGAGCGCGTACGAGTCCTCCCCGCCGCTGGAGCGCCCGGTCGACGAGTCCGCCCCCGAGGCGGGCAACCGCCCCGCGCTGTGCCTGCCCGGCTTCTGGTACGGCCGCAGGATCGTCGCCCGGCTGCGCGCCGCGCACACCGCCGCCGGTTTCCTCACCATCGCGGCGGGCCTGACCCTGCCCACCACAACCTACGACCGCAAGCCGGGCGGCGGCGGGCCGCAGGACGCCGCGGGCTGGGCGCTGCTGACGCTGCTCGCCGTGGGCGCGGTCGCGGTGGTCGCGGTGGTGTGCTATCGCGGCCGCAGTGAGACCAAGGTCGACGGGGAGCTGGACCGCATCACCGTCACCGCGCTGCCCGGCGCGGCCCTCGCGGTGCTGGCGCTCTCCGTGCTGTATGCCGGGTGGTCCCGCCCCGGCTGGGCCTCCACCGGCAAGCTGCCGGGCAACCAGGCGTTCTGCGCCATCGCCATAGGGGAGGGGGCCCTGATCGTGACCATGGCGGTGTGCGCCCTGGTCCTCCACCGCTCCGCTCCCGGCCGCACGCCGCTGTACGGGCTCGCCGGACCCGCCGTCGCCGTGCTCGCCTGCGGGCTCGGCGCGGTGCTCGCGGGCGGTATCGCCCAGCGCTTCGCCGACTGGCTGGACGGCGGCGCCACCCCCGGTGAGGGGCCGGGCATCGCCCCGCCGGTTCTGCTGACCTGGCTGGCCACGGCCATCCCCGCGCTGCTGCTCGCCCTGGTCGGGCTGCTGCTGATCTTCACCGTAAGAGTGTGGCGGGTGCGCAACCAGCTGCTGCCGACCATCATGGACGGCTATCCGGGGGAGCGGCCCGACCGGGTGCGCACCCGGCGGATCGCGCGCACGATCGCCCGCGCCGGACTCACCGACTCCGCCCCCTGGATCGTCGGCCCCGTCGCGCTGCTGACCCTGCTGTTCGGCGCCGCCGCCGTCACCGGGGCCTGGGTCACGGACCAGGTGCCGGGGCGGGCCGCCGACGACGCGCCCGGGGCCGTGGACGCCGCCGCCCAGACCGCGCAGGCGCTGGGCTCCTGGCTGATGGGCCTGGCCTTCCTGATGCTGGTCACCTGGGCCCGCCGCGCCTACCGCAGCCCCTCCGCCCGCCGCACCATCGGCATCCTGTGGGACGTGGGCACCTTCTGGCCGCGCGCCGCCCACCCCTTCGCGCCTCCGTGCTACGCCGAGCGGGCAGTGCCCGATCTGACCTGGCGGATGGAGACCTGGACCCGCCGGTACGGCGGCCGGCTGGTCATCTCCGGCCACTCCCAGGGCAGTGTGCTGGCCGCCGCGTCGGTCTGGCAGCTGGACCACCGCACCCGCGGCCAGGTCGCGCTGCTCACCTACGGCTCACCGCTGGAGCGGCTCTACGGGCGCTGGTTCCCCGCCTACTTCGGCCCCACGCAGCTGCTCTCGCTCCACGGCGAGGTGCGCTACTGGCGCAATCTGTGGCGCTACACCGACCCGATCGGCGGCCCCATCCGGCTGCCCGACGGCAGCGGGCCCGAGGTCGACTGCGACGCGCTCAAGGACCCGCTGGTCTATGGCCGTACGCCCGAACACCCGCTGCCCGCGCCGATCCTGGGGCATGGGGACTACCAGGCCGACCCCGTCTTCGACCGGGAGCGGGCCGGGCTGCTGGCCCGGCTCCCGGAGCAGACGCCGCCGCCTCCGCAGGAGGCGGCCGCCGGTCAGATGAGCTCCGGCAGATCCTCGGGGTAGAGCAGCGTGAGGTCGTCCGTGGTGGGGTCGCTCAGCTGGGCGACCCGACCCGCATGCCGCTCCACCATCGCCTCGAAGGTCTGCCGGGCGGTGCGCCCATTGCCGAACGCCGGGCCCTTGGGAATGGCCGTGAAGTACTTCAGCAGCGCCTCCGCCGCCCCCTCGCCGATCCGGTACTCATGCTCCTCGGCCTGCTGCTCCACGATCCGCAGCAGCTCCTCCGGGGCGTAGTCGCCGAAGGTGATGGTGCGCGAGAAGCGGGAGGCCACACCGGGGTTGACGGACAGAAAGCGCTCCATCTCGGCGGTGTATCCCGCGACGATGACCACGACCGCTTCCCGGTGGTCCTCCATCAGCTTGACCAGGGTGTCTATCGCCTCCCGGCCGAAGTCCCGGCCGGAGTCCTCCGGCGAGAGGGCGTACGCCTCGTCGATGAACAGCACCCCGCCGCGCGCCCGGTCGAACGCCTCCTGGGTGCGTATGGCCGTGGAGCCGATGTGCTCACCCACCAGGTCCACCCGGGAGACCTCCACCAGATGGCCGCGCTCCAGCACCCCGAGAGAGGCCAGGATCTCCCCGTAGAGCCGGGCGACCGTCGTCTTACCGGTGCCCGGGGAGCCGGTGAAGACCAGATGGCGGCGGGCGGAGGCGGCCTTGAGCCCGGCCTCCTGACGCCGCCGGCCCACCTCGATCATGTCGGTAAGAGCGCGCACCTCGCGCTTGACGCTCTCCAGCCCGACCAGTGTGTCGAGTTCGCCCAGCACCGCCGAGGAGGGCCGGACGGAGACCGGGGGCTCGACGGCGGGCGCGGAGGTCTGGCCGGACCGCTGCGACGGGACGCCGCCCAGCAGCCCGCCCGTCGAGGTGGCGGTCTCCACGGCGGGCGCGGTGAGCGGGGGCCGGCCGGGCGTGGTCGGGGAGCCCAGCGCCGTGGTGGCGCTCTCGTCGCTGGTGCAGTCCTCGACGAGCGGCCCCGCCTCGGAGAACTCGTACCCGCCGCGCGCGCACCGCTCCGTACGGCACCGGGTCAAGGTGGTGCGGCAGCCGTCGATGATGTGGAAGCCGTAGCCCCCGCTGCCGGTCACCCGGCAGCCGGTGAACGTGCCCCGGCCCTCGGCGGACACATAGAACCCGGCCTCCGTCGGCCCGGAGACCGTGGTGCGCTCGACCGTCGGATCGGCGCCCTTGGTGACGATCACTCCGGTGGCGGCCCCGTCTATCGTGCAGTTGGCGAGCGTGCCGCCGCTGCCGTGGTCGCGGAACCACGCCCCGGTGGCCGCCTCCCGGATGCGGCAGTCGTCCAGCTGGACGATGGCCCCGTCGCTGACCGAGACCGCGGTGGAGCGCACCTGCGACAGATCGCTGTCGACCACATCGACCCGCGACCCGCGGTCCAGGACGAACAGGGCGTCCGGCACCTCGCGCACCCGGCACGAGTCGAGCACGGCGGTCGCCCCGTCGCTCACCCACACCGCCGGATAGTCGCCGGTGCTCTCGTGCAGCTCGCACTGGTTGGCGTCCACCCGGGTGCCCGGGTCCCACACCGACAGGCCGTTGCGCCCGAACCGGCGCACCGTGGAGCGGGTCAGCGTCAGCACCGAACGCGACCTCAGATCGATCGCGTTCTCCGGGATGTCATGGATCTCGCAGTCGGCGAGCGTGAGCACCGCGTCCGTGTCCAGGTTGACCCCGTCGGACGTCGTACGGTGCACTCGGCAGTCGGTGAGATGCCCGGTCGCACGCCCGGATACCTGCACCCCGGCGCCCCTGATCTCGTACACCTCGCAGCCGACGGCCTCCAGCGAGGAGCCCTCGCCGGTCAGCGAGAAGCCCGCCCCGGACGCATGGTGGACCCGGCAGCGGTCCAGACGCGGACGGGCACCGCCGCGCACCGCCACCCCGGACTGCCCGGCGGCCACCACCTCGCACTCCTCGAACACCCCGCCCGCGCCGTCCAGCACGCTGAGCCCGACGCCCGCGGGGTTGTCCACGGTGCAGCGCCGCACGGTCGGACGGGCGCCGCCGCGCACCTCGATGCCGACCGCCGAGCGCGTGGCGACCCGTACGTCGGACACCTCCGGGGTGGCGTCCTCGATCAGCAGCGCGGGGGCGGCCGAGTCCTGGCCCTCGACATGCAGATCCTGGACCACGGCGGAGGCACGTATCGTCAGCGCGACTCCGTCCACCGGCGCGATGCGCACCGAACCGCGTGCCGAGCCCTCGGGGCCGCGCAGTGTGACGGCCCGGACCACCACCAGATTCTCGCGGTAGGTGCCGGGCGAGATGGAGAGCACATCACCGTCCCCGGCGGCCTCCAGGGCCGCCGTGAGGGAGGCGTACTCTCCGGTGCGGCGCCGCCACCGCGACGTTCCGCTGTGCGTCACCTGGACGACCGAGCCCTGTGCCATGGTGCTGCTGTGCCCCCACCTCGTGCGTTGCCGGTGTGCGCGCGCCTGACTGCCGCTGCTGACTGTCGCTGCGCATATGGAATGCCCCACCGTAGCGTGCGCACGGCGCCATGAGATGACCTGCCTGTGGAGCACGGGCGGAGTTGGCGTTCATATGACAACTCCCGCCCGTGCACGGCCCACTCGCAGGGGCCAATGGCCCACTCGCCGGGGCTAGCTGTCGGCGTCCGCCCGGCCCCAGTCCTGACCGGCTCGCTCCCAGGCGATGTCCCACTGTGTGTAGCGTCGGCGCATGAGCCGCCATACGACCAGCCGCCGGGCGCCGTCCACCAGGACCGCCGTCGCCCCGGCCGCGCCGATCCCGGCCAGCACGGCGTGGGTGGTGGCCGTCGCGGCGTCCAGCGGGCGGCCCACCGGGCGGCCGTGGTCGTCGGTCCAGATCCGGAACCGCTCACCGGGATCGGCACCGGGATGGGCCCCCAGCGTGCCCTGGTGTCTGCTGCCGTCCGGCCCCGTCCAGCGCGCGAGGACGCGGCGGTGCGCGTCTGTCGCGGAAGCGGTCTCGGGATCGGAGTCGATGGGCGGATGCGGCAGCACCTTCAGCACGGTGGCCGAGAGTGGATGACGCTCGGCCCGCTGTTCGTGCGCGGCCCTCACCAGCGCCCCGTGCGCCAAGGACCCCGATGCCCAGCCGGCGACGGGGGCGACGAGCAGGATGAGCGCCGCGGCGATCATCGCCGCGCACGCCTCCACGACGTCGGTCTTACGGCGCAGCGGATTACGCCGCCAGCGCCACAGCCCCCAGATCATTCGCATGGATCACATACCCCCTTCCCCATTCGTGGGTACCGCATGGCGGGCCGGATATGCGCGGATTCGGTGAAGAGAGAGCAATATCACGGGGCCAGCCCTTTCGCCGTTCCGGCGGGCCGTCGGCGGTTCAGAGGGACACACCAGACCAGCCGGGTGCCGCCCGCCTCGGGCGCCTCGATGTCCAATGTGCCGCCCAGGAGTTCGGCCCTTGACCGCATGTTGACCAGCCCTCCGCTGGGGGCTGCGCCCCCGATGCCCACCCCGTTGTCCGCGACCACCAAGGTGATGTCGGCACCGACGGTCAGCCGCACCTCCACCCGCTGGGCATGGGCGTGCCGCACGGTGTTGCTGAGTGCCTCGGCGAGCACCGCCAGCACATGGTCACCGGTCGTGTCCGGCACATCGGTGTCCACCGGGCCGTCCATCAGCAGCGACGGTGCGAAGCCCAGGGTGTCGGAGGCCGACCGGACGGCCTTGACCAGCCGGCGCCGCAGCGTGGCGGGCTCGCCGCCGTCGTCCCCGACCGTGCGCAGGGCGAAGATGGTGGAACGGATGATCTTGATGGTCTCGTCCAGGTCGTCGACGGCCCGCCCCACCCGTTCGGCCGCCTCCGGGCGTTCGATCAGCCGGCCCGCGCTCTGCAGGGTGAGACCGGTCGCGAAGAGCCGCTGAATGGCCAGATCATGGAGGTCCCGGGCGATCCGGTCACGGTCCTGGAGCAACGCCATGTGCTCGGACTCGGCGCGGTGCCGGGCCAGTTCCAGCGCGAGCGCCGCCTGCGCCGCGAACCCCGAGAGCAGCTCCACCTCATGGTCGTCGAAGGGCTGCCGCCCGGCGAGCCGGCACAGCCGCAGCGCACCGGAGGCCCGCGCGCCCGCGACCAGTGGTACGGCCACCACCGGGCCGAACTCGCTCTCCGGAGCCGGCAGCGGCCAGGACCGGGCCCGGGAGTCCACCCGTACGTCCGAGGCGACCGCGGGGCGCCCGGTGCGGGCGGCGAGCCCGGCCAGCGAGCCGTCGGAGGGCACCACGAGCCCGCCGATGGTCTCCGCGTCATGCCCCTCGGCCACCTCGACCACCAGGGAGTCGGTGCCCGTGGCCGGCAGCAGGATCGCCGCCGAGTCGGCGAGGGCCACCTGCAGGGCGAGCCGGGCGATCAGGCTCAGCGCCTCACCCGCCGCGGTGCCCGCCAGCAGCGTACGGGTGATGACGCCGAGCGCCTCCAGCCACTGCTCGCGGCGCCGGCTCTCGTGGTACAGCCGGGCGTTGTCGATGGCCACCCCGGCGGCGACCGACAGGGTGGTCAGCACCGCCTCGTCATCGGCGTCGAACTGGGCGCCGCCGCGCTTCTCGGTCAGATAGAGATTCCCGAAGACCTCGTCACGGACCCGGATCGGCACGCCGAGGAACGAGCGCATCGGCGGATGGTGCTCGGGGAAGCCATAGCTCGCCGGATGCTCCGACAGATCGGTGAGCCGCAGTGACTGGGGGTGGCGGATCAGCTCGCCGAGCAGTCCGTGACCACTGGGCAACGGGCCGATGCGGTGGGCTCGTTCCTCGGATATGCCCACCGGCAGAAACTGCGAGAGCCGATGCCGGTCGATCACGCCCAGCGCGCCGTACTCCGCGTCGGCAAGCACCACCGCGGACTCCACGATCCGGCGCAGCACCTGCTCCAGATCCAGCTCGCGGCCCACGCTGAGCACGGCCTCCAGCAGGTTGTGCATCCGGTCCTGGGTGGACCGGGCGGCGTCCAGCCGCGCCTGGAGCTCATCGAGAAGCTGGTCGAGCCGGAGTTGGGGGAGGGCCGGATGGCGTCCCTGATCCGCACTGCCCGACACCTGGCCACCGTCCCCCCATGAGCCTCTCACCAGCAGGGTAGCCGGGGCAGGGGCCGGTGGTGGCGGCGATGGAAGGAACTCGGCCAGGGTCAGGAGCCGCTGAGGGACGAGAGCCTAGGAAACCGGCACCACGGCGACCGGGCACTTGGCGTGATGCAGTACGGCGTGGTTGACAAGCCCGAGCTGCATGCCGAAGTGCCCCTGCCGTCGCCGGGCCCCCACCACCAGCAGATCGGCGTGCGCGGAGGCGACCAGCAGCGCCTTGCGAGCCGAGCCCTCGACCGGGCGGTGTGCCACCGGCACCGGCGGCAGCCCGGCCGCCGTGGCGCCGCCCAGCGTCTCGTCCAGGAGCTCGGCGGCGCGCCGTGCGTGGTCCTGGCGCGCTCCGTGGCTCTCATGTCCTCCGTGGTTCTCGCGTGCCCTGTGGCTCTCGTGTGCCCCGTGGCTCTCGCGCGTTCCGTGGTCCTCGGGGCCCGCGCAGCGCCATGCGTGCACCGCCTCCAGTTCCCCGCCGCGCAGCCGCGCCTCGCGCAGGGCGAACGCGACGGCCGGGGAGGGCGGCGCGGGCTCCCGCTCGCTCGGGCGCTCGCGCTCGGCGATTCCCACCACCACCCGGTTCATCCCGCCGTGCACGTTCTCCGGGCGGCCGCGCACCACGACCACCGGGCACTGGGCGCGGGCCGCGATGCCCAGTCCGACCGAGCCGAGCAGCAGGGAGGCGAACTCGCCGCGGCCGCGCGAGCCGACCACCAGCGCCTCGGCGCTCTGCCCGGCGCGCAGCAGGGCGGTGACCGCGTCGTCGGCCGCCAGGTCGGTCATCACCTTCAGGGCGGGCACCCGCCGCCCGGCCCGCTCGGCCGCGGTGGCCAGCACCGCCTCGCTGTGGAGCCGCTCGGCGGGGCGGTCGGCGGCCGTTCCGGCGACGTAGCCCTCGTACCGCTCCCACAGGGAGGCGTGGACGACGCGCAGCGGCAGCCCGCGGCGCCCGGCCAGCTCGGCCGCCCAGTCCAGTGCGTCCGAGGCGGCGTCCGAACCGTCGACCCCGACGACCACGGGAAGCTCCACCGTGCCCACCGCCTCTCCTGCCGGCACATGGGTGTGTCCCCTCCCATTGTCCCGCCGAAGCGGTCGCCGAGGGAGTCCGGCGGCTCACTCAGCGCAGTCGCATGGCCAGCGTCACCACGGCGCCCACCGCCCCCGCGCTGATCACCAGCCGGTCGGTGACCAGCTGGGTCAGCCACAGTCCGCGGCCGCTGGTGGCGCCGTCCAGACCCGGCAGGATCCGGGGGATGACGTCCTCGGAGAAGCCGGGGCCGGAGTCGCTGATCCGGCACTCCAACTCGTCGCCGACCCGCCGCAGCAGCAGGGAGCCGGTGCCGCCCGCATGCTCGATGGCGTTGTTGGCGATCTCGTCCACGGCCAGCACGAAGTCCCCGCGGCGGGCCTCGCAGAGCCCGGCCCAGGCCGCGCACTCCTCGATCTGCACCCGCAGCCGGGGCAGCTCGTCGGCGGTGAAATGGCGGTGGAGCAGGTGTTCTCCGGCTCGATCGGCGGACCGACGAGGGTCGGCTAGCACCAGTGCCTCCCGTTTGGTGACGAGTACGAGCGACATCGCAGGGTCGGTGAAGCAGCCGAGGGTACGGGGAGCGGGGCCTCATCGGTCATCACGACCACGAATGACGTGTCATATCGGAAACGTGACCGGAAATGGGTAAGGGTTAAGCGGTACCCGATCGTCGGCGTATCGCTTTGGATCGCCGCCTCTCGTCGTCTCGTAAGCACAGTGACCGCCGAGGGGCGAGGGGGGAGAGGAAACGGCAGAGTGAGGTCATGATGGGACTTCTGAGCGCGCTGAAGACCGAACATCGTGAGCGGGTGATGGCGCTTGCCCACGATGTGTCCTTCCCCGCGGGCGGCCGCATCTTCGAGGAGGGCCGTAAGGCCGATCGCTTCTGGATCATCCGCACCGGCGCGGTCACCCTCGATCTGCATGTCCCGGGGCGGCGGGCCGCGGTGATCGAGACCCTCGGCCCCGGAGAGCTCATCGGCTGGTCCTGGCTCTTCCCGCCGGACACCTGGCATCTGGGCGCGGAGGCGCTCAGCCCGGTGCGCGCGCACGAATTCAACGCGGCGGCGGTGCGCCGGCTGTGCGACGAGGACCCGGAGCTCGGCTATGCCCTCGCGCTGGCCTGCGCCCAGGTGATCGGGGGCCGGCTGCAGAGCGCCCGCACCCGGCTGCTGGATCTGTACGGGCCGTACGCGGGCGGGATCTCGCCATGATCGGGCCGGAGGGCGCGGAGAGCGGCCCGGGGGCCGAATGGCCCCTTACGCTGCCCTGCGGCAGAACGTAAAGCTGGGCAGCCGGATCGCGACCGGCGACCCGTGCGCCATGGATGGAGAGGCCGTGCCCCAGACAGCCGACCCCGACGGCCCCATCAGGGTCTTTCTGCTCGACGACCACGAGGTGGTGCGGCGCGGACTGCGTGACCTGCTCGACGCCGAGTCCGATCTGAAGGTGGTCGGCGAGGCGGCCAACGCCCGCGAAGCCATCGCCCGCGCCCCCGCCGTACGGCCACGGGTCGCGGTGCTCGACGTACGGCTCGGTTCCTCGGGCGACGGCGGGGACCACGAAGGGATCGAGGTCTGCCGGGAGTTGCGGGCCCGCCTCCCCGACCTCGCCTGTCTGATGCTGACGTCCTTCGACGACGATGAGGCGCTGTTCGACGCCATCATGGCCGGGGCCGCGGGCTATGTGCTCAAGCAGATCAACGGGTCCGACCTGGTGTCGGCGGTGCGTACCGTGGCCGACGGCCGCTCCATGCTCGACCCCGGCGCCACCGCCCGGGTGATGGCCCGGCTGCGCGGCCCCGCGCCCAGCGGGCCCGTGGAGCTGGAGAACCTGTCACCGCGGGAGCGGGAGATCCTCCAGCTCATCGGCGACGGGCTGACCAACCGGCAGATCGCCGAGCGGCTGTTCCTGGCCGAGAAGACCGTCAAGAACCGCATCTCCGCGATCCTGTCCAAGCTGGGCGTGGGGCGGCGCATTCAGGCCGCGGTGATCGCCGAGCGGATCAAGGAGCGCGAAACGGGTCAGTGAGCCCGTGAGCGGTACGGCCAGGAGCCGATGACGTCCTTACGGCGGGCCGGATGACGCCCCTACGGTGGTCCTGGTGACGTCCTTACGGTGGGCCGGGCGCGCGCTTCGCATGGAGCGCGAGACCGGCTCCCCTGCCGGCCCCGCGCCCCACACCGAACGAGGCGGACCGGCCGAGATGCCCTTCACCGCAGTGGAGTGAGAGCCCGGTCCGCCCCCGTGATGGAGATGGCTCGCGGAATTGCTCGGTCCAGCATCGCGATGCGTTCCGCCGCCCGGGAGGGGCCGAACGGCCCCTCGAGAGACAGGACCGTCCCGGCCCCCGGAAATCCAGAGACCGGACGGCCCGCACAAAAATCAGGGGCCGGACGGGGATGCCCCATCCGGCCCGATCCTTCCCGCGACCGGGCACCGGCCCGGTCGCATCACCTCCCGACACGTGTCAGTAGCCGCCTCCCGGCTGCGGCGACCGGCCGCCCGGGTACTGCTGGCGCCCGTAAGGGTCCTCGTAGGGAGACGGCGCGGGGGCCGCCGGACGCGGCGCGGCCGGACGCGCCATGGCCGGGCGCATCGCCTCGTACCCCATCGGCGCGGCCGGGCCGGGGCGCTGCATCTGCGGCTGCTGAGCGCCCGGGTAGCCCCGCGGGCCGGTCGGCTGCGGCGGGATGTAGGGCGCGTGCGCCTGCTGCAGCCCGGTGGGCTGCGGCTGCTGCTGGTAGCCCTGGTACATGGGCTGCGGCGAGGGCGCGGCCGGCAGCGCGGGAAGCGCTGAGGGCAGGGCCGGAAGATGACTTCCGGTGTCGTAGGCGGACGGCACCCTGATGGGTGCGATCTGTGGTGTGCCCCGCTCGGCGACAAGGCTGTCGTAGATGGGGGTGTCCGGGAAGGACGGCGAGGAGTAGTAGCCGCCACCGTAAGTGCTGCGGGGGGAGGTCATAGACCATAAGTTAAGCCCACCATGTGCTGATTGGGGAGTCCGGTAGGAGGGTTGTTTTCAGTGTTCGGAGTGGCCGTGGATCCCCAATCCGAGCGAACCCGGGAAAATCGGTCGTCAGGGTACGTTGAGATCGTGTAAAGAGCGCGTTTTCAGCGGGTAACCACCGGTGGTCCGCGGTATGCGGCGGCCGAGCGGCCCGGTGACCGAGCGAACAGAGAGGCAGGGGGACGGAAATGGCGATGCGCAAGGGCGGTAACACGCCAGTACCGGCAAGCGCGGTGCGGATCGAGCTCGGCTGGCGCGCCGGACCGGGGGCACCGGACGTGGACGCCTCGGCACTGCTGCTGATGTCCGGAAAGGTCAGGTCCGATGGGGACTTCGTGTTCTACAACCAGGCGGCGCACTCCTCCGGCGCGGTGCGCCACGAGGGGAAGCGGACCACGGGTGACACCGTGACCGACACCCTTTCGGTGGACCTCGCCCGCGTGGAGCCCGCCATCGACACCGTGGTCCTCGCGGGCTCGGTCGATGGCGGAACGTTCGGTCAGGTCCCCGGTCTGCACATCCGGGTGCTGGACGCCGCGGGCGGCGCGGAGATCGCCCGCTTCGACAGCGAGGACGCCACCGTCGAGACCGCCTTCGTCCTCGGCGAGCTGTACCGCAGGCAGGGCGCCTGGAAGTTCCGCGCGGTGGGCCAGGGGTACGAGAGCGGGCTGGCGGGGCTCGCCACGGACTTCGGCATCAGCGTCGACGAACCGCAGCAGACGCCCGCTCGGCCCGCCGCCCCCGTTCCTGCCCCTGCCGCGCCGCCGAACGCCGGGCAGAACCCGTACGCGGCGCAGACCCCGCACGCGGCCGCGCAGAACCCGTACGCCGCCCCCGCGCCGCCGTCCGGCCCTCCGGCCGGGGCGTACCCGCCTCCGCCGCCCACCGTCGCCTCCACGCCCCTTCCGCCGCCCCCGCCAACCGCCCCGGCCCCCGCGGCCGCCTCGGCGCCGGTGAGCCTCAGCAAGGTCACCCTGACGAAGGAGGCGCCCGCGGTCTCGCTCACCAAGCAGGGCGGCACCTCCGGCACCATGCGGGTCAACCTCAACTGGCAGGTGCACAAGCAGTTCTCGGGGTGGGCCTCCAAGCTGGGCAAGGCCATGGCCATGCACAACGAGCTCGATCTCGACCTGGGGGCGCTGTTCGAACTCTCCGACGGCAGCAAGGGCGTGGTCCAGGCGCTCGGCAACTCGTTCGGCTCGCTGCACCAGCCGCCCTTCATTCACCTGGACGCCGACGACCGGACCGGTGCCCGGGCGGCCGGTGAGAACCTCTCCATCAACCTCGACCACCTGCGGTCGTTCCGCCGGATCCTGGTCTTCGTGACCATCTACGAGGGCGCCCGCAGCTTTGCCAACCTCCACGCCACGGTCACCCTGCAGCCGCAGTTCGGCGCCCCGATCGACTTCTCGCTCGACGAGTGCACCGTCCCGTCCACGGTCTGCGCGCTCGCGCTCATCACCAACACCGGCAGCGATCTCGTCGTACAGCGCGAGGCCCGCTATCTGGTGCCGCAGCGCGGCGTCAGCCCGCAGCGCACCCTCGACCACGCCTACGGCTGGGGCATGAACTGGACACCCGGCCGCAAGTGAAGACCCGGTGCACGGGGCGCGGCCGTCAGGGCGCGGCGCTGGGGCGGGCGTAGGTGCGTCCCTTCCAGGCCGCGCCCTGTCCGAGGTGGTGCCGCACCGCCGAGTCCACGGTCATCAGGAGGTAGAGAAGGGCCGTCAGGGGCAGCAGCGGCGCCAGCCACAGGGTCTGCCGGTAGTAGCGCAGCATCGGGATGTAGCTGCCCGCCATCAGGACCCAGGCGGCGGCGCCCAGCGACAGTAGTGCGGGACGCCCCGTCAACACCCCGGCGCCCACGGCCGTGGGCGGCACGAGATACACCACCGCCAGCCCCGCGACCGTCATCAGCAACAGCAGGGGATTGTGGCGCAGCTGGGTGTACGCGCTGCGCGAGACCATCAGCCACAGCTCGCCCAGCCGCGGATACGGCCGCACGCTGTCGACCCGGTCGGCCAGCCCCAGCCAGATCCGCCCGCCGGACCGTTTCACCGTGCGGGCCAGCGCCACGTCGTCGATGACCGACTGCCGGATCGTCTCCGGGATCCCGGCCCGCTCGGCCGCCTCCCGGCGCAGCAGCACACAGCCGCCCGCGGCCGCCGCGGTGCGCCCCCGGGGCCGGTTGACCCACCGAAAGGGGTACAGCTGGGCGAAGAAGTAGACGAAGGCGGGCACGATCAGCCGCTCCCAGCAGGTCGCCACCCGCAGCCGCGCCATCTGGGAGACGAGGTCCAGTCCGTTCGCCTCGGCCGCGCGCACCAACTCCCGCAGGGAGTCCGGTTCATGTGCGATATCCGCGTCCGTCAGCAGCAGGTAGTCGACGCCGACGTCGTCCTTACGGTCGCCCTCGCCCTCACGGTCCGCGGCGATACGGGTCGTCGCGAGCGCCATGCCGTGCCGCACCGCCCACAGCTTGCCGGTCCAGCCGGGGCCGGGTTCGCCGGGGGAGTCGACGGTCAGCGGCAGCCCTCCGTACTCCTCGGCCAGTTCACGGGCGAGTTTTCCGGTGCCGTCCGAGCTGCCGTCGTCGATCAGGAAGATCTCCGCCGGTCCCGGATAGTCCTGGGCGAGCAGCGAGGGCAGGCTGGCCGGAAGCACGCCGGACTCGTCCCGGGCGGGCACCACGACGGCCACCGAGGGCCATACCGCGGGCTCCGGCGGCCCGGAGCCGTCCGGGCCCCTCCGGGGCAGCCGGACGTCCGTACGCCAGAAGAAGCCCTGGCCCAGCAGCAGCCACAGCCATGTGGCCAACGACCCGGCGGCGATCCACATCAGCGCGCTCACCCGCCGAAGTCTGCCCGAAGGTGTGCCCGGCCGTCGGGCGCACCGGACCGATCCATTAAAGTGACCGGGTGAAGATCGCGCTTATGGACTCCGGAATCGGGCTCTTGCCCACCGCCGCCGCGATGCGCCGACTGCGGCCGGACGCCGATCTCCTTCTCTCCTCCGACCCCGCCACCATGCCGTGGGGACCGCGCACGCCCGAGGAGGTCACCCAGCTCGCCCTGGGCTGCGCTCGGGCCGCCGCCGCGCACCGCCCCGACGCGCTGATCGTCGCCTGCAACACCGCCTCCGTCCACGCCCTGCCCGCGCTGCGGGCCGAGCTGGAGCCCGTGCTGCCGGTCGTCGGGACCGTGCCCGCCATCAAGCCCGCGGCGGCCGGGGGAGGGCCGATCGCGATCTGGGCCACTCCGGCCACTACCGGCAGCCCGTACCAGCGCGGACTGATCCGCGACTTCGCGGACGGCGTCGAGGTGACCGAGGTGCCGTGCCCGGGGCTCGCGGACGCGGTGCAGCACGCCGACACCGAGGGGATCGACGCCGCGGTGGCCGCCGCGGCGGCCCGCACCCCGCGCGAGGTAACGACCGTCGTCCTGGGCTGCACCCATTACGAACTGGTTGCCGACCGCATCCGGGCCGCCGTGCAGCAGCCGGACGCGCCGCCGATCGCCCTCCATGGCTCGGCCGGGGCCGTCGCCGCCCAGGCCCTGCGCCGGATCGGCGCCGACCCCTTTCCGCCGGACGGCGTGGCCGCCCCCGGAGGTCTGACCGTCATCCTCGGCGGGCGCGAGGCCCGCTTGCCGGAGGTCGCCCTGACCTACGCCGAAGGAGTGCTGCTGGCACCCGTCGCCCCGGCGCGCGGTTGACAGCGGCGCCTCGTGCGGTGAGCTGACCGCAACGCTGTTCACCAGCGGAATCACTCTCCCCGCTGCCGTGTGGCCGGAACGTGGGTACGCTGCCAACCATGAGGCACCACGACCACGGAACGCCGAGCGCCCACGGGCAGCCGCCCGCGGTCTGGACCGGACGAGCCCACAACCGCGTGCAGTGGGTGCTGGCCGTGGCGGGCGCCGCGTGCCTGGCGCTCGGTGTCGACCTCGCCGTCGACTCACCATGGGGCTCGGGCCTCGCCCCGCTGCTGATGTCCGTCATCGGCTGTGTCACCGCCGGGCTGCTGATGCTCTTCGGCACCCTCGCCTTCGTCCATGTGGCGGTGCGGGTCGACGACGAAGTGCTGGAGATCCGCTGCGGCCATATGGGGCTCCCGCGCCGCCGCATCCCGCTCAGCGACGTGGTCCACGCCGATGTGGCCCGCAAGGTCACCCCCTGCCAGTGGGGCGGCTGGGGCTACCGCTGGCGCCCCGACAAGGGCACGGCGGTGGTGGTGCGCCGAGGCGAGGGCGTGGTGGTCCGCCTCGGGGACGGGCGCGTCTTCACGGTCACGGTCGACGACGCGGAGGCGGCGGTCCGGGTCATCCGTGACCGGGTGCGGCTGATCGCGGCGCGCACCTCCCAGGTCTAGCCGGTCCCCGTCCCCACTCTTTCGGGGGACGCGGATGACTTTCGGGGGACGTGCTGTCCGGCGCGGCCATCAGGGGCCCGGATTCTCTGTCGTCGGACGCGTCTGAGGGCGCGTTCTCTCCCGCCGTTCCGGGTCTCATGGCACCGCTCCCGGGCCGTCGTTCAGGCGGGCGGTCGCCAGTCCGGCGAGGAGGCCCGCTCCCGCGGTGATCTGGGAGAAGCTCAGGGCGTTGTCCAGACAGGACACGACGGCCAGGGCCGTGAGCGTCGCGGCCGCCGTAAGGACCACCGGAGTCGGGCGCGGAGAGCGCCACAGGGCGTGGAGCATCCAGCCGAAGGCGGCGCCCAGCAGGACCACCCCCGGCAGCCCCTGACCGGCCGCCTGCTGCAGCGGCGCCGAATGGGGCTTGGCCTCCGGGCCCTGCGGCTGGGCCGCCGCGGGGCTCAGCTCGCCGAAGCGGTCCGGGCCCGCACCGCGCAGCGGGTCCGTCTCCCCGATGCGGGCCGCGTCCTGCCACAGCCGGATCCGGTGCTCGGTGAGATGGGCGCGCAGGGCCGGCGGGAGCCCGCCCGGGACCGCGTCCTTGGCCACCGCCCAGGTGCCGCCGACCGCGACCGCCGCGATCAGCGCGCACGCGGCGAGCGCCGGCAGCCGGTGCCGGTGCCGGGCGGCGGTGAGCGAGCACACCAGGACGGCGCCGCTCGCGACCGAGCCCGCCGTCGGGCCGGCCACCACGGCTGTCAGCGTGATCGCCGTGGCCAGCAGCCACAGCGCCGGGCGCAGCGCCCGCGGGGCGGCCCAGGCCGCACAGCAGATCGCGCCCGTGGCCAGGGTGAGCTGGCCCGCGCCCGCCCCCTCATGACCGGTGAGCCCGTACGGCGAGGCGCAGGCCAGGCCGAACCCCGCGAGCCCGGCTGCCGCCGTCGCGGCGACCGGCAGCAGCGATCCGGCGATCCGGCCGCAGGCGTAACCGGCGGCCACCGCCAGTACCGCGAGCAGCACCCCCTCGGGGCGGGCCGGCCGCCCCATGGCCGCGATCAGGGCCCAGACGGCGCAGCCGGCCAGGATCAGGACCCCCGCGATATCGGACGCGCCGGCGCATCCGTCGGCCGGTCTGCCGTGGTCCTGCACGACAGGCTCCACCACTGATGACGTCATCCCGCCGACCCCCCGTCGTGACGGGCACCGCACCGACACGCCTTACGGCCGTCGTGCGAGCCATGACACCCGAAACCGTAGCGCTTGTCGTAAGGAATGTGTATATGGTGCGCAGAAACGATGAGTCGGTCGTGAAACGCCCGCCGTGGAGGGCGCCGTTCGGCCGCCGTGCGCGCCCCCTTTTCCGCCCGATACCCTCGGCCCATGCCGACCCCCGACTTCATCCGTGACCTCAGGGCCTCCATCGGTCACCAGCTGCTCTATCTGCCGGGCGTGAGCGCCGTGGTCTTCGACGACCAGGGACGGGTGCTGCTGGGCCGCCGGGCCGACAACGGCCGCTGGACGATCATCTGCGGCATCCCCGAACCCGGTGAGCAGCCGGCCACGGCGGTGGTCCGCGAGGTGGAGGAGGAGACCGCGGTGCGCTGTGTCCCCGAACGCATCGTGCTCGTACGGACCCTGGCGCCGGTGACCTACCCCAACGACGACCGGTGCCAGTTCGTGGACGTCTGCTTCCGCTGCCGTGCGGTGGGTGGCGAGGCGCGGGTGAACGACGACGAGTCGCTGGACGTCGGCTGGTTCCCGCTCGACGCGCTGCCCGAGATGGAGGACTTCTCCCTGTCCCGGATCAAGCAGGCGCTCCAGGACGGCCCGACATGGTTCGAGCCCACCGTCGCGGAGTGAAGTATGTGCCGCCCCCACATCGGACCGGGCCCGGCGGCTGCCTAGTGTGCCCCTCATGAGCGCGTCCACCACACCAGGCCCGGGCCCCCGGCCGTCCGACGGCCTCGATCTGTCCCGCCGTACCGCACTCGTCACGGGCGCCGCCGGGGGCATCGGCCGGGCCTGCACGCTGCGGCTGGCCGCCGCCGGGGCGCGGGTGCGGGCCGTCGATCTGGACGCCGAGGGCCTCACCGACCTGCTCGCCGCGGCCGCTGGAATGCCCGGCCCGGTCGAGGCCCACCCCCTCGACCTCACCGACCTCGACGCCGCCGAACGGGCCGCCGCCGGCGTCGACATCCTGGTCAACAACGCCGGGCTCCAACTCGTCCGGCCCATCGAGGACTTTCCGCCCGAGGTCTTCTCCCGGGTGCTCACCGTGATGCTCGAGGCCCCTTTCCGGCTGGTGCGCGGCGCGCTGCCGCATATGTACGCGCGGGGCTGGGGCCGGATCGTCAACATCTCCTCCGTGCACGGACTGCGCGCCTCCCCGTACAAGTCGGCCTATGTGGCCGCCAAACACGGTCTGGAGGGGCTCTCCAAGGTCGCCGCCCTGGAGGGCGCGGCGCACGGGGTGACCTCCAACTGCGTCAACCCCGGCTATGTGCGCACCCCGCTCGTCGAACGGCAGATCGCCGACCAGGCCGAGGCCCACGGGATCTCGCCGGAGCGGGTCGTCGCCGAGGTGATGCTGGCCGATACGGCGGTCAAGCGGCTGGTCGAACCCGAGGAGGTCGCCGAGGCCGTCGCGTATCTCTGCGGTCCGCACACGTCCTTCGTCACCGGTGCCTCACTCAGCATGGACGGCGGATGGACCGCCCACTGAGCGGCCCATCGGATCGGTCATCGGGCGACGACGGCCGATTGGATCAGCCACCGGGCCACGAAAACGGATTGGCTCAGCCGTCGGCGGACAGTGGCCGATTGGCTCAGCCATTGGCGGACCGATTGGCGCAGCCATCGACGGACGGTGGCCCATTGGCTCAGCCACTGGATCGCGTACTGCCCGGCCGCCCCGTCGAAGGAGCACCGGGCCGCCTTACGGCTGGCGCCGCCGGGCCCGGCGGGAGTATGCCTGTGCCCATGTCCGACGACCGGCCGGAGGCCCCCTACCTGGAACTGCTCGTACGCGGCGCGCCCGCCGAGGCGTACGAGCGCCCGGTGCTGCGCGCCCGCGCCGACAAGGCCCCGGCCGACCGGCTGGCGGCCCTGGAGCGCGCCAAGCTGCTCGCGCTGCGGGTGCGCGGTGAGCTGGAGGGTCGACGGCGGCGCGAGGCCGAGCTGTCCGCCCTCTACGAGACCGCCCACGACCTGGCGGGGCTGCGCGATCTGGACGCGGTGCTCCAGGCCATCGTGCAGCGCGCCCGCTCCCTGCTGGGCACCGAGGTCGCCTATTTGACGCTGAACGATCCGACGGCCGGTGACACTTATATGAGGGTCACCGACGGTTCGGTCTCGGCCCGTTTCCAGCAGCTTCGGCTCGGCATGGGGGAGGGGCTCGGCGGTCTGGTGGCCCAGACCGCCCGCCCCTATGTGACCGAGAGCTACTTCCACGATCCGCGATTCCAGCACACCCACACCATCGACGCGGGGGTCAGGGACGAGGGACTCGTCGCCATCCTCGGGGTGCCGCTGCTGCTCGGCAGCGGAGTCATCGGCGTGCTGTTCGCGGCCGACCGCCGGGCCCGGGTGTTCGAACGCGAGCAGACGGCCCTGCTCGGTTCGTTCGCCGCCCACGCGGCCGTGGCCATCGACACCGCCCATCTGCTCGCCGAGACCCGTACGGCGCTCGCCGAGCTGGAGGCGGCCAACGAGATCATCCGGGACCGCAGCCGGGTCATCGAGCGCGCCTCCGAGGTCCACGACCGGCTCACCGAGCTGGTGCTGCGCGGTGGCGGGGTGCACGACGTGGCCGATGCCGTGGCCGAGGTGCTCAGCGGTTCCGTGGAGTTCCTCGAGGTCGACGAGGCGTCCGCGGCGGCCGTCGACCGGTCCCGGGTCGACGGCCACGCGGTGCGCGACGGCGAGGAGGACTGGGTCGCCGCCGTCTCTGCGGGTGGTGAGCTGCTCGGCGCGCTCGTACTGCGCGGCCACCCCCGGCTCGACCCCATGGACCAGCGCACCCTGGAGCGCGCCGCGATGGTCACCTCACTGCTGCAGCTCGCCCGCCGCTCGGCGGGCGAGGCCGAACAGCGGGTGCGCGGTGAGCTCCTGGACGACCTCCTCGATACCCCCGACCGCGAGCCCCGGCTGCTGCGCGAGCGCGCCGCGCGGCTCCGGGCGGACCTGGACACGCCCCATGTGGTGCTCGCCGCGGGCATCGAGGCCCCGGACACCGGCACCCCCGCCGCCGGTCCCGGCGGCACACCCGTAGGCAGTCCCGGCGGCGCACCTGGAAGCGGCCCCGGCGCCACACCCGGAAGCAGGTCAGGCGGTGCACCCGGCGGCGGCTCCGGTAGCGCGCCCGCCGAGGACGCCGAGGGCCGTCGGCGGCTGTGGTCCGCCGCCTCCCATCTGGCGGTCACCCGGCACGGTCTGGCCGCCGCCCGCGACGGCGGCACGGTTCTGCTGCTGCCGCTGGCCGACGGCGACACGGCCGACGCCCTCGCCCGCCGCACCGCCCGGCAGCTGGGCACCGCCGTACACGCCGCGGTCACCGTCGGCGCCTCCGCACCCGTCCCCGCGCCCGCCGCACGGCCCGGGGAGGTCGCCGCGGGCTATGCCGAGGCGCGGCGCTGTCTGGCCGCCCTGCGGGTGCTGGGCCGGGCCGGACAGGGCGCCGCCGCCGAGGACTTCGGCTTTCTCGGCCTGCTGCTGGCCGGTACCCGCGAGAGCGCCCCGGACGGCACCGGCGTCCAGGACTTCGTGACCCGCACCGTGGGCGCGGTCATCGACTACGACGAGCGGCGCGGCACCGAACTGATCCGCACCCTCGACGCGTACTTCGCGGGCGGGATGAGCCCGGCCCGTACGAAGGACGCCCTCCACGTACACGTCAATACGGTGGCGCAGCGGCTGGAACGGGTCGGGCGGCTGCTCGGCCCCGACTGGCAGTCGCCCGCCCGCTCCCTGGAGATCCAGCTCGCCCTGCGGCTGCACCGCCTGGCCTCGGCCGTGGGCTACTGAGCCGAGGCCGAACGGGCCGTTCGCTCCGCCGCATCCGGTGCGGGGCGCGGGGACGGGGCCGAGGTCGGTTCGACGGCGGCCAGATCGCGGTCCCGGGTCTCCTTGGCGACGCCCACGGCCACCAGGGTGAGCAGGGCCGCCGCGATCACATAGAGCGCGATCGGGGTGGCGCTGTCGTAGTCGGCCAGGAGCGCGGTGGCGATCAGGGGGGCGGGCGCACCGGCCGCGACGGACGAGAACTGCGCGCCGATCGACGCCCCCGAATACCGCATCCGGGTGGCGAACATCTCGGAGAAGAAGGCCGCCTGGGGTGCGTACATCGCGCCGTGGAAGATCAGCCCGACCGTCACGGCGAGCAGCAGCGCCGGGAAGCTCTTGGTGTCGATGAGGAGG